>CANQOT010000012.1 GCA_947625555.1 uncultured Clostridia bacterium | reverse complement strand
TATTCTCGAAGTATGCAATATGAACCTCGGCAACGATTACATTATCACGCGAGAAAATTATTGGAAAGAAGTATTGCAGACGAGAAAGTTCGGGCTGAACAAAAATTAAACTACTTTTCATAAATTACAAGCCGCCGAGGGGCTAATCCCTTCGGCGGCATTTAACTTCTTTTACTACATGTACAGTTTACACTCTCACCTCGCCCGTGGCGCCGAGGAAACGGCGGTTCAACACGAGAATGGGTTCGATCTCGGAAGAAATGAACTCCTCCGTTTGGGCGGGCGCCCTGCCGATGAATTTCTTCGCATCGACGATGTCCCCCAACTTTCCGTGCACCGCTTGGAACATGGGGTCCCTTTCTATCCGCGTGAGAAGGTCGTTTTCGCCGCCCTCCTCTTTAACAATTTTTGCCGCCTCCATGGAGAGAACGCGGATGCGCTCGTGCAGTTCTTGGCGGTCGCCCCCAGCCTTCACGCATTCCATCAAGATGTTCTCCGTCGCCATGAAGGGAAGCTCGGCCGCGACGTGCTTTGCGATCGTCTTTTCATAGACGACGAGGCCGTCCGCAACGTTCAGATAGAGCTCCAAAACGGCGTCCGCCGTCAAAAAGGCCTGCGCGAGGACAATGCGGCGGTTGGCGGAATCGTCGAGCGTGCGTTCAAACCACTGCGTCCCCGCGGTCATGGCGGCGTTCACGGGGAGAGAGATCAAATAGCGGGCAAGGCTTCCCATGCGCTCACAGCGCATCGGGTTGCGCTTATAGGCCATGGCGGAAGAGCCGATCTGCGTCTGCTCGAAGGGTTCTTCCACCTCCTTCATGCTCTGCAAAAGGCGGATATCATTCGAGAATTTATAGGCGGACTGCGCAATACCCGAGAGTACGTTCAAGACCGCATAATCGAATTTGCGGGGATAGGTCTGCCCCGTAACGCCATAGACATTGCGACAGCCAAGCTTTTGCATTACGTGGCGTTCAAGCTCCTTCACCTTTTCGCCGTCGCCGTCGAAGAGCTCCAAAAAGCTCGCCTGCGTGCCCGTCGTCCCCTTTACGCCGCGCATGCGGAACCTGACGAGCAAGTTTTTAAGGCTCTCGTAGTCGAGCATGAGGTCTTGAAGCCAAAGGGTCGCACGCTTGCCCACCGTCGTGAGCTGGGCGGGTTGCAGATGGGTGAAGCCGAGCGTCGGAACATCTTTATAGCGAAGGGCAAACTTTTTGAGTTTGTCCATCACATTCACGAGTTTCTTCAAGACGATCCCGAGCCCGTCCTTCATGATAAGAAGATCGGCGTTGCAATCGACAAAACAGCTCGTCGCGCCCAAATGGATGATGCCCGCCGCGTTGGGAGCGGCGAGGCCGAACGCCTTGATGTGCGCCATCACGTCGTGCCGCGTGCTCTTTTCGAGCATTTCCGCCTTCTCGAAATCGATATCGTCGACGTGGCTTTTAAGCTCCGCGACCTGCTCCGCGGTGATAGGAAGGCCGAGCTCCATCTCGCTCTCGGCGAGGGCGACCCAAAGTCTGCGCCAAAGGCGGATCTTTTTCTCTTCCCCGAAATTTTCCTGCATTTCTCGGCTCGCATAGCGCGAAATCAAGGGGTTTTCGTAAATTGCTTTGTCTGACATAGTACTTTGCAAAACCTCGTTTAGTGCCCGATTTCGGGCGAAAACTGCCCTCGGCAGCCCAAATTACAGTTCAAACTTTTCGACGGCCGTACCCGCCTCGGTGAAGAGTTCCATCGAGAATGCGTCGGGATAGCCCTCTTTATAGACGACGCGCTTGATACCCGCATTGATGATGAGCTTTGCGCAGATCGCACAGGGCTGATGCGTGCAATAGAGCGTTCCGCCGTCGATCTTGACGCCGTACTTCGCGGCTTGAATGAGCGTGTTCTGTTCGGCGTGCGCGGCATAGCACATCTCCTGCCGCGTTCCGCTCTCGATACCGAGCGTCTCGCGCATACAGCCGCCGCGCTCCGTGCACGATTCGATCCCCGCGGGCGCGCCGTTGTACCCCGTCGCCATCACGCGTTTTTCGCGCACGATGATCGCCCCCACCTTGCGGCGAAGGCAGCTCGACCACGAGGCCACATCCTCTGTAAGTTGCATGAAACGAATATCCCACTTATCCATATGTTTACCTCTTTTTTCATTATATCATGCAAAATGCGGTCCTGTCAATCATGCAAAAAATAAAAGCGCAAACATCGGGAAAATTATTCCATTTTTTTGTTTGACGGAGCATGCAACGCGTTTATAATATAAAGGAATTCAAATTGGAGGTTTTTGCATGAACATCAAACCCTTGTTCGATAAGGTGGTCGTCGAAGCGGTCACCGTGGAAGAAAAGACGAAGAGCGGATTTTATCTCCCCTCCTCGGCACAGGAAAAACCGCAGACGTGCACCGTCGTTGCGGTCGGCCCCGGCGGCATGGTCGACGGGAAGGAAGTCAAGATGACGGTGAAGCCCGGCGATAAGGTCCTCTGCGCGAAGTACAGCGGCACCGACTTCAAGGTCGACGGGAAGGAATTCACCATCATCAAGCAATCGGATATTTTAGCTATCGTTGAGTAAAGTCAGGAGGATATCATTATGGCAAAGCAAATCAAATACGGAGACGACGCAAGAAAGGCCCTCGAAACGGGCGTAAACACCCTCGCCGATACGGTGAAGATCACCCTCGGGCCCAAGGGCAGAAATGTTGTTTTGGACAAGAAATTCGGCGCGCCCCTCATCACGAACGACGGCGTGACTATCGCAAAGGAGATCGAACTCCCCGACCCCTTCGAGAACATGGGCGCACAGCTCGTAAAAGAGGTCTCGACAAAGACCAACGACGTCGCGGGCGACGGCACGACGACGGCCGTGCTCCTCGCACAGGCTATCATCCGCGAAGGGCTCAAAAACCTCGCCGCGGGCGCAAATCCCATCATTTTGAAGAAGGGCATCGACAAGGCGGTCGTCGCCGCAGTCGATCACATCAAGTCCATCTCCAAGACGGTGGACGGCAAGAAGGCCATCTCGCAGGTCGCCTCCATTTCCGCGGGCGACGAGACGGTGGGCGAACTCATCGCAAATGCGATGGAGATCGTGGGCAAAGACGGCGTCATCACCGTCGAAGAGGGCAAATCCATGACGACCGAGCTCACAACGGTCGAAGGCATGCAGTTCGACCGCGGCTACGCTTCCGCCTACATGGTGACGAACACCGATAAGATGGAAGCTGTGCTCGATTCCCCTTACATCCTCATCACCGATAAGAAGGTATCCAACCTCCAAGAGATCTTGCCCATCGTCGAACCCCTCGCCCAACAGGGTCAACGCCTCCTCATCATTGCGGAGGACATCGAGGGCGACGCGCTCGCAGCCCTCATCGTCAACAAGCTCAAGGGCGTGTTCAACTGCGTTGCGGTCAAGGCCCCCGGCTTCGGCGACAGGAGAAAGGCCATGCTCGAGGACATCGCGACCCTCACGGGCGGCACCGTCATCACCTCCGATCTCGGCTACGAACTCAAAGACGCCACCCTCGATATGCTCGGCAGAGCCAACCAGGTCAAGGTGGATAAGGACAACACGACCATCATCGACGGCGCGGGCGACAAGGAAGCCATCAAGGCGCGCGTCGCCTCCATCAAGGCGCAGATCGAGGTCACGACTTCCGATTACGACAGAGAGAAGTTGCAGGAACGACTCGCAAAACTTGCGGGCGGCGTGGCCGTCATCAATGTGGGCGCGGCGACCGAGGTCGAGATGAAGGAAAAGAAGCTCCGCATCGACGACGCTTTGGCGGCGACCCGTGCGGCCGTCGAAGAGGGCTTCGTCCCCGGCGGCGGCAGCGCGCTCCTCTCCTGCGTACCCGTCCTCAAAAAGCTCGTCTCCACCCTTTCGGGCGACGAACAGACGGGCGCGTCCATCATTTTGAAGGCCTGCGAAGAGCCTGTACGCCAGATCGCAAAGAATGCGGGCGTCGACGGCTCCGTCGTCGTCGATAAGATCCTCTCGAAGAAGCAGACCAACTTTGGCTTCGACGCCTTGAAGAACGTCTATACCGACATGGTCGAAAGCGGCATCATCGACCCGACGAAGGTCACCC
Organism: uncultured Clostridia bacterium; assembly: GCA_947625555.1. Lineage (GTDB taxonomy): Bacteria > Bacillota > Clostridia > Christensenellales > Borkfalkiaceae > Gallimonas. Next base: position 44,224 of record CANQOT010000012.1, on the reverse strand, counting down.
GTTCCGTCTTGCAGAATGCGGCTTCCGTCGCTTCCACCCTTCTGACGACGGAATCCATCGTCACCGACATCCCCACCCCGCCCGCAGCCCCCGCGGCTCCCGCAGGCGGAATGGAAGGAATGTACTAAAAATTTCGCAAATTTCTTTCATAGAACGAACAGCGCCCTTTCAAGGGCGCTGTTTTCTGAAATTGCGGGCAAAGAAATTTGCGAGGGGTTAGGTATCAACATCTCAAAGCATTATCGCCGGAGTTAACGCTCGCCGCGAAGGCGTCGTTCGACGGCGAGGAGCTCTTCGGGCGTGTCGATCTCTGCCATCTGCCCCTCGAGGACGGGATGAACGGTGAGGCAAAGCTCTTTTATATGTTCATCGACGACGTCATCCCAAAAAAGCTGTTCAAAGCCCGCCGTCCCAAAGCGTTTTTCGACGGCGTCTGCGATCAGCTTTGCTTCGCGCGCCTTCAAAAAGGAGATGCCAACCATATTGAAACGGTCCACTCCCCCCTTTCCGACCCGCGTGATAATGCCTTCCTCATCGGTATCGAAAACCCAATCCTCTGAGCGTCCCGCGACAAATTTTCCGAAATAACAGGACTTATCGAGCTCCGCCGAAAAGATGGACGCATCGCGCACAAAGAGGTCAGCTTCACACACAAAGCAATCGCCCATGCGGAGAATGTCGCGTGCAACAAAGATGGAGGAGATGTTGTTGATTTTCTCAAAATACGGGTTTTCGATGAGCTTCACAGCAGGATATTTTTCTGCGATCGCGGAAAAGCTCTCTTTCAAATAGCCGACGACGACGTAGATCTCGCCTACGCCGCGCGAGAGAAGTCCTTCGATCACCGTCTCGATCATCGGCTTCCCGCAGACGGGAATAAGTGGCTTGGGCATTTTCTCGGTGAGCGGGCGCATGCGGGTGCCCATGCCCGACGCCATCAGAATTGCACGTTCCATCAAAGTTCCTCGATGAGGCTAATGATATCCTTGATGGGCATGAGGCGGGCATCCACCTCTTTGGCGCGGTGGTAGCGCAAGATATCTTTCGCCGTCTGTTCCATGGCGGGGAAGGCACTGCGCGTGAGCTGATTGGCATAGATGACGATGTTGACGCCGTGTGCCGCAAGCTCGGCCTCGGTGACGGAATTGAAAGAGGTCGGCACGACGACAATGGGCGTATTTTTATCCGTCTTTCTGAACGCATCGCAGAAGGCGAGAATCTCGTCGGGTTCCTTTTTGCGGCTGTGGATCATGATGCCGTCTGCCCCCGCTTTCACATAGGCCGCGGCGCGCGCAAGCGCATCTTCCATGCCCTGTTCAAGAATGAGGCTCTCGATGCGGGCGATGATCATGAAATCGTCGGTGAGCTGAATGCGTTTTCCCGCCGCGATCTTCTCGCAGAAATGTTCGATGCTATCCTGTTTCTGCTCCACCTCTGTGCCGAAGAGAGAATTCTTTTTGAGCCCCACCTTGTCCTCGATGATGACGGCGGAGACGCCCATGCGCTCCAAAGACCGAACGGTATATACAAAGTGTTCGGTGAGCCCGCCCGTATCTCCGTCAAAGATGATGGGTTTTGTCGTAACTTCCATGATATCGTCGATGGTACGGAAGCGGGAGGTCATATCAACGAGTTCAATATCCGGCTTGCCCTTTGCGGTAGAATCGCAGAGCGAGCTCACCCACATTGCGTCGAACTGGTCGTATTCCCCTTCATGCTCCACCACCGTCTTTTCGGCGATCAGCCCCGTAAGCCCGCTGTGGACTTCGAGCGTCTTGACAATGTTGCGCAGCTTCAAAAGTTTTTTGAGCCTACGGCGGCGAAGCTCGGGCATGGCGAGCCTCTCCTTGTTGCGCAGATCGATGCGCCGCACGTTCTCATTATACGTGTAGGGAACGTCGATAATCTTGCCGCCGTATGCGGAAAGCAATTTTTCAACATTGTCGCGGATGGCATTGAGCGGCGGCTTCTTCCAGTTGTCGCCATGGACGACATAATCGGGATGATAGGTTTTTATCACCTCGTCATACATGACTTCTTTCTGGATGATGACCTTGCTCACGCCTTCGATCCTTTCCACCATGCGGACGCGTTCTTCCATCTCCACAGTCGGGAAGCGGTTGAAACGAACCATCGCCTCGTCGCTCAAAACCCCGACAATCACTTCGCCGTACTTTCTTGCCTCGCGGATGATGTTGAGATGTCCCTCATGGATCACGCTTGTACAAAAGCAAGTATAGACTGTCTTCATGTTTTACCTCATTTGTTATAGATGACGGGAATTTGCACACCGCAGTTTACGAGAGCGGCGCGGAACACCCTAAAGAATGCGTGAATATCTTCTTCATCGATCGCGCCGAGCGCGCATAGGCGGAACATGCCGCTACCCGCGACCTTGCCGGGGTAGATGGTGTAGCCGCGTTCATAGCAATAGTCGTGTACCTTTCCAAAATCCCAATTCAGATCGTCGGGATAGAGTACGGCGGAAACGAGCCCCGACTGGATCTCGCGGGGGAGAAACTCGCGGAATCCGAGCTCATCTACTCCCTCGCGGATAGCGTTCATGACACGCGTATGCCGCGCCCACTTCGCCTCTTCGCCCTCTTCAAAGTACTCTTTGAGTCCCTGTATGGCGGCATAGACCGTCTGAACGGGGGGTGTAAAGTGCATTTCCCCCGTTTTCTCGAAATAATCATACTGGCGGAAGAGATTGCAGTAATAAGAACGTTTGGGATATTCTGCGGATTTTTCGATCTCTGTCTTCTTTCCGATAATAAAAGATAGTCCTGTCATTGCCATGATCCCTTTCTGGGCGGAGGCCATACAGAAATCAATGTTGTCTTTTTGCACGTCGATGGGACGCATTGCAAGCGATGAGGTCGTATCCGTAATGAAGATCGCCCCATAACGATGTGCGATCTCGCCAAGCTCCCTTATGGGATTGAGAAGTCCCGTTCCCGTCTCGTTGTGCGTCGTGTAGACGATGTAGATATCGGGATCATCCTTCAATGCCTTTTCCACGGCTGCAAGGTCGGGCAAACGGTCGATGGGAAACTTCATATCGATATAAGGAAGCCCATAATAGCGGCAGATATCCGCCGCACGCGTGGAATATGCGCCGTTGTTGACAATGAGCGCCTTCTTTCCCGCGGGAAGAAGCGAGTTGAGACAGACATCGAGGTTGATCGTACCCGATCCGCAGAAGAGCACGGAGGTATATTCTGCGGGATCAGCGTGGACGATCCGCAAAAGATCGGCGCGAAGCCCTTTCATCTTGGAGGCAAATTCTCTCTCGCGCGGGCAGATATCGGGCACAAGCTGTGCCATTTTTACCGTGTCCGTCGTCGTAGAGGGACCGGGATTGAGCAGAATGTTGCGTTTGATTTCCATTTTTTATCCTTTTTGCCCGAGGAAGGCAACAAAATCTTCTTTATTTTGCCGGGCAGTCGTCGTAGGACGTCCCAAATCGGCGCGTGCGCCGAGACCGCAGCGCACTTCGAGGAAGGTCAAAACCTCGCTTTCCTTCGCGGCAAGGAGCTTTTCGTCCAGTTCCTCGTAGCTTTCAGCCCGCATGACGAGACGGTATCCGCATCCCTCGGCTATTTTGCAAAGGTCGATCTTGCCCGCGGCGGTCGGCATTCCGCCCACCGTCTCATGCGCGCCGTTGTTGATAACGATGTGCACGAGGTTCTGCGGGTCTCTCGCCCCGATAACTGCCATGGCGCCCATGTGCATGACGGCTGCACCGTCTCCGTCGATACACCAGATCTTGGTGGCGGGCTTTTGCAGGGCTATGCCGAGGGCGATCGAGGAACTGTGCCCCATCGAGCCCACGGTGAGAAAATCCTTGCCGTGCCCCTCGCCCGCGTGCTCTCGGATCTCGAAGAGCTCGCGCGAAGCCTTGCCCGTCGTCGAGACGACGGGGTCTTCCCCCGCTACGGCGGCGATACGGCAGACGATCTCCTCGCGCAAAAGAGAGCAGCCGTTCCCATAACGAGCGCTCTCTTCGTTCTGCAAAGCTCCCTTTTTGACGACGATCGCCGAGCTTCTCCCCTCCTTGGCGCGCGTTTTCGCTTTCTCCAAAAAGGCGGCGAGCTCTTCCTCCGAAGTCTCCTTTGTGAGAACGAAAGGCTCGATCTCAAGGTCTTCGAGAAGTTTTAAGGTGATCATGCCTTGATAGATGTGCTGCGGTTCGTCGTGCACGCCGGGCTCTCCCCGCCAGCCGACGATGAAGAGCACGGGGATGGCATACACCCTCTCGTTGAGAAGGGATGCGGCGGGATTGACGATGTTCCCCTCCCCGCTGTTCTGCATATAGACGACGGGCACCCTGCCCGTTGCGAGGTGATAGCCCGCGGCGATCGCGGCGGCGTTGCCCTCGTTTGCAGCGACGATATGGTTCCCCTCCACGCCGTATTTTGAATAGAGATAGTCGCAGAGCGGCTTCAATAGGGAATCGGGGACCCCCGTAAAAAAGGGCTCTCCGTCTGTGAGCGATGCAAGTTCCTTGATAAAGTCACGGATATTCATATTGTACTCTTTATTGTGTTTTTCCCGCTATAAGATGCGTCAGATATACGTTTTTTCCTGTGGCTCTTCGAAATCTATTTCGGGTGCGCCCTCTTCTGCGAGCGGATAGATATGTGCGGCAAAATTGATATCGTGCATGGAGACGCCGATATTGTAGACGAGAATTCGCTCTCTATCGCTCGTTCTACCCGCAACAACACCGTTGACAACGTCCGAGACCTCCGCAAAACTGCGGAATTTTTCAAAATTTTTGAAATGGCAGACATGACCGTAGTCATCGGCAAAAACTTTATCGAAAAACAGGTCGCAGTTGGTAAAACCCAAAGTGTGGATGGGAACAACGAGAACGCCTTCGTCGAAACATTCATCGCCGCACAGATCGTTGGGAAGATACGTTGCGCCTGAAATTACGACATCAGAACCTCGAACGAGCTCTTCCGCAGTATCGCATTCCGTAAAATGCAGTCCGTCGTATGCGGAAAACCGCTCTTCAAAGGCTTTTTCCTGTCCTTTATAACGCAATAACTTAACATTGAGGCAAAGCTCGGGGCGCACCGAAAGCAAAACGAGCAGAGTTGCAATGACGGTGTTTCCCAATCCAATTAGCCCGACTGTTTTGAAATTTTTCTTTGCAAACTGCAAAACAGAGTGTGCGGCGACTGCTCCCGTCCGCATGGAGGTTATCCAATTTGCGTCCATAAGAGCAAGAAATTCTCCCGTCAGAGAATCTTGTAAAATCAATTTGGAATCAAGCGTGGGAACCCGTTGCGGATAGCGCGTAACAACTTTTACGCCGCCGAACCTTCCGCCGTCTGCATAATTTATGATGCAGGGCATGACATTGCAAAATACTCCGTCTGTCGGCTTCATGCTGATCTTGGGCGGAAGCAACGCATTTTTTTTGTTTGCGATCATCTCCGATACCCAAGTATAGCACTCGGCAGGCGGGATCTTCAGATCGGTTATCCGCTTATGTGTTATAATCTTCATTTGTCTGTCCCCTTTTCCAAACTTTCAAACCGTGCGTGATACGCTTATTTTCAGGCGGAAGTTGCATATAGTCGCCATAGAGAAGTTTAAGCCACGCATCGTAGTCCTTGAGCACAAAAAAGCTCTTCCCCTCAAAGGGAAGTTCGATAAAGCGGGTGAATTTTTCCGTTTCCATCACCCATTTCGTCGTGCCGAAGTTAAAAGTTCCGCAATATTTTGAAGTCTCGAAAGCATTTGCCGTCGCATAGCGGTTTGCCTTCCGCGAAGCGCGGGGCGCGCCGTAGATCGCACAGCCGAGATAGAACGGAAAGAGCAGTCCGCGCAGGATGAGCATCCACTTCTTTTCGGGCACAGCCCAACGGGCGAGCGCGCAGATACCGCTGTATTTCAAGCGGCGTTTGAAGGCTTTTTCGATCGCCTTTTCCCCCTCGGGCGCGCCGTCGATCGGGAAGACGTCGAGGTAGAGATACGGGACCTCTTTATGCGACCAAGGTTTGATGGCATAGCGGTCGTCCATCAACTTGTAGAAGGGATAGAGCGCCTTCTTCCCGCGATCGTCGGTGAGAGAGAAGTGCTCGCCGAGCTTGATCTTACCTGCATGCACGAGCTCATAGAATTTCTCGTAATCGGGGCGGGGCATCACGACGTCCATATCGTCGTCCCACGGAATAAACCCATGGTGACGCACGGCACCGAGCAGTGTCCCGTGCGAGAGAGAATAGCGGAGATCGTTCTCCCTGCACACGCGGTCGAACTCCGTCAAGATCCCGAGCAATGCGGAATGGATCTCGTCGATCGTGAAATATTTCGGCTTCTCTCTTTTCATACGTTCTCTCCTTCGATCCCGTTTGAGAAAAAAGCAGAGACGGCGCGACTGCCCGCGCCGCTCCCGCAAATTTCATCAAAGATCATTTTTTCTTGCCCAGCAAGCGGCGCACAAAGGGCGGAAGTTTGCTATCCTGCGCATCGGACGCATCGTCCTCGATATCGTCGTCGGGCAGAGGCGCCTCGCGTTCCGCAGAAGGATTGGCGGGTTGCTGCGCATACGGGTTGGCCGAAGGAGCCTGCGCATAGGGATTGGCGGGCTGCTGGGCATAAGGATTGGCCGAAGAAGCCTGTGCGTAGGGATTGGCGGGCTGTTGGGTGTACGGATTGGCCGAAGGAGCCTGCGCATAGGGATTGGCGGGCTGTTGGGCATACGGATTGGCCGAAGGAGCCTGTGCGTAAGGTCTGGGCTGCTGCGGCTTGGGGTAGTTGGGGTTGAAGGCCGACGTCTGCGCTTCCGCACGCACCGCCTCCTGCGTGTTCCCCTCCTCCGCGGAAGGGAAGCCCGTCGCAATGACGGTGACCTCGACCTCGTCCTGAATGGCGGGATCGATGCACGCGCCCGGAATGATCATGGCGTTGTAGTCGACGACGCCGTGGATGAGTTCCATGGCCTTCGTCACTTCTTCAAGGGTGAGATCCTTGCCGCCCACAACGTTGATGATGATGCCCGTCGCGCCCTCGATGGTCGTTTCGAGGAGAGGGCTGTTGACGGCGAGTTTGACCGCCTCGGTGATGCGGTTCTCCCCCTTTGCCACGCCCACCCCCATGTGCGCGAGACCGCGGTCCTTCAAAATGGTGCGCACATCTGCGAAGTCGCAGTTGATGAGGCCGGGCGTCACGATGAGGTCGGCGATGCCGCGGATCCCTTGGCGGAGCACGTCGTCGGCGACAGCGAATGCCTCGTTGACCGTCGCACTCTTATCGACGACGGTGCGGATCTTTTCGTTGGGAATGATGACGAGGGTATCGACGTATTTTTTAAGGTTGGCGATGCCCTTCATGGCGTTGTCCATCTTGCGTCTCCCCTCGAAGTTGAAGGGTTCGGTGACGACGGCGACGGTGAGGATCTGCTTGTCCCGCGCGATCTTGGCGATGACGGGCGCGGCGCCCGTGCCCGTGCCGCCCCCCATGCCCGCGGTGATGAAGAGGAGATCGGTCCCGTCGATGGCGCGCGCCAAGAGCTCCTTGCTCTCCTCTGCCGCCTCGCGGCCCACTTCGGGTTCGGCGCCCGCGCCGAGGCCCTTGGTGCGTTTGGCGCCGATCTGGAGCTTGACGGGCGCCTTGTTGCAGAGTAAGATCTGCGCGTCGGTATTGACGGCAATATACTCCGCGCTCTTGATGCCCGCCTCGATCATGCGGTTGACGGCGTTATTTCCCGCGCCGCCCACGCCGATCACTTTAATCTTGGGGATACCGTTCGAAACGATCTCCTGATAATTTTGCTGTTTCTCATACTCTTCGCGGCGGGTCATGCCCTCGTCGCCGAGGAAGGGAATATTCTCGTTGTACATAAAAATTTTAACCTCCGAATCCATTGAATAAGCGGGAGAACATGCCGCCCTTGCGGTTGTCCTCGTATGCCATGTCGATGAGCGCGATGCGCGAACTCATCGTAGGTCTGTTGTAGTAGGGAAGATCGGGCGAAAGCATCTCCGTCACCCGTTCGATGCGGCCCGCAATGTGTTCGAGCGCGCCGCGGATCTCGTAGATCCCCTCTCCCGAGATGTAGAGCGGTTTATAATCGAGCTCTCTGCCCGAGCAGTCGTCGAGGAAGCCCCCGACCGCTTCGCAGATCTTGTCGAGCCCCTCCTTCACCGTAGCGATGAGCCTCTGCACATCGATCTCGTACGTGTAGCCGCGGAAGGAAAATTCCATCTTGCTCTCCCCGCCCTTCGCATAGAGATTGGCCTTGGAAAGCAGGGCGCAAGCGGCATCGTAGGGAAGATCGAACTCCTCCATGAGGAGAACGGCGATCTGCGCCTTCCCCACCCAGAAGGTGCGCTGGGCGAGCACGCCCCCGCCGAGGATCACCGAGATCGTCGAGGAGAGGAAGCCCGCATCGAGGAAGATCGCATACTCGTCCCGCGTCTCGCTGGGGATGAGATAGGACGCCATCGCAAAGGACGTGGGAAGGAATTTGAGCGCGATGCGCATATTCGCGAAGATCTTCTCCATCGTCTCTGCAAAATAGTCGGTGCAGTAGAAGTAGGAGAGGACGCCGTCGAGCGAGGTCGAAGGGAGCCCGACGGGATCGACGACGCGGCGGTTATCCGCCGTGACAAAGATCATGCTCGTCGCGCGGATGAAGCGGAAGCCCTCGAGCTCCGACTTCCCCTTTTCGAACACTTCGCCCACTTCGCGCTCGCCGATCTTGCGCTTTTTGGGAAAACCCGTCTCAACTTCGCGCGGGAGAACGGTGGAAAATTCGCCCGGAACGCCGATATAGAGGGTGCGGATATGTTCGCTCGTCGCCTTTTCGACGGCATTCAGGGCGCGGAAAATCGCATCTTTCAGCTTGGGAACATCGTAAAAGGCTCCGCCCTCGTAGCCGTCGTATGGCTCGGTTTTGCTTCCTTTGAATACAAAGGTGTTGTTGACCCCCCTTTCCCCGACGACAACGGTGACCTCGGAGGAACGGATGTCCAACACCGCTACGCTTTTGCGGCTCATTTCGTTTCCTCTTACACGCGCTATGCGCGCGCACGTTTATACTATTATAACAAACGCGACGCACCATGTCAAGAACTTCCATGAATTATTTCATCATGGCACGAAAAAACACCCGACCATGTCGGGTGTTGTAGGATCGCGCCCCCGCAGGCAAGTCTGCAAGGGCGTTTTCTTTGAAATTTTTATGCGAAGGGATCGCGCTGGACATAGGAGGCGCGGACCTCGCCCTGCTCCGCCTCGTAGACGGTGAGGAGGCCGTACAGTCTCTCCTCGTCGGCGAGGGCGCTGTAACGGGTGACGGCGAGCGCCGCCTTCTCCCCGATGAGGCGGGACGGACTTTCGAGCGCAATGGTGACGCCCTCCGTCATCTGCACGCGGAAGGTGACGTTCTTGCGGTCGGTCGTGCCCAGATCGAGGGTGACCGAGACGACGTTGGCGCGGATCTCCTTCAAGACCTGTTTGAAGGTATTCATGGCGGTCAGGAGCTCCGCAAGATACTCGCCGCGCACCTCGCCCGTTTCCGAGACGGTGAGCGCGAAATTTTCGAGAAGGATATTTTGCCCGCCGGCGCGGTTCGAGATATCCCTGTTGCCGTCCGTCAAAAACTTCCCCTCGTCGTCGAGAAAGACGAAGGTATCCCCCTCGCCGCAGAAGGCGTACACCTCCCGCCGTTCGGAGACGGAGACTTCCACCGTCGCGGGAAACTTCTTGCCGAGAGAATCTATCGTGAAATGCGGATATTCCTTGACGACCTCTTCCACATCGTCGAGATCGAGGAAGGTCGTGCTCTCGCCGACGAATTTATCCAGCTTCTCTTTGAGTTCGGCCGCATCGCGGTTGCCCTCGGCGGAGAAGGTGGAAAACTCCGCGCGGACGTAGGTCACCGTGAAAACGGCGTTGAGCCCCGCCGCGATCGCCGCCGCGAGCAACAAGAGCGCAATAAGCGTCGATACGATCACCCTCGCCTTTGTCTTCATAAGTAATTCCTCCCAAAGATCAAACGCGCACGCGCTTGATCTCCGCACCGAGTTTTTTCAGATTGCCGCTCAAATCGAAGTAGCCCCTGTCGAGATGGGAAAGGTCGAGCACTTCGCTCACCCCCTCGGCGCCGAGCGCCGCGATGACGAGGGCCGCGCCGCCGCGGAGATCCCCGCAGCTCACCGTCGCCCCGTGCAGGCGGGCTACCCCGCGCACGAAGGCATTCCTCCCGTTGACTTCGATATCCGCGCCCATCTTTTTGAGTTCGGGCACATATTTATAGCGTGTCTCGAAGAGGTTTTCCACGATGAGCGCGCACCCCTCCGCGGCGGCGTTGACCGCCGTAGCCTGCGCTTGCAGGTCGGTGGGAAAGCCCGGGAAGGGCATCGTCTCGATCCTTCTGTTGCATTTGAGACGGCCGTAACTTGCGATTCTTATTTTATCATTTTTTGTATGGATTTTGCAACCGTTTTCGCGTAATTTATGTAAAAGTAATCCGAGGCATTCCCCATGCACGCCCTCGATCTCCACCTCCCCGCCGCAAGCGGCGCAGGCGAGCAGGTACGTTCCCGCCTCGATGCGGTCCTTTATGGGGCGGTATTCGATGCCGAAGAGCCTATCCACTCCCTCGATCTCGACGGTATCCGTCCCCGCGCCCGCGATCTTCGCCCCCATGGCGTTCAGGAAATTTTGAAGATCGACGATCTCGGGTTCCTTTGCCGCGCCCGCGATCGTCGTTCTCCCCTCCGCCTTGACGGCGGCGAGCAAGATGTTCTCCGTGGCGCCGACGCTGGGGAAATCGAGCACGATATCCGCCCCTTTCAGACGGTCGCAGGCGCATAGAATGTACCCCTCCCGCTCCTCGATCTCCACGCCCATGCGCTTCAAGGCGTTGAGGTGCAAGTCGATAGGCCTGAGCCCGATATCGCATCCCCCGGGGTAAGCGCAGGCGGCGCGGCGGAAGCGGGAGAGCAGTGAGCCGAGCATAAAGACGGAGGAACGGAGCTCCTTCGTCAGGGCGGAGGAAATGCGGTGCTCCGTCGCATTGGCGCTGTCGATCGTCGCGTTTCCCTCCGAAAACGTGACCTCCGCGCCGAGTTCGCGCAAGATCTGCGCCATACAGGTGACGTCGGCGATCATGGGCACCTCGTCGATCGTCACCCGCTGTTCCGTCAAAATAGAAGCGGCGAGAAGGGGCAACACGGCATTCTTCGCGGATTGTGCGCGAAGGGTCCCGCAGAGTCTCCTCCCACCGTCTATCACAAACTTATCCATAGTCTCTCCTCGTGTGTTTCGGAAAACACGGAAAAACCCGAGAAGGCGGGCTTCCGTATTCTTTTATTTCGTAGTATATCCTATGAATTTTCTCTTGCCGTTGTGTCTCGAAACGGCATAGACGAGCCCCATCCCCGCCATCGTCACGACGAGGGAAGTATTCCCCGCCGAGATGAGCGGGAGCGGCAATCCCGTCGGCGGGATACAACCGCTCACGACGAGGGCGTTGAGGCAGGACTGCACGGCGAAGGCGAGCGTGATGCCCGCGGCGAGCATATAGCCGTAGAAATTCTCGCAGGCGTTGGCGATCTTCATGCCCCTGTACACGATGAACCCGATGACGAAAAAGAGCGCGAGGACCCCGATAAAGCCCGTCTCCTCCGCGATGACGGAGAGAATGAAGTCGCTCTCCGAAAAGGGCAAAAAGCGGTACTTCTGGCGGGAACGGAAGAGCCCCGTCCCGAAGAAGTTCCCGTTGCCGAGGGCATAGAGCGATTGGATGAGTTGATACCCCTCCTCCTGCGGCGACGCCCACGGATCCATGAACGCCGAGAGCCGTTTGAGCCTGTAAGGCTCGGCGATGATGAGCGCGGGCACCAAAAATATGACGGGAATGCAGAGGAAGGCGAGCGTTTTCTTCGTGATGCCGCCGAGAAAGAGCATGCCCACCATGATGGCTCCCACGCACATCGTGACCGACATGTTGGGTTCGAGCATGATGAGGACGCAGATGGAGAGCCCCGCCCCGAGCACGGGCAAAATGCCCTTGAAGGTGCGCAGCCGCGCGGGGTCCTTGGCGAAATATCCCGCCGTAAACAGGATAAAGCCGTATTTGGCGATCTCCGACGGCTGGATGGTGAAACTCCCGAAGCCGATCCACCGCGTCGCGCCGTAGTTGGACTTCCCCACGCCCGGCACAAAGACGAGAGCGAGAAGCACGAGGGAGAGGATGAGGGCGGGCAGGCCGAACTTTTGCAGTTTCCTGTAATCGAAGAAGGCGATCGCGGCCATGGCGGCAAGGCCGAGCACGAAGCCGACGAGCTGTTTTTTGAAGAAGAACATGGCGTCGCCGTACTGTACTTCGGCATTATAACTGCTCGCGGAATACACCGCGACGAGGCCGAAGGCCGCGAGGAGCACGACGGCGCCGAGAAAGAGAAGATCCCCCTTTCCGCCTTCCCGGAAACGCTCTGCGGGCTTTGCCGCCGGCGGCCAAATGCCCGTCGCGGCGGCCTCCGCCCCGCTATTCGAGCTCTTCCGCCTCATCTCCGCCCTCTATCTTTTCGGGCTCTTCCCTTACGGGCCCCAAGCTCTCGCGGCGCAAAAGTTCGAGCATTTCGACGAACCGCTCCCCGCGCTCTTCGTAGCTCTTGAAGGCATCGAAGCTCGCCGAGGCGGGAGACAAAAGGACGTTCTGCCCGCGTCTTGCCGTAAGATAGGCGACGCGCACCGCCATATCGAAGGGGCGGCAGAGGGTGACGGCGGTAAAGCCCCTCTTCAAGGCGGCGTTCAGAATGCGGAAGGCATTCTCGCCATAGATGACGGCATGCACGACGCCCGAGCTCTTGATGGCATCGAAGAGCGGTTCATAGGAATAGCCCTTATCCTTGCCGCCGAGAAGGATGACGCTCTCCCCCTTCACGCTGGAAATCGCCTGTACGGCGGAATCGACGTTGGTCGCCTTGGAATCGTCGATGAAGGTCACGCCGCCCAATTCCCCCACGTTCTGCAAACGGTGGCGGACGCCGCGGAAGTTTTTCAGCCCCGCCGCGATCGCTCCGTTGGGGATCCCGAAGAGTTTGGCTGCGCAGACGGCGGCGAGCGCGTTCATGCGGTTATGGTTGCCGTCTACGGCGAGATCGTCCTCCGAACACACCCGCTCCCCCTGATAGCAGAAGGAGCCGTCGGCGATATATCCCCCCGCAACGCGCTCTTTCAGGGAGAACCAGATGACCTTTGCCTTGGTCTTTTCGGCAAAGCCGCGGACGGTCGGATCGTCGTAATTGAGAACGGCATATTCGCTCTCGGCGCTGTTTTTGAGAATGCGGGATTTGAGATAGATGTAGTTTTCGAGCGTATAATGGCGGTTGAGATGGTCCTCGGTGATGTTGAGGACGACGGCGACGTGCGGCCGGAGAGAATAGAGCGTTTCGAGCTGGAAAGAGGAGATCTCCGCGATGGCGACGCCGTCGGCGCCGAGTTCGGAAAGGCAAGCCGTGAGCGGCCGCCCGACATTCCCGCAGGCGAGCGCATTTTTGCCCGCGGCCTTGAAGATGCCTTCGAGCATGGTGACCGTCGTCGTCTTGCCGTTGGTCCCCGTCACCGCGATGCACGGACAGGCGAGGGCGAGCGCGCCCAACTCCGCCTCGCCGATGATGCGCTTCCCCGCACGGCGGAAGGAGACGGGAAGCGGGTGGTCCACGGGGATCCCGGGGCTCAAAACGAGCACGTCGCACCGCTCGCTCTTTTCCTCGAGATCGCTCTTGGGGACGGCGATACAGCCGAGTTCGGAAAGTTTGGTCTCGGCCGCGCGGACGTTTTCGTCGTCCACATCGTCGTAGAGATAGACCTGTGCCCCCTTGGACACGAGATATTCCGCTGCCGCGACGCCCGAGCGGGAGAGCCCCGCAACAAGAAAGATCTGCCGTTCAAATAACATTCTTCAACTCCTTCTCCCGCTCTTTTGGCGGGAAATCAGGCAAACGGAAGTAGCAGCGTCGCGCCGAGCACGGCCGTAAGGATGGCGTAGGTGTAGGTGATCTTCGCCTCCGAATACCCCTTCTGTTGAAAGTGGTGATGGATCGGCGCCATGCGGAAGATCCGTTTGCCCGTTTTTTTATAATATATTACTTGAAGAATGACAGTTATGCTTGAAAGTACGAAAGCCGCTCCCGCAATGGGAATGATGAGCGCGTTGCCCGAAAAGAGCGCGATGCTCGCCGCGAAGCCGCCGAGGGAGAGCGAACCCGTATCCCCCATAAAGACGCTTGCGCGCGAAGTGTTGAAGATGAGATATCCCGCGAGCGCGCCGACGAGGCAAAAACAAAGGGACGACGAGGCCGTTCCGCCTTGCAGGAGGATGAGAATGCCCAGCGTCAGAAAGAAGAAGGCGCAGACCGACCCCGCGAGCCCGTCGAGGCCGTCGGTGAGATTGACGGAATTGACGGTCGCGACAAATACGAACACGCCGAGCGGGAGCATCCCCCAGCCGATATCGAAGGAGATCTTCGTATAGGGAAGGGTGAGGACGGTGAGCCCTTCGAGACAGCAATAGATGCTCGCGATGATCGCCACCGCGAGTTGGAAGAGCGTCTTTTGATAGGGCCGCAGGCCCAAATTGTCGTGCCTGCGCATTTTGAGCATGTCGTCGAGAAAGCCGACGAGAAGGTAGCCGAGCCCCACGGCGAGGGCGACGCGGAAGGGCTTGTCCCCAAAGCCGCACAAAAGGAGGGCGGCGAGGACGGCGGCGAGGATAAAGGCGAGCCCGCCCATCGTGGGCGTTCCCCCTTTATCCCTGTGTTCCTTCACATAGGAGAGGATGTTCTGCCCGGCGCGGAGCTTCCTCAAAAGCGGGATCGCCGCCGCGCACAGCGCGGCGGAGAGCGTAAACGAGAGCAACAGACATATGAGAGGGCCGCGCATCAGAGCTTCTCCAAGACCGATCTTACAACGTCTTTATCGTTATAGGAGTATTTGACGCCCATGATCTCCTGTTCATGTTCGCCGCCCTTGCCTGCGATGAGCAAAACGTCCCCCTTTTGCAGCATGGAGATCGCATACTTCGTCGCCTCCTCCCGCTCCTCGATCTCCACATAGTCGTCCGAAACGCCGTCGAAGCCCACGGCGATCTCCGCCATGATCGCGGCCGGATCCTCGTAGCGGGGATTATCCGAGGTGATGACGGAAAAATCGGCCAGCTCCGCCGCGATCTTCCCCATCTTGGGGCGCTTGCCCCTGTCGCGGTTGCCGCCGCACCCGAAGAGCAGGATGAGGCGGTTCCCGCAATGCGGCCTGAGGGCCGCAAGCGACTTTTCGAGACCGTCGGGCGTATGGGCAAAATCGACGAAGATCTCCCCGCCCGAATGGCTCCCCACCCGTTCCAGCCTCCCCTCCACCGCCGTCCGCGAAAGTCCGCTCGCGATCTGTTCGGGGGAAGCGCCGAGCAGCCGCGCGGCCGTGGCCGCAGCGAGCGCGTTGTACACATTGTGTCTGCCCGCCATGGGCAGTTCGGCCTCCACGAGCTCGTCCTCCAAATTGAGCAGGAGGCGGAAACCGCGGATGGTCTCGCTCTCGACGAGGGCAAAGCAGTCGGCGGGGGTCTCCAAGCCGTACGTCGTCGCCGCGACCGGTCCTTCGAGCCCGCGGGAGAAGGCGTCGTCGCTGTTGAGAACGGCCTGCCTGCACCGTTCGGGCATGAAGAGACGCTTTTTTGCCGCGCCGTAGCGCTCCATATCCCCGAAGAAATCGAGGTGGTCCTGCGTGAAGTTGGTGAAGATGGCAAGCTCGAACACGATGGGCTCCGTCTTTTTGAGCGCGAGCGCATGGGCGGAGACCTCCATGACGACGATCTCCGTTCCGGCCTTCGCCATATCCGCGAGGAGAGAAAAGAGGGCGACGGGGTCGGGCGTCGTGAGGGCAGGCGGGACGACGGTCGCGCCATAGCGCGCGCCCAGCGTACCGATGAGGCCCGCCCTTCTCCCCGCGGCGAGCAGGATGCGGTAGAGCATATTCGCCGTCGTCGTCTTGCCGTTGGTGCCCGTGATGCCCACGACTTTGAGCTTCCTTTCGGGATGGCCGTAGAAGGCGGCGGAGAGGCGCGCCATCGCCTCCCTTCCGTCCCCCACGACGATCTGCGGGATGGTGAGCCCGAGCTTCCGTTCGCAGACGGCGGCTGCTGCCCCCCGCGCTTCCGCCTCGGCCGCAAAGGCATGGGAATCGGAAGATGTACCACGGTAGCAGAAGAAGAGATCCCCTTCCCCCGCCACGCGGCTGTCGATACACAGCGATTTGATCTCGGCATCCCCTCCGACGAGGACGCCGTTGACTTCTTTTGCGAGATCGGAAAGCTTCATACGCTACCCTCCACAGGCGGAATGTTCATAACGTCGATGATCCCTTCGAAGATCTCTTTTGCACAGGGCGCCGCGACCGTGGAACCGTAGTATGTCCCCTGCGGTTCGTCCACGATGACGAGCGCTAAATAGCGCGGCGCATTCGCGGGGAAATATCCCACGAACGAGGAGACGTACTTCCCCTGCGCGATGACGCCGTTTTCGTACTTTTGCGCGGTGCCCGTCTTTCCCGCAACGCGGTATCCCTCTATGTATGCGTGTTTGCCGCTGCCGTCTCGCACCACCCCTTCGAGCATTTCCGAGAGCATAGC
The DNA here is from genome assembly GCA_947625555.1 of uncultured Clostridia bacterium. Taxonomy (GTDB): domain Bacteria; phylum Bacillota; class Clostridia; order Christensenellales; family Borkfalkiaceae; genus Gallimonas. The sequence continues at coordinate 27,570 of CANQOT010000012.1, read as the reverse complement.
GGAGGCCTTCTCGCTCACCGTCCTCCCCACGAGGGAAGAGCGCACCTTCTCCCGCACCGAGCCGTCGTCCGAATAGAGTTCGGAGACGAGACGGGGCGTATAGTAATAGCCGCCGTTGACGGCGGAGGCCGCCGCGCAGGCGAGTTGGAGCGGGGTCACGGCGATGGACTGCCCGAAGCCGATGCGGGCGAAGTCGCAATCGCGCAGGGTGCTCTCGGGAAGGAGCATGCCGATAGACTCGCCCGAAAAGTCCACGCCCGTCGCCCGACCGAAGCGGAAGGCGGCGAGGTAGTCGTAGAAGGTCTCCTTGCCGAGGGAGAGCGCAATGTCCACAAAACAGGGGTTGCAACTGTTATTGAGGGCCTCGGCGAGCGTCTCGTTGGAATGTTTTCCGTTCTTATGGTCGCTCCAACAGCGGATGGTCGTGCCGTCCACCGTGCGGGTGCGCGCGCTCGAAAAGATGTGCTGCGGCGAAAACGCCTTTGCATTTCCGCGCAGATATTCCTCGATATCGGCCGCCGCTGTCACGATCTTAAAGGTGGAACCGGGCTCGTACACATCGGAGACGAGGCAGTTGCGCGAGAGCGCGTTGAGGGCGTCCATGTCGTCGCGGGGGATCTCGTTCAGATCGTAGGAAGGGAGATTCACCATGGCGAGCACGGAGAAATCGTTCGGATCGAGGACGACGGCGCGCGCCGCAAGCGCGTCGTGCTCTTCGAGCGCCCGCCCCATCACCTCCTCCGCAACGGTCTGGATGCGATAGTCGAGGGTGAGCTTCACGTTGAGCCCGTCCGTGGCGGGAAGATAGGCCGCCGTCGCGCCTTTGAGGTCCACCCCGACGAGATCGGTATCATACAAGATCTCCCCGTTTTCCCCCGCGAGATAGGCGTTATAATATCCCTCGATGCCCGTCGTCCCCGAGCGGTCGTATGCAGTGAATCCGATGACCTGCGAGGCGAGCGCACCGTGCGGATAGACGCGTGCATCGTTGCGGGCATAATAGACCCCCTTCATCTCCGTCTTTTCGATGGTCTCGACGAGCTCCTTTTCCGCCCTGCGCACGATGACGATCTCCGACTTCGACTTGTCCGTCAGTTTTCGGTAGATTTCCTCGTACGAGCTATGTAGGGCGTCGGCGAGCGCGTGGGCGCTCCCCTCGGCGTCATCTACGGCGCTTGCGCGCGCGTAAACGCTGAACTGCGGGCGGTTCCCCGCAAGGAGTTCCCCGTTCCTGTCCACGATCTGCCCTCTCCCCGCGTTGACGGGGATCTCGCGCGTCCACTGATCGAGGGCAAGGTAGTGTAGTTCGTCCTCCCAGATCACCTGAATATAGAAGAATCTGCCGAGAAAAATACAAAAAAGAAAGGCTATCGCCGCAATCACGGCAAATAACCTCTTTTGTAAGACAGAAAGCGAAAAATCTTTCTTTTTTATGAAGTTGACCTCCGAACGTCAGTCTTTGACCATTCCGTTCTGCTCTGCCCATTGGGCGATGTTTTCGGGGTCCGTCGCATCCTCGATGCGCTGTTGGACTTCGCGGTACTCCTCTTGCAGCTGTTGGAGAGACGTGCGCTCCCGGCTGATGCGGACATCCATCGAGTTGAGCACGCTCGTATTGATGAAGATGATCGCGACCGCTACAAGGATGGCCGCGGCGACGACGGTAAGCGCCACTTTGAGCTTCGTCGACAGTGCGGCGAAGAACCCGACCGTGGGGATCTCGTCCCTTTCCTCCGCCTCTTCGACGCGGTTGAGCATCGCCATCGTCGTGGGGGTGGGAAGGGCGTCCTCGGACTCCTCCGCAACAGCCGTTGCGGCGGGTGCGGCAGCGGCGGCGGGAACGCTCATCACGAGTTCCTCCGAAGTCGCGGGGACATCGTCGAACAGCGTGCGGCGGCCTGCGGGAACGCGGTATGCGTTATAGTCGCGGATGCGCGCGGCATTGTCTGCCATGGGCGCATAGGCAGGCGCGGGCGCCTCGGCCTTGGCGGGCCCGATGACGGGGGATACGGGAGCGGGGCGCTCTTCTACGCGCTCCTCCCGGGTAGGAGATGCGCCGTCAAGCAGTCTTTGGTAGTTCTCGGCAATGCGTTTCTGGTGCTCTTCTTGTTCGGCAACGTATTCGGCCTGTTTCTCTATGATAGCGTCCGCCATGACAGTTTCTCCTTATTATCGTATTCGCGGCATCGCCCCTTCATGCTTCAAAGTCTCTCGGCGATCCGAAGTTTCGCGCTCTTGCTGCGCGGATTTTGGGATATCTCCTCTTCCGTGGCCGTGAGCGGCTTTTTGGTGAGGAGCTTGATTTCCTCTCTCTTCCCGCATACGCAGACGGGGAAGCTCTTGGGGCAAGTGCACGCCGTCGAAAGATCGCGCATTGCCTGTTTGACGATCCTGTCTTCCAACGAATGGAAGGTGAGGATACATGCTCTTCCGCCCTTTTTGAGCCTTCTGATGAGGCCGACGACGCACTCTTTGAGACCTTCGAGTTCGCCGTTCACTTCGATGCGGATGGCTTGGAATACCTTCCTTGCGCATGCCGCCGAGCGGAACTTCGGGGGGATCCCCTCTTCGACGAGGGCTTCGAGCTGCCCCGTCGTTGTGATCTTTTCATGTTCCCTCGCCCGCACGATGCCCCGTGCGATCGAGGAGGAAAACGCCTCTTCCCCATACTCGCGGAAGATGCGGCGCAACCCTTCTTCGGAGTAGGTGTTTACGATGGTTTCTGCGGTGAGGGCGTTTCTTTGGTCCATCCGCATATCGAGGGGCGCATCCTTCTTGCGGTAGGCAAAGCCCCTGTTTTCGTCATCGATCTGATGGGACGATACGCCGAAATCGAGCAAAAATCCGTCGAGCGCCTCGATCCCCTCTTCTTCGAGGACTTCGGCAAAGTTCTTGTAATCTGTTCTGTGGAGAGAAAATCTCCCCTCAAAGGGTGCGAGCCTTCTCGTTGCTTCGGCGATCGCGTCGCCGTCCTTATCCGTTCCGATGAGGCGCACCGTCGGATCCTTTTGAAGGATGGCCTCGGAGTGCCCCGCACCGCCTACCGTTCCGTCGAAATAGACGCCGTTTTCTTTGACCGCGAGTCCTTCGAGGACTTCGGAAAGAAGGACGGGAAGATGATAGGCCATAATTAGAACCCGAGGATCTCGTAGGCCTCGGCGATGGGCATCTCTTCTTCGTCGGCGAGGAACTTCTCTTTCGCCCAGATCTCGATGAAATCTCCCATACCGACGGTGACGACGTCCTTCGTGATGCCCGCTCTCGTGCGGAGCGTCTGCGAAAGGACCGTCCTGCCCTGCGAGTCCTCTTCGACCTCTTCGATCTGACTCAGGATCCTGCGCTTTGCAGCGAGCTTTTCGGGCTCGGAAGTCGTGATCGAGGAGAAACGTTCGAGCCTTGCTTGGAGCGCGGACTCGGGGAGGACGAAAATGCACTTATCGGCATACGACACGAAGAAGAGCGCTTCCCCTTCGAATGCGTTCTTGTATTTCGCCGGAATGCGGATCCTGTTTTTTGCGTCGAGCGTGTGGCTGACTTGTCCGCTCAAAAGCTTCATTTTCCGTCCACCTTCGTGTTCGTTTCCCTTGATGACATGAGTATAACATAAAAGTTGACCACTGTCAACCACCAGAAGGAAAAAAATTGATAAAAATGTAAAAAATTTTTTTGCTTATTTGGAACAAATGTTCGATAAAAAGATAGCTTTGTTCACTTTCTTGCACGGACCGACAAAAATGACCCTGTTTTTTGTTTGTTTTTTACATTTTTCAAACGTATGTACGGAATTTGTTAAAAGTGGTTTCAAGTGGTCGTTTGTCCCTAAATTTATCATGTCACAGAGGTGCAGAGCCGTCCCTTCTCCCCCATCGAACACCTTTGCGCCGTAAAATGCGGCAATTTCGTCGCGCAGGAAGGCGTAGTGCGTACAGCCCAGAACGACGGCATCCCATGCTCCCGAAGGGAGATGCTGCGCAAGATCGAGCGGCCGCTTTTTGAGAAGTTTGTCCTCGATGGCGCCCGCGAGGTCCTTTGCGGCAAACACGGTGATCTCGCACGAGGGATGGCGGGCGATGAGCCTTTTGAGCCGCTCGCTCTCCGCCGTGCGCGGCGTGCAGAGGACGAGGATGCGGCGGAAGTTGCGCGCTGCGGGAGAGACAGCGGGCTCCATCCCCACGATGGGGAAGGGAAATTTTTTGCGCATCTCTTCGAGGCAGACAGCGCTCGCCGTGTTGCAGGCGAGAACGGCGATATCGATCTTGTGCCGCGCGAGCGTTTTGAGCCCCCTTTCGACGAGCGCTTCGATCTCCCCCCTTTCCTTGCTCCCGTAGGGTGCGTTGCAATTATCTCCAAAATAAAAAAATGTAACCCCCGAAGCCCTCTTATAACAGTCTTTGAGCACCGTGAGCCCGCCGATCCCGCTGTCGAACACGCCCACCCGCGGGCCGCTTTTTCCCCTCATCTTCTCACCTCTTTGCAATTTTTATGAATTTTTTTGCCGCTTTCGATGAAAAACAGTTTACAAAGCACGGATTTTATGCTAAAATGTGCAATGTTATTCAAGAAAGGTCATCAAAGGAGTAAAAACCGTGCCCAACATCAAATCCGCGAAAAAGCGCGTTCTCGTCACCGAAAAGAAAACGTTGGAGAACAAGGCCATCAAGTCCGCTCTCAAAACGCAGATCAAGAAGTTCCTCGCCGCCGTCAACGCAGGCGATAAAGAACTTGCCGAAAAACTGCTTCCCGAGACGGTCTCGGCCATCGATTCCGCCGTTTCCAAGGGCATTCTGCACAAGAACAACGCCGCGAACAAGAAGGCAAAGCTCGCAAAGAAGCTCGCCTCGCTTGCCGCATAACGTAAGACCGATCGCTTGGAAGGCGTCCCCTTATGACGGGGGCGTCTCTTTCTAATTCTTTGTGTCCTCTCCCCTTCTTCATCTTATTCAAGAGGAGGCGCGATGGGCGCATTCGGCTAAAATTTTCATCCAAAAGGGCGCTCCCGACAAGGGAGCGCCCTTTTACGTCAAACCCTATTTTCCCATCCCCATGAGTTGCAGGGGCGTGCCGCCCGCCGAGAGGCCGATCTGCACCTTGAAGCCACGCAGCTCGTAGCGCGCCTTGATCTCGACGCCCTCCACGGTGGCATGCAACATGCAGACGCGTAGACCGCCGAGTTCATCCTCCAAAACGCCGTCGACATAGAGTTGCACGCGATTCCGCGCGACCCGAAAGACGATCTCGTGCGAACGGAAGCTGTATAAATATTTTTTATGCGTTTTCGTGATCCAGACGACCTCGGCAATGATGATCGCCACCACGGCCACTGTAAGAACGATCGTTAAAATCAACGCGATCAAAGTATCCTCGGGCATATTTCCCTCCTCAACGCTCTTCTTTCCTGTCGAAGGGCAGCGAAACGTCGTCCGCCGTCACGCCGACGCGCATGCGCCCCAACCTCCCGTCCACGCGGGCGCGGATCCTGACGTCGCCGAGTTCGGAACAGAGCGTGCAGACATAGACGTTGAGCGCCTTGCGTTCGTCGACGAGATCCCCGTCTATGTAGAGCGAAAGGCTCTTCGCGGTGACGCCGACGGCGATCTTATGGGGCCCATAGTGATAGAAGTACGTCCCGACCATCTTTTGGAACCCGATGATCTTCGCAAAGATGTACACCATGGCAACGATGAAGATCGAGATCAGCACGATGCCGACGATGAGCGCTTCATCCATGCTTTTCGTCCCCCCTTCTCTTCCTGACGCACACCGTGAGCAGATACTCGATCTGCCCGTTCAGAGAGCGGAACTCCTCGTCTGCCCAGCGCATGAGCTCGGCATAGAGCGATGGCGAAAGCCTGAGCGGCACCTGCTTTTTTGTTTTTTCCGTACTTTTTTCGTCGTCCATTCCCTCACCTTATTCCATTTCTGCCCCTTCCAAAAGAGACGCTCAATTTGATTTTTTGCGCGGGTCCGTTTAGTAGATCGACCCTGTGCCGACGACAGGCTGGGCGTCGCGGTTGCCGCAGAGGACGACGAGGAGATTGCTCACCATCTGCGCCTTGCGTTCGTCGTCGAGCTCGACGACGTTCTCCTCCGAGAGCTTGTTGAGCGCCATCTCCACCATGGAGACGGCTCCTTCCACGATCTTCTGCCTTGCCGCGATGATGGCCGAGGCCTGCTGGCGTTGCAACATGGCCGCCGCGATCTCGGGCGCGTAGGCGAGGTGGGAGATACGGGCTTCCAAAATCTCGATGCCCGCCATTTCGGTGCGCTGTTGTAGTTCCACACGCAAGACCTCGGCAATCTCCTGCGCACTGCCGCGGAGTGACGTCTCGTCGCCGTTGGAGGAAACGTCGTAAGGGTACTGCCGCGCGACCTGTCGAATGGCCGCGTCGCACTGCGTCGAAAGGTAAGCCATATAATTTTCCACGTTGAAAACAGCCTTCGCCGTGTTGGTGATGCGCCAAATGACGACGACGGAGATCTCGATGGGGTTCCCCTCTTCGTCGTTGACCTTCTGCTTGTCGTTGTTGAGCGTCATCGCCTTTAAGGAGAGCTTCTTCCCTCCCATCGTGAGGCGGGCGGGATTGACCGCCGCGCAGAACGGGTTCACCCAATAAAATCCGTCGCGCTTGATGGTGCCATGGTACTTGCCGAAGAGCGTGAGGACATAGGCCTCGTTGGGCTGCAAGAGCTTAAAGCCGCTGGTAAGGAAGAGGCCCGAGAGAATGACAAGCACGCCCAGCACCATGAGCGCAACGAATGCTGCGCTTGCATCGAGGAACACCGCGCCCGCCGCGAACAGCCCGATCCCGCACAAAATGACCGCGATCGTAACGGCAAGCATCGCCCAACCGCTCTTTTCCTTCGCGGGTCTTTCGGTAATTTTATCGAAATCCTTGACTTCCATGATATGCCTCCTTTGGTGATATCATTTTGATATCATAATACTATCACAAACGGGAGACGGCGTCAAGCGTTTTTGGCAAATTTTGGATGAAAAAAACCTTCCCTTTGGGGGAAGGATTAGGATGTGCGTGGCGTATTTTTCCCTGCTGCTTCCACTTCTTCATGTAATCGAACAGATGACAGGCTTTCACTTCCGCGTCGTAGAGATAGCGGTTGAGGTTGTGCAGCAGATTTTTGCGGCAGTCGCATGAGTCCGAATCCCAATTTTTTGATTTCACTCATCTTCGTTTTCTCCTATTTTATTGTTCGGCATTGCCGTTTAAGTATGGTCTCATCATTGCGGGCAAAAACATCGAGCAAAACTTTTTGGTTCGCTCCTCATAACTGTACGCTCCGCCCGCCATATCCCAGCATAGCATTTCGCCGTAAATGACGTCCGTCAAGGCGTCGGCGAGCGCGTCTACGGGCGTATCTTCTTTGAGTTCGCCCCGTTCAACGCCCTTTTGTATCATTCCTTTCATGGAATCGTTGTCCATATGGAGTTTTTCCTTGTCGTAGGGGTTCTCCACGAGATCGGGGTCTACGGTATTGCGCACCCATTCTTGGCAGAGTTTAAGTCCGTCCCTTTCGATATGTCCCGAAAAAGTGACCATGTAAAATGTCAGCCGATCCATAAAGGGTCCGTCGTACCGTTGGGCTTCCTCGTAGATTTCACGAAACATTGAATGAAAGTCAATGATTTTTAATCACCAATATAAAAATATTTTTCTCGTTACGGTCAACCTATTTTTCTTATGAAATACGTCCTAAATATAAAATACAGGGGCTGAACATTCTGTTCGCCCCTAACAAAGTGAGAAGTCTTGTGCACTTACAATAGTTTCTTTAAGATCGCCTTACAGGCGAGGGTGCAGTGCTCGTAGGTGAGCCCGCCTTGAAAATAGGCCGTGTAGGGCTTTCGGATGGGCGCGTCGGCGGAGAGTTCGATGCTCGACCCCGCCACGAAGGTGCCGGCCGCCATGATGACCTTATCGTCGTAGCCGGGCATATCCCACGCTTCGAGTTTTACAAAACTATCGACGGGAGAGACCTCCTGTACGGATTGAATGAAATCCGTGAGCTCCCTTTCGGTGTTGAAGCGGATGGCGCGGGTGATATCCGCGAGCGGCTTTTCGAGCTTCGGGAAGTTCTCGAAGCCCAAATCTTCCATACACTTCCCGATGAGAAGCCCCCCCTTCAAGGCCTGTGCGACGACGTGCGGCGCGAGGAAGAACCCTTGGAAGAATTGCTGATATCCATAGGCATAGGAGCCGATCTCCCCGCCCACCGAGGGTGCGGTGAGGCGATTCGCGCACTGCGCGACATAACACGTCTTGCCCGCGATATAGCCGCCCGTCGGGGCAAGCCCGCCACCGGGATTTTTGATGAGACTCCCGACGATGAGGTCGGCGCCAACTTCCGAAGGTTCCCGCGTTTCGACAAACTCGCCGTAGCAATTATCGACGAAGATGCACCCCTCGAATCCGCATGTGCGCACAAATGCACACATTTTACCGATCTCCTCGACGGAAAAGGCGTCGCGAAGCTCGTAGCCGCGCGACCGCTGGATGTAGACCATGCGGAATTTCCCTTCACAAAGGGCACTTTTTACGGCGGGGAAGTCCACCTTGCCCCTATCGTCGAGGGGAATGATTTCATAGCCGACGCCGAAATCTTTGAGCGAGCCGTTCCCCTCCCCCCAAATGACGCCTTGGATGGTATCGTAGGGATTGCCCGAAATAAATAAAATATTGTCGCGCGGGCGCAAGACGCCGAAGAGTGCGACGGTGAGCGCATGCGTGCCCGAAAGAAGGGCGGGCGAGACGATGGCCTCCTCCGCGCCGAATGCGCGCGCATAAACTTTTCCGAGCTTCTCCCGTCCCTCGTCGCCGTAGCCGTAGCCCGTGGAAGGGAAGAAGTGGCGGAGAGCGATCTCCTCTTCGCGGAAGGCGGAAAGGACCTTCTCCGTATTATAGAGCGCAATTTTATCGATGGATGAAAACTGCGCTTTCAGGCTCTCCTCCGCCCGCGCGATCCTCTCTTCAATTTCCATAGATGCGTAAGACCTCCTCGACGCATGCCTCCGTCTTTGCGGGGGCGATCCAATGCAGACCGGGCAATTTCTTAAAAAAAGTCACCTGTCGCTTAGCATAATTGCGTGTATTCTTCTCTATTATGTCTGACATAGTACTATGATTATCGCCGTTTTTCAAGCCTTCGACCACTTCTTTATAGCCAATTCCCTGCATGCACTGCGCACATTCGGGCACTCCCCTTTGGAGGAGCTCTTCCACTTCCTCCACGAGGCCGCTCCTTAGCATCTGCTTCGTGCGCGCCGCGATGCGGGCATAGAGCATGTCGCGCGGGAAGTTCAAGGCGAACGCTTCGTAGGGATAGCGCGGCATCGTATCGTCTTTTTGTGCCGATTTTTTGCTGCCCGTCAGTTCGTAGATCTCGAGGGCGCGCACCACCCTTTTCACGTCGTTCACATGCAAAAGGGCGGCACTCTCGGGGTCCACTTCTTCCAATCTTCTGTGAAGGGCTTCCCTCCCCTCCTCGCGCTCGATCCTCTCGTACTTTTGCCTGATCTGCTCCGATGCGGGCGCATTCCCAAAGGAATGCCGAAAGAGGAGCGCGTTGAGATAGAATCCCGTTCCGCCGCAAAGGACGGGCGTCTTTCCCCGTGCGAGGATATCCTCGACGATCGGGAGTGCCAGCCTTTCGAAATCGCTCACGGAGAAATTCTCCCCTGCCTCCGCGACGTCGATCATGTGGTGCGGAACGCCCTGTCGCTCCTCCATCGTCGGCTTTGCCGTGCCGATATCGAGGCCGCGGTAGATGAGAAAGGCGTCGCAGGAGACCACCTCCCCTTGAATGCGCCTCGCACATTCGACGGCGAGCGCGCTCTTACCCGAGGCCGTGGGGCCGCAGATGACGAGGAGCTTTTTCATACGATACGCTTGAAGAGCTTTTCCATCTCGCTCTTTTTGATATGTACGGCGACGGGGCGGCCGTGCGGGCATTTGAGGCCCATATCGCCGTCCATGCGTTCGAGGAGCGCCGCGGCCTCCTCTTCGGTGAGGAATTCCCCGCCCTTCACAGCGGCCTTACAGGCCGCCGAGGCGAGCTTATCTTTGAGAAGGTCGGCAAGTTTGATGGCGCGAAGCGACTCCATCGTGGCGACGATCTCCCCGAAAAAGGCGGTAAGATCGATGTTCATGAGATCGGAAGGGACGGCGGAGACCTTGATGGAATTGCCGCCGAACTCGCCCACTTCGAAGCCGATCTCCTCTAAAAGGGGGAACTGTTTGCAGATGAAGGCAAACTCGGGCCCGTTGAGCGTAAGGACGAAGGGCACGAGCATGGGCTGGGATACGATCGCGCGGCTTTCGAGCTTTGCGCGCAACTTATCGTAGATGAGCCGCTCGTGCGCCGCATGCTGGTCGACGATATAGGCGTCGTCGCCGCTCTCATAGAAGAGATAGGTGCGGAAAAGTTCTCCCTTGAAGCGGAGCGACCGCACGTCCACGCGCTGCTGTTTCGCTTTTTCCTGTTCGAGGAGCAGTTTCTTGTTCTCCTCGAAGGCGTCCTCGTGCTTCTCCTCGCCGGCGGTGGGCGCATGGACTTCGAGGGCCGCCGTGAGGTCCAACGTGCGGCGGGGAAGGTTGACCTTTCCCGCAATGGGCGGGACATCAAATTCGAGCTCCTTCTTCGCCTCTTCATATGTCATGGAAGGCAGGACCTTGGGCGGTTCGGAGGACTTTTCGAACACGATCGCCTCTTGCACGGGCTTTGATGCGGGTGCGGGAGCGCTCCCCGCCAAATATTCGAGGGCGCGGGAGTTGCCGTCGAGGACGGCCGAGACGACGGAATACACGCTCCCGTAGATGATCTGGTTATCCGCAAAACGGACGTCGGATTTGTTGGGGGTGACGTTCACGTCCACGATCTCGGGCGGAACGTCCAAAAAGAGCACATAGAAGGGGTATTGCCGCTTCATGAGGTAGCTCGCATAGGCGTTGGTGAGCGCGGCGGAAACCGTTTGGTTGACGACATAGCGGCCGTTGACGAAGAGGCTCTGATAGGTGCGGTTGGGCTTGGAAAAGTTTTGGTTCCCGATAAATCCGTGGACCTTGATGCCGTGTTTATCCGCATCGATCTCGAAGAGTTGATCCAGGATATCCGCGCCATAGACGTTCGCGATCGCCGAAGAGAGCCCGTCGCCGTAGGAGCGGTACTTGATCTTCCCGTTCGCCGTGTAAGTAAAGGAAATTTCGGGGCGCGAGAGGATAAAGCGCGCCATCATATTTGCGACGTCCCCCTCTTCCTGTGCGTCCGATTTTAAGAATTTGAGGCGGGCTGGCGTATTGAAGAAGAGTTCTTCCACCGTCACTTCGGTGCCCTGCGCCCCCGCCGCGGGAACGATCTCGCCGATCTTCCCGCCCAAACAGGAGAGCGAAAAGGCATCGCCCCCCTCCGTCCGCGAGACGATCTTCATCTTGGAGACGGAGGCAATGGAGGCGATCGCCTCGCCGCGGAAGCCGAGCGTCGTCACGCCGAAGAGATCTTCCGCACTTTGCAGTTTGCTCGTGGCATGCGGAAGGTAGGCGGAAACGAGGTCGTCCTTTCCGATCCCCCCGCCGTTGTCGGTCACGCGGATGAGCGTCTTTCCGCCGCCTTCCGTCTCGACGGAGACCGCAGTCGCGCCCGCGTCGATGGCGTTTTCGACGAGTTCCTTGACGACGGAGTACGGGCGGTCGACGACCTCCCCCGCCGCGATCTTATTGAAAACTTCCTGCGGAAGCACATGGATCTTCATTTGACTTTCTCCTTCCATTCCGAGAGAATGGCCAGCGCCTGCAAGGGCGTGAGCACGTTGACGTCGAGATTTTCGAGCTCCGACCGCAAGTCGACCTGCTCCTCTGCGGGCTCCTCCGTATTTTCCACCATGGCGCTGCGGCGGATCTCCGTCTTTTCCAGCGTCTTCAAAATGGACTTGGCGCGGTCGGTGACATCGCGGGGAACGCCCGCAAGGGAGGCGACCTCCACCCCGAAGCTGCGCGACGCGCCTCCCCGCATGATCTTGCGGAGAAATACGATGGAGCCGCCGATCTCGCGCACGCTGATCTTATAATTTTTGACGCCTGCGAGCTTGCCTTCGAGCTCGGTGAGCTCGTGATAGTGCGTTGCGAACAGCGTCTTGGCGCGCACCTTCTCGTTGAGATATTCGATGACGGCCCACGCGATGGAGAGCCCGTCGTAGGTGCTCGTGCCGCGGCCCACCTCGTCGAGGATGAGGAGACTGCGGTTCGTCGCGTTGCGCAAGATCTCGGCGACTTCCGTCATCTCCACCATGAAGGTGGAACGGTCCAAGATCAGGTTGTCGCTCGCGCCGATGCGGGTAAAGATGCGGTCGGTGAGCGGGATCTCCGCGCGCTTGGCGGGCACGAAGGAGCCTATGTGCGCCATAAAGACGATGAGCGCCACCTGCCGCAAATAGGTGGACTTCCCCGCCATATTGGGGCCCGTTATGATCATCGTGCGGTTCTCGTCGCCATCGAGAAGGCAATCGTTGGGCACGAAGCGTTCCTTCGAGATCCTCTCGACGACGGGGTGCCGCCCCTCTTCGATGACGAGCGCGCCCTCTTCCTTTATGGCGGGGCGGACGAACTTGTTCTCCTTTGCGACGACGGCGAGCGAGGTGACGCAATCGAGCATCGCGATCGCGGAAGCGATCTGCTGTAAGACGGGGATATTCTTTTCGAGGATCCCGAGAAGCTCGGTATAGAGCTGCTCTTGCAAGCGCTGGGCCTCCTCTTCGCCGCCCAAAATTTTATTTTCGAGGGCCTTCAACTCCTCGTTGATGTAGCGTTCGCCCCCCGCGAGCGTCTGCTTGCGCGTGTAGGTGTAGGGAACGCGGTCCTTGAAGGAATTGCTGACTTCGATATAGTAGCCGAATACGCGGTTATACCCCACTTTGAGGGTGCGGATGCCCGTCGCCTCCCTCTCCCGCGCTTCGAGACGGGCGAGGAGGGTCTGACTGTGCGCCTTGACCTCGCGCAGCTCGTCCAACCTTTCGTTATAACCCGCCTTGATGTATTCCCCTTCCTTCAAAGTCGTGGCATTGGGGTCAATGGCGCTATCGAGAAGGGCGCAGATCTTTTTGGTATCCACGAGATCGGCCGCAATGCCGCAGAGGAGATTGGACGTAAAACCCGCGAGCCTGAATTTGAGATTGGGAACGACGGCGAGGGAGGCCGAGAGCGCAAGGCAATCGTTGGGTTGCAAGTTCCCGTTGGAGATACGGCCCGTGAGCCGCTCGATATCGCGGACGCCCGAGAGCATATCGTAGATGCCCATGCGGACGACGGTCGCATTGTAGAGCTCGTCCACGGCATTCAGACGTTCTTCGATCGCCGCCCTGTCTGCGAGCGGGCTCGTAAGCAGCCCCGAAAGCCTCCTTCCGCCCATGGCGGTACGGGTCCTGTCGAGGAGCCAGAGAAGGGAACCGTACTTCTTCCCCTCGGCGTTGTTTTTGAGGATCTCGAGGTTGCGGACGGCGGTGGGATCGAGTTTCATCGCGTTACAGCCGTCCGAATATTTCAGGGCGTTGATATTTTTGAGGGTGCGTTTTTGCGTGTCGCGCAGATATTGGAGAAGGGCGCCCGCCGCGACTACCGCCGTGGAACCTGCGGGCAATCCGAGGGCTTCGATGGAGGCGACGGAGAGCTGGTCTTTTAAGACCTTCTCCGCATTCTCCCGCACGAACACCCACGGAAGATAGCACGAGGGCGGCGGGAGCAGACGCTCCGTCTCGCGGTCTTTGAGAAGGAACAGCGCTTCGTCGTTACAGATGATCTCGACAACGGAGAGGTTGACAAGGTCGGAGGCGAGCTTTGCCGCACTCTCTTCCTCGCGCGCGGAAAATTCCCCCGTCGTGATATCCGCCCAGGCGAGGGCGATCTTCCCCCCTTGCTTTACGGCGCAGGCGATGTAGTTGCTCTTCTTCTCTTCGAGGAGCGCCCCCTCGATGACCGTCCCGGCCGAGACGACGCGTATGACGTCCCTGTCCACCATGCCTTTACTCAGCTTGGGGTCGGAGAGCTGTTCGCAGATGGCGACGCGCTGTCCGTTTTCCACGAGCTTCTGGATATAGGCGTCGGCGGCATGATAGGGAACGCCGCACATGGGCGCGCGTTCTTCGAGACCGCAATCCCTGCCCGTGAGCGTGAGATCGAGGATCTTGCTCGCCTTCTCGGCGTCCTCGAAAAACATCTCGTAGAAATCCCCGAGACGATAAAAGACGATGCAGTCGGGATATGCTTCCTTGACCTTTTGCCAATGCACCATCATGGGAGATAATGCCATTTTCGTACCCTTCCTTCGTAAAATGCGATCGTTATGCTTCCTCTCCGTAGAGAGAAATGCCGTTTGCTTCGGTGATCTTCAAATCGACAAACTCGCCGATGCGGTCCCTGTCCGAGCAAAAGTACCCCATCCTGCCGTACTCGTCGCGGCCGAGGTACATCCCCTTCTTTTCGTCGAAATCCTCGCAGAGGATCTCCACCGTCTTGCCCACATAACGCGCGCTCTTTTCGCGCGTCTTGGAATTGACGAGCGCGATGAGCCTCCCGATGCGGTCCTTGGCGACGTCCTCGGGGATCCTCCCCTCCATTCGGGCGGCCTTCGTCCCCGTGCGCGGGGAATAGATGAAGGTGAACGCCGAGGAAAAATCGGCCTCTTCGACGAGGGAGAGCGTATCCGCAAATTCCTCCTCCGTCTCCGTGGGGAAGGCGACGATGAGGTCGGTCGTGACCTCGCAATCGGGGATCTCCCGCCGCAAGATCGCGAGATCTTCGAGATATTTTTCCCGCGTGTAACGGCGGTTCATGAGGCTCAAAATGCGGTTGTTGCCCGCCTGTACGGGCAGATGCAGGTGCTTACAGATCTTCTCGTGCTTCTTCATGACGGCGACGAGCTCTTCGGTAAAATCCTTGGGGTGCGACGTCATGAAGCGCACGCGGAATTTCCCCTCGACAGAGGCGACCCTGTCCAAAAGTTCGGGAAAGGTCGTCCCGTCCTCCCCGCGGTAGGAATCGACGTTCTGCCCGAGGAGGGTGATCTCCTTATAGCCCGCTTCGACGAGGGCCTGCACTTCGCGCAAAATATCTTCCGCCCGCCGCGAACGCTCCCGCCCGCGCACATAGGGCACGATGCAATAGGAGCAGAAATTGTTGCAACCGTAGGTGATATTCACCCACGCGTTGGGGTAGCTCGTGCGGACGGGGGTGATGCCGTCCTCCGTCTCTCCCCGCTCTTCGAGAAGGGAGACGACCGCCTTTTTCTGCATCCGCTTCCTCTCGATGAGGGCCTTCAATTCGAAAAGATTGTGCGTGCCGAAGAGGATATCGATGAAGGGAAACTTCTCTTTGAGAAGTTTGGCCTTGCCCTCCTCCTGCACCATACACCCGCCGACGGCGATGAGGAGGTTTTTCTTTTCTCTTTTGAGCTTTTTGAGCGCGCCGATGTTGCCAAAGGCGTGATTTTCGGCGTTTTCGCGGATACAGCAGGTGTTAAAGACGATGATATCCGCCTCCTCCATGGGAGCGCTCTCCAAGTAACCCGTCTCTTTGAGAATGCCTGCGATCTTCTCCGACTCGTGCAGATTCATCTGACAGCCGTAGGTGACGATATGGTATTTCATACGTTGAGTTTGGAAAAGACCTCCCCGATATTTTCGCGGATGACGAGCTCGCACTTTTCGTCGAGGGGCGTCGCACTGCGGTTGATGAGGACAAGGTGCTGCCCGCGGAAGCAATCGACGAACCCCGCCGCGGGATAGACGGTGAGCGAAGTCCCTGCCACGATGAGGAGATCCGCCCCTTCGATGGCCCTTAAAGCTCCCTCGATCGTCCCGCCGTCGAGTTGTTCCCCGTACAGGACGACGTCGGGCTTTATGAGCCCACCGCAATCGCAGTGCGGGACGCCGCTGCCCTCCGCAATATAGCGTGCAGGAAAGAATTTGCCGCAACGGAGGCAATAGTTCCTGTGGATGCTCCCGTGGAGCTCATAGACCTTTTTGCTGCCCGCTGCCTGATGGAGCCCGTCGATATTCTGTGTGACGACGGCGAGGAGCTTCCCCTTTTCCTCCAATTCGGCAAGTTTGCGGTGCGCCGCGTTGGGCTTTGCGGTAAGGGGCAACATCTTATCGCGATAGAATTTATAGAATTCTTCGGTGTGGCAATAGAAATAGCCCGAACTCAAAATGGTTTCGGGCGGAACGCTGTACTTGGTGCGGTAGAGACCGTCCTCCGAACGGAAATCGGGGATGCCGCTCTCCGTCGAGACCCCCGCGCCCCCGAAGAAAACGATGCTGTTTGACTTTTCGATCAATTCTTGCAGAGTCATGATTTCCACCGATTATCTATTATAACATACCTTATTTGTTTTTTCAAGAAAAGCGGGCGCGCTTCATGAAAATTTTTTTTGAAAAAACGAATACTATAACCGATGAAACGTACTCTTGCCGTCTTGGGGATCCTCTCCGGGACGCTTATAACGCTCTTTCTCGCCGCCCTTTTTTACTATCTCGGCGTGACGCGGGGCATCGAGCTGGATGCGAAAAAACTCGCCCTCGAAACCGAACATATCACGATCTACGACGGGGACGGCCAAACCGTCGAGGCCGATTCTCTCGCGAAAGATATCCCCTATGCGGAGTTCCCGAAGTACCTCCCGCAGGCGTTCGTCGCCGTGGAAGATAAGCGTTTTTATGCCCATCACGGCTTCGACTACCGCGGCATCGCCCGCGCGATCGCGAAAAATCTCAAAAGTTTTTCCTTCCGCGAGGGAGCTTCCACCATCTCGCAACAGCTCATCAAAAATACCCACCTATCGGGCGAAAAGACGCTCTCCCGTAAGCTCAAAGAATATAAACTTACCCGCATGCTCGAAAAGAAGTACACAAAGAACGAGATCATGGAACTCTACCTGAACTCCATCTACTTCGGGCACAGCGCATTCGGCATCGGAAACGCCGCGAGCTTCTACTTCGGCAAGACGCCCGAAGAGCTCACCCCCGCCGAGAGCGCCATGCTCGCCGCCCTCGTAAAATCCCCCAACCGCTATTCCCCCTTCAAAAATGCGGAAAAGTGCCTTTCAAGGCGCAATTTAGTGCTCTCCCTCATGCACGAACAGGGCTATCTCGGCGAAGCGGAATACCGCGCCGCCCTCGCCGAACCGCTCCCCGCTGCCCCTTCCGAAAAAAAGCGGAAGAACGCCTATCTCTCCCTCGTCTACGACGAGCTCGCCGACCTCTTCCCCGATGTGAGCACGGCCCGCCTCGCCTCCCTCCGCGTCTATACGGCGTACGATAGAGACCTGCAAGCCGTGCTCGAAAGCGCAAGCACAGAGAGCGACGTCTCCCTCTTCGTGCGCGGGACGCAAAACAACGCCATCAAGGCATTCCATACGACGGTCGGCCTCGTGAAGAGGCTCCCCGCCTCCACGATCAAGCCCCTCCTCGTCTATGGGCCCGCCGTCGAAGAGAACTTTGTCTCCCCCGCGACCCCCGTTCTGGATGCGCGCACGGACTTTTCGGGCTATTCCCCCGACGATGCGGGTGGGGCATCGGGAGAATATATGAGCGTCCGACACGCCCTCGCGCACAGCGTCAACATTCCCGCCGTCAAGATCTTAAATTCCATAGGCGTGGACCGCGGCGCGGATTATCTCGAAAAAATGGACATGCACGTTGCGAAGGAGGACAGAACGCTCGCCCTCGCCCTCGGCGGCATGCGCGAAGGGTTCACCCTCAAAGAACTTGCGGACGGCTATGCGACCTTTGCAAAAGACGGTCGCTTCGCGCCTTCGGGCGCAATTTTGAAGGTGGAGGACGAACGCGGCCGCACGGTCTACGAAAGGAGGGCGCGGGACAAGAAGGTCTTTTCGGAGGAAACGAGCTTTCTCATCCGCGATATGCTTGCTACGGCGGCAAAGGAAGGCACGGCAAAACGGCTCGGCTCCCTCCCCTATTTCGTCGCCGCCAAGACGGGCACCGCCGAGGGAAAGACGGGCAATCTCGACGCCTATACCATCGCCTTTACCGCGGAGGACGTGGTCGCCGTATGGGCGGGCAACCGCGACAACTCCCCCGTGAACGCGACGGGCGGAGGGATACCCGCCAACCTTGCAAAAGAGGCGCTCGAAGCGCTCTACGAAAAGAAAAAACCCGCGGCGCCGACTACGCCGCAGGGCATCGAAAAAGTTTTGTGTGACCGCGAGACCTATCGGACAGATCATAAACTTGTGCGGTTGGACCCCCTCGCGCCCCCGCTCGAAGGCTTTGCGGAATACTTCAAGCAGAGCGCCCTCCCGAAGGAGCAGAGCACCAAATATTCCCTTCCGACGATCCAAACCCCCACAATATCCGTCAAAAATGGCTGTGTAACCATAGTACTATGTCAGGGAGAGTACTATTCATATCTCGTTAAAAGAGAAAATCGCGGCGAGACCGTCACGATTTACAACGGGGCATATTGCCGCGATATCTGCGATAATTCGGTGCGGGCGGGCGAGAGCTACCGCTATACCGTCGTTCCCCTCTACCAGGGGCATGCGGGCACGCCCGTGGAGCTGCCGAGCGTGAGGATCGAGGAGCGTCCCTCCCTCCCCGACGAATGGTGGACAGATTAGAACGTGATGACCTCCGCCGTCGCAAGCGCCTCTTCCACGAGCGCGGCGACATCGAGCTTTGCTTCCTCCTCTTCGATAAAGGAGAGCTTGGGGCGGATCGCGGGGTGTTCGGGCAGGAACACGGTACAGCAGTCCTCAAAGGGCAAAATGGAAGTCTCGTATGCGCCGATCTTGCGCGAACGCAGAATGATCTCGTCCTTGTCGAAGCCGACGAGCGGACGGAGAACGGGAAGGGTGACGACGGCGTTCGACGAGGTCATCCCCTCGATCGTCTGGCTCGCGACCTGCCCGAGGCTCTCCCCCGTGATGAGGCACTGCGCGCCGCATTGCCGCGCATACCGCTCCGCGATGCGGAACATGAACCTGCGAAGAAGGGTAACGTTGAGCTCGGCCGCGCACTTTGCGTGGATCTCCTCTTGGATCTTCGTCACCTTCACCGTCGTAAGTTTGCCGACAAGGGTGTATTTGGAGAGGATCTTCGCAAGGCTGACGACCTTCTCCTTGGCGCCTTCGTTGGTGTAGGGATAGCTGTGAAAGTGCAGAAGTTCCACCGTCATGCCGCGCTTGGCCATCATATAGCCCGCGACGGGCGAATCGATCCCGCCCGAGATCATGAGGAGCCCCTTCCCCGACGTGCCGACGGGCATGCCGCCGGCGCCCTCTTCGAAACTTCCGAACACGAGCGCCGTGCTGTTTTCACGCACGTCGATATAGACGGCGCTGCGCGGCGCGTGGACGTCCACCTGCAATGCGGGGAACGTTTCGAGGAGCCGCCCGCCGATCTCCGCGCTGATCTCCATCGAGGTCAGCGGATATTTTTTATAGGCGCGGTGCGTCTCGACCTTGAACGTCCCTTCGTGGGGCGCGACGAGCTTCGCCGCTGAAAAGATCTCGTCCATCGAACTTCCGATAAGATATCCGACGGAATAGGAATGCACGCCGAAAACGGAGGAAACGCGCTCTGCGATCTCCTCGGCGCGGTCCTCGTCGAACTTCTCCACGAGCCATCTGCCGCTCGTGCGGTGCAGTTCGTGGCGGAGGCCCTTCAAGCTCCTTTCGAGATTCATGGCAAAGACATGCTCGAAAAAGCCCCTGTTTTTGCCCTTTAAGTGGATCTCCGCATAGCGGATGATGACGACCTTTTCCATTACAGTTTTTCCTTAAATTCTTTTACCGCCGCATTGATCGCCTTTGCGGCAAGCTGTATTTCTTCTTCCGTCGTCTCGGGAGAAAAGCTGATGCGCAGCACCCCGTCCAAAACGCTCTCTTTGAGCCCGCAGGCCTGCAAGACGCGGCTGAAACGGTGTTTGGAAGAGCATGCGCTGCCCGTTCCGACGACGACGCCCTTTTCCCAAAGCATGCGCGAAAGCACCTCGCCGCGCATGCCCTCGGCGCTCACCGTGAGGATATACGGCGAACTGTTTTCGGGCGACAGACGGGTCAAAAGCGCATGGTCGAGCAGGCCCCAAAGCATCTCGCGGTATCCCGCAAGGCGCTTTGCATCCGCCGCAAGCGCGGAAAATTTCTTCTCTGCGGCATAGGCGAAATCGAGGATGCCCAAGACGTTCTCCGTCCCGCTCCGCAAAGTTCCTTCCTGTCCGCCCCCGTGGATGAGGGGCGAGAGGGCGAGGTCCTTGCGTTTGACGAGGGCGCCCGTTCCCTTCAAGGCGCCGATCTTGTGGGCGCTGAAAGAATACAGGTCGATGTCCTGCGTGAGGCGGACGGGGATCTTCCCGTAGGCCTGTACGCCGTCGCTCATGAAGAGGCAGCGGGGATATTTTTGCTTCACGCGTTTGGCGAGGGTGGCGATGTCGTTGACGGCCCCCGTCTCGTTGTTCACATGGATGACGGAGACGAGTGTCGTCTTTTCGTCGATCAGATCGAAAAGGGCGTCGCCATCGACGGCGCCGTAGCGGTCGACGGGCGCAAAGCGTGGCTCTACCCCGCGGTTTTTCAGCTCGTTGAAGGCGCGTTCCACGGCCGCGTGCTCGCCCGCCGTCGTCACCGCGTTTCCGCGTTTCGCGGCAGAAAAGATCGCTTGGTTATCGGCTTCCGTCCCGCCCGAGGTAAAGATCAGTTCGAACCTCGCGGGGTCGGCGATAGATTTCAGAAGGCTCTCCCGCGCCGCGGCGATCTCGGACGAAACGGCAAAACCTCCGCCGTAACTTGCGGAGGGGTTGAAGAAATTTTCGGTGGCAAAGCGTTGAGCGCGCCCAAGGGCCGCCGGATCGGGCCGCGTAGTCGCGGCATTATCGAGATAGATCATATCGCTATACGTAGAATACCTTGAACTGCGAGCAGAGTTCCCCGTCCGCATACGCCTCCAAGGTGGAACTCCCCTCCTCGTCCTTGCGTGTAAAAACGAGCGAGGCGCCCTCCTTGACTTGCTTGACATAGGCGATCTGAAAGGCTCCGATCTTGCGCGAGCGCAATTCCTCCATGGTGAAGCAATCGAGGAAGAGATCGGCGTAGCGGGCGTTGTTCACATGGAGATAGTGGTCGCAGTCGCTCGCGACGGCAACATAGCGGCGCACTTCCTCCCCATCCGTCTTTGGGATCTTCCAGACGGGGACCTCGACGGACTTTTCGGCACGGTAAGGGCACTTCTGATGCGCTTCGCCCAGTTTTTCGGGCATAAGGAGGGAAAAGTTTTCAAGGTCGACGAGGCACCAACGCGATGCGAGCGCGGCGACCTCCTCCCCCTTCGCGTCGCGCACGCGATAATCCCTCTCGAAAATGACGTGGCGGGGCGGGAGCGGCCAAGTCTCCACGGTGAGCTTGTCCCCGAGCGCGATGGGACGGCGAAATTCGCAATAGGTATGTACGACGATAAAGCCCAAGCCCTTCGGTTTGAGATCGTCGTACCCAAAGCCCAGCTCATCCGCGCTCGCGCCCGCCGATTCCTGCGTGAGAGCGAGCAGGGCGGAAAGTTTGAGCTCGTCCTTGAAGTCGAAATCGGAGTAGCGGAGCTCGTAATTCTTGACGTTTGCATAGATACTCATACTTGAATGAGTATAGCAAAACGGGGCGGATTTGTCAACCGCTTACACGACATTCGCCCCCGACGAGAGGAAGGAGAGCGCCCCGGCCGCGATGGCGGCAGCGATCTTCTCCTGATAAGCCTTGCTGATGAGGAGCGCCTCGTCCTGCGGGTTGGATAAAAATCCGCATTCCACGATGATGGAGGGCGTATCCGAACAGTTCAGAACGAAGTAATCCCCTGCGAGGGCGGAGGTTTTCTTCACGCATTCGGGCATGGAATTCAGCGAGGTCTGCACGAGGCAGGCGAGCGTTTTCGAAGCCTCCGAATCTTCGCGGTAGAATACCTGCGCGCCCCTCCTCGAAGTCTGCGAGAAAAAATTCTGGTGGACGGACACCATGATGGCGGGCGAATTTTTTTGGATGATCTCGGCGCGCTTTTCCATATCCCGCCGCTTGTACCCCGCCGTCGCCGCGTCGTAGAGGCCAGCCTCGGTGGGACGCGTCTGTACTACGAGAAAGCCCGCCTCTTCGAACTCGCGCTGCAAGAGGCGGGAGACGGAGAGATTGATATCGCTCTCCTTCGTGCCCGACACCGTTCCCACGACGCCGCCGTCCACCCCGCCGTGGCCTGCATCGATGACGACGGTGAGCCGAAGCGACTGCGCCGTCGCGCGCGAGAGCGCAAAAAAACAGAAGGCAAAGGTCACAGCGACCGCGAGCACGAGGCCGGAAAATCCCAAAAGAATACGGTGTTTATAGAAAAATCCCATACAATATCGTATGAGATCGTCCTATCCGCTTATGCGGTCTAAACGCCCGAAGCAGGCCTCCGCGGGCGCTCTTTTTTAAGAGCGACGGGAGGAAATGTAGGCGTCGATGGCCTCTGCCGCCCGCTTTCCCGCACCCATTGCGAGAATGACGGTGGCCGAACCCGTCACGGCGTCGCCCCCCGCAAAGACGCCTTCAAGGGAGGTTTGCCCCCCTTCGTCCGCAAAGATCTCGCCGTGCGGCTTTACGGTAAGCCCCGCCGTCGAACGCCCGATGAGGGGATTGGGGGAAGTCCCGAGCGCCATGATGACGCAATCCGCCTCCAATTCGAATGCGCTCCCCGCCTTCGGAACGGGGCGGCGCCTTCCGCTCGCGTCGGGTTCGCCGAGCTCCATCTCCACGCATTTGACGCCCGTAACGTTCCCCTCGCCGTCCGTCAGGATCTCTGTGGGATTGGCGAGAAAGCGGAAAATGATGCCCTCCTCCCGCGCATGCACGACTTCCTCGCGGCGGGCGGGAAGTTCGGCTTCCGAGCGGCGGTAGACGACGGTGACTTCCGCACCCATGCGCCTCGCACAGCGCGCGGCGTCCATCGCGACGTTGCCGCCCCCGACGACGACGGCGCGGCGGGCGGGGAATATGGGCGTGGCCGCATCCTCCTCGTATGCCTTCATGAGGTTGATGCGCGTCAGATATTCGTTCGCCGAAAAGACGCCCTTTGCGTTCTCGCCCGGGATATTCATGAACCGCGGAAGCCCCGCGCCCGTGCCGAGGAATACCGCTTCGAAGCCGTATTCGCCCAAAAGTTCCCCGACGGTGAGCGATTTGCCGACAACGGCATTCGTCACGATACGGACGCCGAGATCCGCAAGCGCCTCCACTTCACGGCGGACGATGGCCTTCGGCAGACGAAATTCGGGGATCCCGTACACGAGCACGCCCCCGGCGAGGTGTAACGCCTCGAAGATCGTCACCTCATAGCCCCGTTTGGCGAGGTCTCCCGCACAGGAGAGCCCCGCGGGGCCAGAACCGACGACGGCGACCTTGTGTCCGTTGGACCGCGGCCTTTCCTCCGCGCGCCCGCTTGCCATATGGCGGTCGGCGACAAACCTTTCGAGATAGCCGATGCCGACGGGTTCCCCCTTGATGCCGCGCGTGCACTTGCCCTCGCACTGCGTCTCCTGCGGGCATACCCTGCCGCAGACAGCGGGAAGGGCGCTGTCCTGCTCGATGACCTTATATGCTTCCTCGAATTTCCCCTCTGCGACAAGGGATAAAAATTCGGGGATCTTGACGCCGACGGGACAGCCGCGCGTGCAGGAACGCGTCTTGCATTGGATGCACCGCTTTGCCTCCGAGATCGCCGCCTCGTCGTCGTAGCCGAGGACGACTTCGCGAAAGTTAGAACGCCTTTCGGAGGGGTCCTGTACGGACATGGTATGCCTCTTTTCCGTCATGTTGAAATTTGGCATGTCATTTCACCTCCTTGCGGAAGAGGTTGCAATTCCTCTCGCGCGCCTGCGCCTCGAACGCCGTATAGGTGCGCAGACGCCCCATCGCTTCGTCGAAGTCGACGAGGTGCGCATCGAAATCGGGGCCGTCCACACAGGCAAATTTCATCTCGCCGCCCACCGTGATCCGGCAGCAACCGCACATGCCCGTCCCGTCGATCATAATGGGGTTCATGCTCGCGACCGTCTTGATTTGATAGGGCCTCGTCGTCTCGGCGACATATTTCATCATGACGAGGGGGCCCACCGCAAACACCGCGTCGAACCGTTCCCCCTCTTTGAGGAGGCGGCCCAAGGGAGCGCAGACGTTGCCCTTCTCGCCGCAGGTCCCGTCGTCTGTCGTCAAAATCATGCGGCGGCTGACCGCCCGAAATTCCCTTTCCAGAATGACAAGCTCCGCCGTGCGGAACCCGACGATGGAGGTGACGTCGGCGCCGAGCTCGAAGAGCCGCTTCGCAACGGGGAGCGCAATGGCGCACCCCACGCCCCCGCCGATGACGGCGACCTTTTTGAGCCCTTCGACCTCCGTCGGATTGCCGAGCGGCCCCACGAGGTCTGCGATTGCTTCCCCCTCCCTCTTTGCACCAAGCGCCATCGTCGCCGCGCCGACGACCTGAAAGATGACGGCGACCGTTCCCCTCTTCGCATCGGTTTGCGCAATGGTGAGCGGAATGCGTTCGCCGCGTGCATCGGCGCGGAGGATGACGAATTGCCCCGCAAGCGCCTTTCTCGCAACGAGCGGCGCTTCCAGCTCCATGCGTACGACGGTCTCGTTCAGTTGTTCCCTCTTCAAGATGCGATACATGTTGTCACTTCGCGTTTTCTTTTGAAAATATTATACTATACATGGGGTATCTTGTCAACGGCGGGACTCTTCGATTTTTTATCGGAAATTTGTTTTATTTCATTGACATCCCCCCGAAATTAGCGTATAATATATTTTGTTGACAAAATGAATTACCGTTTTGCGGCAAATCATCGGAAATTTTTAGGAGAGAATACAAATGGCAAATGTGAAGATCGTCACAGATTCAAACAGCGGGATCACGCAGGCCGAGGCGAAGGAGCTCGGGATCTACGTCATCCCCATGCCCTTTCTGATCGGCGGGAAGGAATACTTCGAGGACATCACTTTGAGCCAAGCGGAGTTCTACGAGCTCCTCAAAACGGATGCGCAGGTCTCCACCTCGCAGCCCGCCATCGGAAGCGTGACCGAGCTTTGGGAAAAGCTCCTCGAAGACGGCAGCGAGATCGTGCACATTCCCATGTCGAGCGGGCTCTCGGAATCCTACCACACCGCAGAGCGGCTTGCCGCCGACTACGGCGGAAGGGTGCAGGTCGTCGATAACCAGCGCATTTCGGTGACCCAGCGGCAGAGCGTGTACGACGCCATCGAGCTTGCACGGCGCGGAAAGAGCGCGAAGGAGATCAAGGAATATCTCTTAAAGACCAAGTTCGATTCGAGCATCTACATCTCGCTTGCGACGTTGAAATATTTGAAAAAAGGCGGCCGTCTTACCCCCGCCGCGGCCCTCATCGGGACCATCCTCAAAATCAAGCCCGTCTTGCAGATCCAAGGCGAGAAGCTCGACGCCTTCAAGAAGGTACAGACCCTCCGTCAGGCGAAAAATGCGATGATCGAGGCGATGAAGAACGATTTCGCGACCCGTTTCAAGGATCTCGTGGAGGCGGGCGAAATGTCCCTTCACATTGCTCATACCGATAACGACGCGGAGGCGCAGATCTTCAAACAGGAAATAGAGGCCGTTTTCCCCGACGTTCCCGTCGTGTTCGTCGATCCCCTTTCCCTTTCCGTCTCCTGCCACATCGGCCCGGGTGCGCTCGCCATCGCATGCGCAAGAGTGGTCAAGTAAAATTTTTCACAGTAAAAGCCTCTCGGCTTTTCATGTATTGTTCAATCAAACTCCCCTGCGTTTTACGCAGGGGAGTTTGATTGTTACAAATGACACATTTTATAGCGCCTCCGTGGGAGGAGCTGTCACGCGTGAGCGTAACGGAGATGGGGCGTATTCTGAATTCGTACCCCCTACTCCCCTCCTCGGGAGGGGGCGGACAACTGTTTACGTCTTATTCCATTCTACCACTTCGCCCGTCACGCCGTCGAAGTGCCACCAATTTCCGCCATCTGCGGGCACCGTCTCAGAATAGTAATACCTCGTCGCACCGGTAAGAGGAGAATTATCGATGCGGATTATAATTTTTCCCCAATCCGAGGAGCGCCCGCCGTAGTAGACCTTTTTTAGCGAACTGCAACCCTTGAACGCATACTCTCTGATTTCCATCACGCCCTCGGGGATCACTATGCTTGTAAGCGAACTGCAACCATAGAACGCAGAACCTCCGATCGAGGTCAGTTGGCTGTTCCTTTCAAACATCACTCTTTCCAGCAAATCGCAACCCTCGAACGCAGAACCTTCGATCGAGGTCACGCTTTTGGGGATCAGAATGCTTGTAAGCGAACTGCAACCCCTGAACGCAGAACCCCCAATCGCGGTTAGTTGGCTATTCTTTTCAAATGTTACACTTTCAAGCGAAGTGCAACCGAGGAACGCAGAACTCCCAATTGAGGTCACGCTTTTGGGGATCGTAATGCTTATAAGCGAACTGCAATCATAGAACGCATAATTTCCGATCGAGGTCACGCCATCGGGGATATTCAGCTCAGTCACTTCCTGCCCGTCTAAATAGAGATGATGCGCAATAGAAAGAGGATTGGCATAATAACCATCGAAATCAATTCCACACCATGCCGCAAGATTGGTGATATAAACCGCATTCAGCACATACCGCACACCATTTCTGAACGCATCCTGTCCAATAGAGGCCAATTTGCTGTTCCCTTCAAACGTTATGCTTAAAAGCCCACTGTTAGTGAACGCATAATC
This sequence comes from uncultured Clostridia bacterium, assembly GCA_947625555.1. GTDB lineage: Bacteria > Bacillota > Clostridia > Christensenellales > Borkfalkiaceae > Gallimonas. The sequence goes on along the minus strand of CANQOT010000012.1, from coordinate 767 downwards.
CCCAATCGAGGTCACGCTCTCGGGAATCGCAATACTTGTAAGCGAAATGCAACCATAGAACGCATAATCCCCAATCGAGGTCACGTTTTCGGGAATCATAATGCTCGTAAGCGAACTAAAATTATAGAACGCGTATTGATAGATCGCATAGCCTTTTCCGCTTGGGCTTGTTGTAGGAAGTGTGAGAGACGTTTTATTTCCTTTAATGCCGAGCAAATAAATCTCTTCGCCATCCTCATGGAAGATGTAGCCATCATCGGTCACCGTCTGCTTGCTCTTTACATCGGTCGTGTAGACTTGCTTCGCGTAATACGCTACATAGCCATAGCTTCTCTCGCCTTTTTCAATCGGTAAATTAGAATAATTCCACACCTCCACAAGTTTATAACAATTTCCGAATGCCCAATCTCCTATCTCGGTCACGCTCTCGGGGATTGTAATGCTTGTAAGCGAACGGCAACCCGAGAACGCATAATCCCCGATCGAGATCAGTTGGCTGTCCCCTTCAAACGTCACGCTTTCAAGCGAACTGCAACCATAGAACGCATAATCCCCAATCGAGGTCAGTTGGCTGTCCCCTTCAAACGTTACGATTTCAAGCGAACTGCAACCATAGAACGCATAATCCCCAATCGAGGTCAGTTGGCTGTCCCCTTCAAACGTTACGCTTTCAAGCGAACTGCAACCATAAAACACATAATTGGGAATTGTCTGAACATTCTCTCCATAAATAACGGTTGTAAGTGCAGAACAGTTCTTGAAAAGCG
>CANQOT010000011.1 GCA_947625555.1 uncultured Clostridia bacterium | reverse complement strand
GGAAGCGCACAGCGGCATAACTTCGGTTATGCCGCCAAGCGGCGGGAAAAATCCCCAAGCCTATTGAATGTGCGTTCGCCGATTGCAGTGGGCTTGAAAGCGTGACGATAGGAGAAGGCGTAACCTCAATTGGAGATAATGCGTTCGCCGATTGCAGTGGGCTTGAAAGCGTGACGATAGGAGAAGGTGTGACCACGATTGGATATGATGCGTTCGCCGATTGCAGTAGCCTTACTTGTATTGAAATCCCCGACAACGTGAACGATATTGGAGATCAAGCGTTCTATGATTGCAAGTCGCTTATGAGCATCACTATTTCTGATAGCGTGACCTCAATCGGGAAAGAGATGTTCTATAATTGCAGTTCGCTTACGAGCCTCACCATTCCCGACAGCGTGTCCTCGATCGGGGACGGGGCGTTTTGCAAGTGCAGCGGGCTGACGGGCATAACGATTCCCGACAGCGTGACCTCGATTGGGGGCGCTGCGTTCAGGTGGTGCACCGGGCTTAAAAGTGTGAAGATAGGAAAAGGTGTGACCTCAATTGGGAGTTATGCGTTCGTTAGTTGCATTGGGCTTGAGCATATTACAGTCGTGGCGGGGAATTCCGTATATCGGAGCGAACAAGACTGCCTCATTGAAACCCAATCCAAAATTATAATTCGCGGCTGTAACAACAGTATCCTTCCCGATAACGTGACCAAAATTGGGAGTTATGCGTTCAGTGATTGTAGCGGGCTGACGAGCATAGAAATTCCAAACAGCGTGACCGAGATAGGGGATGGTGCGTTCAGTGGTTGTAGCGGGCTGACGAGCATTACGATACCTGACAGCGTGACCTCGATTGGATATGCGGCGTTCGATGATTGCTCTCCTAATGTTTATTACAAAGGGACGCCTTCGCAATGGAATAGCATTCAGATTAACAATGACCAAAATTTTAATGGGCAATTCATGAGGGCGACCAAGTATTACTTCTCCGCCCAAACGCCCACCGCGGAGCAGTGGCAGGAGAGCAAAAATTGGTGGCATTACGATGAGGACGGCACAACGATCGTTCTTTGGACGAAAAACGCATAAATAAATTCAGCTTTATCGGTAATGCCTAAAAAATAAAAAACTAAGGAGAAAATTTTTATGGAAGTACAATGCATGGAGAAAATCCAACTCGGAGCGAACATTTGTATTATTGTAAGTGCAGTGTTCGCCGCTATCACTTTGCTCGTCACGTTGCTAAAAGAAATTCATTATGTAAAACCTAATCCATTTTGGCGAAAATTGGCGTACAGAGCTAAATTTGCGGATATTCTTGCAAATACGGGTAGTGGGTTGATGAAAATCATAGATATAAAGTATTTCTATGATGGGCAAGAAGAGAACGTTGATACATTAGAGCGGCTATATGCCAATAAATTGGGCGTGTCACCCCACGATCTTAAATGGACGACGTTTTTAGATAAAACTGCGTTAAAAAACAGATCGATGATATCCGATAAGGAGTTAGTGCTTTTGGAAATCAATACAGATGATCAGAAAAATCAACAAGCATATCCTAATTTATTTCAAGCTTTGAGAACGATTAGGAGATACATTGATATTGAAATCACTTATAAAAACATATATGGAATAAAGAGGACGACAAGATTAAAATTGGATTAAGGCCAAATAGAAAAAAAGCAACATTTTCTGCGCCGCGGAGCTTGCTCCGCAGCGCACATTTTCAGCGTTCAGACCGCCGAGGGGGATACCATGTCCGCCTTCGGCGGTTTGTTTTTGTGATGAGGGAGCGATGACGCAAACCCCCTCCTCGGGGAGGGGGAAGCGAAATGGGTGGGTTATCATTTGCTCCACATTGTTTCCAAAATTGCATTCCCCACCTCAGTCACGCTTATGCGTGCCGGCTCCTCCCCAAGGAGGAGCTTACCATTTCCCACTCATTTTCCCTCTAAAAATTTCGATAAATCCTTGTGTTTTTGAAAGGGATATGGTAAAATAATGCAGAAAATGTTTCCCATAGGGAAAAGGTAATCGGAGGATTTCAAATGCAATATTCACGCGAAGTGGAAAATATGTGTTGCGTTGCGAAGGGGCCGAGGCACGACCCCGCTCCCATTCCCGAAGAGGGCAAGTGGGTGTGCGCAAAGCAGATCACGGACATCAACGGCTTTACCCACGGCGTGGGCTGGTGCGCTCCCCAGCAGGGCGCCTGCAAGCTCACCCTCAATGTGAAGGGCGGCGTCATTCAGGAGGCCCTCGTCGAGACGATCGGCTGTTCTGGCATGACGCACTCGGCGGCAATGGCGGCGGAAATTCTTCCCCACAAGACCATTTTGGAAGCCCTCAACACCGACCTTGTGTGCGACGCCATCAACACCGCCATGCGCGAGCTGTTCCTTCAAATCGTGTACGGCAGAACGCAGTCCGCGTTCTCGGACGACGGCCTTGTCATCGGCGCGGGACTTGAAGATCTCGGCAAGGGACTTCGCTCGCAGGTGGGTACCATGTATGGGACCGCGGCGAAGGGCGTGCGCTATCTCGAAATGGCGGAGGGGTATGTCACCCGCCTTGCGCTCGATAAGGATAACCAAGTCATCGGCTACGAATTTGTCTCCCTCGGCAAGATGACCGACTTCATCAAGAAGGGCCTCACCCCCAACGAGGCTTGGGAGAAGGCGATGGGGCACTACGGCAGGTTCGCGGAAGATCAGGGTGCGGTCAAATACATCGACCCCCGCAAGGAATAAGGAGGTGCAAAATGGCTCTGTTTGAAGGATATGAGAGAAGGATCGACAAGATCAACTCAGTTTTGAAGGAATACGGCATTTCCTCCGTCGAGGAATGCAAGGATATTTGCCTTGCCAAGGGCGTGGATTGCGATAAGATCGTGCGCGGCACCCAGCCCATCTGCTTCGAGAATGCGGTCTGGGCCTACACCGTGGGCGCGGCGATCGCCATCAAGAAGGGCTGCAAGAAGGCGGCGGATGCGGCGGAAGCCATCGGCATCGGCCTGCAATCCTTCTGCATTCCCGGCTCCGTCGCCGAGAACAGGCAGGTGGGAAGGGGCCACGGGAACCTCGGCAAGATGCTCCTCTCCGAGGAGACGGAATGCTTCTGCTTCCTCGCGGGGCATGAGAGCTTCGCGGCGGCCGAGGGCGCAATTTCCATTGCGATGAACGCGAACAAGGTGCGGAAGAACCCCCTCCGCGTCATTTTGAACGGGCTCGGCAAGGATGCGGCGATGATCATCTCCCGCATCAACGGGTTCACCTATTGCGAGACGGTGTTCGACCCCTATACCGAGACGGTGAAGGTCACAAATCAGATCGCCTATTCCGACGGGCCGCGCTCCAAGGTCAAGTGCTACGGCGCGGATAACGTTCCCGAAGGCGTCGCCATCATGAAGCTCGAGAAGGTGGGCGTCTCCATCACGGGCAATTCCACCAATCCCACGCGCTTCCAGCACCCCGTCGCGGGCACGTATAAGAAGTGGTGCGTCGAAAACGGCGTGAAGTACTTCTCCGTCGCCTCGGGCGGCGGCACGGGCAGGACGCTCCACCCCGACAACATGGCGGCAGGCCCTTCGAGCTACGGCATGACGGACACGATGGGCAGAATGCACTCCGACGCGCAGTTTGCGGGCTCCTCGTCCGTCCCCGCGCACGTCGAGATGATGGGCCTCATCGGCATGGGCAACAACCCGATGGTCGGCGCGACCGTCGCCGTTGCCGTCGCCGTACAGGAAGGCATGGCAAAGTAAGAAAGCGGGGGAGCGGGCAAGTTCGTCCGCTCCCTTTTCATTTTTCGGGGCCGCGCGAAGTTCCCTCATTGCGCGTCTTTGCATCGCCCCGTCCGAAAGAAACAAACAAGGAGGCAACATGCGCCTTTCCGATCATTTGGTTGTTAGGACCCGTCCCGCGGCCGACCCCAAAAATCTCGTCTTTTGGAGAAATTACCGCGTCACCGTTTTAGGCACGCGGCTCTTCCGCCTCGAACACAGCCCCGCGAAGAAGTTCCGCGACGGCGCGACACAGACGGTATGGTTCCGCGACATGTCCCCCACGGATCACGTCGTCACGCAGGATGGCGAGGCGTGCATCATCCAAACGGCCGCCTGCAAGCTCATCCTCCGCGAGAAGCGCGAGGACTGCACCGTCGATCTCGGCGGCGGCGAGATCAAGCTCGACAACGAGGGGAACCTCCTCGGGACCTACCGCACCCTCGACGGTTGCGACGGCGACGCCTATACCTACGGCAAGGTGCCCGAGAAGATCAAGCTCGGGGCGGGCGTATGTTCGTTGAGCGGGGTCGCGCTCTTCGACGATGAGGCCTCCCTGACCCTCGGGGAGGACGGCGAGGTGAAGCCCGAATGGGGGGACGGGACGGACGAATACATCTTCGCCTTCGGGAGCGATTACCGCGGCGCGGTGCGGGCGCTCTATCAAATCACGGGCCCCGTTCCCATGATCCCGCGCTATGCCCTCGGAAATTGGTGGAGCCGCTATCATGCCTATTCGGACAAGGAGTATTTGAAACTTCTGAACCGCTTTGCGGCATACCGTGTCCCGCTCTCCGTCGCCACGATCGATATGGATTGGCACTATTCCTATTCCGTCGAAGAGGACTGCGGATTGAGGGCGACGGGGCGCAATACGCGCGTGTATGGCGTCACGCCCGATAACGTCGGCTGGACGGGCTATACATGGAACAAACATCTCTTCCCCGACCGCGTTTCCTTTTTGGAGGAGCTCGGGCGGAGGGGGCTCAAAGCCACCTTGAACCTGCATCCCTCGGGCGGCGTGCGCTGGTGGGAGGCGCAGTACGGCGAAATGTCGCGCGCAATGGGGCGCGATCCCGAAAAGTTCCTTCCCGTTGCATTCGATTTTTCCGACCCCGCCTTCATCAACGCCTATTTTTCCATTCTCCATAAGCCGTACGAGAGGGAGGGGGTGGAATTTTGGTGGATCGATTGGCAACAGGGGACGCAGTCTGCGATGGAAGGGCTCGATCCCCTGTGGGCGCTCAACCACTATCACTATCTCGACGCGGCGGAAAACCACCCCGTGCCCCTCATTCTCTCGCGCTATGCGGGCATCGGCTCGCACCGCTATCCCGTCGGCTTCTCGGGCGATACCCTCATTACATGGAAAACGCTCGGGTATCTCCCGTACTTCACCGCGACGGCCTCCAACATCGGCTATACGTGGTGGAGCCACGATATCGGCGGCCACCAGCAGGGGGAGACGGACGGCGAACTCTACGTCCGCTTCATCCAATTCGGCGTATTCAGTCCCATCGACCGCCTGCACAGCGCCTGTTCGGAGACGGTCACCAAGGAGCCCTTCGCCTATTCGAACGGCGTGGGGGAGATCGCGGCAAACTTTTTGCGCCTTCGCCATCGCCTCGTGCCCTACCTCTACACGGCGGCCCACCGCACGCACGAAGAGGGAATCGCGCTCATCGAACCGCTCTATTACCGCAATCGGGAGGAAGAGGCCTACCGCTTCGAAAACGAATACTACTTCGGGAGCGAGCTCCTCGTCGCACCCGTCACCGAAAAGCGCCGCCGCGACGGCTATGCCCGCGTGAAGGTGTGGCTGCCCGAGGGCATCTGGACGGACATATTCACGGGAGAGCGCTACGAGATCGGCGCGGGCGGGCAGAAAAAGACCATCCTGCGCACCCTCGACGAGATGCCCGTCTTTGCCAAGGCGGGGGCCGTCTTGCCCCTCTCCCGAAACGAGGGAAACGGCACAAAAAATCCCGAAAAGCTCGAAGCGCGCGTTTTCCGCGGAGACGGACACTATACGCTCTACGAGGATACCATGTCCGAGGATGGCGTGCAAGAATTTTATACCGACTTCGACATGGTGGGGGGAGAAGGCGTGCAGAAGGTCAAGATCTCTTCCCATGGGAACGCGGCCGCGGTGCCCGAAAACAGGCGCCTTCTTATCTGGTTTGCCGATATCCCCGAGGGGGAGGTCAAGCTCCTTGTGAACGGGAAGGAAGAGGAGATCGAGCCCCTTCTTTCGGATGAGCTCGCCGTGGAATTTGCCTTCGAGGCGGGCAAGGAATATACTGTCGAGGCGACCTTTACGCCTCCGACCGCGGCGCAGCAGCTCATTCGTTCCGCTCACCGCATCCTCACGCGCGCCGAATGCAACAACGACCGCAAGGAGGCCGTTTGGCAGACCGTGCGTCTTTCCGAGAGCGTCGCGGAATATGCGTCGGCCGTGCGCCTTTCCATGCTTCCCGCCGAGGTGAAGGATCGCCTCATGGAGGCCGTTCCCAAACGCCGCCGGAAGTCCCAAGTCAAGGAAAAATAAGCGGAGCGTTGGATTGCCGCCCCCGTTTTTCCAAAAAACCGCGGCATGTAACACAAAGTTTACAAGAAATCAAAGAATTTTCAAGCGGGGTTGATAGACGTTGCCCCGCTTTTCTGATACAATGCCGTCAAGGATATCCCAAAAATCACATGAAATAAGGAGCAAACCATGCAACTTGGAGAAAATATCTACACGCTTCGGTCGCGGGCGGGTTATTCGCAGGAAAACTTTGCGGAAGCGCTCGGCGTATCGCGGCAATCGGTGAGCAGGTGGGAGAACGATATCGCTGTGCCCGATACGGAATATCTCGTGAAGATAAGCCGCCTTCTCGGGGCATCTTTGGACGAGCTATTGCTCGCGGAAGAGCTCCCTCCCATCGAAGAGAAAGCGCTCATATCCGAAAGAGAGGCGCAGGAGCGCGCGCCGCGCAAGAACCTTATTATAAAACGCGTGTTTTTGGCGGTGCTCGCGGGGGTACTTCTCTGCGTCGGCATTTTTTTGACCGTCGACGCCGTCCTCGTCTTTGAGCGCGGGGCAGTCCCTCCCGAAGGGACGGTCTTCGAGGATTGGCTATTCAGCCTTGTGCGGTTACAAGATGAAAACGAGCTTCTCTTCGACCTCGGCGGGGCGCTCTTCTTTTTGCGCTTCATTCCCGCGCTCGCCCTCTTCGATTTTCTCATCTGTTTAGGGGAGAAAAAGTGGTCGCATGCGATGCTCGGCGTCGCCATAGCGCTCTTCGTCCTGCTCGCCCTGTCCCTCGCCGCGGAGCCGCTTCTTTTCTATGCGAGAAGAGCGCTTTTCGAAGGGGACCTCTCGGCGGAAGCCGCGCGCACGCCCGTCGCCGTCATCACGGCGTGCAGACTGCTCGTTCTTTGCTGTATGGCGGGCCTTGCCGCCGCGTATATCGCGATCAAGCATCGATATTGTAAACGATAAAAAGAAAAGCTGCCGCATGCTTTGTTGCATGCGGCGGCAGGCTTCTGTTGCGGACATGGGTAGCGCTGTTTTGCTCAAAACAGCATCGTGAGCGAGAGGGCGCCGAGGGCGGCCGCGAGCGTCGGCACGGAGACGGCGATGCCGTAGGCGACGAACTTCCCATAGCCGTACTTCACGCGGTGGCGGGAGAGGATGGAGCTCCACATGAGCCCCGCCAGCGCGCCCACGGGGGTGAGGAGGGCCCCCAAATTGGAGCCGACGACGGTCGCGAATACGGCGGAAAGCGACCCCGTTCCCTCCAACACGGAGGAAAAGAACACGCTCATCGGGATGTTGTTCACGAGGTTGGAGGCGACAAAAGAGGAGACGCCGTATTTGAGGACGGGGAGCCCTTCGCCGAAGAGGCGGGAGATGGCCGCCGTCACGCCCCCTTCTTCGAGGGCGACCACCATCACGAACATCGAAAGGACGAAGGGGATGAGCTCATAGGGCGCACGTTTCACGCAGCCGAGAAGGGCCCGAGGCTTTTCCTTTTTAATAATAGAATAGATAGAGGTGAAGAGAAAGAGGCTTCCGACGGCGCACAGGGCGACGATCCACATGGGGAGCCCGAAGTAGGGCCCCACGGCGAGGAGAAGGGTACAGGCCGCGAGGTGGGCGATCCCCACCCCGAGCTGGACCTTATCGGGCATTTCGGCGACCTCTTCGCACCGCTCGATGGGGGCGGAGAGCTTCTTGCGGAACAGGAGCCACAGGACGAGCAGGGCGACGCCGCCCGCGCAGACGGTGGGCAGGAGCATGTATTCGAGGTAGGTCACAAAGTCCACGCCGAAGGCGCTCGCGAGGTAGATATTGGTGGGGTTGCCGATGATGAGCGCCATGCTCCACGTGTTGGCGGCCGTAAATTCGGCGACGAGGTAGGGCAACGGGTCGATCTTCGCGTGTTTGGAAAAATAGCAGATGAAGGGGGTGAACGAGAGGATGATGATATCGTTCGAGGTGAACACCGTGAGCACGGAGACGATCGCATAGAGGATGAAGAAGAGCTTCTTTTGGCTCGTGCCCGATCTCCGCAGGGCGACGTTCGCAAAATAATGGAAGAAGCCGAGTTCGTCCAAAAAGACCGAGAGGACGGTCATCGAGATGAACAGGACAAGGATTTTGAGGGGGTTGACCGCCGTATCCGCGATGAGGGCGCGTCTCACGGCCGCGGGGCTCACCTGCCCGCTCGCGAGCAGGACGGCTGCGCCGATGAGGGTGACGACCCAATAGGAGGAGATGCGCAGCCTCCCGATGCGCAGCTTGGGAATGAGCAGCACGGCGAGGATCATGCAAAGACAGGTCGAAACGGATAGGATGAGTATGACAGACATTGCGAATTTCCCGATATTCTCTCTTTGGACAACGGCGATAATTTTAGCACGCGCCCCGCGGATTGTCAAACAAATGCGGGCAAAAGGCGCATTCGTCGGAAAAATTGTTTTTTCGACGAAATTATTCAGAAAAATCGTAAAAAAATTCCAAAAAAAGCGTGCAAAAAGTTGACAGGCACTTGACCTTGTGATATTCTAAATAAGGCTGTGTCTCCATGTATACAAGAAGTTGTGTACTTGAAGCGCGTGTAGGGTTGATGCGGGAAGTTACTGAAAAATCGAGGACGAAAGCCCCTCGGCAGATAATTTCCGCTGACAAATGTGGGACTCAGATTCCTGCGACGAACCGAGGCTTTTGCGAGAAAACACCGCAAAACGAGTGTTTTTTTGATAAGAGTACCTCGACACGCACGGATGCGTTGACGCAGACTAACAAGTTCGTATAAAAAAGGAGCAGTAAAAATGGCAAGTCAGAAGATCAGGATCAAACTTTCGGCATACGACCACGAACTCGTGGACCAGGCTGCAAGCCGCATCGTCGAGGCGATGCAGAAGGGCGGCGCGAAGATCTCGGGGCCCATCCCCCTTCCCACGGAGAGGGAGATCGTCACCATCCTCCGCAGTCCCCATAAATATAAGGATTCGCGCGAGCAGTTCGAGCTCCGCACCTACAAGCGCATCATCGACATCTATTCCGCCAACGCGAAACTTCTGGACAGCATCCACCTTCCCGCCGGCGTCGATATCAAAGTGAAGTTGTAATACTGCCGCGTGCGGTATTCGCGATATATAAAAAGGAAAGGAGTGAACTTTATCTATGAGTAAAGCAATCATCGGCCGCAAAGTGGGTATGACCCAGATCTTTGCGGAGGACGGGAAAGTCATCCCCGTCACGGTCGTGGAAGCGGGGCCCTGCCCCGTCGTCCAAGTCAAGACGGTCGAGACCGACGGCTACGCTGCCTTGAAGCTCGGCTTTCTTCCCGCGAAGGAGAAGGCGCTCACCAAGCCCGACCTCGGCCAGTTCAAGAAGGCGGGCGTGAAGCCCTGCAAGGTCTTGAAGGAAGTCAAGGGCATGGACGGCTACAAGGTGGGCGACGAGGTGAAGGCAGAGATCTTCGCCGCGGGCGAAAAGGTCGACGTCTCGGGCGTCAGCAAGGGCCACGGGTTCACGGGCGTCATCAAGAAATGGAACCAGCACCGCCTCAAAGAGACGCACGGCGTCGGCCCTGTGCATAGGGAGCCCGGCTCCATGGGGTCCATCAGCGATCCCTCGCGCGTGTTCAAGCACAAGCACCTCGCAGGTCAATGGGGCGTCGAGAACGTCACCGTGCAGAACCTCGAGATCGTGCGCGTGGATGCGGGACGCAACGCCATCCTCATCAAGGGCGCCGTTCCCGGCCCCAAGGGCAGCGTCGTGACGATCAGAACGACCGTGAAGTAAAAAGGAGCAAGACGACAATGGCAAACGTAAAAGTTTATGATATGAAAGGCGCGGAGGTCGGCTCCATCGATCTGAACGATGCCGTTTTCGGCGCCGAGTATAACGAACCGCTCATCCATCAGGCGGTCGTTACGTACCTTGCGAACCAAAGACAGGGCACGAAGTCCACGCTCACGAGGACGGAAGTCCGCGGCGGCGGCGTGAAGCCTTACCGCCAGAAGGGCACGGGCAGAGCGCGTCAGGGTTCCATCCGCGCACCGCAGTGGATCAAGGGCGGCGTCGTGTTCGCCCCCAAGTCGCGCGATTTCTCCAAGAAGATGAACACGACGGCACGCCGCGGCGCGCTCGTCTCCGCTCTCTCCAAGAAGGTCGCGGACGGGGAGCTCCTCGTCGTCGATTCCCTCCATGTCTCCGCTCCCAAGACGAAGGAGATGGAGGCGTTCAGAAAGGCGCTTCATCTTGAAAAGCGCACCGTCGTCGTCATGGACGAAGCGAACGCAGACGTCATCACCGCAGCGCGCAATCTTCCGACGCTCCACACGATCTCCGTCGGCGAGATCAACACCTACGAGATCGTCGCGAACGCCGTCGTGGTGCTCACGAAGGGTTCGGTGAAAAAACTTGAGGAGGCTTTGCTCTGATCATGGCACCCGAAGATATCATTTTGAGGCCCGTCCTTACCGAGAAGGCGACGGACGGCATCGCAACCAAGAGATACACGTTCATCGTGCTCAAAACGGCGAACAAGACGCAGATCAAGATCGCCGTCGAGAAGATGTTCGACGTGAAGGTCAAGAGCGTCAACACGGTCACCCGCCGCGGCAAGCTCAAGAGGATGGGCAGGAACGAGGGCTACACGCCGACGGCGAAGAAGGCGATCGTCACGCTCACCGAAAGCAGCAAAGCGATCGAGTTTTTCAGCGCGTTGCAGTAACGGAGGAAACAGGAAATGGCTATCAAGAGATACAAACCCACGTCTCCCGCACGCCGTCTGATGACGGTGCATGTGTACGGCGAGATCGCGAAGGCGAAGCCCGAGCGCGCCCTCCTCGAAGATCAGCGCAAGTCGGGCGGCAGAAACAATGCGGGCCGCATCACCGTCCGTCACATCGGCGGGGGGAACAGGAGAAAGTACCGCATCATCGACTTCAAGCGCAATAAAGACGGGATCCCCGCCACCGTGAAGTCCATCCAATACGATCCCAACCGCAGCGCCAACATCGCGCTCCTCGCCTATGCCGACGGCGAAAAGAAATACATTCTCGCTCCCATCGGCCTCAACGTCGGCGACAAAGTGATGAGCGGCGCGAATGCGGATATCAAGGTCGGCAACACGTTGCCCCTTTCGGCCATCCCCGTCGGTACGACGCTCCACAACATCGAGCTCAAACCCGGCCGCGGCGGCCAGATCGCGCGGGCTGCGGGCATCTCTGCCCAGCTCATGGCGCGCGAGGGCAAGTATGCGACCATCCGTATGCCTTCGGGCGAAATGCGTCTTATCCCCGTCGAGTGCAGGGCGACGATCGGTCAGGTCGGCAACGTCGAGCACGAGATCATCCGCATCGGGAAGGCGGGCAAGACCCGTCACCTCGGCATCCGTCCCACCGTCCGCGGCGCGGTCATGAACCCCAACGACCACCCGCACGGCGGCGGCGAAGGCAAATCTCCCGTCGGCCATGCAGGGCCCGAGACCCCTTGGGGCAAGCCCGCGCTCGGCTATAAGACGAGAAAGAAGAAGAACCCGACGAGCAAGTTTATTCTCAAGAGGATCAATTAAGGAGGGAATAGGAAATGTCGAGAAGTGTCAAGAAAGGGCCTTATGTCGAACCCAAGCTCCTGCAAAGGATCGAGGCGCTCAACGAGGCAAACGAGAAGAAGGTACTCAAGACCTGGTCGAGAGCATCGACGATTTTCCCTCAAATGGTGGGCCACACGATCGCCGTCTACGACGGCAGGAAGCATGTTCCCGTGTACATTACCGAGGATATGGTGGGATGCAAGCTCGGCGAGTTCGCGCCCACGAGAACGTTCAAGGGTCACACGGCGAAGTCCACGTCGCCCGCGAAGTAAGGAGGAAGGATCATGGCAGGCAATATGAAGAAAAAGGCCGCAAGAGTGGAAGAGAAGCGCGAGAAGCGCCCCTACGCGGTCGCAAAGTATATCAGAGTTTCTCCCTATAAGGTGAGAACGGTCCTCGACCTCATCCGCGGCAAGAGCGTAAAAGAGGCGCAGGCCATCCTCGAAAGCATCCCCAACGGCGGCGCCGAGCCGACGAAGAAGGTCCTCATGAGCGCGGTCGCCAACGCCGAGCACAACCAAGGGATGGACAGGGGCGACCTCTTCGTCGCCGCGTGCTATGCGGACGGCGGCACGAGCCTCAAACGCATGCAGCCCGTGAGCAAGGGCAGGGGTCATGCGATCCTCAAAAGAACGAGCCACATCACCGTCATTCTTGACGTGAAGAAAGCGGAGGGAGAACTGTAATGGGACAGAAAGTCAATCCTCATGGGCTCCGGGTAGGAGTCATCAAAGATTGGGATACGCAGTGGTACGCCGATAAGAAGGAATTTGCGGCATACCTCAAAGAGGACCACACCGTCCGCACCTTCATCAAGAAGAAGTACTATGCGGCGGCCGTCTCCCGCATCCTCATCGAGAGGGCGGCGGGCAAGATCGTCGTCACCATCCACACGGGCCGTCCCGGCGTGCTGATCGGGAAGGCAGGCGCGGAGATCGAGGTCATCAAGAAGGACCTTGCCAAGCTCGTGAAGGGCAAGCAGGTCATCATCAACGTCATCGAAGTCAGAAAGCCCGATGCGGATGCGCAGCTCGTCGCCGAGGGCGTCGCGGCCCAGCTCGAGAAGCGCACGTCGTTCAGGAGAGCGATGAAGCAGGCGATCGGCAAGACGATGCGTGCGGGCGTCAAGGGTGTGAAGATGCAGGTCTCGGGCCGTCTCGACGGACGCGAGATCGCGGGCACCGAGCACTATAACGAGGGCTCCATTCCCCTTCAAACGCTGCGCGCGGATATCGACTACGGCTTTGCGGAAGCGCACACCACGTTCGGCATGATCGGCGTGAAGTGCTGGATCTACAAGGGCGACGTTCTGAAAGCCGCCAAGAAGCCGGAAGGAGGCAGATAATGTTAATTCCCAAGAGAGTCAAGAGAAGAAAACAGCACCGCGGTTCGTTGAAGGGCGCGGCGCATAAGGGAAACACGATCGCCTACGGCGATTACGGTCTCGTCGCCGAAGAGGCGGGCTGGATCAAATCCAACCAGATCGAGGCGGCCCGTATCGCAATGACGCGTTTCATCAAGCGCGGCGGGCAGGTCTGGATCGACATCTTCCCCCACAAGCCCATCACCCGTCACCCCGCCGAAGCCCGTATGGGTTCGGGCAAGGGCGCAGTCGAGTTTTGGGTCGCGGTCGTCAAACCGGGCAGAGTGATGTTCGAGATGGCGGGCGTCTCCGAGGACGTTGCGCGCGAGGCAATGCGTCTTGCGGCGCACAAGCTCCCCGTCAAGTGCAAGTTTATCAAGAAAGAGGCGGCAGTCCCCGCCGAAAATACGGAGAAGGGCGGTGAAGTGTGATGAAGAATGAATTCCACAACATGTCCGATGCCGAGCTCAATACCAAACTTCAGGAACTCAAAAGCGAGCTCTTCAACCTCCGCTTCCGTCATGCGAGCGGGCAACTCGAAAATCCCGTATCCATCAGGACTTGCAAGCGGGATATCGCAAGAGTGAACACCGAGATCCGCGCGCGGCAGGCGAAGGCGTAAGGAGGCAGGAACATGGAAAGAAATTTGAGAAAAGAAAGAGTGGGCATCGTCGTATCCGACAAGATGGATAAGACGGTCGTCGTCGCCGTGACGGACAAGCGCAAGCATCCCGTCTATAAAAAGACGATCACCCGCACCAAGAAGTTCAAGGCACACGACGAACAGAACGCATGCGGCGTGGGCGACACGGTCAGGATCGTCGAGACGCGTAAGCTCTCGAAGGATAAGAATTGGCGCGTTGCCGAGATCGTCGAGAAGGCGAAGTAAGGGAGGAGGAACGGATATATGATTCAACCTCAAACGAGACTGAAAGTCGCCGATAATTCGGGCGCGAAGGAGATCATGTGCATCCGCGTGCTCGGCGGCAGTTTCAGAAGAAGCGGTAACATCGGCGACGTCATCGTAGCCAGCGTCAAGACGGCCAACCCCGGCGGCGCCGTGAAGAAGGGCGAAGTCGTGAAGGCGGTCATCGTCAGAACGTCGAAGGGCATCCGCAGGGCGGACGGCACCTACATCCGGTTCGACGACAATGCGGCCGTCATCATCGACGCGCAGAAGCAGCCGAGAGGCACCCGTATCTTTGGGCCGATCGCGAGAGAATTGAGAGAGAAGGATTACATGCGTATCATCTCCCTCGCTCCGGAGGTGCTGTAAGTTATGAATATCAAAGTCAACGATAACGTGCTCGTCATCACGGGCAAATACAAGGGCAAGCAGGGCAAGGTCTTAAAGACCGACCCCAAGAGCGAGACGGTCATCGTCGAGGGCGTCAACATCGTGCACAAGCACGAGAAGGCGAGAAAATCGACGGATACCTCCCGCATCGTCACCGAGGAAGCGCCCATCTCCGTCTCCAACGTCGAGGTGGTGTGCGATAAGTGCGGCAAGGCGACGCGCGTAGGCCATGCGTTCGTCGAGGGCAAGAAGGTCCGCGTCTGCAAGAAGTGCGGCGCCAGCCTCGACAAGGCCTTCGCCAAGAAGCTCAAAGGCAAGGCAGAAGAGCCCGCCGCAGGCGAAGCGCCCAAGAAGCGCACGAGAAAGCGCAGCCAGAAGGCCGAAGCCGAGGCCGAAGAGACGAAGGAATAATCGGGAGGGAAGATCATGGCAGAAAAGAAAACCACAAAGAAAACAGCCGCTCCCGAGCAAGCCGCTCCCGCGGAGAAGAGCAGAGTCCGCGTCCTCTACGAGACGGAAATAATTCCCGCGCTCATGAAGAAATTCGGCTACACCTCCGTCATGCAGGTCCCCAAGCTCGAAAAGATCGTCATCAACACGGGCCTTGGCGACATCAAGGACAATCAGAAGTCCATGCAGACGGTGGAAAAGGAGCTGGCGCTCATCACCGGGCAGAAGCCCATCTACCGCAAGGCAACCAAGTCGGTCGCGAACTTCAAACTTCGCGAAGGCATGAACATCGGCTTGAAGGTCACCCTTCGCGGCCGGAGGATGTACGACTTCTACGATAAGCTCGTCTCCATCGCCCTTCCCCGCGTGCGCGACTTCCGCGGCGTTTCGGATAAGGCGTTCGACGGCAGGGGGAACTACTCCCTCGGCCTCAAAGAGCAGCTCATCTTCCCCGAGATCACCTACGACCAGGTCGAGAAGATCAGGGGTATGGACGTTTGTATCGTCACGACGGCAAAGACCGACGAAGAGGCAAAAGAGCTCTTGACAATGCTCGGTATGCCCTTCAAGAAGTAAGGAGAGACGGACATGGCAAAGAAATCAATGATCAATAAACAGCAGAAAACGCCGAAGTTCTCGACGCGCGCCTATACGCGTTGCTCGATCTGCGGCAGACCGCACGCTGTGCTCCGCAAGTACGGCATTTGCCGTATCTGTTTCAGGGAGCTGGCCTACAAGGGGCAGATCCCCGGCGTGAAAAAGGCGAGCTGGTAAGGAGGCATAAGATGACAGATCCGATTGCAGATATGCTCACAAGAATGAGAAATGCACTCACCGTCCGCAAGGAGAAGGTCGAGATCCCCGCTTCCAACATGAAGAAGGCGATCGCCGAGATCCTCCTCAAAGAGGGTTATGTTTCCGCCGTGGAGTACGTCGAGAACGGCTACGAAGGCCTGATCGTCATCACGCTCAAATATGCGGGCGGCAAGTCGGTCATCGGGGGCCTTCAACGCGTCTCCAAGCCCGGCCTGCGCACGTACAGCGGCGCGAAGAATATGCCCAAGGTCCTCGAGGGGTACGGCATTGCGATCGTCTCCACGAGCAAGGGTATCATGACGGACAGAGAGGCCAAGGCGCAGAACGTCGGCGGCGAAGTGCTCTGCTACGTCTATTAAGGAGGGAACGGTATGTCGAGGATCGGTAAAAAGGTAATCGCAGTTCCCGCAGGCGTCGGCGTCACGTTCGAAGGCGGCGTCGTCACCGTCAAGGGCCCCAAGGGGACTTTGACGCGCGAAGTTAAGGGCAACATCGACGTGAAGGTCGAGGGCGCCGAAGTGCACATCGTCGCAGGCGACGAACAGAAGCAGACCAACGCCTTCCATGGGCTGTACCGCGCACTCATCGCGGATATGGTGAAGGGCGTCTCCGAAGGCTTTACAAAGGCGCTCGAGATCAAGGGCGTCGGCTGGAAGGGGCAGATGCAGGGGACGAAGCTCGTCCTGAACGTCGGCTTCTCCCATCCCATCGAGTTCCCGCAGCCCGAGGGCATCAAGATCGAATGCCCCACCCCCACGGACGTCGTCGTCTCCGGCATCGACAAGATCCTTGTCGGGCAGGTCGCGGCAGACCTCCGCGCGGTGCGCATCCCCGAGCCTTACCATGGGTACGGCATCCGCTATAAGGGCGAGCATGTCGAGCACAAGGAAGGCAAGACTTCGGGCAAGGGCAAGAAGTAAAGGAGCGTGGATTATGATAACAAGAATCGATAAAAACGCGGTGAGACAACGCCGCCATGCACGCGTCAGAAAGACGGTTTCGGGGACTCCCGAATGCCCGCGTCTGAACGTTTACAGGAGCACGAAGAACATCTACGTGCAGTTCATCGACGACGTAAACGGCGTCACCCTTGCTTCCGCTTCCACGCTTGAAGGCTCCGTAAAGAGCGAGATCGCCGGCAAGACCAAGACGGAAGCCGCAAAGATCGTCGGCAAGATCGCGGCTCAGCGCGCGAAGCAAAAGGGCATCGCGAACGTCGTGTTCGACCGGGGCGGCTATAACTACACCGGGCGCGTACAGGCGCTTGCAGACGGCGCACGTGAAGCCGGGCTCACATTCTGACGGAGGGATAGGTTATGGCAAGAGAAAACAGACCTCAAAGAAGACAGGAAGAAAACGACGGTCTCATCAAAAAGACCATTCAGATCAACCGCGTATCCAAGACGGTGAAGGGCGGCAAGAACATGCGTTTTGCTGCGCTCGTCATCGTGGGCGACGGGAACGGCAAGGTCGGCTACGGCACGGGGAAGTCGAAGGAAGTCCCCGAGGCCATCGAGAAGGCGACGCAGGCGGCGAAGAAGAACATGATCAACGTCGCCATCGTCGATACGACCATCCCGCACGAGGTGCTCGGGAAGTTCGGCAGGGGCGCGGTCCTGATGCTCCCCGCTGCCGAAGGTACGGGCGTCATCGCGGGCGGTCCCGTGCGTGCGGTCATGGAGGCCGCCGGTATCAAGAACATCAGAACGAAGTCTCACGGCACGCAGAACCCGATCAACTGCATCAAGGCAACGATCGAAGGGCTCGCGACGCTCAAGACCGCCGAGGAATTTGCGGCGCTTCGCGGCAAGACCGTCGAAGAGATCGTGGGTTAAGGAGGTAGGATATGATAAAGGTCACGCTTATCAAAAGCCCCATCGGCGAAGTGAAGGCCGTCAAGGCCACCGTCGCCGCGCTCGGCCTTAAAAAGCTCAATTCTACCAACACCTTCGAAAAGGACAGCCCCGCTCTCCGCGGGCAGATCAAGAAGGTCGCGCACCTTGTGAAGGTCGAGGAAATTTAAGGAGACGGCAATGAGAATCGATACGTTATCTCCCGCAGAGGGAGCAAGAACCAAGGAAAAGCGCCTCGGCCGCGGGATCGGCTCGGGCCTCGGCAAGACGAGCGGCAAGGGCCATAAGGGCCAGTGGGCCCGTTCGGGCGGCGGCGTCCGTCCCGGTTTCGAGGGCGGCCAGATGCCGCTCGCGCGCAGGATCCCCAAGCGCGGCTTCCACAACAAGTGGGGGAAGGATTACATGATCGTCAATCTTTCCGCGCTCGGAGGGCTTCCCGCAGGCACGGTCGTGGACTATGGCTTTGTCGTCGAAAACGGCCTTGCAAAGGAAGTCAAGAACAACGTCGGGCTGAAAGTTTTGGGCGGCGGCGAACTCAAAGTGGCGCTCACTGTGAAGGCCCATAAGTTCTCCGAAACAGCCAAAGCTGCGATCGAGGCCGCAGGCGGCACGGCGGAAGTCGTCGAATGAGTTTCGCACTTGCCACCATGCGCGCATGAAAGGAGTGAATTATGTTTGAAACCATCAAAAACGCCTTTCGCAATAAAGATATCAGGAAGAAGATCCTCTTAACGCTCCTCATTCTGTTCATCTTCCGCCTCGGGTGCTACATTCCCGTACCGGGACTTGACAGGGGACAATTCGAGACAGCCATCACGGGGAACGACTTCCTGCAATTGATGAGCGGCATCACGGGCAATGCGCTCGCGAACGGCACGCTCTTTGCGCTCGGCATCGGACCGTACATCAACGCGTCCATTATCATCGAGCTTCTCACGGTGGGTATCCCTTACCTTGAAAGGCTCTCCAAGCAGGGCGAAGAGGGCAGGAAGAAGATCACGCTCTATACGCGGCTTCTCACCATCGTCCTCGCCATCGTCCAATCCGTCGGCATCATCGTCAACTTCGCGAACACGAGCGGCGCACTTCAAGCCTCTCTCTTCTTCGATTCCAAGTGGTTCGCGGGCGTTTACATGACCGTCATCTACACGGCGGGCGCCATGCTCGTCATGTGGCTGGGCGAACGCATCACCGACTACGGCGTCGGCAACGGTATCTCGATGATCATCTTCATCGGTATCCTTTCGACGGCGGGCATGTCTATCCTCTCCGAGTTCGAGAGCCTGTTTGCGGGCAACCTCAACAGCCTTCTCTCCCTCGGCCTGTTCATCGTCATCGCGGTCCTTCTCTTCTTCTTCATCGTCTATGTAGACTTGGCGGAGAGAAAGATCCCCGTACAATACGCGAAGCAGGTACGCGGCACCAAGATGTACGGCGGGCAGAGCTCCGTCATTCCCATGAAGATCACGGGAAGCGGCGTTATGCCTCTCATCTTCGCGTTCGCGATCCTCTCCTTCCCGTCCATGATCATCAGCCTCTTCTGGCCCAATTCGACGGCGCAGCAGAATCTCGCGATCTGGTTCTCGGGTTCCTCGCCCATGTGGTACGGCCGCGTGATCTATGCCGTCGTGATGTGCCTCCTCATCTTCGCATTCGCATTCTTCTATGCGCAGATGCAGTTCAATCCCGACGACGTGGCGAAGCAGATCCAGAGCAACGGCGGCTTTATCCAGGGTATCCGTCCCGGCAAGCCGACGGCGATGTATCTCAAAAAGATCAACAAGCGCATCACGCTCTTCGGTGCGATCTTCCTCACTCTTCTCGCGTTCATTCCGTCCGTCGCGTTCAGCTGGACGGGCAGCGCGAGCCTCGTCAACGTGTTCTCCACGACGGGTATCCTCATCGTCGTCTCGGTTGCGCTTGAATTTGATAAGCAGCTTCAATCGCAGATCATGATGAAGAACTACAAGGGATTCCTGAAATAAGTTCACAAATTTTGTTTTGCGCGAGGGGGTTACGACCTCATTCCGAACCCGCGGAGCGGGTGAGTGAATCTTTTGGTGCGTAGTCCTCACACCGCAAAACAAAATTTCGTGAGGCGAATAAGCCGTGGCGCCTTAATGGAGTTGGCTCCGGTCGTTCGTCTCATCAGACAACAAGCGTGCGGTGGCGTGGCAAATTGAGACGCCCACGGCGGAAATCAATTCCGCCTATGGCAAGTATTTGGAAACTTCTCCGCGTTTTAACGGTAACCGTGTTTGCATGATCCATGCCTACATGCCCCCTCCGTGGGAGGGGGGTAGGGGGGTGGGGCGTCCGAACACCCCCAACAAAAAGAGGTTGTGTATGAATTTGATCCTTCTCGGCGCGCCCGGTGCAGGTAAGGGCACGCAGGCGACCAAGATCGCGGCGCGCTACGGCCTTGTGCATATCTCCACGGGAGATATCTTCCGTGCGAATATCAAAAACGGCACCGAGATCGGGAAACTCGCCAAGTCCTATACCGACGCGGGCGAGCTCGTGCCCGATTCCGTCACCTGCGAGATCGTCAAGGACCGTCTCACATGGGACGACGTGAAGAACGGCAACGGGTATCTTCTCGACGGGTTCCCCCGCAATCTCTTTCAGGCGGAGGCGCTCGATACCTTCGCCCATATCGACGGGGTCGTCAACATCAACATCGACCAGGCGCTCCTTTTAGACCGTCTCTGCGGGAGAAGGGTGTGCAAGGAGTGCGGCGAGAGCTACCATGTCTCCACACTGAACGGCGCGACGACGTGCGCCCGCTGCGGCGGCGAACTCTACCGCCGCAAGGACGATAATCCCGAGACCGTCCAAAGCCGCCTTGCCGTCTACAACGAGCAGACGGCGCCGCTCATCGATTACTATACGAAGAAGGGCATCATCCTGAACTTCACGGGCAGCGAGGCTCCCGCCGAAGTGCTGTTCGAAGAGATCGGGAAGGTCCTCGATACGTTTGTAAAGTAACATGCTTTTCGTCAAAAGTGAGGAAGAGATCGCGCTCATGCGCGAACCGTGCGGCATCGTGCGCGACTGTCTCAAATTCGTCGGCGAGCATATCCGCGCGGGTATGACGACGAAAGAGGTGGATACCCTCGTCTACGACTTCATCAAGTCGAGCGGCGGAGAGCCTTCCTGCCTCGGCTACTACGGCTATCCCGCCTCGGCGTGCGTCTCCGTGAACGAGGTCGTCGTCCACGGTATCCCCGGCGAGCGGGTGCTCGAAGAGGGCGATATCGTCAGCGTCGACCTGTGCGCCTACAAGAACGGCTTCCACGGCGACGGCGCGAGGACCTTCTGCATCGGCGAAGTCAGCCCCGAGAAGAAAAAGCTCGTGCGCGTCACGCAGGAATGCTTCTTCAAGGGCATCGAGGGGCTCAAAGCGGGCACGCCGCTCCTCAACATCGGCTATCAGGTCCAGCAGCACGCGGAAGCGAACGGGTTCTCGGTCATCCGCGCCTACACGGGGCACGGCATCGGCAGAGAGATGCACGAGGATCCCTCCGTTCCCAACTATGGGAAGAGGAACACGGGTATCCGTCTCCCTGCGGGGGCAGTCATCTGCATCGAGCCCATGATCGCGGCGGGGACCTTCAAAGTGAAGGTGCTCCCCGACGGCTGGACGGCGGTCACCGCCGACAACAGGCCCGCGGCGCACTACGAAAATACCGTCGTGATCCGCGAGGACGGCGTGGAGATTCTCACCCTTTGAGGGTGGAAGGAGGAAGAATGTCGAAAGACGACGTCATCGAAACAGAGGGCAGGGTCATCGAAGCGCTCCCCAATGCCACCTTCAAGGTCCGCCTTACCAACGGGCATGTGATAACCGCCTACATCTCGGGCAAGCTCCGCATGAACTATATCCGTATCATCGAAGGGGACGCGGTCAAGCTCGAAATGAGCCCGTACGATCTCACCAAGGGCCGCATTACTTGGAGAAGCAAGAACTAACCGCGTCATTCTGCCCATGACGCGAAATACCAACATTATAACGAGGTAAATAATTATGAAAGTCAGACCTTCCGTAAAGCCGATGTGCGATAAATGCAAAGTCATCAAGAGAAACGGCAAAGTGATGGTGATCTGTTCGAAAAACAAGAGCCATAAACAAAGACAGGGCTGAAAATCAGTTGACAAATTTATCCGCGCGTGGTATAATTCCATGTGGTTTTTTCCGAAAAACCGCCGAAACCGCATAAGAGAAGCCGGATTTCCGCAAAAGAGGTTGCGGAAAGTCGGCTTATTCTGCGCGTAATGAGCCTCGATGAGGCGATCTTTGTCTTCTCAGCGAAAATGAACCGCTCCGCCCAAAGGCGCATTTTCCACTGCGCCCCGCGGAAACGGACGAATATAGAAAAATAAAATTTCAATTTACCGAAAATCACGGAGGTTACAAAGTACATGGCACGTATTGCCGGTGTGGATTTACCGAGAGAGAAGCGGGTCGAGATCGGCCTCACTTACATCTACGGGATCGGACTTGCGACGTCCCGCCAGATCCTTGCCGCCACGGGTATCGACCCCGATACGCGGGTGAAGGATCTCGACGAGACCGCCGTATCCAAATTAAGAGAATATATCGATCACAACCTCACGGTCGAAGGTGAGCTTCGGGGGCAGACAAGCCTCAACATCAAGCGGCTCATGGAGATCGGTTGCTATCGCGGCGTGCGTCACAGAAAGGGCTTGCCCGTCCGCGGTCAGAGCACGAAGCGCAACGCGAGGACCCGTAAGGGACCGCGCCGTACCGTCGCGAACAAGAAGAAGTAAGGAGAGCGAAATATGGCAGGTCAGAAGAGAACGGTAGTTTCGCGTAAGAGAAGAGAGATCAAAAAGGTGGATAAGGGGCAGGTCCATATCCAGTCCACCTTCAACAATACCCTCGTCACCATTACAGACATGAACGGCAACGCCATCAGCTGGTCGAGCGCGGGTTCCCTCGGCTTCAAGGGTTCGAGGAAGGGCACCCCGTTCGCCGCACAGATGGCAACGGAGACGGCCGCCAAGGCCGCGAAGGAGCACGGGCTCCGCAGCGTCGAGGTCTATGTGAAGGGTCCCGGTGCAGGCAGGGAATCCGCGATCCGCGCGCTCGCGGGCTGCGAGCTCGAGGTAACGCTCATTTCCGACGTTTCCCCGATCGCGCACAACGGGTGCCGTCCGCCCAAGCGCAGAAGAGTTTAAGGAGGGAAGATCATGGCAGTTTACAGAGAAGCGAAATGCAAACTTTGCAGAAGAGAAGGCGGCAAGCTCTTTTTGAAGGGCGATAAGTGCTACACCGATAAGTGCCCCTTCAACAAGCGCCCCCTTCCTCCCGGACAGCACGGCGCGGGCAGAAAGAAGGTCTCCGAATACGGATTGCAGCTGCGCGAGAAGCAAAAGACCAAGCGCATCTACGGCGTGCAGGAAGGGCAGTTCCGCCACTACTACGAGGTAGCGGCCCGCATGAAGGGCATCGCCGGCGAGAACATGTTGCAACTTCTGGAACGCAGGCTGGATAACGTCGTATTCCGCATGGGCATCGGCGTATCCCGTACGCAGGCAAGGCAACTCGTCAACCACGCGCACCTCACCGTCAACGGCAAAACGGTCACCATCCCTTCGTACAGCGTGAAGGTGGGCGACGTGATCGCCGTCAAGGAAAACAGAAAGGATAACAAATTTTTCGAGAATCTCAAGGGCGCCAAACTTCCCAATCTCCCCAAGTGGTTGGAATTTGATTCCGAGAAGCTCGAAGGAAAGGTTTTGGCGCTTCCCACGAGAGAGGACGTCGATAGTCAGATTGCAGAGCATATGATCGTCGAGTTGTACTCCAAGTAAATCGGATAAAAGGAGGAAACCATATGATCGAAATGGATATGCCCAAGATCGAGGTCATGGAAAGCGAGGACAGGAGCTATGCGAAGGTCGTCGTCGAACCGCTCGAAAAGGGTTTCGGTCTTACGATAGGCAACTGTCTCAGAAGAATTCTCCTTTCGGCGCTCCCCGGGGCTGCTGCGCAAGGGATCAGGTTTATGGACGGGACGGTGAAGCACGAGTTCTGCGCCATCCCCGGCGTCAAGGAAGACGTCACCGAGATCATTCTCAATCTGAAACTCCTCGCCATCAAGACGAGAGTGACCGACAAGGATTACACCAAGACTTTGCGTCTCGT
This sequence comes from uncultured Clostridia bacterium, assembly GCA_947625555.1. GTDB lineage: Bacteria > Bacillota > Clostridia > Christensenellales > Borkfalkiaceae > Gallimonas. The sequence continues at coordinate 27,011 of CANQOT010000011.1, read as the reverse complement.
GAAGGAGGGCCCCGCCCACGTTACGGCGGCGGACATCTCGCAGGACGCAGAAGTGGAGATCATCAACTCCGACCAATATATCTGCACGATCGATGAGGGCGGCAAGATCGACATGGAGATCACGATCGGACGCGGCCGCGGATATCATCCCGCAAAGGATAATAAGAAGCTCAACGCGCCCCTCGACTATATCCCCATCGACTCCATCTACACCCCCGTCAAGAAGGTCAACTATCAGGTCGAATCGGCCCGCGTCGGGCAGAACATCGACTACGACCGTCTCGCCATCGAGGTCTGGACGGACGGGACCTTCTCGGGCAAGGAGATCGTGTCGCTCGCCGCGAAGATCATGCAGGATCACATCAACCTGTTCGTCAACCTTTCGGATACCATCAAGGATATGGATATCCTCGTCAAGACGGACGACGACAAGCAGCAGCAGATCCTCTCGATGAAGATCGAGGATATGGACTTTTCCGTCCGTTCCTACAACTGCTTGAAGAGAGCGAACATTCACACCGTGGAAGACCTCATTCGCCGCACGGAGGAGGACATGCTGAAGGTCAGGAACCTCGGCAAGAAGTCCCTCGACGAAGTCATTCAGAAGCTCGAAGCGTACGGTCTTTCGCTCGAAAAAAAGGAGGATTAAACCATGCCGGGTAAATTGGGCAGAACAACGGAGCAGAGGCTTGCAATTTTAAGGAATCAGGCGTCCCAGCTCCTGTGGTACGGAAAAATCGAAACGACGGCGGCGCGCGCGAAGGAGCTGCGTCCCTACGTCGAAAAGCTCATCACGAAGGCCGTCAATTCCTACGAGGACGTCGTCGAGATCGAGGTCGTCGCCAAGGATAAGAAGGGCAAGGAAGTGAAGGCGACCGCCTACAAGGACGGTCCGAAGAAGTTGGCGGCGCGCCGTGCCATTATGGCAAAGACGTACGATCTTCAAGAGATCAAGGCCTTCAACGAGAAGAAGAGCGACTATCGCAAGCGCGTCGGGAAAGTCCAGCATCCCCTCATGGAGAAGCTGTTCAACGAGATCGCGCCCAAGTATGCGCAGCGCAAGGAAGAGCTCGGGCAGGGCGGCGGATACACGAGGATCTACCTCCTCGGCCAGCGCCGCGGCGACGGCTCCGAGACGGCGATCATCGAACTTATTTAACGAACGGAAGAGGCAGGGGAACGACCCTTGCCTCTTTATTTTCTTGCAAGAGCGGCGGTACATATCAAACAGGGAGGGATCTTATGAGGATCGCTTTTTTTGACGCAAAGGATTATGACATTCCCTATTTCACCGAAGAGGGCGACCGCCGCGGCGTGACGTTCAAGTTCTACGAGACCAAACTTACGGCGGATACGGCCGAGCTCGCCCGCGGCTTCGACGGCGTCTGCGTGTTCGTCAACGACGAGGTGGGCGAAGAGGTCGTAGACAAGCTCTATTCGTACGGCGTGCGCATCATCGCGCTCCGCTGTGCGGGCTACAACAACGTCGCCGTCGAGGCCTGCTACCGCAAGATCCACGTCGTGCGCGTGCCCGCCTATTCGCCCTACGCCGTCGCCGAACACGCCATGGCGCTTCTCCTCACTTCGGTGCGGCGCATCCACAAGGCCTATAACCGCACGAAGGAGTTCAACTTCTCCCTCTCGGGGCTCACGGGGTTCGATCTGCACGGCAAGACGGTGGGCGTCATCGGGACGGGCAAGATCGGGCGCATTTTCATCGACATCTGCAAGGGCTTTGGCATGAACGTCGTCGCATACGACAAATTCCCCGGGCAGGAGGACGGGTTTTGTTACGTCTCCCTCGAAGAGCTCTTCGAGAGGAGCGACGTCATCTCCCTGCATTGTCCGCTGGACGGGGAGACCTACCATCTCATCGGCGCGGAGGCCATCGCGAAGATGAAGAAGGGGGTGATCCTTCTCAACGCCTCGCGCGGGGCGCTCATCGACGCGGAGGCGCTGCTCGAAGGCATCAAGGCGCGCAAGGTGGGCGCGGCCCTTCTCGACGTCTATGAGGAGGAATCCGACCTCTTCTTCCGCGATTTTTCGGGGCATATTTTGGAGGACGACGTGCTCGCCCGCCTCATCTCGATGCCCAACGTCATCGTGACCTCACACCAAGCATTTCTCACGCAGGAGGCCCTCAAAAATATCGCGGAGACGACGGTGGGCAACCTCGTCGCCTTCGAAAAGGACGGCGTGTGCGAGAACGAACTGTGCTACCGTTGCGGAAATATCGAGACGTGCAAACGCTCCCGCCTCGAAAAGTGCTTTTGAGCACATATGCGCCGCGCTTGCAAACTTCATAAAATCATGCTATAATGATAGAAAAAACCAAGGATTTCGGAGGATACCATATGTCTGAAAAAACAACCAAGGGGCAGGCGCTCCAAAAGGAGCTCTCCTATAAGAAGGTAAACTACTTCGAGAAGGCCACGGCGGAGGAGAAAGCGGCCATCTTCGACTATGCGGAGGGGTACAAGGCCTTCCTCGACGCCGCCAAGACGGAGCGCGAGGCGTGCGACGAGAGCGTCGCCCTCGCGAAGCAAAAGGGCTTTACGGAATACAAGTTCGGCGATCCCTTGAAGGCGGGGGATAAAAAGTACTTTGTCAACCGCGGCAAGTCGGTCGTCGTGTTCCGCGTGGGCACGAAGAATTTGGAGGAGGACGGCTTCCGCATCATCGCCTCCCATATCGACGCGCCCCGCATCGACATCAAGCAGAACCCGCTCTACGAGGCGGACGGCATGGCCTTTCTCAAAACGCACTACTACGGCGGCATCAAAAAGTACCAATGGACGGCCATTCCGCTCGCCCTGCACGGCGCCGTCGTCCTCAAAGACGGCAGCAAGGTGGAGATCCGCGTGGGCGAAGAGGAGGGCGACCCCGTATTCTACATCAACGACCTTCTCCCGCACCTCGGGCAGGAGCAGATGGGCGGGAGCGCCGCAAAGCTCATCGAGGGCGAACAGCTCAACGTGCTCGTGGGCGGCCTTCCCTACGAGGACGGCGAGGCGACGGATAAGATCAAGCTCACCGTGCTCCAAATTCTACACGAGAAATACGGCATGTGCGAGGAGGACTTCCTCTCCGCAGAACTCTCCGCCGTTCCCGCCTTCCGCGCGCGCGATGTCGGCTTCGACAGGGCGCTCATCGGCGCGTACGGCCACGACGACAGGGTTTGCGCCTATCCCGCGCTCACGGCAGTCCTCGACAACGAGAGCGAACACACCGTGCTCGCCATGCTCGTGGATAAGGAGGAGATCGGCAGCGAGGGCACGACGGGCATCCAATGCAAGGTCTACGAGGACCTTATGGAGGAGATCTCCCTCGCCCTCGGCGCGTCCTTCCGCAAGGTGCGCGCAAATTCCAAGTGCCTCTCTTCCGACGTGACGGCGGCATACGACCCCAATTTTGCGGGCGTCTACGAGAAGAGCAACTCCGCCATTCTCTCCTGCGGCACCGCCCTGTGCAAGTTCACGGGCGCGCGCGGGAAGAGCGGATCGAGCGACGCGAGCGCGGAGTTCGTGGGCGAAGTGCGGCTCGCCTTCCAAAAGGAGGGCGTCGTCTGGCAGACGGCCGAGCTCGGCAAGGTGGACGCGGGCGGCGGCGGAACGGTGGCGAAGTTCGTCGCCATGCTCAACATCGACACGGTGGACTTGGGCGTCCCCGTCATCTCGATGCACGCGCCGTGGGAGGTCGTCTCAAAGGCCGATCTTTACAGCAATTATCGCGCATTTTTGGCATTTATGAAGTAATTTCGACAATCATCGAAATAACAATTTACAAAAAAAGTCGGCTGAAAAGCCGACTTTTTTTGTGCCATTCCGAAACCACGCAGCGGTCTTACCCTCATTCCGAGGCCCTGAAAGGGCCGAGCGAATCTTTCCGCGGAAAAGTATGGTATAAAAAATCGGCTCCGAGATAAGCCGATACGATAAAGTTCAGTCGAGTTTTGCGAGCAGTTTCAGATTTTCAAGCGCGTACTCCCGCATTTCCGCTCGCAAAGAACGAAACACTCTGATAAGTTCCCGCTCTTGTTCGGAGAGTGCGAAGGGAAGGGGCGCATCCTCCCGCCCGGCAAGATAGTCGAGCGTGCATGCGAAATAGTCCGCATAGGCGATCAGACTGTCGAGTTGCGGCATGTGCGATTTTTCATGTGTTGCGATCGTCGTCTGGCCCAGCCCGAGCTTGTCCGCAAGCTGTTTCTGTGTCAATCCGTTTTCTATTCGTAATTCCTTTAACCGTTCATTGATCGTCATATTTTCCATATCTTAAATTTAACAAAAATATGCTAAAAAATATTGACATATTATTACAATGTTGCTAAAATATAGATAAATATCAAAGTTTTGTTACAAATAGGAGGAGTAAGCATTATGGCTTTGATAATTTGTCCCAAATGCGGAAAAGAAATTTCGGATAAGAGCATTTATTGCGTACATTGCGGTGCGCCGATCTTTGTCTGCCCCGAGTGCGGGAAGGTGTCATCGGGCGCGGAGAGGGTCTGCCCAAATTGCGGCTATACGGAAAAGAGGTCCGATCCTGTCGCGGTCCCTGCCCAAGGGCAGCAGGTGGAAAGCGAAACGTTACTCGACTTATGGAAACGGGAAAATCCGCAAGACGCAAAGAGAAGGGGTATTATTTCAACAATTGGATCTGTATTTATTATTTTGTTCGTTATACTTTGTTTTGTTGCGTACTTTTGCGTATTAAAGCCTTGGTTTAAGGGGGTTAGTTTCGCAAACGTTGTGAATTATAGGAAATCAATAACCTATGTTTGGCTTATCGCGGCATGTATCGTTATATGTTTATTGGTTGATTTGTTGACTTCAATTTGTGACGATAATATAACAAAGTGCGCAAAATGGCTTCGCGCAAAGGGTGTCGATGTCGATGTGGCATTCCGAAAAGATATGCCGACGCTTTTCCCCAACGGGCTTGATGGAAAAATGCCTCCTACACCCATGCATGCAGTATATTATGTTTATTTTAGCAACAATAAAAAGAGGCTTATGAAAGTTATAAATAAGGTATTCGATTTTGTTGCGTTTAGTTGGCTTGATATTGTTTTAGCCGTATCCTTATGCGACCATATAAAAAAAGTCGTTGGAGGGGGAAGTCTAACGTTTAATATCGACATGACGACGTTCCTCCCTTGCTTTATTTTTGCTCTCTTAGATGGAGTATTTACTCTTATATATATATTCATTTCAAAAAGGACGCCGGAGAACTTTCTTCGAGCCAAAGCGAAGAAAGTGAATGTCTCGCAAAAAGTCGGCTGAAAAGCCGACTTTTTGCTATCTCATTCAGACATGGTAGGGGGCAATTCACTCACCGCGTCAAAATATCCGTTCGCTTCAACTTTGTTGTTAAAAAGGCTTCCCCCGCGACAAGGGAAGCGTCTTGTCCTTCATCCGTAATGTATAAGCAATTCGCCTCAGATCGAAGTATAGTCCTTGCTTCCGATCTCTTGCGCGAGCAGAACCACGCTTCTGCGCTGCGCGCCCCAATTTGCCACGCCACCGCACGCTTAGTGTCTGATGAAACGGTAGAGAGAGGAATGCTTATTAAGACGAAATGTTTATTTCCTCACGAAATTTTGTTTTGCGGTTTGGACTTCGTATAAGGGGGTTCTCTCGTCCCCTGCGGGGTCTCGGAATGACGGGGTAGCCCAAAGCAAAACAAAATTTGTGAACAAAAAAAACTGTGAGGGCTTTTTTTGTTGCAATCTACCGAAGCGGTAGCGCAGCAGATAGCTCCCGCAAAGCTACCTTATGGCACACGCACGGCACCGTTTAGTGCTGCTGTATCCCTACCCTGACACGGTTCGCGGGCGTACGTTGCATAAGACCTTGCGATCAACACCTCTTACTGCGTGCGGCCTTCCATAGACTGCACCGAGAAAAGCGTTCGGCTCTGCTATAGCGGATTGCAGATACAGGGCACCGCTAACTCCCCGCCTATCACAGCAAAAAACAGTATAAACCAAATCCGCACATTTGGCAAGCGTTTTTCCTCTTTTCGCGAAAGTTTTCCCGCGGACGCGCCCTTTTGCCTTGTAATTTTCGTAACGCCGTGGTAGAATAAAGGAAAGGAGAAAATTTATGGCAGACTGCACCCACGATTGCTCCACCTGCGCCTCGAACTGCGGGACGCGGAGCAAGACTTCATTTATCAAACCGCCGCATATGTTATCGCACATCCGCCGCGTCGTCGCCGTCGCAAGTGGCAAGGGGGGTGTGGGAAAATCGCTCGTCACCGGGCTTCTCGCCGTGCGCGCGCAGGCGATGGGGTACAAAACGGCCATTCTTGACGCCGACATCACGGGCCCGTCTATCCCGAAGGCCTTCGGCGTGCATGACCTTGCCACGGGCACGGACGGCAACATCGAGCCCGTCCGATCGAAGAGCGGCATCAAGCTGATCTCGATGAACAATCTCTTGGAGCACGAGGACGACCCCGTCGTCTGGCGCGGAACGCTCATTGCGGGCGCGGCGCTCCAATTCTGGACGGACGTCATTTGGGGGGATATCGACATCATGTTCATCGATATGCCGCCGGGAACGGGGGACGTGCCGCTCTCCGTCTTTCAGAGCATCCCGCTCTCGGGCGTCGTCGTGGTGACCACCCCGCAGCAGCTCGTGGAGATGATCGTCAAAAAGAACGTGAACATGGCGGGCATGCTCTCCGTCCCGCTCTTGGGCCTTGTCGAGAACATGAGCTATTTCACCTGCCCCGACTGCGGAAAGCGGTACGAGATCTTCGGCGAGAGCAAGGCGGAAGCGCTCGCCAAAGCCTATCATTTCCCCGCCGTCGCGCGCATTCCAATCGACCCTTCTGTGAGCCGTCTCGCGGACATGGGTAGGGTGGAAGAGGCCGATACCGATCATCTTGCCCAAATTTTCGCCGAGATCGTACGCTCGCGCGAGATCAAGGACTATCTCAAATAAAGCACAAAAAAAATAGTGCCCGCGGCGATACGCCGCGGGCCTTGCTCTTTTATGAAAGGTTTCAGTTGGGATCTTCGGTCGCATTGGTGGGAGCCCAGCGCTTGATGGAATCGCGGGCGCTCTCCGCCTGGCTCCTCGTCGAATAGGTGGAGCTTGTGGCGAGAAGGCGGCCACTGCCGTTGAGGATCTGCACCTGGCTGTCGCCGTTCTTGTGCTCGACGATCTCGAGATGGTCGGCCGCGATGTTATCCTGGTAGGTCTTGATGCCCGTCTTTGCGCTTGCAAGCGAAGCATAGGGCGTTGCGCTTTCGAGCATCACCTGCCCGTTGGGGGCGATGAGGCTGAACCAGAATTTGCCCTTCACGTTCTCGATGACCCATTTGCCGTTGGCCGCGGAGACGGGTTCCGCCTTCTTTGCGGGGGCGGGAGCGGGCTTTGCAGCCTTCGCGGGCGCGGGTTTCGCAGCGGGCTTTGCGGCCTTCGCAGGCGCGGGTTTTACGGGTTTGACGGGTTTCGCGGGCGCCGCTTTGGCGGGTTCGGTCTTGGCGGGCTCTGCTTTGGGGGCGGGCTTGAAGACGAGCGAACCCTTCTTGGGCTCGGGCTTCGGCGCGGGCTTTTGTTCTGTCTTTTTCATGGGTTTCTCCTCCTTACTGTGTTCATCCGCGTTAAGCGCGGGCTCTTCCTTTGTTTGAACGGGCTCGGCGGGGATCTCTTCCACCGCTTGGACGGTGGGCTCCTCGACGGGGACCTCCTCCGCGGGATCCTCTACGGGCTCGGCGGGGATCTCTTCCACCGGTTGAACGGCGGGCTCCTCGGCGGGCTTCTCCTCGGCGGGAACTTCCTCCACGGGCTTCTCCTCGGCGGGAACTTCCTCCACGGGCTTCTCCTCGACGGGCGCTTCCGCGGGCTCGGGCTGCGCTTCGGCGGCGGGCACAACTACGGGAGTTTCCTCGGCGGGCACCGTTGCGGGCGCGAAGTAGGGCTCGGGTTCGGGGGCTTCTTCGGGCGCTTCGGCAGCGGCGGCCTTCTGCGCCTCTTCTTCGGCGCGGCGCTTCTTCCCCTTGACATGAAGGACGATGATCGCCACGAGAAGGGCGATGATGATCGCAAGAATGGCCGCGAGAACGCCCACCAAAACGGGATTATCGTTTATAAATTCTTTGAGTGACAAAAGAGCATAGAGCATAAATTTTTCTCCTTTGCATTATTTTAACACGAAAAAGGGCGGCTGTCAATCCATTGACAAATTTTTTTGGTTGCGTTATGATAGGAATATGAAGAAAATTGCAGTGATCGGCGGCGGCGCCGCGGGCATGGCGTGTGCCGTTCATCTCCTGCGGGCGGGGCAGGAAGTTACCCTTTTGGAGCGGGGCGAACGCCTCGGCCGCAAGCTCTCGGCAACGGGCAACGGACAGGGGAACGTGACGAACGCAGACCTTACCGCCGCGCACTATTTTTCCGACGACAACGCGAAGGTCGCCCGCATTCTCTCCCGCTTCGGAAACGCCGATACGGTGCACTTTCTCGAGAGCATGGGTGGGATTTTTTTGCCCGACGCGCGCGGGAGAGTGTACCCCGCGGGCAGACAGGCCTCGGCCGTCACCGACCTTTTTCGCGGCGAGCTCGAACGGCTGCATGCGGACATATGCCTCAACGCGCAGGTGCAAAAAATTACATACGATCGCGGTTTTACGCTTGAATGGGCGGCGGGACACATGCGGGCGGACGCAGTCGTTCTTGCGGCAGGGGGGAAGGCCGCGCCCAATTTCGGGACGGACGGCAACGCCTATGCGCTCGCCCAAGCCTTCGGGCACACGATCACCCCGCTTTCTCCCGCTCTGGTTCGCTTAAAGAGCGATCCCGCGCTCGTCCGCGCGCTCAAAGGCATCCGCATGGATGCGGGCCTCAAAGTCATGCGCAACGGTCATATGTGTTATGCGTGCCGCGGAGATGTCCTCTTTACCGAAAACGGCGTCTCGGGTGACGCCGTTTTCCGTGCCTCGTCGTACGCCCGAAAGGGCGACATGCTCGAAATAGACTTTTTGCCCGACGTCGCGGAGGAGCGGCTCGAAGAGGCCTTAAAAAGGAGCGGCGGATCGCTACTCTGCATCGTGCCCAACGGCCTCGGCAGAGCGCTTTTGAAGAGGGCAAACGGCGGACATGGTACCCTCGTTTCCCTTCTCAAACGCTTTACGTTGCCCGTTTTGGGCGATTGCGGCTTCGAAAACGCGCAGGTGACGAAGGGCGGCATCCCCCTCGATGAGACGGACGAAAATTTGCAGAGCACGAAGCGGCGGGGGCTGTTCTTCGCAGGGGAGATCTTAAACGCCGACGGCGAGTGCGGCGGTTATAACTTGCAATGGGCCTTTTCTTCGGCGTATGCGGCGGCGGAGGGCATCCTCAAATGCTGACCCTCAATCTCACGTTGCGCCCCGGGGAGAGCGAGGAAAAACTTCTCGCCCTCTGCGCGAAAAAGCTGCATGCGCCCGTGAAGCACTTCCGCATTCTCAAAAAATCGCTCGACGCCCGCGATAAAGGGGACATCAAGTGGGTGTATGCGGTGGAATGTTCGCAAAAGCGCGAGACGCCGCAAAAGCGCGAATATGAACGCATCAAGGGGGAGATGCCGCGCGTGTTTGTCGTGGGCGCGGGCCCCGCGGGGCTCTTTTGCACCCTGCGCCTCATTCGGCACGGCATTCGCCCCATCCTCATCGAACGCGGCAGACCCGTCGAGAAGCGCGAAGAGGATATCCTCGCCTTTCAGAGAACGGGCGTCCTCGATACCGAGAGCAACGTGCAGTTCGGCGAGGGCGGCGCAGGGGCATTTTCGGACGGGAAATTGGGCACGCAGACCAACTCCCCCTTGAACCGCGAAGTGCTCGAAACCTTTGTGGAGTTCGGCGCGCCCGAAGAGGTCGCCTATCTCGGAAAACCGCACGTCGGAAGCGACAATTTGAAGAAGGTCGTTGCGAATATGCGAAGCTACATTCTCGGACATGGTGGCCGCATTTTCTATGAGAGCAGGCTTTCGGACGTCGAAGTGAGGGGCGGGAAACTTACCGCCGTCTATATAAACGGTACGCGCCACGAGGCGGATGAGCTCGTCCTCGCGATCGGGCACAGCGCGCGGGACACCTTCGAGATGCTCCTTGCAAGGGGTTTTCGCATGGAGCAGAAGGAATTCGCGGCGGGCGTACGCATCGAACATCTGCAAGAAGATATCGGCAGGGCGCAGTACGGCGAGGCGTTTTCCCTCCTTCCCCCTGCGGATTATAAGCTCGTCTCGCATGCGGGGGAGAGGGCGGCCTTTTCCTTCTGCATGTGCCCGGGCGGGGTCGTCATTCCCTCGACTTCGGAGGAAGGGGGCGTCGTCACCAACGGCATGAGCAACTTTGCCCGCGACGGCGTGAACGCCAATTCCGCCCTCGTCGTGCAGGTGAAGCGGGAGGATTTTAAGAGCGAACACCCCTTGGCGGGGGTCAAATTTCAGCGCGAAATGGAACGCGCGGCCTACCGCGCGGCGGGCGGAGGATATCGCGCCCCCGTCCAACTGCTCGGCGACTTCCTCGAAGGAAGGGAGAGCGCCCGTTTCGGCGAAGTGCTCCCGAGCTATGCCCGCGGGACCTCTTTCGCTCCCGTCGACGCCTACCTTCCGCCCGTGCTTTGCCGCAGTTTGCGCGCGGCGATCCCCGACATGGGTAGGCGACTTTCCGCCTTCAATGGGGCAGACGCCGTGCTTACGGGGGTGGAATCGCGCACGAGCTCGCCTGTCCGCATTTTGCGCGGCGATGACATGCAGGCGGAGGGCATCGAGGGCGTCTATCCCTGCGGCGAGGGGTGCGGCTATGCGGGCGGGATCACTTCCGCCGCGGCCGACGGCATCCGCGCGGCCTATGCGATCGCAAAAAAATATTTTTGATTTTTTCGTACATTTAATTGCTTCTTCACGCAGTTTTCACGAAGAACAAGTACAATGAGGGCGTAAATCGAAAAGTGACCATACTCTCCTAAAAATTTTTTCATATTCTCTCAGGAAAACGCCGCACGGAAATGTGCGGCGTTTTCTTATCTATAAATTGGAAATTGAGTTTTTCAAGAGGATCTCGGTTATAAGACGATTGCGCCCCATGTTGGTTTAACTGCGTTTTTGAATGCGTCCTTTCCAATTTGAGTTTGTGCTTCTCCGTTTATTATGATCGAAGTGAGCATAGAGCAATCCTGGAAAGCGCCTTGCCCTACAACCGATTCATTGGTGATTTTCACTGCTCTGAGCGCGGAAGGGGCATAGTAATCTTGATAAGAGTAATCGGCATAGAATTGGCGAAGTTTTGTTGATCCCGAGAAGGAATATTCGCCAAATATATAGCCAAAGCATGCAGCTGCCACGCCGCTGTTTCCCTTTTGCCTTCCTATAAAGGGCAAAGTGATACTCTTTACCAAAGAGCAACCGTTGAATGCGCCTACGCCGATTGTTGTGACAGCGTTTGGAATTACAAAAACTCCCGAGTCGGTGGAATTAATTGATGATAAATTGCAACATCCCGCGAATGCGCTTGCTTCGATCGTATCTACGGACGATCCAATGGTAAACGAGGTCAAAGATATGCACCCGCTAAACAGCGAGGAGGAAAGGATCGTAATATTCGGTAGATTTATTTCGGAGATTTTACTGCAACCTGCAAACGCTTTTATTCCGACTTGCACGATGTCGTCGTTCAAGTCGATTCTCGTCAGCATAGAGCAATCCTGGAAAGCGCCTTGTCCTACAACCGATTCATTGGTGATTTGCACAGTCCTGAGCGTAGAGGGTGCATAGTAATCTTGATAAGAGTAATCGGCATAGAATTGGCGAAGTTTTGTTGATCCCGAGAAGTGATACTCGCCAAATATATAGCCAAAACATGCAGCCGCCACGCCGCTATTCCCCTTTTGCCTTCCAATGAAGGGCAAGGTGATGCTTTTTAATGTTGAGCAACCATTGAATGCACCCTCCCCGATCGTTGTAATACTTTCGGGAACTACGATCGAAGTTATTCCGTTACAACCGCTGAACGCATTTGCGGGTATTGTATCGATCGACGTACCATTGTACTGCTTTGGAATGATTATCTCGCCCGAAATAGAGGTATTTGCCGCTTTTATCGAAGAGCCGGTGTAAATAAATGTGCCGTCGCTTTCTTCTTTTACGTTATTTGATTGACTGCCCGATTGTTCATTGCCCGAATTCCCATTATTTCCCACATGCTTATCGGGTGTCAGTCCAAAGCAAGCACCAAAAGACAGGCAAGAGACGGCAAGCAGAGATAAACATAGAATGATAGCAATACTTTTCTTTTTCATTTTTTCTTCCTCCAATCGTTGTAGTTCAATTATATAAGAAGATTTCTTCTTTGTCAAGTAAAATAAGAAGTTTTCTTCTAAAATAATGACATGGAGAAAATTGGGGAAAGGATCAAAGAGTTGCGGCTCGAGAAGGGGCTATCGCAAATGCAGCTCGCAAAGATGATCGGCGTGAGCCAAAAGGCGATCGATTATTGGGAACGTTCGGTCAACGAGCCAAAAGCGGGCTATATCATCGCGCTTGTCAAATATTTTGGGATCTCGTATAACGAATTTTTTGAAAATATAGACTAATAGAACAGCCGAAAAAGCAAACAAAAACGCCTCCCTCAACCGTAATTTTGGGGGAGGCGAAATATTATCCCGCAAAAAATTTATACGAACAGGGTCTCGTAATCGCCGAGGGGGGTGTGCGTAAGGGCGGCAAAGAGGGCGTTCGCGAAGCGGTCCTTTTCGAAGCAGGCGAGGGCGTCCTTTTTGAGAGCGGCGGCGTCGCTTTTGCGCACGATGAGGGGGATATTCGCCTCCGAAAGGGCGGCAAGCGTCTCCTCCGAGCCCTCCTTTTTCAGGGCGAGCGTGCGAAGGTAGAGGGGGCTTTTCAGGTATTCCCTGACCTCATCCAGCCCGATTTTCAAATAGTTCTGCAAGAGAATGCGTTTGACGCGCGAAAGGGTGTAGCGTTTGGTGACGACTTTGGCGAGGGCGGCCCCATATTCGGGGTTGGTGCGCGCCATCGCCTTTAAGCGGTTTTCGAGCCCCTCCGAGCAGTCGGGCGTCGCCTTGATCTCCTCGTCCGAGGCGCGGAGGAGGGCGCAAAGGGCGGCGTCCTCGTAGGCGGTCGCATGAAAATTCAGGGCGTCCTCGTACACATTTTTGGGAAGATTGCGCTTTAAGGCGCGCCGTGCGGCGAGCGTTCCGTCCGCCATCGCCGCGCGCAGCGAAGTCGCCGACGAGAACTCTTTGCGGGGTACCATGTCCGCATATCCCGCCCCGATTCTCAAAATGGGGAGGGGGTCGATCGCCGCCTTTTCGGCCAGGATCGCGCGGCAGTATTCCACGCCCAAAATGTTGTTGGGGGAGGCAAGGAGCCTCTCGTCGAGGTCGGCGTTGAGGTCAAGGAGGGCCTTATTCCGCGCCCGGATATACGATGTCCCGTCTTTGAGATTTTCTTTGAGGGCGGACTTGAAGGCCCTGTCCTCGCGCAGGGTGGCCGCCGCCGTCCTCAAAAAGTCGTCCCGCGAGCCGCTCTCGCAGCCGAAGGCGAGCACTTTGACGGCGGAAATGGCGGAGAGGATATGGATCGCGCCCTGTGCAAATAGTTCGGCGGGGGAGACGGCAAACGCGGCGGGAAGTTCCGCGACGATATCCGCCCCGTTTTCGACGGCGTGCCTTGCGCGCGTGTACTTATCGAACACTGCCGCCTCGCCGCGCTGGGTGAAGTTCCCGCTCATGAGGCAGAGCAGTTTTTCGCACCCGCTTTGCGCTTTCATCTCGCCGAGCTGGTAGAGATGCCCGTTGTGGAAGGGGTTATATTCGCAGACGACGGCACAAATTTTCATCTTTTCCATGCGATTCCTTTACAATTTTTTCGCGAAGGTGTATAATAGCTTCCGATCGGTTGCCTTTGCAACCATTATACACGACCGAAAAGAAAAAATAAAGAATTTCAGGAGTAATTTTTATGGCAGGATTTGTCAAGACGTTGAAAAAGACCATGCAAAAGATCGCCGAATCGGGCACCGTGGTGCAGGCTATCAAGAAGAAGGCGGCCGAGAAGAATAAGAAGATCGTCCTCTGCGAGGGCGAGGACAGCCGCGTCGTCGAGGCGGCGGCGGATTGCGTCGCGGAAGGCATCGCCCGCATCGTCCTTCTCGGCAATGCCGAGGAGATTGCGGCGAAAAATCCCGATATCGACCTCACGAACATCGAGATCGTCGAGCCCGCAACTTCCCCCAAACTTCAAGAGTATGCGAACCTTCTCTATGAACTTCGCAAGGCGAAGGGCATGACGGAAGAGCAGGCCTTGGAGCTTGCAAAAGATAACACCTTCTTCGGCGCGCTCATGCTCAAAAGCGGCGACGTGGACGGGCTCGTGTCGGGCGCGTGCCATTCGACGGCGAATACCCTCCGCCCCGGCCTTCAAATCATCAAGACGGCCCCCGGCGTGAAGGCCGTTTCGAGCTTCAACCTCATGGTGGGCAACAACCAGTATTGCGAGGACGGGCTCCTCGTCTTCGCCGACTGCGGCCTCAATCCCACCTACACCGCCGAAGGGCTCGCGGAATGCGCCATCGCGACGGCGAAGAGCGCGAAAGAGATCGCGGGCGTCGAACCCCGCGTCGCCATGCTCTCCTTCTCGACGATGGGCAGCGCCAAGCACGACAATGTGACCCTCGTGCAGGAAGCGACGCGCATCGCAAAGGAACAGGCGCCCGACTTAAAACTCGACGGCGAACTGCAATTCGACGCGGCGCTCGTCCCCGAGGTGGCGAAATTGAAGGCACCCATGTCCGAGATCGCGGGCCACGCAAACGTTTTGATCTTCCCCGATCTGCAATCGGGCAACATCGGATATAAGATCGCGGAACGCCTCGGCGGCTTCCAGGCCATCGGGCCCATCTGCCAAGGGTTCGCAAAGCCCCTCAACGATCTCTCCCGCGGGTGCAAACCCTCGGATATCGTCTGCGCGGTCGCCATTACCGCTTTGCAAGCGGAATAAATGGTTCGTTTTGCTTGCGCCGTCACCTGAAAAATATTCACTTTGTTGCGGCGGAATATTAACTTCAAAAAGGTAGCATATCATGAAAATTCTTGTCATCAACGCGGGGAGTTCCTCGCTCAAATACCAACTCATCAACATGGAGACGGAGGAAGCCATCGCCAAGGGCGGGTGCGAGCGCATCGGCATTGCGGGCGGCAAGCTCACCCATAAGGCGCACGGCGAGACCTTCGTCGTCGAACAGGACCTTCCCACCCATACCGACGCGATTTCCCTCGTCCTCAAAATGCTTGTCGACCAAAAGGCGGGCGTCATCTCTTCGATGGACGAGATCGACGCCGTGGGCCACCGCGTTGTCGCTTCGGGCGAGGCGTTCACAAAGACGACGCTCGTCGATGAGCGGGCGATGCAGCTCATGGAAGAAATCAAAGATCTCGCCCCCCTCCACAATCCGGCGGCCATTTTGGGCGTCAACGCCTGCCGCGCGGTCATGCCCGGGAAGAAGATGGCGCTCGTGTTCGACACTTCCTTCCACCAGACCATGCCCGACCATGCCAAGCTCTATGCCATCGACTACGAGGACTACGAGAAGTACAAGGTCCGCCGCTACGGCGCGCACGGCACTTCCCATAAATTCGTTGCGGGCGAGGCGGCGAAGTACCTCGGGAAGGATATCAAAGAACTGAAAATCGTCACCTGCCACCTCGGGAACGGTTCCTCCATTTCGGCGGTGAAGGGCGGCGTCTGCATCGACACTTCGATGGGCTTCACCCCCCTTGCGGGCGTCCCGATGGGAACGCGCAGCGGCGATATCGACGTGGCCGCCATCGACTACCTCTGCGAGAAGAAGGGCATGACGATGGAGGAGGGCCTCACCTATCTCAATAAGAAGTGCGGCGTTTTGGGCATTTCGGGTGTTTCCTCCGACTTCCGCGACCTCGAAGCGGCCAAGGCGGCGGGGAACGAGCGGGCCCGTCTCGCCCTCGACATGTTCAACTATTCGTGCAAGAAGTACGTGGGCGCGTACAGCGCGGCCATGGGCGGGCTGGACGTCATCGTCTTTACGGCTGGCATCGGCGAAAATACCCCCGCGGTGAGGAAAGCCGTCACGGACGGGCTCGAATACCTCGGCGTCAAACTCGACGATAAGAAGAACGCCGAGAAAAACGACGGGACCATTCACGAGATCTCGGCGAAGGATTCCAAGGTCAAGATCCTCGTCATCCCCACGAATGAGGAGCTCGTCATCGCCCGCGAGACGGCGGCCCTGTGCTGATTTTTCGTAAAATCTTATAAAAGGGCGCGAAAACAGCTTGACAAACCCCCTAAAATACCCTATACTTTTTTAAGTCAATGATTCCTACCCTTAACGTCGCACAGTGCAAGGCGCGGGGAGGCGCGGAGGGCATGCTCGATTTCAGCTACGATCCTCCCGGCGATCTTCTCGATATTCCCTTCGTCGCCTTCCGGGGCCCGATCGAGGTGCACCTTGCCTATCGCATCGCCGAGGACGATTCGGTGGAAGTGCAGGGCGGCATTGCCTTCACCCTCACGGGCGCCTGTTCGAGATGTTTGGAACCGGCAAGCGAGCACATCTCCTACGATGTGGAAGCCCTCTTCGAAAAGGGCGAGGGCGACGGCGAGACCTACGGCTATCGGGGCGGGATCGTGAACTTCGGCGAAATGCTCCGCGATGCGGTGCTGTTCGCGCTCCCTTCGCGGCTTTTGTGCGAGGAGTGCAGCAAGGAATAAATTCGGAAAAAGAAAAAGAGGTGTAATATGGCAGTCCCCAAGAGTAAGCAATCGAAGAGCAGAACGAACAAGCGCTTCGCAAACTACAAGGCAACGGCGCCCACGCTCGTCGAGTGCCCGCATTGCCACGAGCTCAAAGTCGCGCACAGAGTTTGCAAGAACTGCGGCTATTACGACGGCACCGAGGTCGTCGCGCAAGAGACGGAAAAGAAGTGATTTTTCTTACCGATGAAGAGGCGGACGAGGGTTTGTCCGCCTATTTTCATTCCCAATCGATTTTTCGGAGAATATCATGGATCAGACCGCACTTTTCAAACTATCCTACGGCGTCTATATCTGCACGAGCTGGGACGAAGGCCGCCCCGTCGGCTGCATCGCAAACAGCGCCATGCAGATAACATCCGCTCCCGCGACGGTCGCGGTGAGCATCAACCGCGTCAATTACACCCATAAGTGTATCGAGGAGACGGGCCATTTCGCCCTTACCGTCCTCGGCGAGAAGTCGGACCCGAAGCTCATCGGCACGTTCGGCTTCCGCTCGTCGAAGGACCTCGATAAGTTCGAGGGCTTCGGCTACAACGTGCGCGGGAAGCTCCCCGTCCTCGACGACGCCATCGCCTATATCTCCTGCAAGGTCATCGGCAAGATGGAGACGCCGACGCATACCGTCTTTTTGGGAGAGGTCCTCGACTGCGGCAACTTGAAGAAGGGAAAGCCCATGACCTACGCCTACTACCACGAGGTGTTGAAGGGCAAGACGAGCGTAAACGCCCCGACCTTCATCGAGGACGCCCCCAAGGGCGAGAAGGAAGTTTGGGTGTGCGACGTGTGCGGCTACGAGTACGACGGCGAGATCCCATTCGAAGCTCTCCCCGACGATTGGGTTTGCCCGCTCTGCGGCGTCGGGAAGGAGCACTTTCACAGGAAATAAGAAATTTTCAAGAAATGCCCGCTTTTTGCGGGCTTTTTTCTTACTTTTTTATTTATTTCGATATTCGTCTAAATAATCATATGTGCAGGTGCAGGGTTGCGCATATATGGCAAAGATAAATTTTTTAAGAAATTTTTACAAAACCCCTTGACATTTTCAGATTTATGGTATATGCTTATTATCCCCCGCAGGGGTATAGGAGGAAACATATGGACCAATATGGCGAGAAGGAAGTAAGAGATGCCGAGACGAAGAAAATGTTAACGTCGCGCATCAACCGCATCACGGGACAGTTGAACGGCGTCAAGGGGATGATCGAAGAGGACCGCTCCTGCACGGAGATCCTCATCCAGCTTTCGGCCGTCGAGAAGGCGGCCAAGGGACTTTCCTGCGTCGTACTCGAGGAGCATCTGCGCAACGGTCTCGTCGGGGATATCCAAAAAGGGAACTTGGGCTCGATCGACGAGGTGATCGATCTCTTCCGCAAGTTCCAATAAGGTCGCGTGCATGAAAAAGAAATTTTCCGTGACGGGCATGATGTGCGCGGCTTGTGCCGCGGGCATCGAGCGCACCGTCAGGAAGATCGAGGGCGTCTCCGTTTGCAACGTCTCCCTCATGGGGGAGTGCATGGAGGCGGAGTTTGACGATAGCGTCGCCACGGAAGAAAGTATCCGCGCGGCCGTCGTCTCCCTCGGTTATGGGATCTACGATTATGGAAAGGTCCCCGAGAAGAAAAAGGGGGGCCTTACTCTCTTTTTACGTTTTCTCATCTCGCTCGCCTTGCTCATTCCCGAAATGTACCTTGCAATGGGGCACATGATCAGCAATGCGATCGTTCCGCACGGCTGGTGGAACTACGCGCCCCAGATCGCTCTGACGCTCGCCATCCTCCTCGTGAACTACGCCTTCTTTGTGAGCGGCGTGCGTGCGGTCGTGAAGCGCGTCCCCAATATGGATACGCTCGTCACCCTCGGCGCGTCCGTCTCCTTCATATACAGCGTCGTCACCGTCGCGCTCGACCCTTCGACGCACACCGTCTTTTTCGAATCGGCGGCGATGATCGTCACCCTCGTCACCCTCGGCAAATGGCTCGAAGATAAGAGCAAGAAACGCACGGGCAAGGAGCTCGAAAAACTTCGCGCTCTCGCCCCCGATACGGTCACCGTCGAGCGCGACGGGACGGAAAAGGCCATACCCATGTCCGAGGTTGAGGTGGGTGATATCGTCATCGTGAAGCAGGGCGAGAGCATCGCCGTCGACGGCGCCGTCCTCTCCGGTCACGCCTTCGTCGATACCTCCGCCGTGACGGGCGAAAGCCTTCCCGTCGAACTTTTTGAAGGGGAGAAGGCGGTCAGCGCCTCCATCGTCACGGGCGGCTATCTCAAAATCAAGGCGGAAAAGGTGGGCGAGGACACGATGCTCTCGGGCATCATCCGCATGGTGCGCGAGGCGGGCGCTTCCAAGGCGCCCATCCAGAAGCTCGCCGATAAGATCTCGGCGGTATTTGTGCCCGTCGTCGTCGGGCTCGCCCTCATCACCTTCCTCGTGTGGATCTTGGTGACGCGCGATCTTACAAATGCCTTCAACTATGGCGTGAGCGTCATCGTCATATCCTGTCCCTGCGCCTTGGGGCTCGCGACCCCCGTCGCAGTGATGGCGGCAACGGGCAGGGGCGCGGGGCTGGGCGTCCTCTTCAAGAATGCGGAGGCCCTGCAAAAACTTGCCACGGTGCACGAGATCTTTCTCGATAAGACGGCGACCCTCACCGAGGGCGCGCCCAAAGTTGTCTTTTTCGAGGAATACGCGGCGGGCGCAAAGGGCGTCGCCTATGCCCTCGAAAGCAAGCTCTCCCACCCGCTTGCCGACTGTATCACGGAATACTGCGAAAGGGGGGAGGAAGGCGAAAATGTGGAGTACCTCACGGGCATGGGTGCCACGGGCGTCGTCAACGGCAAGCGTTACTTCCTCGGGAATGCCCGCATGATGCAGGAAAAAAACGTGAGGTTCGAGGAACACCTTTCCGCCTACAACGCCCTCTCCGAAGAGGGGAAAACGGTGCTCTTTCTCGCGGATGAGGAAAGCGTTTTGGCCCTTTTCGCCCTCGCAGATACCTTGAAGGAAGGGAGCCGCGCGGCCGTCGAAGAGCTCACTGCGCTTGGGTGCCTGCCCGTTATGCTCACGGGCGACAACGAGGCCGTGGCGAGACATATCGCCACGGAGGCGGGCCTTCCGTCCTATGAGGGGTGTGTGTGCGCCGAACTTCTCCCCGAAGATAAGCTCATATATGTGCGCAACACGCGCGAAGAGAACGAGGCGGCGAAAAAGGCGCACCGCGCCGCACGGCGGGCGAACCGCCACGTCGCGATGGTGGGCGACGGCATCAACGACGCCCCTGCCTTGAAGGAGGCGGACATCGGCATTGCGATGGGAGGGGGAACCGACGTCGCCATCGAGAGCGCCGACGTCGTCCTCGTCAACGGGGATCTGCGTGCGCTGCCCAAGGCGATCAGCCTCGCGAAAAGGACGATGCGCATCATCAAGCAGAACCTCTTCTGGGCGTTTTTCTACAACTGTATCGGGATCCCGCTCGCGGCGGGCGTGTTTGCCTTCGCAGGCGTCGCCTTGAACCCCATGATCGCTGCGGCCGCCATGAGCCTTTCCTCCCTCTTCGTCGTCACCAACGCCCTGCGCCTCACACGGTTTATGAAGAAGAACGGGGCAGGAGAGAAGAAGCGCAGTTGATTTTTAGAATTGCGGCGAAAATGCTTGCAAAAGGGGGGAGTATCTGCTATAATAAGGGACGCGTCGAGGAGTAGCGCAGTTTGGTAGCGCGCTTGGTTCGGGACCAAGAGGTCGTGGGTTCAAATCCCGTCTCCTCGACCAAATATCCCGTATGCTTGTTGCAAGCGGGATATTTTTATAAACGAAAACTCTATCTTTTCAAACTCAATGAGTATATGTATCGCGGACATGGTATCGGCGTTTTTTAGCACGCCATCGATTTCGGACATTGACGATGCGTGCAAAGCGATTTGCTATTTTTACTCGCCGATTTTCATCTCGGCACCGCAGTTTCTAATAAGTGGAGGATGCGCAATTACGCAAGCGTCTGTGGAAACCGCTTCACAGTACAAAACAAGACACGGGCAAAAATCTATGTCTTGTTGTCGAGACAAGTCAAGTTAACATTCTAAAAAAGTGTTTTCATCAAAGCTACGTTGATTTTATCATCTACCAATATAAGACTTTTTTTGCCGTTCTTAAAATTGATTTGGAGGGTATGTGTCCCTTTATTTTTTGCACCTAATCCGGCAAGCAAGCCCGCAGGGCCCAAAAAGAAACCGCCCACAAGACCTCTGCCGACAGCGCTTTTTGCGCTCTTACGATAATTCTCATCTACTACAGAATATGATTCTACTGTGCTTCTATCAAGCAGGATCGTTGATGAACTTAGAAATGTGCCGCCAATAAGTATGGATATATTGTTTCCGGATTTAATCAATGCTTTCCCTTCGTAGTCACCCGCAATTACGACATTTATCTTTGACATGTTACTCTCCCCTCAAATTTTAAAGAATTTTTCTTTCAATTTTGTATTTTGTGCCTAACTCAAGTATCGTTTCCGTCGAGATATCAGTCCTGCAGCCCCAGTTTGTTCGATCCTCGAAAAGGGCAAAGTAAATATAAACCTCTGCATAATAAACTTTAGAACTAAAAGATTGCTTTGAATTAAATCAATATGTTTACTTTTGATTTCGTCCATAGTATTACCTACTTATATATAACACGCAAGGGTACGACAATGCGGACATTTTTATATGGCTCTATTGCCGTCTTATAGCAGAAAAGGAGCGGCGAAGAATGATCACGCCCGAGCCCTGAGTCAAGCAAGTTATGAAAAGTATTTTGCGGAGCAGGAGAAGATCGCAAAGCGCGTGGAGATGGCGGCGGGACAATTCGCGGAAGAGCGGTTTATCCCGAAGATCGCGTCGCAGCTCAAGAAAAGGAACGACGAGGTGTTGCGCGCGCTCGGTATTGTCGTCGCGTACGAGCTAGTTTCAAAACTGCCGAGGAACGTAATGTGCATCTATTTTGAGGAATTTATGTCCCGTAATCCACAAATCACGAACGACCTTTACCGTTCTAGTTGCATTTGGCAGGCGACGTTTAATGATCGATGCTTGACTATTGTCTGCCCTTATCGCAGTATATTGACCATCTCCATGATGGACCAATATGGTGGAATATGGGAAAAACCAATCGAGAAGTATAAAGACCTCATAAAAAAATTTTAATAAATAACAAACATTCGTTCGTTTTTTGTTGACAAGCGGATGTGAGTATGATATAATAAGCATATCGGAAAGTCGCAGAATAGAGCGGCTTAATATCCAGTGAGCCGTGTTTTGGCGGTGTTTTCCTGCTACCAATCATGGCGGCGGGAGTGTTTTCGATGGGCTGTTGCCTATCGGTGAGCCGAGCTTTGCGTTTTTTGAACGGCTTGGAAAAGGACAGGGAAAGTGTTTGCTTTCGGAGCAAACACTTGGCAGAAGCATGGTCTTTTTCGTTCGGGAACGCGCGGCGATGAGGGCAGTTTTATTGTCATACAATTTTTTCGGAAATCTTCCGAAATGGTGAAATTTTCGGGAAAAAAATGGAGCTATTTATATAGGAGGCGGCTTCTTCCCGTAAAATGAAAATCGGGCATTCATCGGTTCGATAAGTGGTAGACAATATTCCTCTTCCCACGGGGGAGCATACAACTTTAACGATTTGGGCAAGCGTCTTTCCGCGCCTGCTTTCAGATCATAAAGCGAGGTAGAGATTTTTTCCCTCGCTTTTCTGTACCAAAAAATCTTTTTATGGAGGTGTTTCCAATGCAGAACAAATGACTTTCGTCGCAGTCGGTAAACAGCGGCAAAAACACGAAATCAAGGAGGAAAAAACGTCGAGAACACATCGTAAAAACGGAAACAAAAGATGACTGCCGAGGAAGCATCGACGGCAAGCAAACGGGAAGCAAAACCAACCCGCCGAACGAGCGTCTATACCATAGGTATAGCACACTATACTTATTGCGCTCTGCTCCATAAGTTCCGTGTGCTCTGCGAGGCTTATTTCGGCGGGAAAACCAAGACAAAATTTTTAGGAGGAAACAACTATATCTTATTTGATTTGCACAATGAAGAAGTACAACAACAAGAAGCGGGACAACGTAACGCCGATAGAAACGGAGAACGAACGGGACGAGAATTATAACCCCGACAATCCGCAGATCGACCTGAAAAGAACACGTTACAATTATCACACCGCTATGCCCAAAGGTGGCTATATGAAATACATCAACGAGAGGATCGCTACTCTCCCTCTGAAACGGAAAGTCAGAAGCGACGCCGTTCTGATGTGTTCCTTTATCATCGGCTCGGACGGAGATTTCTTCCAAACGCTTACTTCGTGGGAGAAACAACAATTCTTCGAGGATGTGACGGAGTATTTTGCCGAGAAATACGGGAGAGAAAATATCATCTCCGCCGTCGTTCACATGGACGAAACCACGCCGCACTTACATCTCAACCTCATTCCCATCGTGGACAACACGTTAAGCGCAAAGCAGCTGTTCACCCGCGCGAGTTTGCGGGAGTTGCAGACAGACTTCCACGAGAAGATTGGAAAGAAATGGAACTTGGAACGAGGCAAGGAAGGAAGTCATGCGAAGCATATCGACACGGCGGAGTTCAAAGCCAAAACGATCATTGAGCGCGCCGAAGCAAGAGCGAAAACGACAAGGGCAAATGCCGAGCGGGAAGCGAGCGAGTATCTTGCGGGGATCCATGAACAGGTCGGTGGAGAAGCGGACAAGCCCACACCGAGGAAAAGAAAGGATGCCGAACAGGAGATCAAAGACCTTCGCACAGACAATGCCGCTTATCGCATAGAGCAGGAGAGAGCCTATAAAGAAATTCATTCTCTCTTCGAGCAATGGCGGGCGGCAGACAAGCGGAGCAAGGAGAACGAGAGCGCGCGGGAAACACTTCTTGAAATAAGCCGAGCCTATCCCGACGAGTTTAAGGAATTGCTTGATCGTTCCAGACGAAAGCTCAATCCCGCCGCGTACTACACGCCCGCCAAGAGCAATCACAGCGGCAAGGACGGAAAATGACAACTTCATAAATCTATAAGGAGGAAATCTTATCGAACAATAAATGGCAGAGCGG
Organism: uncultured Clostridia bacterium; assembly: GCA_947625555.1. GTDB lineage: Bacteria > Bacillota > Clostridia > Christensenellales > Borkfalkiaceae > Gallimonas. The sequence continues at coordinate 3,104 of CANQOT010000011.1, read as the reverse complement.
CGCGAGGGAACCGACGACTGCGGCATCTCGGACGAGAAGCTGAAATCGTTGGCACGGGTACTTTTGCCGATCATCCGTAACTATCTTTCGACGGAGGAAGGCAAGAGAAATTTAGCCGAATGGACGGCTGAACGACAATTAAATAAAACAGAAACGAAAAAAGAGTCCCGTTGAACCCATAGGGACACCCGAAAGGGTTATCCGCACAAATAAGAGCGGTTTATAGAAATTTTAGGAAAGATAATCAGAGAAAGGTTGAGCCGAATGTCATAAACCTAAAAAACGGCGCAGGCGGGAGCGATTCGCTCCCGCCTGTCTTTATATTTTGGAGTTTTTGAACTCTTCCATAGAAAAAGATAATCCGAACGTTTTGCGAATTACAAAAAAGTTCGAATTATCCCAATGTGGCTGAGGTGACGGGACTTGAACCCACGACCTCTTGGTCCCTAACCAAGCGCGCTACCAAACTGCGCTACACCTCAATGAAAGCATTTCTTATTATATAGAAATTTCCGAAAGTGTCAAGTGTTTTTTCTTCCATTCGACGAAAAATTTTTGCCTGAAATTTCCTGGGGAAAAATCTTTTCGCACCCTTGCCTTTTTTCTTTCAAATTGCTATACTGAATATGACACCTGCGGTGTACGGAGTTCGGGAAAACGCGTGATCCACAATGAACTTTCGGGAACGCACGTCGCGCAAACTAGGCAAGGTCTGTACGAGAATACGGAAAGTCTGAAGTTTGCACGCTGCGTACCCACCTGCGAGAAGCGGGTTAACACTTTTTCGAAGTGCGGCACAGGCGGATGTCATTTTTTATGCTTTCGGAAAAATTTTTACGGGACACCCGCAAAATTTGTTGCAAGATTTTCCGATCTATGTTATAATCATCAAGCAATTAAAGAAAGCGGCCTTGTGGTCAAGCGTAAGATAAGCGCCCTCTCACGGCGCAATCCCGGGTTCGCCCCGCCCGCAGGTTCCGATATGTTCCAAGGGCGGCACGAGCGCAACGCGCGAAGTATTCCCGGCAAGAGGGAATCGAAATAGAATAGAAATCGGCCTTGTGGTCAAGCGGTTAAGACGGCGCCCTCTCACGGCGCAATCCCGGGTTCGATTCCCGGCAAGGTCACCAATCGGAACCCAACAGAACCCGTAAAAAGGCTCTGTTGGGGTCTTTTTTTGCCCTTTTTTGGCGTTTTTATATCCAGAGCGCGATTGCATAGGTCTGTTCCTCCTTCTCGCCGCCGTAAGTGTGTCGGTCTATCTCTACCGTCATTTTTACCTCATAAAAAGAAAACTCCCGATGGCTGTCATTGCCATCGGGATCATGATTTTCTATGGATTTACAGTAGACATCTATGTGGTCGTTGAACAGGACTACTTTTCGGACAAAATAGGATATCAACTGTTTCGGGCTTCGTTTGAGTGCTGCGTGCAGGTGTTCCAATATTTGCTCTTTGGTTATCATTTGCAACGCCCGCGCCTTCTCGCAAGCTATTTTGGTTTCAAGTTCGGTCTTTCGTGCTTCTAACTGTTCCAACCTATCTTTGGTCGATTGGGTGAAGATTCCTTGCTCTACCGCCCGCAGAAGATTGTCGATTGCCCGCGTCGTTTCTTCGTATTCCGTCGTAAGCAAGTTCAGAACAGACGAGTCCTCGGCAATCTTCTTTCCTTGTTCCAAAATCCCGTCCGCGAGTGCTTCCAAATCGGTCTTTTGCAATGCTTCCTGCACGGCATTGACGACGAGTTCTTCTAACAGTTCTTTGCGGACGGGTAGGAGCTGACAGCCATGTTTTGTCCCTCTGCCATTGCATCGGTAGTAGCGCATGACTTTTCCGCTCTTGGAAGTTCCCGACCCCGACCCTACGGGTCTGCCGCAGTAACCGCAAGTAAGTTTATTCTTGAACAGGTAGCAGACACCCGCTTTATGCTTGCCGTATTTGTTTTTCTCGGCTTTTTCTCTGACGATCTCGAAAATCTCCATAGGTACGATTGCGGGATAGATATTCGTATAGACTTCATCTCCGTGGCGGAAAATCCCCGCGTATTTTTCGTTGACGACCATACGGTAGAACGTTGTTTTTGCGAAAGGCTTTCCGTGATAAAGAACACCTTGCTCGTTCAGTTCGTCTATAATGACATTTCCGGGCTTGCCGTTTGCATAGTCGGTGAAAATGCGGAGAACGATTTTTGCTTCGTCCTCGTGGATAACTACTTTCTTGTCAACGACGCGGTAGCCGTACATGACCGTGCCGCCGGGGAAGTTCCCTTTGCTTCTCGTTTCTCTCATCCCTCGTGTTACCTTCTGTGACAGCTCTGCGCTGTAATATTGGTTCATACCTTCCGATAAGCTAAATGGACATAAAGCTCATTCGGGGGTGTGCGGCGGGAGTTACGGGGTGAGTACCGAGTCTATGTCTATCTTGTAGTAGATATGGACTTCCTGCGGTTTGCCCGTAACCGTTTCTTTGCCGCCGATGATCAGCCTGTCGAAGAGAGCAAGGCACATTTCGCGGGTGAGCGTGGGCGAGTTGAAATACAGTTTCAGTCTGCGGATAAATTCGTCCACATCCGTCTTTGCCTGCGCCACTTCCGCAAGCCCCGCAGAAAGAGAAGTGATTTTCTCTTTCAGTCCCGTCTGTTCGTCGGTGTACTTTTCGATCAGCTTCACGCACACGCTTTCGGGAATCTTGCCCGCGACCTTTTCCTCAAACGCCGCTTCGATGAGTTTGTCGAGTTCGGTCACGCGCTTCTCCGCTCTGCGAAGTTCTTTCTTCACGTCCGCTTGGTTCTTGTCTGCAAGCGCCGCCTGCCGTTCAAGATACCGCTGTTTGAACTCCGTTTCATGTCCTATAATCATCTCGGCTTTTGCGGCAATGTCGTTTTTGACGAGTTGTTCCAGAACGGGGACGGTGATGAAGTGACTGAAACAGGCAGAAGAGCCCATGCGCGATTTCGTGCCGCAGTTGAAGTTGAAATACGTGTTTTCTCTTCCGAGCCGTTTTATGTACGTCGTATTCCAACCGAGTCGCATTTTCGCGCCGCAGTCTGCGCAGAACATCAGTCCCGACAGCGGGTGCATATAACCTCTTTGGGTATGCTTCCC
>CANQOT010000010.1 GCA_947625555.1 uncultured Clostridia bacterium | reverse complement strand
AAGTGCATGGGCAAGCTCGAAGCGGGCAAGACTTATACTTCCGTTGCACCAGTGAAAGACGCCACATGGCAGCTCCCCGGTATCACTTTCCAATATGAGACCAAGACGGGCGCGCACAGCGGCGCACATACGCTTGGAGATATTACGACAGAGGGAGCGACCCTCGAAACGGGTAGTTGGAAGGTGGAGCACGGCGGGCACCAATATGATTGGTCGCAACTTTCCGATGAGGAAAAGAACCTCAATGGCAAAAAATACAAAGAATTGACCCACCAATGCACCGAGATCGGTTGCACCGAGAAGGAGCACAAACTGCTTCTTGCGGCAGACTTCTCGCTCAATGCGACCTACAAGGGCGCGGAGTTTACGGATGCCGACTTGCTCGCGATCTTCTATCAATATTATTTTGGTAGAGAGCATACGACCGTCCCCGCACAACATAATTACTTTTCCGCGAGCGTAACGGGGGCTACGTCCATTCAAAACGTCCAAACCTACGCGGGCATCACCGTGACGCTCACGAACGGCTACTTCGGCGATGTGAACAAGGACAGCACGACGTTCACTTTCACGATTGAGAAGTTTAACATTAACACTGAGGCTTTCCAAAACGCGGTCGAGAGTGCGCTCAAAGAGAAGAACTTTGTCTACGACGGCACGGCAAAGAGCATCGAAAACAGCGAAATCGATCAACTTCTGAACGCCGAGCTCAACAAGGCGGGCGTGCAGGGAACCATTTCGCGCATAGCACCCGTTTGGGCGAACAACACGAATGCGGGCACGGACACGGCGAGTGTGACGATCAAGGGATCGGGCGCCAACTTCACAGGCACTCTCACCGTCAACTTCTCCATCGCAAAGGCGCAGCTCACCGTTACGCTTGAAGAGACGACGCAGATCTATGGTGAAACTGTCAAGACGCCCGATATCACCCTCGACGGCGTTGTGAATAACGAGGAAAGCCAAATCAAAGCCGCGATCACCCGCACGCCGCAAGCGGAGCAGTGGTCGGAAGTCGGTAATTATGCCGTCGATTGGAGCTATTCCGAAGAAGAGGGCGTTCTCGCGAACTACGAGATTTCTTTCAACAATAAAGAAGAAACGCTTTACCGCGTCACGGCAAAAGATATTACGAAATCCGCGACGGCGACGGCGGAAAGCGCCACCTATAACGGAATGGCGCAAGAGGCGAGGTTGAGCTTCACTTTCGAGGGCTATACCGACCACTTCGGCACCAAAGATTACACGGTGCGTTATGCAAAGGGCGAGGAGACTTCGCCCGTCAACGCAGGCACTTACACCGTCACCATCGAGGCGCAAGGCAATTACAGCGGATCGATCACCTGCAACTATACTATCGAAAAGGCGCAGGTCACCGTCACCGTGACCCAACAGACGTACACCTTCGATAGGACGCAGCATTCCTATAACGATCAAGCGGACGGCGCATGGACGGCAGAAGGGCTTCAAAATGAGGAAAACAAGTCTTTGCTCGACGTGAGCATTACGGGCTCCGGGACGGATGCAAACACTTATGCCGTTACATGTTCCTATAACGAGAACGGGAATTATACGGTCACGTTCGAGGGCAAAGAGACTGCGCTCGTCATCGAGGCGGCGGAGATCGATTCCGTCACCGTCACGAGTTCGCACACCTACAACGGGCAAACCTACACGCCTACGCTCACGGTCAAGGCGGGCGAGCTTGCATTGAACCCGAGCGAGTACGACGTTTCCTATGATAAAGAAGAAGTGAAGAACGCGGACACCTACACCGTGACCGTAACGGCGAAGGAGAGCGGCAACTTCAAGGATAAGGCAGAGAAAGCCTCCGCACAGTTTCGCATCGAGAAGGCGAAGGTCACCATCACGGCGGAGAATAAGCATTCGCCGCAAAAGCAGGATCTCCTCGAACTCACGGCGAAGGTCGAGGGACTTATTGACCCCGATCAGTTCGAAAAAGGCGTGGACTATGAGCTCACAACGGACGCCACGAAGGACAGCGCGGTGGATACCTACACCATCACGGTGACGGTAAAGGAAGGCCGCGAGGCCGCATGGCCGAACTACGAAATCAAAACCGTCAACGGGCAATATCAGATCACGATCGCAGCCTTTGCCGAGCTCGTGTTCAATGACGCGAGCAAGCCCTATAATGGCGAAGCGCAGAAGATTGAGGCGACCCTTCCCCACAGCGACCAAGGGGAATATTCTGTGGAATATGCCTATTGGAAGGGCGAAGCGGAAAGCGGCCAATCCATTTCCGCCGACGAAATGGTGAACGCGGGCAAGTACACCATCGTTGCGACCGTCTCCTTTGCGGACAACAACGGCGAGACTTACGAGGCTACGTTCACGGCCACGCTCACCATCGAAAAGATCAAAGTCACGGTGAAGTTTGAGGCGAAGAGTTCCACCTATGGCGAGGCGGTCGAGACGGATTTGACCTATACCATGTCCGAGGGTGTGCTTGCAAAAGACACCGAAACGGTGAAGGCGGCCATCGAGCCTTATACCGACGCGGAGAGCAAGAGCAACGTCGGCGGAAGCTACAAGATCACGGCGGCAAAGCCCGTGCTCGATAACTATGACCTGACGATCGAGGACGGCGTTTACACCATTACGGCGCGGCCCGTCACCGTCACCGTCAAGAAGCAAACGGTGACCTTCAACCAAGGGGCGCAAAAGGCGTCGAGCGAGACGGCGTATTGGACTGTGGACGATCTCGCCGCCGGCGACGAAGCCTCCGTCCTCAACGTCAAACTTGAAGCCGAGGGCACGGACGCGAAGGCATACGATATCGCGGCTTCCTATCAAAACAACAACTATACCGTGACGTTCAAGGGCGAGGGCGACCTCGCTGTCGAAGGCAGCACCGTAAAAGCGGCGTTCGTCATCGAGGCGGCAACGCTCACGGGAGCCGAGCTCACGGGCAGCTACACGTATAACGGAAATGAACAGACGCCGACCTTCACCGTGAAGGCGGGCAGCCTCACCGTTGCCGAGGGCGACTATGAACTCGCCTATGCGGATGGGGCCGACCGCGTGAGCGCGGGCACGGTGCAAGTCACCGTCAAACCCAAGAGCGAAAACTACACGGGCACGGTGGAGACGCAGTTCACCATCGCTCAAAAGCAGATCAAGGTGACGCTCACGGCGCAGACGGCGGAATATTCGGGCGAAGTTCCTACGCCCGCCCAAGACAAATATACCGTCGAAGAGGGCGGCCTGTGCTCGCGGAACGGCAAAGAGGACGACCTCGGCATCACCATCACGCTCGTGAACGGGCAGAAGGATGCCGGCGATTACGGCCTTACCGCCGAGGCCTCCAACGACGATTACGAGGTTACCTTCGAGAAGAGTGCGAAGTTTACCGTTACGAAGAAGGCGATCACCGTCAAGGCGGACGATCTCACGAGCGTCTATGGCGAAGCGGTACAGAAACTCACCTATACGGCGGAAGGCCTCGTTGCGGGCGAAGATCCTCAAACGGTATTGCATATCGAGTTGCAGGCGAGCCGTTCCATCAAGGAAGCGGGCACCTACGAGGTCACGGGCACGGGCAGTGCGACCAACTACACCTTCGAAGTCACGCCCGGCACCTACACCGTCAAAGAGCGCGAAGTCACCGTGAGGATCAACGACCAAAGCGCCCTCTATAACGGCAAAGAGCCTTCCGTTCCGCAGGAACAAAACAAGGGCTGGACGATCACGGACGGCAGCATTATAGACGGCGACAACCTCCTCATCGTGCTTACGAAGGAGGCGGGGGTGAATGCGGACGATTATGAGATCAACGGCGCATTCACCAACGACAACTACAAAGTGACCTTCGAGGGCACTTTGGGCACCGCGGGCAAGTTCACCATCGATGCGCGGACGTTGACGGTCGTCATCGAGGACCAGAGCGCGACGTATAACTATCAGCATCAATATACCTTCGATACGGCCAAATGGCATGTGAAGACAGGCGTTGGGGACGGCCTCGCGGAGGGCGAGGAGAAAGACGTTCTCGCCGTCACTCTCACGAAGCCCGAAATGACGGACGCGGGCGAGTACGAGATCGCGGGCGCGTGGGACAATGAAAACTACACCGTGACCTTCGAGGGCACGAAGCAGACCAAGGGCACGTTCACGGTCGAAAAGCAGGACGTGAGCGACGGGGCGAAATTTATCCTCGGCGTGGAAGGGGGCAACTTCACGACGGACGGAGCACGCGGGGTGCGTGCGAAGTTCGCAGGAGAAGAGCTCGTACTGTTCGCAAGCGCATCGTACTTCGAGGGAACGGAGGACAAGACGCTCGAAGTGACCATCGATCCCGCCAAGATCGGGGAGATCGGTGAGTTTGAAGTGACGGTGACGATCACGGATAAGAACTATTGCGGACAGACGGTATTCAATGTTGTCGTGACGGACGCGGCGGGGTACACGAAGAAGCTGACGGAAGTTCTGGAACAGTTGGAAACGCTCGCGAAGGGGCTGGATATCGACGCCTTGAAGGCGGAGGACTACGCGACGCTGACCGAGATGTACAAGGCCATCCAAACGCTCGATGAAGAGGAGCGCGAGACGGGCGCCTCGGCGCTTGCGGAGTATCAGGCGTACATCGACGCGTGGAACGCGCTGGCGGATACGGACGCGGCGGCGGAGACGGCAGAGAGCATCGCGAACGGGCCCATGAAGGGATTGTTCGCGGGCACGGCAGTGATGACGGCGCTCGCAGCGCTTGCATATATCGTGAAGAAAGGAGGGATCCTGTAATGAAGAAGATGATGGTCGCCGTGGCGACGGCAGCACTGTGCATGGGAATGTTGCTTGCGGGTTGTACGACGCTCGATCCCGGACAGATGGGCGGGATCGGCGGAGAGGGGGAAAAGACGCCCCTCGAACAGGTGACGGAGAAGTATGAACGCCTTCCCGATGCCAAGACGATCGGGCAGAAGATCACGATCGCGGCAGGGGACCTCGTGCGGTACGAGAGCGAAAAGACGATCTCGAAATCGGGCGAGGGGTACAGCATGACTGGTACGGTGAAGAAGCTCAACCCCATCGGGACGGAGAGTGAAGAGCCGTACACGGTGGAGGAAGTGGAAGAGACGTATGCCGCGGCGAAGTTCACGGTGACGCTCGATTTGAAGGAGCTTTACTTCACGGGGACGCCGACGTATGAAAAGGACGTATTGAAGTGCAACGTAAAGGACGGCGCGGTGGGGAACGTGTTCTCGATCGCGGAGGAATTTCCGGAGGCGGCGACGCCGAAGGGGATGACGATTGAGATCACGACGTCGGGGGAGCACATCGCGAAGATCGCAGTCGCCTACCTTTCCACCGACGAGAGAAACGGCCAAACTTCCAACGTCACCATCACCCTGACATTTGCCTATTGAGGCTCTCAAACAAACGGAAAAACAGCGGGGAACATTCCCCGCTGTTTGCCATTTTTTTGAAAAAATTCACTGCGACACGAGAATATACAAATATTCTAAATTTTTTGCATAAATACCAAATTTCTTTTTGAAAATTTTGAAAAAATCTTGTAATCTTTCAACTTTTTGTGTGATTTATTTACAAAGCGCGCAGAAAGTAAATTTCACATGAAAATATATGGCGGTTTTATGTGTTTTATGTTATATTTCGTTATACAATATTTTATAACTTCATTCGGAATTTGAAGTCCGAGCACAAAAACCTATTTGAAAGGAGGATCATATGAAAAAGGTCGCAAAGGGTCTCTTTTTGAAGATCGCGGTGCTCACCGCAACTTTGCTCCTGTTCGTCGCGGCGGGCGTGCTTGCCGCGTGCGGCGGCTCCTCCAAACACACGTTGAAGTTCAACGCAGGCGAGGGGATCGAGATCCCCGATATCGTCGCCAAGGCGGGCGAAACGATCACCCCTCCCGAGGATCCCGAAAAGACGGGGTTTGAGTTCGAGGGCTGGTATTTAGAGGAGAACGGAACGGGCGAAAAGCAGACCCTTCCTTCCGTCATGCCCGATGAGGACAGAACGTACTATGGCAAATGGGAACAACTTCCCGCCATTATGCTCGATCTGGACGGCGGTTCGCTGACGGGGGCGGATGCACTCTATTTGAAGGCGGGGAGCGATCTCTATACCTTCATGAAAACCTTCGTTCCCACCAAGGATGGTCATAAGTTCTTTGCATGGGCGATGAACGGTTCGCCCCTTGCCGAGAATGCGAAGATGCCCGAGGGCGGCGTAACGCTCACCGCGCTCTGGCAGATCCCCTATACCGTCAAGACCTATACGCTCGATTTTGCGGCGTTCAATGCCGAGACCGAGGACTACGACATCTACCGCGAAGGCGAGACGCAGACGGGATACGCCCTGCCGGGCACGCAGGTCGACGGTTCCGACGTCGTCCCCGAGCACTACACGCTCAATACGGAAAAGACGGTACCCATGTCCGTGACCGAGGGCGAGGAAAACCTTCTTTCCGTCTATCTCGATCCCAAATATACGCTCTACACCGACGTGTTCGAAAGCACCGACTTCCTCTATGAGCTCGAAACGGAAGAGGGCACCCTGTATCTCGACCGTATCGGCATGGAGGGCAGGAAGAAGAGTACGGCCTACGACAAGGATACGGGCCTCTTCTCCTTTCAAACGGATAAAGAGGACTTTGCGATCGAGGGCAAGATCGCGGGCGAAAACTTCTACTACTTCCGCGATACCATCGAACAGACCTTTGCCGACTATTTCGACAGCGAGGCGACGCTCGAGATCAAAGACGCACAGCAAGTCGTCTATACCCCCGAAGAGGGCGATCCCGTCACGGGCGTCTATACGGTAGATGTGGAAAGGGGCATCTATGTCGTGACGCCTGCCGCGGGCGATCCCTTCGAATTTGTCCTCATCGAAGTTTCGGGCGTGCTCTATTTCCGTCTGAACGATCATGTCACGGGCAGCTATGCCTACGACGGGGAGTTCGAGGACGGCGGCTGGTTCTATTTCCGATTTGACGGCTTCGGCGTCGCCGAGTATTACGACAGCGACTATCCCGACGAACCGCTCGAATATGAGTACGTCTTACAGGCAAACGGCATCATCAACGTCCTCGACCTCGGCCTCATCAAGCTCCAAGAGGGCGAAAAGACGCTCGAAAGCGGCCCCACGGTGGACGGCACGTTCATCCTCTCCGACGGCTACGAAGGGGAGTATGTTCACGTGAACGGCGGCAGGCGGGAAACGCTTACCCTCGACGGCTTCGGCGGGGCGAGCTTCGCCGTCTATAAAAATGACGTCCTTGACCCGACTGAGGGCACGACGGGCACCTATACCGTCGAGAGCGACGAAAAGTTCCTCATCGACGGCTACGACCCCTACTACGGCATCCCCATGGTCGGCCCCTATTCGGGCGTCAACGAGTGGCTGAATTACACCGCGCAGAATAAAACGACCAAGTATCTCTTCGAAAACGCGCAAAACGGCGACGGTACGACTTCGCTCACCTTCAAGCCGTGGAGCGACAGCGACTTCGACGTCGCCCCCGGCGCCCACGCGGTCACGAACGACTTTACTTATAAGGGCACCGTACATAAAGTAGATAGCACGCATAAGGCGTTCCTCTACTTCTGTCTCGACGAAACCGTCGATCTTTGGTACGGCGAGTACGATGCGGAGTATGAAGATTTCGTCTATACCCTCGTTGTCTATGGCGAGTGGTACTATATGTCTTGGGACGGGACGGGTGAACTTTATAACGACGATTACGACGGCATGTATTTCGGCGAAATGGCAGAGGACGGCAGTTTTGCCTTTACCAAAGAGACGTGGGACGGCGAACCCGAGCAGTACGTTTTCTACGAAGGCGACGAGGGCAAGCTCTACGTCGATGTGTTCGGCGATGCCTACTTCCAAGCCGCGGAGGGCGATCCCAAAGCCGTGACCTACAAGCAGACCACGTTAGGCCTTGTAGAGGTCTTCGTCTTTACGGGCCTTCCCGCAAACGTTCCCACGCAATACGCCGTCTACTACGACGACTACGAGATCGATCCCGTGGGCGACTACACCGTCTATCCCATTGACGGGACAGAGAACAAGCTCCTCGAAATCGCCTATCCGGACGGTACCGAGGGCGGCGACGTCGTCCTTCTTCTCACCCCCGATAAGGCCTATCTCGGCCTTTTGTGGTATCCCACCGATGATGACGTTGTAGTCGAATACCTCTTCGCGGGCGACGTCACCGCGGTCGAAGGCTCGCAAAACGAGTTCACCTTCACGTGGGACGACGCCATCTATTACGATGAGCTCGACTATCTCACCGATGACGACTACTACTATGCCGCATTGTTCACGGATTTCCAATACAAGGTCGTGGGGAACACGTTCTACTACTTTGACGGAGCGGTCTACTCTCTTACGAACGGCGCGGATAAACTTGTCACCGACGGCTACGGGAGCGCAACGCTCACCCAAGGCGGCAAGGCGGTCGAAGGGTTCTACGAGGCGCAGTACGACGTCGTGGAGTTCTACAACGAGGAACTCGACCTCCTGTTCGCCATCGACGTGGAAAAGAACACCTTTAAGCCCATCGATACCGATGCACCCGGAGCGAACTTGCTCGGCTACTATATGGGCGCCTCCGCTTCGGAGGACGGCGAGCCCGAATATCTCACCGACGCGGGGATCTTCCTCGACGGCGCGGGCACATTCATCTATGAGGAGATCGTGGAGGGCGACGACGGCGAAGAGCTCGTCACGAAGAATGGAACTTACGAGATCCTCAACATCACGGGCGGCGTGATCGAACTCACCTTCGAGGATGGCGATGTTTGGGAGGCCCGCATCGTGGGAGCGTATATCCTCTTCCGCAACAACGCCCTTATGGGTAGCTACGACGCCTATACCGACGACGGCGTTGAGCTCGGCCGTCTCACGGGCGGCAACGGGTACTACGAGGAGGGCGCGACCTTCGTCGGGGAAGATGTAAACGGCGTCTTTGATTACGAGGGCTATATGGCACGCGGCTTCATCGAAGATCTGTATGCCGATTCGACCCCGCAGTTCAGGGACGACCCCGAAGGCAACGTCGTCGTGTTCGTCACCTATGTCGACGGCGAACAGAAGCAATACGTCTTTGATATCGACTCTGCGGCGGAAGAAGGCGAGATCGCCAAGGTCTACTACCGCGATAAGTTCTACGGCACCGTTGCCGAATACAAGACGGTCGGCGGCACGACGGGCAACTATCTCTATCTCGACGGCCATAGCAAGGCCACCCTGTTCACCCTCGACGGGGATGAGCGGGAGACCGTTGTCGAGGGCACCTATGCGTTCGCCGAGGGCTTCGAGGACGCCTATACCTTCAAATCGACGGGGCAAAACTTCATCTTCGAGGCTACGGGCATCTCCTACGGCGGCGGCGTGCTCTATATCTATACCGTCTACGGCGAGGACGAGGACCTCCTTCTCATCAACGACGATTGGTCCATTCTCTACATGGACGGCTTCGGCAATGCGATCTATGTCGATGCTTACGGCGCCGTTTCCTCGGGCGAGTATTACAAGGTCATCGAGGGCGAGCAGATCTATTGCATCAACGTGGAAGGCTCTACCCAACGCATCTTCTACGAGATCGACACCGCGAACGAGACCTTCGCGCTCTGCGAGGGAGAATACCTCATTCGGGACAAGGTCCTCTATATGTATTTCGGCACGGATGAGAGCATCACGATCCCTGCCGAGGTCGAAGAGATCGCGAGCCGCGCCTTCATGCTTTCGGGCGCGTCCAATATCAAGCACATCAACTTCAACAATGTCACCAAGATCGACGACGAAGCGCTCTTCATGATGAGCAAGCTCGAAGAGGTCGTCTCCGACAAGATCCTCACGGTCGGCAAGTCGGCCTTCGAAAGCATCAAAACTCTCTTGAAGGTGGAGCTTCCCAATGCGACGGCGATCGGGGAAAGGGCATTCTACGGCTGCGACCTCCTTGCGGAAGTCAAGCTCGGCAAGATCGAAACGATCGGAGCATATGCTTTCTCCAAAAACCTTCTCCTCATCGAAGGGCCGTTTGTCCTCGACCTCACCGAGGTAACAGATTTCAACAAACTCACCGTGGACCTCACCGCATTCCTCGGCTATCAAGGGTACTTCGGGATCGTGAACAAGACGATCATGACGGAGGGCAGTTTGATCCTCGTCAGCGGCGGCGTGGATGCGCTCAATGCGGCCGGCAAGAAGTTCAAGGGGAACACGTCCGTCATCAGCTATCACGATTTGGGCGGCAAAGCGGACGATCCCAACAAGACGGGTGCGCTCGAAGTCGACCTTACGCCCTATATTTCCCTCGGGACGGCGGAAGAGGACCTTGCGAAAGGGCTTGCCTTCTACGATCTTGCGACCGATGCCGTGATCTGGTTCGAAGGCGGCGTTGCGAGCCTCTCCAAAAAGGATGGCTATTCCTACGAAGCGGCAAAACTGTATTCCTACTATGTGCAGGATAACACGGTGACGCTCTTTGCCTACGACGATGAGAAGGGCTACGTCTCCGTCGGAACGGTGGCGCTTGACGCCAAGCAGTTTCAGCTCGATGAGGTCACCTACCTCAAATCGGGCGAGAGCGCAACGGTGAATGCGAGCGTCAACAGCAAGGACGTAGCCATCACTTACAAGGCGACAGTCGAAAGTTACTTCGGCTCCCTGTCCGTGACGATCGAGATCACGGCGGTCACATACGACGGGAAGGCGGCGACGAATATCGAGTTCAGCTCTTACAGCGGGATCCTCACCTTCAATGCGGAAAACCACGGGTTCAGCGCAACGCTCGAAGGCGGCACGTTCACCGTCACCGACCTCGGCGAGGAGTATGTGCTCGAAGATAAGAGCCAAGCGATATGGATCCGCTTGACGCTTGCGAAGAATGAGACCGTCTATACCCTCAAAAAGTTGGAATATAATTCCTATGGCGAAACGGGCAGCTACTCTGTGGCATATTCCGATTACTATTTCCAAATCGAAGAGAATGTATGGGGCTTTACCGGCTATCCGACCGAATACAAGCTCTATCAGCTGACCGTTACCACTTCCGAGGAAGGCGCCCCTGCGCTCACGGTGGAGATGGCGGGCTATGTGATCGAGACGGACGGCTTCAAGATCACGCTGACGGTGAGCGACGATTTCGCGCATATCGATACCATCTCGAAGATCGAACAGAGCGGCAAGGCGGTCGATATTTCAGGGATCACCTATTCCGACGACAAAACTTCGGCCACCATCACGATCGAAGATAAAGAATATCTCATCAAGATCGCGCCGTACAACTATTCGCCCAAATTCGCTCTTACCGTCATGCAAGTAAATTGCGATACGGAAGAATCGGGCATGGTATATGATGAAGAATACAACATGTTCTTGGTGGGAGTCAAGATCCATGTGGACGAAAAGGGCAATATGAAAATTACGGAATTGACGAAATTCCAAGATTATTTTGAGGAAACGGATATCCCTTATTCGAAGACGACCGCGAATGAAGACGGCACCCTTACCGTCGAACTCAACGATGGCAGAGTGGCAAAACTTTCGATGGACGGTTCAAGTATCCAACTCGAATGGGTGACTGCCGCATAACAAAACTGTGCGAAAACGCGCAATGAAGATCACACAAGATCCGTCGGTTTTCTACGAAAATCGGCGGATTTTTGTGAAAAATGCAACAAAAATCCAAAAGCGGTCTTGACATTTCAAAAACCATAGAGTAGAATAATAACACCCTTTCGGGCGGGAGCGAAAAGAGGGGAGCTGCTCCCTCGGCGTCCGCCGCAGAGAGGGCGGGGGAAAATCGCATCGCGGAGAGAAATCGTGCTTGACGGTCTCTATGCACAGTTGGGCGGGCCCACGAGCGTCGCGGCGGTCATCATATCCGTCGCGCTCATGCTCATTGTGGGCTTCCTGTTCACGCGCATCACAAAACTATTACGTCTACCCAATGTAACGGGATATATCCTTGCGGGCATCGTCATAGGTCCCTATTGTCTGGACTTCGTTCCGCAGGAGATCTCCGCAGGCATGGGGTTCATCTCGGATATTGCGCTCGCCTTCATCGCATTCAGCGTGGGGGAATATTTCCGTCTGTCCGTTTTGAAAAAGAACGGGAAGAAGGTCGTCGTCATCACCCTCTTCGAGGCGCTCCTCGCGTCCGTCGTCGTGTTCGTGCTCACCTTCTTCATCCTGCGCCTTAACTTTGCGTTTTCGATGATCCTCGCGGCCCTCGCTTCGGCGACGGCGCCCGCCTCGACGCTCATGACCATCCGTCAGACCAAGGCGCGCGGGCACTTCGTGGATACCCTTCTCACCGTCGTCGCCCTCGACGACGTCGTCAGCCTCGTCGCCTTCTCCGTGGCCGTCTCCGTCTCTTTGGGGACGCTCGGGAGCGCCGTCTCCGCCGAGACCATTCTCCTTCCCATTGCGTGGAACCTCGCCCTTATCGGCATCGGGATCCTGCTCGGGTTCGCCCTCAAATTTTTGATGAAGCGGCACTCGACGGATAACCGCCTCATCGTGGCGATCGCCTTCCTCTTCGTCATTTGCGGTGTCGGGGCGGCGGTCGAGGTCTCGCCCCTGCTCGGTTGCATGGCGATGGGCACCGTCTACATCAATTCGACGGACGACGAGAAGCTCTTCAAACAGCTCAACTATTTCTCGCCGCCCATTCTCCTTCTCTTCTTTGTGAAGTCGGGGCTCGATTTCCGCCTCGACGCCCTCTTCGACGTGCATACCATGGTGGGCGTCGTGCCCCTCATCGTCGTGGGCGTGCTCTATTTCGCCGTGCGCATCGGGGGGAAGTATTTGGGCGCATTCCTCGGCTGCCTCGTCACAAAACAGCCAAGGAAGGTGCGGAACTGTCTCGGCCTCGCCCTCGTCCCGCAGGCGGGGGTGGCGATCGGCCTCGCCGCGATGGCCGCCCGCATCCTGGGGGGCGATATGGGCAGCACATTGCAGACCATCATCCTCTCGTCGAGCATCTTATACGAGCTCATCGGCCCCGCCCTCGCAAAGCTCTCGCTCTACCTTTCGGGTTCCTACGGCGCCAAGGCCGAGGCGGCCGAAGGGGAAAAGGAGGAGCTCAAGACTTCGCCGCCCGTCTCGACGGAGGGGGTCTCCACCGAGGTCGCGACGCTCGAAGCGAGGCTCCTCGAAATCGAGAGGGAACTCGAAAAGAAGCGCTATGCGCGTTCTCCCGAGGAAGCGGCCTTTCTCGACGCCGCCGACGAGACGGAGAGCGAAATGACGTCGGACTATATGCGCCGGAAATTCAAAAACAGGAGGTAGCAAATGGATATCATCACGAGCGATTGGCTCGCAGATCTGATGGGGGAATGGTCGCAGGGGATCGGCATTTGGTCGATCGTCTTTAAGATCGCGGTCATCCTCATCTTTACGACCGTTCTCGGGTGCGAACGCGCCCGCAACCGCCATGCCGCGGGATTGAGGACGTTCATCGTGGTGGGGCTCGCTTCCACCGCAGTCTCCATTGCCGACCTCTATCTCATTTTGGCGTGCAACGTGAGCTTTCCCTTCCTCTCGGCCGCGACCATCATCGGCGTCGCCATCATCGGCGCGAATACCATCTTGTTCAGCTCCAAGAACCAGCTCAAAGGGCTCACGACGTCCGTCGGCCTTTGGGGTACGGCGATCATCGGCGTGGTGCTCGGCCTCGGCCTCTACACCGTGGCCCTTATTGCATACGCCGTGCTCATGCTCTGCCTCACCCTCTTCACCCATCTCGAAAAATTCAACAAGGCGCACTCCAACCACTTCGAAGTGCACCTCGAACTCAAAGGGCGCAACCTCTTGCAGGAATTTACGGCGACCATCCGCGAGTTCGGCCTCAAAATCGACGATATCGAGATCAACCCCGCCTATGCCAATTCGGGCCTCGGCGTGTACACCGTCTCGATGACGATCGTGGATAAGGAACTGCGCAAAAAGACGCATGCCGAGCTCATTCAGGCGCTCTCCGCCCTCGATTGCGTCACCTATATCGAAGAGATCTGACGGGCAAAGGGGGCTTTTGTGCCCCGTCCTGTAAAACTATTCCCGAACAAATGAAAATGCGATATAATGTGAAAGCGGGCGTTCTCGCCCGCTTTTCCTATGCTGCGAAGCGGGCAAGTGAATCTTGCGCAAGGCTTCCCCCCCCCTTGGGGGGAAGGCTTGCGGACTACGTATTAGGGGATACACTCGCCTTCGGCTCGGTATGACAGCGGGGGAAAGATTCACTCACCCGCTTCGCGGGTTCGGAATGAGGACGGGGCGGAGGAGAAAAATTTTTTGCGGGTGGGGGTGCAAGCGTTGCTTTTCGCGCGCGGAAATGGTATAATAACGCCAAACGTACTTCATAATCAACCCGCAAAAATGCGGGAGAGGACATCATGGCTGCAAAGAAAAAAGTTCACATCGAAGAAAAAGTTTCACTCGACCTGCGATTCCCGAAGTTTGTCGGATACATCGACTATCTCCTTCAAACGCCCGCGCTCATCCGCGTGAAGAGCACCTTCGAGGAAGCGCTCACGCTCACCGTCTCGTGGGCGTGCGAGGGCGGTCTCCTGCTGCCCTTCGAACGGAGCGTCGAAGTGCCCTTCGAGAGCACGGTGCGCATCGAACAGAGCGGCATCTTTTCGCCCCTCTTCCTCGCCGAGAACGACGAGGTCAAGACGGTCACGGTCAGTGTTTCCGCCCGCCACGACGGCAAGGAAGTCGCCGCGGCGTCCGCCCCGATCACCGTCCTTCCCTTCGACGTATGGGAGGGGCTTTCGGGCAATGCTGAGCGCGTCGCATCCTTCGTCCGCCCGCGCCTTTCCGATTGTGCCGTCGTCTTGGCGGATGCGGGAAGGCGGCTGAAAAAGTGGAAGGCGGACGCCGAATTTTACGGCTATGCGGGCACGGATAAGAACGCCGTGCGGCAGATCGCGGCCGCCGTCTATGCTTCCGTCAAGGCCTACGGAATCTCGCAGGAGCCCTGCGATCTTACCGGGCCCGTTGCGGCCGCGCGCGAGGGGTCCGTCCTCAAAACGCGCACGGCGACCGTGTTCGAGCTTGCCGTCCTTGCGGCGAGCTGTCTCGAAGCGGCGGGGCTGCACCCCGTGCTCGCCCTCGGGAAGGGGCATGTCGGCGTGGGCGTCTGGCTCTACGATACCTGTTTTCTCGACCCCGTCACCGATGACGGCGACATCATCTCCAAATATGTCTCCGACGGCATCAACAATTTGAGCTTTTTCGATGCCGCCGATCTCTTCGTAGAGAGCAACGCCCTCTTCACGCCCTCCGAACATCACTTCCGCGCAAAACTCAAAGAAAACTACTTCGAGTGCTTTGTCGATGTTAAACGCTGCCGTATGGGGGGGATCCTGCCCTGTTCGATGCGCGGCAAGGGGCTCAAAGGTTACGAGGTATTCGAGGGCGAGGAGGAGGACGGTTCCCCCAAGCCTCTGCCCGTATTCAAGGGGTTGAAGCTCGACGGCAAACAGCCCAAGAACAAGCAGTGGGAGCGGCGGCTTTTGGACCTGACGGGCAAGAACGCCCTGCTCGTTTTTACGGGCAAGAACGCCCTGCACATCTCTTCGGCCGATTGCGACTTCCTCTATTCCCGCCTCATGGAAGAGGGGAGCATGAAGCTCAAAGCGGGGGGCGAAGAGGCGAAGTTCGGGGCCGAACGCACGCCGCAGAAGAAGGCGCTCATCACCCTCGAACAGCAAAAGGGCGTTTTGCGCATGCTCGAACAGCAGAAAACGGCCGCAGAGACGGCGATAAAGCTCATCCGCCGCAACCGTGAAGCGGGCGAAGAGGCGGGCGCGAAGATCCTGTACATGGCGCTCGGCTTCCTCAAATATGTGAGCCGCGAGGACGGCATGCCCAAGTATGCTCCCCTCGTGCTCGTGCCCGTCGGGATCTCGCGCGCAAAGGGCAACGAGGACTTCTCGCTCACGGCGGGGGAAGAAGGGTTCTTCGTCAACGCGACCCTCCTCGAATTTTTGAAGCAGGAGTTCAACATCGATATCCGCGGGCTGGGCGGCGACGTCTCCGCCTTGAAGATCTCCGAGATCCTCGCAATGGTGCGCGCCGAGACGGCGACCATGAAGGGGTGGGACGTCGTGGAGGACGTCTACATCGCGGCCTTCTCCTTCCAGCGGTTCTTGCTCTGGAATGATATCCGCGCCCACATCGACGATCTCAAAAAGAACGAGAACGTGGCGGCCCTCCTTGCGGGGAAGTCCGAACGCCGCAAGATGTCCTCGACGGCCGAGGAGGACGACGCCGATCCCGAGGAGGTCCTTCTGCCCCTTCCCGCCGACAGTTCGCAGTTTTCCGCTATCGCGCTTGCGGGCACGGGTGCCTCGTTCGTGCTCTACGGCCCTCCCGGAACGGGCAAGAGCCAGACCATTACGAACATCATCGCGGGCGCCCTCATGCAAGGCAAACGCGTCATCTTCGTCGCCGAAAAGAAGGCCGCGCTCGACGTCGTCAAAAAGCGTCTCGATGCGATCGGCATCGGGGATTTCTGCCTCGAACTGCATTCCAACAAGACGGATAAATCCGACGTTTTGCGCCGTTTGGAAGAGACGCTCTCCCTCGCCGGCAAGGGGAAGGACGCCTCCTTCGGCGAGCGGACGAAGGAGCTCATCGCCCTCCGCGAGGAGCTCAAAGAGCCCATGGAGGCCCTGCATAGGAAGCGCCGCCTCGGCATCTCGGTCTACGGCGCCGTCCTCGGCTATCTCGAAAACAGATCCGCGCCCGATATCCTCGATATCGAGACGGCCTTCTACGATACCCTCACAGAGCAGAAGCTCTCCGAGTGCAAGACGATGATCCTCACCGCCGCGGCGGCGGCCAAAGAGTGCGGGGGGGTGTGCAATTCTCCCTTCGAAAACGTCAACCTCACCGAGTTTTCGCAGGAAGTGCGCGACCGCATTCTCTGCGCCTCGGAAGTCGTCCTCACCGAGATCAAGCACCTGCGTTCCTACCTCGCGCTCTTTTTGGAATTTTACCGCCAGCGCGTGTCCACGCTCACCAAAAAGAAGCTCGCCGCCCTCTCCGAGATCGCGAAGATCCTCGTTTCGGGCGATTGCAAGAAGTACTTTGCGGGGCAGGACGAGGGGGCGTTCTACCTCTTCTACAACGCCAACCGCAGGCTGGATACCTGCCTTGCCTATTACTTCAAACATTTCCGCTCCCTTGTCGATACCGACGACGCGGCGGAGATCGCAAAGCTCCTCGAAAGCGGCGGGGACTGGCGCTGTTCCAAGGCTGCCAAGGCCGCCTTCAAGCGGCTCTCGAAGGTCGCCCTGCACGAGCTCGACGAGGAAGATGCGCCCAAATATTTGCAGACCCTCGTCGATATCGACGGCGCGACGCGCCGCATCTGCGGCAATACGAAACTTGCCGAGAACTTTACCGACCGCGCGGGCCGCATCGTGTTCAAGCGGCGCGGGGAGTTCCTCGAATTGCTCTACCGCCTGCATACGCTCGCGGGCGAGGCTTTCCTCGATTTCAATGCCGACGCCTTCAACGGCATGTGCATCCGCGCGGCAAACGGCTATACCATGCCTGTGCTCGAAGGCTTCTTGAAGGCGCTCGACGCCTACTTTGCGGCCGAGGACAGCTTCATGAAGATCACGCGGGGCAGCCGCGAAAAGGTGAAGGGGGAGGACGCGCTCGATTACTTCTACGTCAAGGCCTCCGCCCTCATCGACAACGTCGACATGCTCCCCAACTGGTGCATGTACCGCGCGACGGCCAAAAAGCTCGCCGCGCTCGGCCTCACCTTCATCTCCGATTCCCTCGAAAGCGGCCGCCTCAAAGTGGAGAACGTGCTCGCGGGCTTCGAGAAGAACGTCTATAAGAACTTCCTCGAGATCACCATCCCGCAGGACGCCGCCCTCTCCCGCATGACGGTGGGCACGCTCGAAGATACCGTCGAAAAATTCCGCCTCGCATGGGAGGAATACGGCAAGATCACGCGGGCCGTTCTGCGCGATACGCTCATCTCCCGCCTTCCCTCCGAGGACGAAGAGGGGAGCCTCGCGCTGGAACTTGCCTCCTTCACCCGCTTTGCGCGCAGCAACCTGCGCGGATCGGGCATCCGCACCATGCTCGCCGAGATCCCCACGCTCGCTTCCGTCCTCTGCCCCTGCCTCCTTATGAGCCCCATTACGGTGGCGCAATATCTGCAACCCGTGGCCGACCAATACGACCTCGTCATCTTCGACGAGGCCTCGCAGATGTCCACGGCGGAGGCCGTCGGGGCGATCGCGCGGGCAAAGGCCGCCGTCGTCGTGGGCGACCCCAAACAGCTCCCGCCGACCACCTTCTTCCATTCGACGTACACCGACGAGGACGACCTCGAAAACGAGGACCTCGAAAGCATTCTCGACGACTGTCTCGCCCTCGGCATGCCCGAGCGGCACCTCGTTTGGCACTACCGCAGCAAGCACGAGAGCCTCATCGCCTTCTCCAACGGCATGTATTACGATAACCGTTTGTGCACCTTCCCTTCGCCCGACGCTTTGGAGAGCAAGGTGCGCCTCATCCGCGTGGACGGGACGTACGACAGGGGCTTTACCAAGCGCAACCGCGCCGAGACGGAGGCTCTCGTCGCCGAAGTGATCCGCCGCCTCTCCGACCCCGTTCTCTCCCGTTCGAGCATGGGTATCGTCACCTTTTCGAGCGCTCAGCAGGAGGATATCGAAAAGCTCCTCACCAAGGAGATCGTTCGCCTCAAACTCGACGGGGTCGCCTACGAGCGCGAGGAGCCCGTCTTTGTCAAGAACCTCGAAAACGTGCAGGGCGACGAACGCGACGTCATCCTCTTCTCCGTCTGCTACGGGCCCGACCGCCTCGGCCGCGTCTCGCTCAACTTCGGCCCCCTCAACCAAGCGGGCGGGTGGCGCCGCCTCAACGTCGCCGTCTCCCGTGCGAGGGAAGAGATGCTCGTTTTCTCGACGATGACCTCGGCCATGATCGACCTCAACAAGACGTCCTCGAAGGGCGTCGCGGGGCTCAAAGCCTTCCTCGAATTTGCGGAAAAGGGCCGCACGACGCTCGCCGTGCGTTCGGATACCGTGCGCCGCGGGGCGGGCATCGGGAAATATATCGCCGCGGAGCTCTCCGCCTACGGCTACGATTGCCGCTACGACGTGGGCGCCTCCGATTTCAAGGTGGACGTCGCCGTCGTCGACCCGCGCAACAAGCACCGCTTCGTGCTCGGCATCCTCTGCGACGGCAACAACGGCTTCTCCGTCAAGGACCGCAATATCTTGCAGGTGCAGACGTTGAAGCGCGGAAATTGGAACATTCTCCGCCTCAATACCGTCAACTATTACAACAACCCCAAGCGCGAGCTCAAACGCATCAAGGACGTGTTGGACCGCCTCACGGGGGGCGAAAAGCGGGGCGACGCATGGCTGACGAAGTACAAGCGGCCCTATAAACCCGTCAAGACGACGGCCAGCGAGACGTCGGTCTTTGTCACGGGAGGGGAACACGACGCCGCCATCGTCGCAAGGCTCAAAGAGATCGTGGCGAGCGAAGAGCCCATCTCCCGCGCCTTCCTCCGCAAGCGCTGTTTGCAGAGCTTCGGCATCGAGCGCAGCGGCTCCAAGGTGGAAGCCCGCCTCGATTCGCTCATCGACTCGTGCGGGTTCAACCGCGACAGGGCGATGGGGGTGGATTACTTCTACCGCACCCCGCGTGCGATCCAGCTCGGAAGGTTCCGCGTCGAAGGCGACGCCCCGGCCGTACGCAAGAACGAGGAGGACTTCACCGTCTACGAGGTCGTCTCCCTCGTGAAGGGCGCGCTCGAAGATCGGGTCGCCCTGTATATGGACGAAGTCGCCGCCGTCGTCTCGGGGGTGTTCCGCGAGATCCGCCCGACGGAGCGATCCCTCGTGTTCCTCCGCGACTGTATCTCCTACGGCGAAGAGAAGGGCGTGTTTGTGCGGTCCGTCTCCGACAGGATCACGCTTGCTTGAAGCTGAAATGAGCGGATCGCGGATAGGCGTCGATATCCAGTGCCGCGCTACGTTTTTCCTGCCTCTCCGCGATTTTCGGTTATCGCATCGGACGGGTCAAACGCGCTTTTTCTCCGCATGCAAAATCATTTGACAAAAACCGCGAGGCATGCTATAATTCGCGCATACTTATGAAACGCACGAAGATCAAAAACAAGTTGAATGTCTGGATGTATCTCGCCATCGGCTATTTGGCCGTCGTGATCGCGGGAAGCATCCTTCTTGTTTTGCCCTTCGCTTCGACGACGGGGAGCACATATTATGTCGATGCGCTCTTTACGTCCTTTTCCGCGGCCTGCGTCACGGGGCTCGTGACGGTGACGACGGCGACGCATTGGACCCTCTACGGCAAGATCGTCATCCTCCTTCTCATCCAGCTCGGCGGGCTCGGCTTCATGACGTTCATCTCCATTCTTCTGCTCGCCATCAAGCGGAATTTGGGGCAGTACGAACGCCGCGCCGTCCTGCAAACGGTGGGGGGAGACAATCTTTCGGGCGTCAAGCGGCTCGTGCGGCGCATCATTCTCGGCACGCTCATATTCGAATTTATCGGCGCGGGGATCCTCTGCATCCGCCTGATCCCGGACTACGGCGTCGCGAACGGGATATGGTACGCCCTCTTCCATGCCGTCTCCGCCTTCTGCAACGCGGGGTTCGACATCTTGGGCGAAGTCTCCTTTGCGCGCTATGCGACCGATCCGCTCGTCTCGCTCACCCTCTGCGCCCTCATCATCGTGGGGGGCATCGGGTTTTGCATCTGGGGCGACGTCCTCGAATGCAAATTCAACTTCAAAAAATATCAATTCTACACCAAAGTCATCATCATCGTCAACAGCGCGCTCCTCTTCGTTTCGACTTGGCTATATCTTCTCTTCGAACGCAACAATCCCTCGTATGCGGGGTATAATTTCGGGCAGAAGCTCCTTTGCTCCTTCTTCAACGCGACGACGGCGCGCACGGCGGGCTTCTTCACGACCGACCCCGCGACGCTTTCGAGCAGCGGCTCGCTCCTCACCATCATATTGATGTTCATCGGGGGCAGTTCGGGTTCGACGGCGGGCGGCATCAAGGTGGGCACCATCACCGTCATCGTCATGGGTATGATCTCCGCCTTCCGCGGTAAGCGGGATATCAATATGGGCAAGCGCAGGATCGACATGCAGCTTTTGGGCCGCGCGCTCGCCATCTTTGCGGCCTACCTCTTCCTCATTCTCACGGCGACCGTCGTCATCTGCGCCATCGAGCCCGAGACGGGGGATACCTTCCGCCGCGCGCTCTTCGAATCGGCTTCCGCGCTGGGCACGGTGGGGCTCTCGATGGGCTTTACGGCGACGATCTCGACGGGGACGAAGGTCGTTTTGATGCTCCTCATGTACATGGGCAGGGCGGGCGTGTTCACGCTTGCCTATGCTTTGAGCAGGAAGCGCGAGACGCCGCAAGTCCGCTATCCCGCAGATAGCTTTTTTATCGGATAAATTTCGTAAATTTCTTCCGTATAGAAGCACCCTGCGGGGCAAAATGCGGGCAAAGAAATTTACGAGGGGTTAGTTCCATCATGTCAAAGCCTCGTCGGCCGCTGGACAAAAATGTTCTCAAAGACATCAAGCGTGCGGTGGCTTGGCAAATGGGGGCGCGCAGCGCAGAAGCGTGGTTCTGCTCGCGCAAGGAATTGGGAACGGTTTCGCAAATTTCTTCCATGTAGAAGCTCCCTGCGGGGCAAATTGCGGGCAAAGAAATTTACGAGGAGTTAGTTTTCATCATCTCAAAGCCTTGTCGGCCGCTGGACAAACATGTTCTCAAAGACATCAAGCGTGCAGTGGCTTGGCAAATGGGGACGCGCAGCGCAGAAGCGTGGTTCTGCTCGCGCAAGGAAATGGGAACGGATTCGTAAATTTCTTCCGTATAGAAGCACCCTGTGGGGCAAAATACGGGCAAAGAAATTTACGAGGGGTTAGTTTTCATCATCTCAAAGCCCCAATGCTCTCTTATCACTTGCCATAGGCGGAATTGATTTCCGCCGTAGGCGTCCCAAGTTGCACATTTATGTGCTTGTTGTCGGATGGAACGAAGAAGAGGACAAACAAATTAAGGCAGGGAAGTATATTTCCTCACGAAAATTTGTTGCCTGCAACAAATTTTGTGAACAACCAAAGGAGTTACTATGAAATCATTTCTTCTCATCGGTATGGGAAAATTCGGCCGGACGCTCGGCGAAAAGATGCTCGCCATGGACGACGAGGTCACCATCGTCGATAAGAGCGAGGATATCATCGATACTCTCGCCCCCAAATATACCAACGCGCTCATCGCCAACTGCATGAACATCGAGAACTTGAAGCCGATGGACATTCCCTCATACGATGCGTGCATCGTCGCCATCAGCGATGATTTCCAGGCCTCTTTGGAGGTCACGGCCAACCTCAAAGACCTCGGCGCAAAGCGCATCATCTCCAAGGCCTCGACCGAGATCCAGAGCAAATTCCTCCTCCGCGTGGGTGCGGACGAGGTCATCTATCCCGATAAGGATATCGCGGAAAAGCTGGCCGTGCGCCTCAACTCCTCCAACGTCATCAACTACATCGATCTCGACAGGGAATATTCCATCTTCGAGCTCGCCTGCCCGAAGAAGTGGATCAAAAAGAAGCTCATCGATATCAACCCGCGCAAGAAGCTCGGCATGAATATTCTCACCGTCAAAAAGCCCACGGGCGAGGTCATCAATTCCCTCGACGGCGAGTATGTGTTCGAGGAGGGGGATCAGTTCGTCGTGTTCGGCAATACCGAGCTCATCCTCTCCTTCACGAACAAGCAAAAGTAAAGAAGGCTTCCCCAAAAAAGCACAAAAACCCCGCAGTGCGGGGTTTTTTCATGCACAGGTTGCGATCGGGGGCAGGGGGAGGGAAAATGATGAAACTGTTCAAAACGAAACAAATTTACAAATTTCCATGAAATGTTTTGTGCAAGCACATACAATTTACTTGACTTAAAAGGAAAAAATATGGTATATTTGTACCACATTTTTCGCAATATTCGTATAGTTTAATTTTTATGCGCATATTTGCAAAGGAGCGTTTCATGAAAACAAAGACAAGGCGTTCGCTCTATGCGGTCCTTTCCGCGCTGTTCGTCTCGACGGCCTCGCTCGCCGTCTTTGCGGCGTGCGGCGGCGGTGGCAAAAAGGCGAAACTGACGCTCTCCGCAGGGGAGGGCGGCACGCTCTCCAAGACGGAGTATTCCGTGAAAGTGGGGACAGATCTTTCCGAATTCTTGAAGGACAAAGCGCCCACCGTCACGGTGGAGGGCATCACCTTCGCGTGGTGGTATAACGGCACCCAGACCGTTGAGGGCGCTACCATGCCCGAGGAAGACCTCACACTTACGGCAAAATACAACACGGGTTACACCGTCAACGTGTACACGTGGGACGATGATTCGGCGGCCTACGGGGCGGCGGAACAGAAGAAGGGCACCGCGTTTTGGCACGAGCCTTTCGATATCTTCGACGTCTACGAAATGCCCGAGGGCTACGAGCCCGACGAGACAAAGACCAATAAGACCTCGACGCAGTCCCTTGCGGCGAACGAGACCTTTGACCTCTATCAAAAGCCGGGCGAAGTGTATGTCTCCTTTGTCGCCGACGCGCCCGACGGCGTGGAGATCGAGGGGCAGATGCCCGCAAAGGCCGCGACCTTCGGCAAGGCGTTCACCGTTCCCGCATGCGCCTTCACCGCGCCCGACAACTACCGTCTCACGGGTTGGGCGACCGAGAAGGGCGGCGCCGTCGTCTACCATGAGGGCGATTCCTTCAAGGTGGAAGGGGACGTCACGCTCTATGGCGTCTGGGAAGAGGGCAAGACCGATGTCTTCGGCGGCGACGACTATCTCTTCCTCTCCGATAAGGAGGACGAAATTTGGCTGCGCCGTGCGGGGCTCGAGGAAAAGAAGGGCTCCTACGACGGGGCGACCGGCCTCTTTGAATTTACAGAGGGGAGCACGACCGTCCTCGGCGGCAAACTCATAGAAGATAACTACTATTACTTCCGCGACCTTGCGGATAAGACCTTCCAATTCAACGGCGATGCGGACGAGACCCTCGTGTTCGGCGAAAAGGACGCGGCGACCTACACCGTGACGCCCCAAGGGAAGGAGCCCGTCGTGACGCAGGGCACCTATACGGCCGACCTCGAAACGGGCGACTATCTCTTCGAAGGCGGGAATACGACCTTCTTCTTCGCGCTCGCCATCGAAAGGAGCGGCGATGTCACGACCTATTCCTTCGTGCGCACCGTGACGGGCGTCGGCGAGGAGCGCGGCTTCTATGCGTTCTGGACGGACGACGAAAAGGGTTACGACGATACGCAGGCCTTCCAACTCGACGGCATGTACGATGCGATCGGCTTTGCTTCCGTAGGGCTCTATGTCCTCGAAGGCGGCAAGTATGAGCGTCAGATCACGACCTATTACGGGCGTGAGAGCGAAGTCGTTGACCATAATGATGACATCTTCGGCACCCTCGAGCCGGACGACGAGAACTTTGCGCTCCTGCGTTCGAGCACCGAATATGTGCTCTTCCGTATCGAGGAGAAGGAATTTACCGCAAACGGCAGGACCTTCAAAGGCGTTCTCCGCCTCGAGGACGGCTACCGCGGCGCGCTTGGCAATTATAAGGAAGCGATTGAAGAAGGAAAGACCTCGCTCACCCTCGACGGCTTCGGCAATGCGACCTACAAGAACGTGAAGATGCCCTATACCGTCGAAACGCTCGAGGCCCACGGTTCGACGTTCCAACACATCGCTCTGAACCCCACATCGGGAAATCCCCTCTATATCCAACTGTATAATTATGGAGGGCAGCTTTATTACGAGGAATCCACCGCACAGCCCAAGATCATGGAGGTCACCAACTCCCTCTATAAGTCGTTCGAATACTTTGCGGGCGGCATGGGCGGCATCACCCTCTACGACGGCGGATACTTCTATTTCTATAATGATACGAACGTGGCGGTCTACACCTATTTCACCGACGTGTTCGACGGCGTGACCCAGTTCAGCACGGGGATCGACTACGGCATCGTGACGGAGAAAGAAGGGGAAGAGGGCGTCTATGGGTACGAAAGTGTGTTCCTCGCGGCAGGACTTCTCGAAGAAGGCGATGCACTCTTCGATCTCCGCTACACGGCGGACGGCAAGATCGAGACGTCCTTCATTCTCGCACTCTCGGGAGAAGTGGACGTTCAGGTGGGCGATAAGAAGTTCACAGTGGACAAATGGGGCGATCTCACCTTTGGCGAAAAGAAGTACGTCTATGGCGAATACGAGATCAACGATATCTACGATTCCGCCTATACCGATGAGGACGGCAACGGCTATTCGCTCCGCGAATATATCTTCGGCGATACCAAGGTATGCCTCCGTGCGAGCGACGACGACTATCTCTTCGATACCGTTGTAGGCGAGAACGAACTCCTCGAACTCGTCATGAAACGCTATCCCGGGCAGAGCGAATACTTCGACCGCATCTACTTCATCGAGGGGCTTCCCACCGATGAAGAGCACGAAAAGCGCGCGGGCATTCTGCTCTTCGTCTCCGACGGCGGCGACGACTATTATGAGGAAGTGCTCCTCTACGGCGATGTCATTTACTCCCCCGAGGCGGATATCTATACGCTTACGCTCGACTACCCCGATGACGAGGACCTCGAAGAATTCTATTATGCCTACGGCGGGGAAGAGGGGATCCTCTTCTTTACGATCGAACCCTTTGAGGGCAGAGTTGCCGCCGTCTATCTGGATACTTCATTGCCCGGTGTAGAAGAAGCGGTAACGGCGGAGGACGGCTCCACGCTCGGCTTCGACTACTACGGCAATGCGACCTACACCCCCGCACAGGGC
Organism: uncultured Clostridia bacterium; assembly: GCA_947625555.1. GTDB lineage: Bacteria > Bacillota > Clostridia > Christensenellales > Borkfalkiaceae > Gallimonas. The sequence continues at coordinate 29,393 of CANQOT010000010.1, read as the reverse complement.
GAGCCCTTCAAGGGAACGGGCGAACTGCTCGCGGCCTATGGAGATATCGTCGATTCCACGGATGATACTTACACCTATGTGACCATTTCCCTGTTCTCCGTCACTTCCGAGACGGGAGAAGAGATGTTCTTCCTTGTCAACCACGAGGAAGTCTATGAAGATTACAGTGAATATCCTTCCGAAGTCAAAGATACCTTCTCCGTCGTGACCGCGCCCGAGGCGGGCAACTATTCCTACATGTCGAGCGAAACCGGCATGATCTCTTTCAGCGACTACGTCGTATTCTTCGGCGGCGAACAGGGGAAGGGCGTCTTCTACCAGACGTACATCGATAGGACGGGGAACGAAGTCCGCAATCTCGGTACGTATCAGTCGAACGATCTGGAAATCGACATCGGCGGCGAGATCCTTACGGAATATGAGCTCACCTATGAGGACGACTATGGCGACGAACAGGTCACTTACATCGCTGCCGGAACGGTCAGGATACAGGGTATGGACGGGGAGGACCTCGGGACCGCGCGCGTCTTTATCGAACGCATGATGCCCATGGGCGACTATGCGGTGGAGGGCGGCGGCCGCATCTACGGCAACGGCTACGATCTCTCGGAATACACCGACGCCGAAGGCACCGTGTGGTATGGCGAATTCGGCAGGGAAAACCTCATCGATACTTCTCCCAAACAGAGCGAGTACGGCGTGGAGGAGGGCGACCACTCCAAGGACGGCAAGCAGCTCTTCTTTTACGCGTACTATCTGAAACCCAAGGGCTCGACCGATATGTACGCGCTCACCGAGACGCGCCACTTCCTCTTCGACGTCAAAACGGACGACGGCGAGGATTACCTCGCCCTGCGCGACGACGTCTCGGGCACCGTCGCCCTCTTCGAGAACGGCGCCATCAACGAAGGCACCCTCTTCTACTTTGACGGCCACGGCAACGGCACCCTCAAAAAGCAAGGCTCCGCCGATGTGACGGGCACCTACACGTACGACAAAGATGCGAACCTCGGCGTGTTCACACCCACGACGGGCAAGGCGATCACCTTTGCCGTGTACTCGCTCCGCCAGAACGGCGAAACCTGGAACATCATCGTGGACACTGCCGAGGAACACCTCTATGTGAATGCCGATTGGTCGGTGCTCTCGCTCAAAGCGCTCGGCAGCTACGGCACGGATGGGGAGATTTACAGCGGTGTCTATACCGATCGCTACGGCGCATCGTACTACGGGATCTACGAGTATTTCACCGAGAATATCGTCTCCTTCTCGACGGAGACCGAGATCCTCTACTTCAACGTGACGGATAAGGGAACGTTTACCCTCAACGAGGACGAGTTTGTCGTCGACGGCGGCGTGCTCTACGCATACCAAGGCTCCACCTATCTTCCGAACGGGCTCAAGATCCCCGACGGCGTCATAGAGATCGCGGACGGCGTGTTCTCCTACATGAATATCAAGGTCTCGCTCGATCTCAACAAGGTCGAGAAGATCGGGGCGCGCGCGTTCTACCAGACCTATATCGGGGAACACGAACTCAATTCCGAGTTTGTGACCGAGATCGGCGAAGAGGCGTTCTACACAGACGGCACGTATGATTATGTGTTTGATTCTGATAGGTATGATACCGCCTTCAACTTCCTCACGAACGTCAACATGCCCAAGCTCCAAACGATCGGCGCACGCGCCTTCTACTACTGCAACCAGATGGGCGTCCAGGGCGGCACCGTCACCCTGCGCGACATCAAGGCCATCGGCGAGCAGGCGTTCATGCACAACGTCAACCCGAGCTCCGGGACGATGAAGCTCGACCTCACCAAGGTGCCCGATCTTTCCCTTGTCACGATCGCCGATACGGCATTCGACGACACTTTGCTCGGAGCCATGAACCCCGACGGCTTGCCTCCCGTCGCCATCCGCATCAATTTCACGCAGCTTTCGCAGACGGGGAGTTGGCCCGAGAAGTTCAAGGGTTGGTTCTCTTACGCCGATATCAAGAGCGATCCCGCGCTCGCAGGGAAGGGCTTCCTGTCCGCCGCGGGGGATACCTACTACGAATTCGTCGCCTCTTCGGAAACTCTCGGCTTGCCTTCCGTCAACGTCTATCAAAACAGCGGTTGGAGCTGGGAGCAACAGACGGATGCCTACCTTTGGAGCGTCGAGGAGAGCGGCGACACAAAGACCGTTTACCTCTACTCCGATGTGAACGGCACATGGATGAAGACGGAGATCTCCTTCGCGCCTACCGCAACGACGATCGACCTCAACGGGGCGACTTGCTACCGCACGGATACCGAGCATACCCTCACCGTCAAAGAGGGGGATGCCGAGACGGAAGTTAATTTTGTCTTCAACTTCAAGGTAGAGATCACGTCCTTCATGTTCGGGCCCGATGTCTCTGTCACCGTCACCGCCGCGACCTACGACGGGAAGCAAGCCGACTATCCGAGCTGGTCGGACGGCGACATCAACTTCAACTATGCAGAGGGCAACGATGTCTATCAGGTCACCGTCAACTGCACGGATAAGACTTCGACCAAGTCGCTCTCCGAACGCGTCGTGAGCACAACGGACGGTGCCTACCGCGTTACCTTCGGCAGCTTCACCCAATCGGGCACGCCCTACTACCTCAAAAAGCTCGAAAAGAAGAACGGCGAACAGTACGACGTCATTATGAGCAGCAGCGTAAGCGGGGAGAACGGCACATTCACCTATACCAAGGAGGTGACCGAAGAGAGCAAGATCGTTACGACCACGTACACCGTCACCTATGCGGGAGGGCTCGAAACGCCTACCGTCACCGTGAATGAGGTAGCGAGCACGAAGTATGAGTTCATCATCGAAGCGACCGAGAAGAATAAGTACCGCGCGACCTTCCTCGCCGCCACCGAAGAAGCGACGGAGATGGAAGCGCTCACCAAGTTCGAAGTGTACGATGCGCAATACAGCTTCTACTCGGAGGTCTATGGCGAGATCAAAAAGGACACGGGGGCGAACACCTTCACCGTGACGGTTGAAAAACCGTCGGGGACGACGGTCTATACCGTGAAGTATGTCGCGGAGGAGACCCCGCACATCGAAGTCACCGTCAAATCGCAGACCGTGGTCAAGGTCAACTCGGATCACGACGAGGTCGCGCACGAAGATTACTACGAGCTCTCCATCCTCGTGGACGAGGAGGGCAATGTGCTCGAACTCAAAGGCCTCACCTCATATTCAGATTATATTGAAGGCGTTGGTTACAGTCCATTTTCGATCCTTGATCAATGGAGCGGCTATGAAGTTTCGAAAACCGTTAACGAAACGAAAGTAACATTTACATTCTCGACCGGATGGGAAAACTACACCATCGTCATCGACACGACGAACGCGGCATCGGGTCAATACACCGCAACTGTTACAATGCAATCCATTTGATGAGCATTTGGCAGTACGCAAAATCACAATCAAAAGGAAGGAGCCTTTCGCTCCTTCCTTTTTCGTTGAATTATGGCAGTCAGGGCACATGCCAAATAAAATATAATATATAATATTAGTAATATTATATATTAAAATGCAGGAACCGGAGAATTTTTCGCAAAAATGCTTGACAGAGTTACAAAATCTTGTTACGATATAAAAGCGGTGATATCAAATATGATATCATAATCCCTAAAAAACAGCATAGGAATCAAAAAGAAGGTCCATAATCCGTGAGCACTTTTGAGAAAACAAAACAGGATATTTTGGCACGTCCGACAAAATCGGACATTATGCCGAATGACTTGAAAAATTTTCTCAAAAGTTATGGATTTGAATTAAAACGGGTGAGAGGAGATCATTTCATCTATAAGTATCCGGCAAAACGTAAACCATTTATTTTGGACATCCCTATGGCAAAACCGGTGAAACCGACGTACATCGATCAAGTTAGAAAAATCATTTTGGAGATCGAAGAAGATGACGAATTATGAGATCAGAGTGATCCCGCAGACCGACAGCGAAGGAAAGGAATATTGGACGGCATTCTTCCCTGCCGTTGAAGGCGTTGTCGGAGGGGGGGATACCCCCGAAGAGGCTATTCAAGAAGCGCGGGAAAATTTATCGGTATTTTTGGAGTATTTGTCCGAAGAAGGCGTAGAAAGCCCCGAGGGCTATCGTCAGCCCTCTTATAGCGGGAAGATCGCTTTAAGGGTCCCGAAGTCTGTCCACCGCAAGTTGGTGGAAATGGCGGAGGAAGAAGGTGTAAGTTTGAACTCTTGCCTCAATGCCGCGATCGATACCTATTTGGGCAAGTGCGAATTTGATTACGAACTGAATAAAAAAATCGAGGCATTATGCAGCGTCGCACAAAAACGGATACAGCTTCAAATAGCATTTTCTATGTATAATGCGACAAGTCAAATGCCGTGGACAAAGCTATTGAGCGAATGGAACCATGCGGGAGGAAGATATGAATAAATATCAAGACATAAAATTTACATTGATCGAAAGCAAATTCGAGCATAAGAATTATGCCACTGTCGCAGATGTTCCTATCAAAATTTCTGTGGAAGATAAAATCGTGATAAAAAAAATCACGGACGATAGGATCGATCTCGAAGTCGGCAGGACGGTAAAATTCGATCCTTTACAAGATTGTGGTTTTACCGCCACATTCTTCACGCAAATCATGACGGAGAAACCGATTGCAAAAGAACAGTTTGTTGCAGATATTAAAAAAGGGTTACCCATTATGAGTAGCGTATTTTCGCAGATTTCGCTCGCGATAGCCCAATTATCAAGTATGACGATCTTCGGTGCGATCGTCACGCCGCCCGTTTACTACGGAGATAAAATTCAAATAGAATAATAGGCAGTGTACAGCAACTGCAAAATCACAACGAAAAAGGAAGGAGCCCTGCTCCTTCCTTTTCTCTTTTGTCCCATAAAAAAATCCCCGCGGGAGCGGGGACTTCTCTATTGATTTACGCCTTGTTGGCGGAGCCTAAAACGTCGCAGATCTTGTGCTTGACGAGGGCCTTCATGTTCGCGCGGGCGTCGGTGAGATATTGGCGCGGGTCGAAGTGGTCGGGGTGCTCGGCAAAGTGCTTCCGGATGGCGGCGGTGAAGGCGACGCGCAGATCCGAGTCGATGTTGATCTTGCACACGGCGAGTGCGGCGGCCTTTTTGAGCTCGCTCTCGGGAATGCCGATGGCGTTGGGCATGCTTCCGCCGAACTCATTGACGATGGCGACCTGGTCCTGCGGGACGCTCGACGCGCCGTGCAAGACGATGGGGAAGCCGGGGAGGCGGCGGCCCACCTCTTCCAGAATGTCGATGCGCAGTTTGGGATCCTGCCCGGGTTTGAATTTATATGCCCCGTGCGAGGTGCCGATGGCAATGGCGAGGGAATCGATGCCCGTCCTTTGGGTGAACTCCTCGACCTCGTCGGGAGAAGTGAACATCGCGTCGCTGGCGGCGACGTTGACGTCGTCCTCGATGCCCGCGAGTTTGCCGAGTTCCGCTTCGACGACGACGCCGCGCGAATGGGCGTATTCGACGACCTTCTTCGTGAGAGCGATATTTTCCTCCCAAGGCTTGGAAGAGGCGTCGATCATGACGGAAGTGAACCCGTCGTCGATGGAGGCCTTACAGATCTCGAAGTCGGCGCCGTGGTCGAGGTGCATGGCGATGGGAATGTTGGTCGTCTCCGCCGCGGCGGCGATGAGGTGGCGCAGATAGACGGGGTTCGCATACTTCCGCGCGCCCGCAGAGACCTGCAAGATGACGGGGGAGTTGCATTCCGAGGCCGCCTCGACGATGGCCTGGATCATCTCCATATTGTTGACGTTGAAGGCGCCGACGGCATATCCGCCCGCATAGGCCTTCCTGAACATCTCGGTAGTGGTTACCAAGGGCATAATGAAATTTCCTCCGCAAGGGTTTTTCTCAATTATAAGACCTTTGGCAAAAAAATGCAAGAAAAAGCGCGGCGTGCATAAAAATTTTTGCACCCATTCCGCCATTCGCGCCCATTTGTGAAAGTGTGTGAAAAATAGGTCCCGCCGCTTATTTTTGGTTGACAAATTTGCATAAATCGTGTACAATATAAGTATAAATTTATTTTTTCGTATAAACGGACGCATGGCGAATAGACCGTTCGCATATGCGGGAAAATGACACGAGGAGAATTTTTATGGCGAAGCTCAAAAGATTTGTTCTCATTCCCTTGCTCGGCAGCGCGCTTGCCCTTTCGCTTGCGGCGGTCGCGGCCTGCGGCGGCGGGAAGAAGGCAACGCTCACGCTCGACGCGGGCGAGGGCGGCTCGCTCTCCAAGACGGAATATTCCGTGAAGGCGGGGGCCGACCTTTCCGACTTCCTCGAAGGGAAGCAACCCTCTGCCACTGTGAAGGGGCTCACCTTCGCGGGCTGGTACAACGGTGCCGATCTCATCGAAGAGGGCGATACCATGCCCGAAGGGGGCCTCACGCTCACGGCAAAATATCTCGCTCCCTACACCCTGAACGTGTACCGTCTCGGCGATGATACGCCCGAGGCGTCGACGGGCACGGCCATCTGGCACGAGGCCTTCGACGTTCTCGGCGCCTACGAGATGCCGAGGGGCTACGAGGCGGACGATACCAAGACGAATAAGACCGCGACGGATTCCCTCGAAGTGGACGATGCGTTCGAGCTCCATTTGCGGGGCATCGAGGTCTGGGTGACCTTCCGCGCCAACGGGCCCGACCGCGTCGACATCGAGGGGAAGATGCCCTCCGAGAAGCTGGATTTCGGCGCCGATTATACCGTGCCCGCCTGTGCCTTCACCGCGCCCGAGAACTATCGTTTTGCGGGCTGGACGAAGAGCGGCGATAAGGAACGCTACTTGGCGGGGGACACCATCGAGGACGTCTCCGAGAGCTTCTCCCTCTATGCGAATTGGGACAGGGGCTATGCCGACCTTGCCGGCGGAGACGATCTCATCTTCTTCCCGAGCGAGAAGGAAAACGTCGCCCTCCTCGTGCGCGAGGGCCTCGGCGAGAAGGAGGGGAAGTACGACCCCGCGACGCGCGTCTTTACCTTTACCCTCGATAGCGGCGAAAAGCTCATCGGCCGCGTGACCGATTGGAACAGATACACCTTTACTTACGAACAGACCGGCGAGGAAGTCTCCTATACCTTCCGCGACGCATTTACCGAAGAGGACGACGCGAACATCACGCTCACCCTCGACCTCTTCGACGGCGCGACCTTCACCGATAAGGCGGGCAAGCTCTTCGGCATCAGCGGCTCCCTTACGGGCGTATGGTCGCTCTACGGCACGTTGGACGGCGAAGCCATCTATGCCTTCCTCTCCGAAAGGGCCGCCTTCTTCTTCAAGCTGGGCGGCAGCGAGGATATCTTCTATATCCAGGGCTTCGAGGCGGGCAGTTACAGCCTCATCACCGAGGAAGGCGACCTCGACGACTACTATGTGCTCGAACTCGACGGCTTCGGCAAGGCCTATTACGAGGTCTACAACGAGGCGTGGACGGTCACCGAGGGGACCTATACCGTCCTCGAAAACGGCGAATGCGAGATCGACCTCGGCGACGACAGCTTCCGCTGCATGCTCGCGCAGCTCGACGCCACGACCTACGGCTACCTTCTCGCCGACCCCGAACTCGAGGCGACCTTCACCTCGAAGGACGGCAAGACGACGATCGGCGTAGACGCCTACGGCGACCTCGGCTATGCGACGGTCACCGAGGAGGGCGGCAAGAGCACGCTCTACGGCAAATATTGGGATGTGTTCAGCCTCACCGTGGACGGCACGACGACGCTCTACCGCTATTTGCGTTGCTTTGACGATCTCACGGGCGAAGTCGTCCGCACCTTCTACTTCGAAGACGACGGATCGTTCGAGGAAGTCGGTCTCGAAGCGGGGCAGTACTTCCTGTTCGATCTCCCGACTTCTTCGATCGGGCTCTTCTTCCTCACCCTCGACGGGAAGGCGACGAAGGAGACGAAGAGCTTGGGCAGCTGGACGCTCTATTCCTTCGTGGCGGAGGGCGACGATACCATCGCGACCCGCCTTGCGGGAGGCACCTACCAAGAGGACGGTTCGTCCCTTCGCCTCACCCTTGTCGGCGCGGCGGCCGAGGGGGCGCCCGCACCCTTTAAGACGTCGCCTGTCACCGTCCTTTTGAGCGGCGTGGCGAGCAGTACGATGACCCTCGACGTATTCATCGTCGACAATGCGGCCAACGAGATGACGATGTATGCGGACGACGGTTCGAACGCCAAGATCGAGATCGACGGCTACGGCCGCACGACCTACACCGATGCGAGCGGCGTCACCCACCAGGGCACCTTCTCCTCGGCCGATTACGATGAGGATCCGCCCTTCGAGGAGAGCGACGCATCCAAGGATTGCGTCCTCGGCATCACGGATACCCGGACGGGCGAGCTCTTCTATGTCTATCTTCCCTACGGCCTCGGCAACGACAACCGCTTCTACCCGATGGGTTCGGAATTCGGCACCTATGAGGGCGGCGCGACCGAACTCTACGGGACCTATCTCCGTTTGAGCGGCTTCGCCGGCGAAGAGGGCGGCCTTGCCCTCTACGGCAGCCTGAGTACGGCCGTCACCGGATACGTCTATGTCGTGCAGGGCGTCTATACCTTCGAGCGCGAGGAGTACTTCGGTACGATCTGGCACTTCGAAGGGAAGTATTGGATCCAGAACACGGTCATCCCCGACGGCATGATGCCCACGGATATCGACTTTTACTTCGTGCTCGACACCATTGCCGACTATCCCGTTTTCCGCGTCTACAACGAGGAGGACGAGGTCGAATACGAGGGCCCGAACGGCGAGAAGCTCTCCGTCACGGGCGTGCGTACGGCCCGCTTCACCGATGCGGAGGGCCATGTCTGGACGGGCGAGGCCAGCCGCGGGCAGGACCTCGACTGGGATGACGGCCACGTCATCGCCGATACCGTCATCTTCGAATATCTCGGCATAGACGGCAACTACTACGATTTCACCTTCCGCGTCTTTGACGCGACGGGGACCTTCCTCATAAGGGACGCCGTTCTCGGCAGTTACTATCAGATCGATGCGTCTGTGCGGGAGGTCAACTCCGCGCTCCGCATCAATCTCGACGGCTACGGCGGCGCCGTGCTCTATGTGCCCAATGTGATGGCGCCCGATCAGCCCGAGGCCGGCACCATTTTGGCGACGGGCAGCTACGAAGAGGCGGGCGGCGGGCTCTACCGCTTTGTTCCCGCGGAAAAATTCGCCGAGGACTATCCCGCCTTCACCTTCGAGCTCGGCACCTTCACCGAGAGCGTGAGCCACGGCAGCACGCAATACCCCGTCTACTTCCTCCATGAGGTGGAGCGCGAGGGCAAGTTCGTCAACGCCGATTGGTCGGTGCTCTCCATCAACGGGTACGACAGGGCCGTCTACATCGACGGCCGCGGCCGCCGTATCGAGGGGACCTTCGCGGTGCTCGGCCAGCACGTCGTCCGCCTCACCGCAGACGGCGCCGACCTCTTCTTCGCGACGGACAAAGCGAAGGGCACCTTCTCCCTCTATGAAGACGACCTCATCATCGAAAACGGCGTCGTCCTCGCCTACACGGGTACGTCGAGAGACGTCGTGATAAGCGATCCCACCGTCACCAAGATCGGCAGGGGCGCATTCCTCGACGCGCAGATCGCGAGCATCGATTTGGGGAGCGTCGTCGAGATCGGCGTCCGCGCCTTCGACGGCGCCACCCTGTCGGTAGTCAAGGGGGGAGCCCAAGTCGAAAAGATCGACGATCAAGCCTTCCTGTATTGCGATAATCTCACGTCGGTGAACTTCCCCAAGGCGACGTATGTGGGCAGGCAGGCCTTCGCGCATTGCTATCTCCTCGAAAGCGTCACGCTGGGCGGCGAAGTCACCTTCCTCGGCGACCGCGCCTTCGAGAGCTGCTTCGTCGACCCGTTGGAGCTCACCCCTCTCGGTACCTTCAAACTCGTCCTCGGCAACAAGACGACGGCGCCCGACCTCGGCGGCGCAAGCGTGTTCGCCATCTATTACGGCGGCGGCGCGTACAGCCGCGATATCTCTTTCACCGTCCGCGTGACGAGTCTCGACGCCCTCAAAGTGTTCTTCCTCGATACGAAGTGGCAGCAGGGCAGCAAGTCCGTGGGACAGGCGGGCACGACCTTCGAGCACAGCGTCTGCTTCACCCAACCCGGCAGCGAGGCGGGGGCATGGTATGCGACGGACAACCTCGACCGCGTGTTCTTCAACGGCGTCATCACCGTGAACGGGCAATACTTCGGCGCCTACGAGCTCAAAGATGGCACCCTCTCCATTTACAGCTACACCGACCCCGCAGAGGGGCATGCGGGCAACTTCACCACCTCCACGGCGACCCTTTCGGACGACACCCTCTCGGGCGCGTTTGGCAGGGAGAGCGCCCATGCTTTCAAACATCAGGGCACGGTGCTCACCTACCAAGGCGATTCGGGCAACCTCGTCATCACCTTGCGCGAGAACTTCCCGCTTCTCGGCGAATACGGCGGCAACAAGGCGCGCGTGACGGCCGAGAACGGCAAGGCCGTGTTCACCCTCGGCGGCTACCGCCACGAGGCGACCCTCTCCGAGGGTCTCACCTTCACGGTCGTGACCTCGCGCGCGGCGTTCGACGAGTTCATCGAGGGCGAGGGCGGGTCCCTGCGCATCACGATGGACGAAGAGGGCAACGTCACGATGAGAAGCGGCACGCTTTTGGTCGACGGGCAGACGGTCACCTTCAACAGGACGACGGACTGCGGGCAGGTCATGGCGGACGGAGAACCCGTCGAGAACGCATACTATCTCGATCTTCTCATCGGCGACACCAACTACCGCATCACGCTCCGCCTCTCCATTACCCTCGACGAGGAGACGCTCGACGACCTCTATTCCTTCACCTCGACCGTCGAACAGTACCTCACGCTGAAAACGGTGCAGGATACCGCCGATCAATCGCGCTCCGTCCTGTTCGGCTACGATAAGGAAGGCGCTCTTCAAAGCATTTGGCTGCGCTACACCGTCGAGAACTTCGCGGGCCTCAAAAATATCTACAACGTAAAGGGCACGTGGGAAGAGGCGGAAGGCGGCTACCACTTCTACGCCATCGACGGCTACGATCCCGTCGAGGGCATCACCTTCGAGATCAAGGTCACAAAGAGCGGCGACGATATCACCTCGGTCACCGTCTCCGAATACCGCGCCGAGATCAACTTCACGGGCACGGCCGACGACGAGAGCACGGTGCATATCGTCTCGGGCAAGGATGAGACGGGCGCACCGTATATCACCGTCGAAGGGACGTTCAAGAGCGTCGCGGGCAAGGAATTTACGGCAAGGACGACGGGCATGGCCGAATACATCTCGGGCAACACCTTCGCCGTCTATACCACGAAGGAGCTCGACGAGACGCAGTACTACCGCATCCTCATCACCATCCAGCCCCTCGAAAACACCTTCTCGTACAAGGCCGAGCGCTCGGGCGACGTCGTAGGCACCCCAGTCACCTCCGAGGGCGAGACGTACACCGTTTGGGTCTATTCGCCGCAGAAGGGCGCTTTCAACACCACGACATGGTTCTTCATGCAGCTCGAAACGACGGTAAACGGCGAGACCGTCCTCCTCGACGGTACGGCGGTCTATAAAAATCAGTATCCCTACAACGTAGAGTTCGTCGTCACGACGGAGGGTAGCTTCGTGGATAGAATTTATCGGGTGCGCATCGGCGTCGGTCTCGATGTTTCCTCATTCATCGCCCTGTAATGCAAAAAATTCAGAAAGAGCGGACGGTCTGTCCGCTCTTTTTCTGTGGGCATGGGCTTGGAAAATTTGGGAAAAATCATTTGACGGGGCATAAAAAGCGTGCTATAATGAACACTGAAATCAGGGCGCATACGCGCCGACATCAATATGGAGGAATACTACCAATGGCAAACGTAAAAGTTGCGATCAACGGATTCGGCCGCATCGGCCGCCTCGCGTTCCGCCAAATGTTCCAGGCGAAGGGCTACGAGATCGTCGCGATCAACGACCTCACGAGCCCCACCATGCTCGCACATCTCTTGAAGTACGACAGCGCGCAGGGCAGGTATGCCTTGGCGGATAAGGTCTCCGCGAACGACGAAGAGGGGACCCTCACCGTCGACGGGACCACCATCCGCATCTATAAGGAAAAGGACGCCGTCAACCTTCCTTGGAAGGAACTCGACGTCGACGTCGTCTTGGAGTGCACGGGCTTCTACACCTCGAAGGCGAAGTCGCAGGCGCACATCGACGCAGGCGCAAAGAAGGTCGTCATCTCCGCTCCCGCGGGCAACGATCTGCCTACCATCGTCTATGGCGTCAACGAAAAGACCCTCACGGCGCAGGATACCATCATCTCCGCGGCGAGCTGCACCACCAACTGCCTCGCCCCCATGGCGAATGCCCTCAATAACACCTATCCCATCGTCTCGGGCATCATGACGACCGTCCACGCCTTCACGGGCGACCAGATGGTTTTGGACGGACCTCACCGCAAGGGAGATCTTCGCCGTGCAAGAGCGGCCGCCGTCAACATCGTTCCCAACTCGACGGGCGCGGCCAAGGCGATCGGCCTCGTCATTCCCGCCCTCAACGGCAAGCTCATCGGTAGCGCACAGCGCGTTCCCGTGCCCACCGGCTCCACGACCATCCTCGTCGCCGTCGTCAAGGGCAAGGATATCACCAAGGATAGCATCAATGCGGCCATGAAGGCGGCGGCTTCCGCTTCCTTCGGCTACACCGAAGAACAGCTCGTCTCCTCGGATATCATCGGCATCACCTACGGTTCGCTCTTCGATGCGACGCAGACGATGGTGACGAAGATCGACGACGATACCTATCAGGTGCAGGTCGTCGCTTGGTACGATAACGAGAACAGCTACACCTCGCAGATGGTGCGTACGATCAAGTACTTCGCCGAACTTAAATAAAAAAGAACAATATCGGAATACACTTTCGAATGGCAACGAAAACAGCGAGGAGAAATCTCTTCGCTGTTCTTGCTTTCATTGAGTATATATTATAATAATCCTTACCGCATCCCGCTCTTAAACTTCATGTAAAGTTGGATGCACCGTTTGTATTCGGGTTCCAAAAAGCCGTAGGATGCGTTCGTTTTGATAAGATGCGGAAGCTGCTCGGGAAGGAGGTCCTCCTCATCGTCCGCGATGATGTAATACTTGATTTCGGGGTGAGAAAGGAGATGGTTGCGGATGAGTTCCCCGCGCGACTTTGTCTCATCGATGGGAAGCGCGCCCGCAATGACGATATTTTCCCGTAAGCCGCCGCCCGTGAGGCATTCCCGATAATTTCTCTCTTCCCGCCAGGAACTCGTGATAACGAGATCGAACTTGCACTTTTGGCAGAACTCGGAGACCCACTGCACCGCCTGAAAGTTGTTGACTTTCCCATCCTGCGGGAAGCCGTAAGAGACCTTCGTCCCTTTCTCATTCCACATCGGCGTGTTGACGACGCCGTCGTAGTCCAAAAACAAAATACGTGAGTCCATACTTTATTTCCGATCTTCGTTTTCTTCAATAAGCTCTTTTACAAGGGGCAGGGCTTCGGGGGAGAGAGAGGCAAAAACCGAATACTCCTTCCGCTCGAGCGGCGGCTTCTTTTCTTCCTTGTCGAGCAAAGTGAAATCGACCTCTCCTTCGTAGAATATAAGCTCGGAGATATCGAAAAGGAGCTCGCGCAGGCGTCCCCGCTTCTTTTGCCGCCGTCTTCTCGGATAATCGGCGACGATTTTCTCCACAACATGCAGAAAACGCGGTTTGTCACTTCTGTAGATCGCGGCGCAGGGATAGGCGATATGCCAAATCGCATCGTATCCGCCGCGGCGGCGATAGATCGTGTCGAGGTGGGAAAAAATGTATTTCTCCATGCGGTCGAGTTCATTCTCGGTATAGGAATCCTTATGGATGTACTCCCTGTATTTTTGATAGACGCGGTGCACGGCGTAGGGCTCGGGCATACCCAGCCCCGTTCCTACCCAAAAATGGATGAAGGGCGACGGGTCCTCGAGGTGTGCCGTCTCAAAGCGGTAGTCGAAATCGATATATTTTACGACCGCCCAATCAACGCAACCGAGCCGAAAATCGACATATTCGGCGAGGGTATGCGGCGCAATGTTCTCTCCCTCCGAGAAAATCACCTCGTCGTTGCAATCTTTCAAGCCGCATTCTTCCTTGCAAAAGCGCTCGAACGCCGCAAAGGCAATGGCCGCAGGGGAATCGCTTCTTCTCTCGATGATCTCCTCCAAGTAGTCCGTTCCGTCGCTCGGAACTTCCGCGCGAAACTCACGCTCGCCCGTCTCGTCCAAGCCGAGGATCGCGCTCGGCTTGCCCCTCTTGGAGTTGTCCTCAACGTATGCAAATACACAGTGCTTCATGATGATGTCCTCTTTCCCAATTCTTCGATGATGGGTTTGACCGTCCGTAAGGCTTCGGAGGAGAGCGCCGCGAAGATCGAATACTCCTTCCGTTCGAGTGGCGGTTTCTTTTCTTCCTCATCGAGCGAGGCGAAATCGATCTCTCCTTCGCAATAGATGCTGTCGGCAATGAATTCGATTATGCCTTCCAGCGCCCGACTTTTTCGTTTGGAACGCCTTTTTGCGTAATCGGCGACAATCCTCTCCACAACGCGGCGAAAACGTGCTTGGTCGCCCCTGTAGATCGCGGCGCAGGTGTCGGAAATGTAAATGCTCGGATCCAGCCTGCTGCGCCGACGGCGGTAAACCGTATCGAGGCGGGAGAAGATCGCTTTTTCCATGCGGTCGAGTTCTTCCTCCGTGTAGGCGTCCTTGTGAATGAGTTCTCTGTACTTTGCATAGAGGGCGCGGGTGGCGTAGGGCTCTTTCAGTCCCGCCGTATGGACCTTACGGAATTCTTTGAAGCTCATGGGATGTTCGAGATGTGCCGTCTCAAAGCGGTACTCGAACCCGATCTCCCACACATACACCCAGTCCGCGCCGCCCAACCGAAATTCGACATAGTCGGCGAGGGTTTTCATCGGGATGTTTTTGTATTCGGCGAGAATCACTTCGTCGTTGCAGTCCTTTATCCCGCACTCTTGCTTGCAGAAGCGCTCGAACGCCGCAAAGGCGACGGCCGCGGGGGAATGCGTTCTGTCATTTACGAATTGTTCTTCATAGTCTTCCTTTCCGCGGTTGTCCACTTCATAGCAAAACAGGTGCTCGCCCGTCTCGTCCACGGCGAGGATCCTATCGGGCTTGTTCTTTTTGGCATTGTCCTCGACGGATAGAAATACTCTGTGTTTCATGATGTCTGTATTTTTCGTTATTTTTTACTTTGCATGCCGGCGAGGGTGAGGCCTTCGTCGGTATAGAGGTCGAGGAAAGACTTCTT
This sequence comes from uncultured Clostridia bacterium, assembly GCA_947625555.1. Classification (GTDB taxonomy): domain Bacteria; phylum Bacillota; class Clostridia; order Christensenellales; family Borkfalkiaceae; genus Gallimonas. Next base: position 13,988 of record CANQOT010000010.1, on the reverse strand, counting down.
CGCGCGGCACTCTTCCTCGGCGCAGATGAGACGGTGCGCTTTAAGCATGAGCTCCAATTCGAGCTCGCCTTTGAGGAAATTGGAAAGGGAACGAAGCATTCTGTCATGCCCCTTGAGTTCGCCGCGAAAGCGCTCATAGTTCAGATAGCCTTGTTCTATGCCGAGCGTATGGTCATAGCAGAGATCGGCTTCGTCGAGAAAGTAGCCGCAGAGGATCATATCCGAATCATCGCCGTATTCCTCATGTTTCTCAATTAAATGGTCGCAGAGGGCAAAATTTTGTCCCCTTAGGGTATAATTGGGCGTCTTGGTATTGCGGAAGCCGTTCTTTTTCAGCTCTTTACTGCCCCAAGTCGACATACCCGTAAGGACGACCAGCCCCTTGATAGAGCCGTCTGTTGTGCGATGGTCCCATTTGTTTGTGAGAACGGGCGCAAGGATATCGCCGAACTTGAAGGGCGTGGGGATCTTGACCCACATCCAATCGAAGGCGTGCAGGAACGCCTCGTCGCGTTCGCCGCCGATCTCGTCTATCTTCAGATAAGTGCCGTCGGGGAGCAGGGTCGCCTCGATCGTCCTGCCCGAAAAATACCGCTTCGTGACGGTGATCTTTGCGATATTTCCATCCTCATTTTCCGCTTGCGCGTCGCCTAAAGCCTCGGAAAAATTGCGATACACGGGGTGATGCCCGTACCCGTCCTGATACCAAGCATCATCTTCATTGGAAAAGTAGTCGTAGGTGCAGATGGCGTCGTCTCCTTCGCGCTTGAACTCGGCAAGGAGTGCGTTTTCTTTTTGCATATAGGTGCGGAGGAAGGAGGCGACCGTCTGCCCCTTGAACACCCCCTGCCGCCGCTCACGCAAAGCATGGTGGGGGTACATTTCTATCAGTTCCTCGTATGCGGCATGCCGCTCGGGGAGAGGGATCTCCGCCGCCGCGTGGACGACATACATCGCCTGCTCGGGCGTAAATTCATAGCGGATCCGGCGGAGATAGGTTGCAATATCCTTTGAGTTGAGAAATTTTGTGAAGTCCATATTATTTTTGATTGCGGGCACAGAATGCCGCAAACACCTGCTCAAACTCCACCGCGTCGCGGCAATACAGCCGCGCCTCCTCGATGGGCGTACCGTATTTGATGCGTTCTGCGATTTTCTCGATCTCTTCGCCCGTCAGTACCCGTTGTAGTTTTTCGATGACCGCGGCGGCGAGGGCAGTCGGATAGATCCCCTCAAACGAAACGCCGTGCGCCGTGAAATAGCGGCAGAGCGCATACGAAAGCGCCGTCGCCGAGAGATACATCCATTCGGGCGAGAGGTCGGGCCTTCCTTCGGTAAGCGCGCCGAGCCCCGCAAACGCTTCGTAAAATGCCGCCTTGATTTCGCTTTTGTCCTCGCCTTCGAGCACAGCTTCCCCGAGCCGACAGCCGTTGGCGTTGCGGAAGTGCATCATGCCCTCGCGGATCGCCTTGCCGTAGGGGAATACCGCATCGGGGCGATGAAGGTGCAACAGTCGCGCAGAGAGCGCATAAAAGTTGCCTCTGTCGCGCTCGGGCTGATGATAGAGCTTGTCGTAAGATGTGACCGCGTTGCAGAGGATATCGTTCAGTTCAAAGACAAGACGGCCGCTCCTTTGAAGGAGCGCCATGTCGCCCGCGCTTCCGTCGAAAGCATACGTTTCTTTGTGTGCCGCGACCCTTTCCACGAAGGGCCCGTAGACGGAATTTCCCATAACCATGTCCGCGATCGCCGCCTCGACGTTGATGCTTCTGTGGAGTGCCCGCCCGTTCTCCGAGGCATAGCAAAGATAGTTTTCGCGGAGGTTGAGCCCATACACCCCGCAGACGATGCGGAGTTTGTCTTTGAGCTGCCCTTTCCCGCCCCACGGGTGAAGCCGCTCATCGCACATATCGTAGAGGATCTTTGACGTAAACGATCCCTTCTCCTCCGCGATCGCGGAGGAGATTGCTTCCAAAAATGTTTTAGACATGAGGTTCTCCTTTGAGAAGGGCATCAATTTTTCTCTCAAAGTCATTTTCAATATCCTCAATTTCATTCAATACGGAATTGACGAATTCACGCAATATAGAATTATCCCCCGACGCTACGGTATCCTCTGAAGCCGAGAGTATTTGCTCATAAACAGTCTTAATTTCAATTCCCTTTTTGTCACACAATTCGAGAACGTGTGAGTCTTCTCCGCTTCTCACCGTGTGATTTACGCTTGCCTCATGCTTTCTGCAAAGATCGAGAAGCGTGGAATGGGCGAAGATGTGCTCTTTCAATTTGCGCCGAAATGCGTATGCCTCTATTTTTTTATCCGAATCATTGCTGAATTCATAGATGATCGGATTCTCCGAATCAGGTGACAATTTATGTATCATCTCATCCATTTTTTGCGTCTGAAATTGGACCCGTATGCCCTTGTCTCCGACGATCCCTCCCTTTCCTTTCAGTTTTAATCCACGCCGAGCGGCTTCCTGTTGCAGAATCTCGGCAATTTTTTCCCGAATGATAATGTATTTATCTTCTACAAACGGTTTGGACAAAAAATCAATTGCTTCGGGAAAATCCTTCTTCAATTGGAGATAGAGTGCTTTCGTTTCCTTATCGAGATCGGTGATATTCATGATAATTTTTCTCCTTAAAAGTTTAATATAATGTTCGAGGATGATTTTGTATTCTTCCGCCTCTTTTCCGCTACCCATTTGTTTTTGCGCCTCGAGAATTGCGTCTATGACATCGCCATAACTCACGGGGATCCATTTTTTCTTACCGGTTTTAGGCGGCTGTCCGGCTTTTGTTAAAAAGATATGATGAAATTGATAGTCCTTGAAGCGCTCATCTATCTCTATTCCGTTCTCGTATTTGGCAAGTTGATTGTCGGATTCTGTTGAATCCACCTTGTTTTCGATCAAAACGACTGTTTGATCGGCAAAAAGAAGCAAGTCAACTTGACCGTCGCCTTTCGCAAATTGGTACTCGCGCCTAATTGAATCCGTTTTCAAATCCTTATAAAACGCATCCGTAAGTGGTAGATTCGCCTTTTTGAAAAATTCTCGCGCGAATGCGTCGCCCCACCCGTGCTTTCCTTTCACATCGAACAGATTCAAAAGAAAGTAGCTGTGTTTGGTCTCTTGGTTATTCATGCCGCAAAGCTCAAAAAAGTTTATGCCTTCAAGCATTTCTTGCAGCCTGATGAATTCCGCGCTTTTTGCCATATCTGAAAGTTGATTCCGAAGCGCGCATTGCCTTTCTTCTTCGGTTACTGTCTTTTTTCTCATACCTTTCTCCTTAATTGTTTTTTCAAGCGGCTTGCGCCGAAATTGTTCCTTAATCTTCCTCGTCGGCGGAAAGAGCGGGGGGAGCCCAAAGCACTTTGCCCGTGCGGACGTCGATGAGCTTTCTCTTCTCTACGGCGAAGTTCTTGTTTCCCTCTGCGATCGTGAAGTGCAGATCGTTGTCGCCCGCGTCAAAGAATGCCTTCTCGTCGATCGTTTCAAGGCCCGCGGGAATGACGATCGAATGCAGTTCATGGCACTGCGCAAACACATTCGCGTTGAGGTGGCGGAGCGCGGCGGGGAGATCCACCTTTTGCAGCGCAAGGCAGTCGCAAAACGCGCCCGGGCCGATCGTCTCGACGCCGTCGGGGATCACGATCCCCTTTAAGCTGATGCAACCGCAGAAACACTCGCTGCCGATGCGTTTCAATGTGCTCGGAAGCGTTACGCTTTCGAGGTTTATACACCAGTTAAACACTCGCGAACCTAAAAACATAAAGCCCTCGGGGATCGCCACCTTTTTCAGCCTGTCCCGCTGTTTAAAGACATCATTGGCGATATCCGTCACTCCCTCGGGGATCGTGACTTCCTCTTCGTCTCCGAAATAGCCTTTCAGACTTGCAGTGACAACATATTTCTCAATTTCAAAATTACCTACCATCCTCATGGTCAATCCTCCTTGTCGTCGTTGAACGCATACGGATCTGGCTCATCTTCCGATTTTGCAATGTAAGGTGTAAGGCGCCTTGAGCGATGACGACGTCGAATTGCGATGAGCGCCTTCCACAGAACACTGTAAATCTCGGGGTAAAAGACGTTGAACTCCTCTGCGATCTCGATGAGCCCCTTTTCTTCCTTATAGAACAATTCAATCATCTTGCTTTCGCGCTCGGTGAGCGTATCCAGCAGCCCCGTGAGGACTTCCTCAACGCTCTCCCCGTTGACGCTGTCCTTGAGTTCCACCCATTTGAGGCGGAAAACATCGTCGATCAAGTTCTCGGGCCAGTGGGCGTTCTTTGCTCGCGAGTTCTTCTCAAACTCCGTAGCATAGCGCTTTTTGTCCTCCGCACATTCGAGAACGGTATCTTCGAGACCTGCGGCATAGAGCTGTCTGGTCTCTTCCGTCTCAAACGCCTCCTCGTCTAAGCCATCCATGAAGCTGTCCCGAATTTCCTGCAACCATTTTTCTTCTTTTTTGTCCATGACCTTCTCCTTATGTTTTTTATTTGCTCACTCTTACGAGTTCTTGCCAGATTTTGACCGTGTTCCACGTATCGTGCCCGCAGTAGATGAGGAGTTGCTTTTTCGCCTCGGCGCGCTCCTCCTCGCTCATCGTTTTCATGCGGGGGAAGATATCCATCGCCTCGCTCCCGTTGTGCACGCCCTCCAAGTTGTGATAGTCGGCTTCCTCTTCATTGGGGAAAAGGGCGGGGGAGACGTATTTGAGAGAATAACTCCCCTGCATGGCGCGATTATAATAGTAGCGGCGCTGGAAGGGGATCATGATGTCCCGCACGTTCTCCCGAATTACGAGAAGGGACGGCGCGAGGTCGGGAAAGAGCTCCGCGAGCTCACTCAAGACGGCTCTTTCAAACTTCATGTTATAGGCGATAACGCAGGCATCTTGGGGAATGTCTCTCACGAGGCTTTCCGCAAGCGCGCGGCGGGGATCGCCTTCCGCCTCGGCGAGAAATTCAAAGTGCCCGGCCTTTTCACCCTCTTTCCCGATCAAATGGAAGGAATACTGGAAGGGGATCTGCTGATAGGTGTGGGCGCCATCGAAGGGCGGCAGGGCGGACTGCATGGTCTCGAAGTCGAGAAAGCCGAGCGGGTACCAAAGCGTCGACAAAAAGTCCTTGATCTTCTCTTTATCGATCTCCGCCGCCCGCTCGAAACAGGCATGCTCGATCTGCTGCTTTACGCACGCGTTAAGAGGCTCTCCGCTATTCAAAAGTTCCTGCATCGTGAGAATGCCGCGGTTCATATACTCCCATTTCTCGGGGCAATTTGCGAGGTCGAGCACAGACGGATCGGGCGCCCCGCGCCTGCAATAGGCAAAAAAGTCGCAAGCGGCACACGATTTACAGAACGTCGTTCGGGGCTCATTTGTGTCTTGAAGAAGCGCCTTTGCGCGGGCGGCGTTTTCTTCGACGCACTTCCGTTCGATAAGGCCCGCGGACAGTTCTTTCGTCCGTTTGAACAGTTTTCCGAACGCAATCTCCCAATCGCCCTTGCGGCGATAGTCCCGGTTCAGGCAGACGAGATAGACGCCCACAACGGGGACCCCGCACTTTTCGAGGACATAGCTCTGAAAGGCGACGTCGTGGCGGTTGATCTCTTTGAAATCATTTGCGCTTTTTACCTCGTAAATTTCATATCCGCCGCCCACCCTGTGCAGAAGATCGACCTGGCAATAGCATCCGTCAAAGGAGAACGCCGCCTCGCAGATGGTCTCCGCGCCGTTTTGCAGAGCTTCTTGCGTCTTTTTCAGCATGGCGGCGTGATCGAGCGAGCCGTCCTCCCTTACCGTTGTCACATCGACAAATGGCCCGAACAGCCCGCGGGCAAGGTCTCCCACCTCGGTCCCCGTTTCAAGCCGCTGTGCGGCGTTCGCGCTCCGCTCCGCTTCTTGCGGCTTATAATAGCTCAACCACAGCCGCTTGGGGCATTGGATAAAATTGCAGTATTTCGATTTGCTCAAATTCATAACTTTCTCCTTGGTATCTCTATGATAGCACACGCTCTTTCTTTTTGCGTCAGGCTCGGTTTTTCGGGGCCGAATACATCGCGCAGATCTCCTCTGCACAGCGCAGTACTTCTTCCTTCGCCTCGGCGGGAGAGAGGATCTCAAGTTCATTGCCGTAACTCATACACCACCCCACAAAGACGCGGTCGCTCGGGTTGACTTCCACGGTGACGAGAAATTTTCCGTCCCCGTCGGGGTAGAGCCTTGTCTCTTCGCCAAATTTATCGAAAATGTCGCCCGCATGTTCGTTTTTCAGCCGCATGGTAACACGCATGGTCTTTCCGACCCACATGCCGAAGGCGCTCATGCTGTTCTTGAGTTCCCCGTTTTTGAATTTTGCTTCGAATTGATTGGGAGCAAAATTCTCCTTCTCGACCTTGACCTCTCTCATCCTGTCGAGCCGATAGGGAACAGCGTCTTGGTATTTCTCTTGATAGGTGATCAAATAGTAATATCCGCCGTGATACGCCATGGCGATAGGCTCCACGCAGTACCGCTTGATCTGCCCGTCCTTCGTCTTTTTCGGCTCCGCCTTTCCGTTGACTCCGAGGAGGTGATATTCAAACGAAACCTTCTTCCTCTGCCCGATAGCGCGGTCGAGCTCCGTGACGGTCCTTAGAACCTCATCGTTGGAGTGCTTCATCTTGTCAAAACAGAGCACGTTGTCCTTGAGCACCTCTGCCTTATACGTCCCCGCGAGCATGGCGATCGACGAGACGATCTCCTTCGTTTGCGTCTTGGAGAGAAAGGCAGCCGACTGCGTCGCATCGATGAGAAAGCGGATTGCGGGAAGAGAGAGATCCCGCGTTTCAAGGCAGTAGGTATTTTGATGAGTATGTTTCGGGATCGGATCCACTTTCACACCGTATCCGTACTCTTTTAGAAGTTTGATATCGGACGCAAGCGATTTTCTTGCGCATGCGATCCCATCCTCATGAAGCCGCTCAAGGAGTTCGTTTGTGGTCATTGGATGCTCTTTGTCACTATCCATGCGCAAAATATCATAAATTTTAAGCAGTTTGATTTTTTGATTTTCGCTTTTTGCCATTTTTCTTCACCTCTTTCTGTTCCAATTATAACGCAATTCTGACATTGCGTCAATGTATAATTGTATCATTTATCACCCATTTGCGAAGTTTTACGGAGATTTTTCGGATCCCGAAGTACGCAGTCCGCAAGGCTTCCCCCCAAGGGGGGGGAAGCTGTCACCGCAGGTGACTGATGAGGGTATCCTCGTCAAACGTGTCATTCCGAGGGCGTAGCCCGAGAGAATCCCCTAATACGAAGTCCTTACCCCCTTCCCCAAAGGGGGCAAAAACCATTAAAAATATTTGATATTTTCACCAAAAAAGGGGAAATTTTTTGTGAAAAGACGAAAAAAGTTCACTTTATCGTGCAAATCTATTGACAATTTCCGCCGAATATCGTATATTAGCGGTGCGCTTTCGCGTTCGCGCGCCCATGCGTATATAAAGTAATATATACAACATAATATAGGGGCATGGGTAAAGAAAACGAAAAAAATTTCGTCAAAATAAGGAGTAAACGATGAGTAAGACGAAGAAGATCAAGGGGTGGTTGCTTGCATTGCTGACGGCATTGCTCGTATGCTGTTTCGGCTTTGCTCTTGCACAGATCCTCCCCGCCTCCGCCGCCGAGGACGGCGTCCTCGAAGGCAATACGGCGGAATATACATTTGCAACTCTTACGCGAAATAATGATGTTTGGGAAGATGGTTGGGAAAGTGACTTCCCTTGGGAATATGACGCGGAAACCAATACTTGGACGAATGGGTCCCACAATTTTTTACAAACATCTAAACAACCAAGCAATTTTGTCTCATATGACACATTACGTTTAATAATCACAAGCGGCGGGCAAATATCTTTTCAATTGATATACAATGAGGCATGTAGCTATATGTCGGATGCCTGTTATTTTTGGAAACAAGATCCCGACGGAAACAATCGTGTAGATTATTTTGAGCGTTGGAGCTTCGAGGACTTCTTGCCGTCAGAAACTTTTACAATAGATGTCGAGGCGGGAGAAATCGTAAGCATATGTATTTCTAACGGTAGCATCGATTCCTATAACGATTTTCAAATCAAGGGCTTAAAAAAGCCGCAGGAGGAATTTTTTAACCAACAAATTACTTTTACAGCAAAAGCTCAAGGACAAGGCACTGTAGTTTATGGCGAACAAAAAGGACAAACTGTTTCCGCGACGGTTGCTTATACGGAAAATCAAACAATTCGAGCTATCCCCGAGTCGGGGTATATTTTTTCATGTTGGAAAGACCAATACGGGAATACATTGCTCGACGGGGAAGAACTGACGCCCCGCAAGTGGAATGAGACATATACCGCAGAATTCATTTCGGAGGGCGCTACTTACGACCCCGCGAAATGGGAATATACGGTGGACGAGGACACCTATACTTCTAAAATCAGCAAGCAAAAAGAAGAGGTCGCCTTAACGGTCGGCTTTTATGGCAACCAAGTCATCTTCTTTGATTATATGCTGCCCGTGAAGGGTCAAATCGACGTCCTGCTCGACGGGAAATATCGCTATAATAATACCTATGGCATTTGGTTTGATAACGAGGGCGGAGAAGAATGGAAGCCCTTCGCCTATCAAGTCGATGAGGAGACAGATCAGACGCATAAGTTGGAGATCCGCTTCAAAATGACGGACTCCTCGGTTGCGCAAATTAAAATCCGCAATATCAAAATAGAAAAGAATCCGGAAACAACAACGATGTCGGTAAAATATAATGAAAAATTGGCCGACGTCTATGTGTTCCCCATGATCGAATACCGAAATCTCAGTAACGACCAGAGCTCGGGCGTCAATATTCGCGATAAAAATAGCCCCTACATTGTTGAAGCAAATCGTCTCGGCTCGGAACAACAAAAACCAGTTGTCGCGGGCTTGCGGTATGCCGTTGTGGGCATTCGGAAAGCAAGCGTCGCTTCCACCATTCTCCCTTCTCAATCTGTGAGCGTCGTTCTCACTTCGCTCTCCACGGAAAAAGGAGAAACGATCAACAAAGCAAATTCCGACATTCTATTCCAATGTTTTGAAGAAAGCCGGAACGGAGACGTGATTTCCGCCACGTTTACCGAGGGCAAGATCGATTATCTGACTACGTCGACGTCAGCGCGGGGGAGCGTGAACGGCTCCGTCATTCAAATGAACTTTGAAGAAGTCGCGCCCATGCCCGAAGTTTCCGCCATGGTGACGGCGGCGGGCAGCACAGACCCCGAAAAGGAGTTGCGGAGCGGCGACACCCTCTCTCTTCCCTTTGGTGAAGCAAACAGCGTCAATATCGTCTTGGGCGATTATTCCGTCACCGAGGACTATGTCAGCAAGACGACTTTCGGCGGGCAGACCTTGCAAGAGCTCGGTATTGCGCTTCGGAGCGACGTCGATAAACTGTATTTCACCCTTCCCGCAAACATTACAGAGAACAAAGACCTTGTTATTCGTTACGGATGCGAAGGATATGCAGATAGCGATCCGTTTATCGTTCACGTTCGCATTCAACCCGAAGGGAATATGGGGGAAAATCTCCATTATTTCGGCAATATAAAAATTGAGGACGGCGGCTCTCACTCAAACGGGACAGTCGGAACAAACGCATGGGAATTTGCTCCCGACCGTTATGACGAACAGCTCGAAGGGCGGTACGCATACCGTGCTTTGAATTACGACAACAAAGGAGTTGCCTCTTCGAGTTATGTAAGCAATCTTAAACTTACCGTCACGGGCGGCGGCTCGCTCTATTTCGAAGTCAAAATGAGCGGCTATGGTGTAAATAACACTTGGTTGCTTTATAGTTTTGAAAAACAAGTCGATAGAAGTCCGACTGCGTCGGGCGCAGATACGGCGTCGAACGGCGGCAAAGCGCTTCTCTATACCGCCAATACGGGAGACGATCAAGTTACGGTCGCCGGCGGATTGGAAGGCGTCAGTTTATTGCCGCTCGGGAACGATTGGTATTCGGTGACGGTTTCGCTCGAAGTGCTTTACGGCGGCGCAGTCCCCGAAGATAGCGAAACGGTTCTTTATCTTGCCTACGGCGCAGTAAACAGTAATGGATTGACGGGCGAATTTGTTATTCGCAACATCGGGTACAGCCAAACAAAATCGCACATCACTTACGGCGTGAAAGGCGAAGAGGAGGGCGGCACGATTACGGTCACGGCGGGCTCAGACCACTATACAAGCGGCACAGAGATCGGCGACGGCTCGCGCCTCAACTTCTCCTTTAAGAAAAACTCCAACTATGAATTTTATGCATGGGTAGACGGAAACGCCAATATTCTTTCCTTTGAGACGACCTACACCCACTTTGTGGACGGCGATCTTTCCGTTTACGCCGTTGTCGCGCAAGAGGGCGCCTACAAACTCCGCATTCGCGGCAATTTCTACGAAACCCTCGAAGCCGCGTTGGACGCCGCGAAAGCGGGCGACGATATCATCTTTATCCGCGACTATCAACTAACGAAGAAAGAAGCGGGAGAGGGGCTCACGATCCCGAGCGGCGTCGATCTTATCGTTCCGCTCGACCACGACGGCACGTATTACGTCGAAGGCGGCACGATCGACCGAGTTGTCTGGGAATACGAAACCGATTACAAATACCGCAAATGCGTATTTACCGTAGACGCGGGCGTTACGATCACCGTAAACGGCGCGATCTATGTCGGCGGGACATTGCACAGACCGAACCACTCCGCACAGGCGCACACTTCGGGTGACTATGCGGAACTCGTCTTAAACGGCAACATCATTGTTGCCCGAGGCGGCAAATTCGATACCAACGGCAGAGTGACGGGCGATGGCAGCATCACCGTAAAAAATGGCGGCGAGCTCTATCAACCCTTCCTCATTCTCGACTTTTCGGGCGGCACTAACACCTCGGGTCTCTTCACGCTCAATCAAACACCTTTCAACCGTTACGCCATGGTAAACATTCAGTGCAAGGGCGGCTATACCATTGAATACGGTGGTGTTCTCTACGGGCACGCTTCGCTTTATGCGTTGAGTACCTACACAACGATCGACCAGCCCTTCATCTCTTATATCGGACAGAATGCGTCGAATGTAGATGGCATCTTATCGCTCATCAATTTGAAGAAAGGCGCAAGTGCACACGTCGTCTATGACAATTCACACGCCAAAATCGCCGACGAACAATCGCTTAATAATACGGTGGACATCGGTCAAACGACGATTACGCTCACGGGCGGCGCGACGGCGGGTTACATGACGTTCCCGTTCGGTATCACCACGAAGGACGTGCACTTCTCTATTCCGTATAACTATTCCTTGATTTTGCAAGCCGATGAGGACGGGCAAAACGGGGAGTATGAAGTCCTCTATGACTACAAGCTCATGCCCGGCGCTTCGATTTGGGTCAAGAGCGGCGCAACGCTCACCTTGAACGCAGACCTTCTTGTCTACGACGGATTTATCAATTCCGACATGAGCTCAAAGACTTATCCGAAGGCAGATAAGCTCAACGGCGCGGGATATTCGACCGCCGCCGACATGATTGTAGACGGCAAGCTCATCATTGGGAAGCGCGTGGAGGATGTAGAGAGCAAGGGGGAGGCGGTGACCTTCCTTGGCGCCGTACAATCGAAAGCTGTGGGCGCGATCATTGAAATCGACGCGACGGCTGTTCTCGAAGGCAAGATCGTAGACGGTGGCATGACCTCATACGACTGCAATTATGCCGAATTTCAGAGCTCGGCGCGCGTTTGGGATAAGGCGCACAATGTGGTGGCACGCCTCGAAGCGGGGCACAACTACACCTCCGTCGCAACGGATGCCTGGACGCTCCCGTCCCTCACGATTCGCTATGCGAGGAACTGCAAGCAGGGCGAGGCGGCCTCTCCCGACTTCCCCGTTCTCGGTGGCGACTTGTTGAGCTCGGGCCGTGGCGGCCACGTCTACGACGAATTTTCCACATTGCCTGCCGAAATGACAGGTTCGTGGATGATCGAGCACGAGGGGCACAGCTTTGATTGGGCGATCACGGATGAGGAGAAGGGCGAAGGGTTCTTCGGCGAGGCGAACCATAAGACGGTCTCGCGCAAGTGCACCGAACTCGGCTGCACAGAAGAAGCGCACAAGACGTTGTACAAACCCGTCGACGCCTTCGAAAAGCAAGTCTACAACGGTTTGGCATTCAAAGTGGAAGATCTCTTCAAAACGCTCTTCGGAGAGACGGGCGCCTACCAAAGCTATCAACTTGCGGAGGGCAAGCAGGAGCTCAAAGATGCGGACACCTATTCCATCACCATTACCCTCGACGAGACGCTGGGCTACTTCGTTGTAGACGGAGCGTTCAAGACGGAAGCGACCTTTACCTTCGAGATCGAGAAATTTGCGATTACGGTTACAATCTCCGATCAAAACACCGACTATTCCGGCAAAGAGCCCACTCCTTCGCAGACGGGTTACACGAAGGATCACGAACTCTTCTCGAACGATACGCTCGGCATCGTCATCACGAAGGAAGAAGAGGGCGTCAATTACAAAGAGGGCGGTTACAGGCTCACGGCAAAGGAGAGCGGCGATTCGCAGTACTCCAACAAGAACTACACGATCACTTTCCAATACACGAGCGGAGATCACTCCGTGTTCACCGTCAACAAGGTGACGCTCACGGTCAAGGCGGACAACAAGCAATCGCCCAAGGGCGAGACCTTGCAGCCCTTCACTGTCACGGTCACGGGCTATGTGAACGGGGAAGAGAACTTGCTCCACGAGAAAGATGCAGATCTTACGCATTACTTCACCTTCACCTGCGATGCGTCGACCGAGAGCGACCCGCAGAACTACGACATCACGGTGCAATATATCGGTGAAGCGCCGCTGAACTATAACGTCACATATAGCGAGGAGAAGGGAAAGTATGCCATCACCGAAGCGGTGTTTGCCAAGGTGAAGTTCGAGGACGTGACTGCGACCTACGACGGCGAGGAACATGCGCTCGTACTCGAAGGCGCGGAAGAGCTGGCCGAGCCGCAGATCGTCTACACCTACGGCGACGGCGTGGCGAGCCTTGCGCGGACGAACGCGGGGACCTATCACATCACGGTCAAGATCACGGTGGGCAGCTATAATCCTTACGAAAGGACGGCCACGCTTACCATCGAAAAGCGCGACGTGCACGTGACCCTTCTCGCGCAGGAGAAGGATTACGACGGTACCATGCCCGAGGTCAGCAGCGAAAAAGATGTCGGCTGGCAGTTTGCGGACGGCTCGAAGATGTATGGAGAAGATGAAGTTTCCGTGCTCGGCATCGCGCTTTCCGCCACGAACCCGAACAAGAACGCGGGCAACTACGACATTGCGACTTCGAAGAACGACAACGGCAACTACAACGTCATCTTCGACAACAGCGGCACAAAGCTCTACACCATCAACAAGAAGGCGGTCGAAGTGCAGATCACGGACGTGACGATGAAGTACGGCGAAGATCTCGACAGCCACAAGAAGCAGGACGGCTACGAGAAGGCTCCCGAAGGCGTGGTCGCAGGTGAGAGCCTCTCCGTCACCCTCAACTTCGACGCCGTGCAGAACAAGGCCGGGGAGTACGATATCACGGGTACGGCCGACCCCGCAACGGGCGCGAACATCAACTATATAATCACCGTGAAAAACGGCAAGTTTACCATCAATGCGCGGACGCTTACGGTCGTGATCGAGGACCAGAGCGCGACGTATAACTATCAGCATCAATATACCTTCGATACGGCCAAATGGCACGTGAAGGCAGGCGAAGGGGACGGCCTCGCGGAGGGCGAGGAGAAAGACGTTCTCGCCGTCACCCTTACGAAGCCCGAAATGACGGACGCGGGCGATTATGAGATCGCGGGCGCGTGGGACAATGAAAACTACACCGTGACCTTCGAGGGCACGAAGCAGACCAAGGGCACGTTCAC
>CANQOT010000009.1 GCA_947625555.1 uncultured Clostridia bacterium | reverse complement strand
AAGAGAACACTGGTGCAAAAAAGCAGACGAGCGCATCGTGCAGACCATCAACCGCAACAAGCCCACCTCACTGGATGATGAATGTGAAACCTTCTTCCCCAGCGAACCCAAACAAGGAGAAGAAGAGGCGCAAACGGGTACGGGCAAGCGGAAGTACAGCAGGAAGCCGCACTACCCTGCGGAATGGAGAGAATCGTTCGGGATTCCCGTCAGCCAGCAGAAGGAGCAGATCCAAGTCGATTTGCTGGAAAACTATGCCCGCTATGATTTTGTCCGTCCCCAGGGTGAACAGGGAAAGAAAAATGATGGGGGAAGTGAATGATGCCCGAAAGAAGCAAGTATGTCCTGTATGTCAACTCGACAAACAGTAGGATGTCTATCAACCAAGCCTCGATTTTGGTGTTGGGGTATCCAAGGCGAATCAGACTGCTGATGGATACCGAAAAAAAGAAGTTCATCGTCCAGCCCTGCAATGAGCGGGAGGTGAACTCCTTCAAAGTGCCTAAGGATTTCAGCACGAATGACCGTCACGGGATGGAGATGACGTCTCAAAAGCTACTTGATTTGGTGTTCAACACTTTTGAGGAGCTGGATCCCGCTTGCCATTATCGCATATTCGGACAGTACATCGAAAAGATGAATATCGTGGTTTTCGATTTGCTTAATCACGAAGTGATCCAGCTCAATGGGGAATAAGGAGGGGGCATGGGTAAAGTAGCAAATGTTAGGTTCGCGCCGCAGGTCGATAGGTGGTTACAACGGACTAAGGATGGAGAGTATCCGCTGGAAGGGGACTCCCCCGCGCTTGTCGAAGAGTTCTTTCGGCTGATAGAGAAAATCGCGCCTTGCGGCTCTGATGAACGGCGCGAAGTGTGGGTTCGTGCGCCACGCGGTGGAATACGCAACTTTGGGAATTTCAAGGAGTATCAGTCGGAGGGGGAGGTGGAAACCTATGAGGAATTCATCGACCTTTGGCAAGAGTATTATCCCGAAAAAGAATCCTGGTATCAGATTACAACGATGCGGCATGAGGACTACCGCGTCGTCTTTGTCGGTAGCCGAATAGCCATTCAAGTCAACCCGCCACGGACCAGCGGATGGGGCATAGATATCTCTCCGTTTGTCAGGTGGCTCATGTATGCGGTTGGGAAAGCGATTGACCTGATGGCGGAGGGGAAGTACAATGAATTTGTAAGGAAGAATCTGCCCGCCGTTCGTAAAACGGGAACAATCTCCCGCAAAGAATATCTTGACCTGTTCCCCGCCATCCGAGAGGAATACCGCGCAGAGATTTCTCCCACAGATATTGCGGAGTTCGTCACGCTGGCAGAAGCACAGGATGAGGATGCCCCTCAAACGCACCTTGCCGAGATGACCGCCGCGACATTCTATCAGTGCTGTGCGCTCGGCTATGAGGCGAATGGTTATCAGGGCAGAGAGGGACACTCCGCAAAGGAACAATACTACTTATTCGCGGATGGACGCGATGACGGACTGCAAGAAATTGATGAGAATTCTCCCCAAGCGTTCTCCGAGTGGTATCATGATAAGCAATGGAAGATTGGGCATCCCTGGGAAGTGTGCCGGGGCGGCAATTCGACGCATGTCTCGCTCTATGTTTTGGAAGACGAAAAGGGCTACTATTTTTGTGTCGCGGGGCGTTCCTATTCGCGCTCGATAGAGGCGATAAAATTTTATCTCGCGCTTCATCGGGCGGGGTATCCCGTGCGCATCAGCGATGCGAAGGCATTGGCGGCGCGGTTCACGGAGACCGATAAGATAGGAATTGTCCCCCAAGGCAGGATAACGCGATATTGCGAAGGGGACTTCCCCGGCGAGAAGATCATCGACTTCATCAACTTGCCGTATGAGAAAGAGAAGGCAGAAAAGATTGCCGAACGCGCCTGCTGGCAGCCGATTGCCGAACAGAAATTGTTATAGAACGCCTGTCGGGCGCGAGGGCGATTTGTAGCGGTTTTGTGCGGCATCACGAACCCAGCCGAAAAGTACGCCGCAGGAAAATCAGACGCCACACAGGGCAAAATAAAGCCGTTTTTTGACGGCTACGATTTTCGGACCAAAATATAAAATCATACCCGCTCGGTCGAGCGGGTCATTTTTTCGTTATGGGGGTGATAGAAATGCTCTAAAACACACTTAAAAACAAAAGATTTGCTCCAAAACACGCAAAAGAAATCGCGAGGCAATAGCCCCGCGATTTCTTTTGCATGATTGTTTGGGACTGAACCGTCAAGACCTATTGATTAAAAGAATTCGGAAAAAGAGAAAAAAATAGGGAGCAAGCCCTGCGGTTGAGATCCGCCAACTCTGACAAGCTCCCTACAGTATCGCTACTGCACTATCATTATCCGCAATCCCACGGCTTTTGTCAAGAGATTTTCAGAAAAAATCGAAGGAAATAAAATGATCCCCTTCATGAAAACGTCAGCTTCCTTCGGCTTTGCTTCGGCGCAAAAGAGCCCATTTTGAATATTTTGAAATAAATTTTTGCATATTTAAGAAATTCAAGAAAAAATTTTACATTTTTCAAAAATTTCTCGATTTACAGGCAACAAATCGTTTGCATTGTGGGGGGATTTATGATATTATTTAACACGTCTTATGTATGAAAAATGTATAAACGGCATTAAAATGTATATTTATAAATTATAAAGGAGTAAACAAAAAATGAAAAAAATCGCACTTGCTCTGATTTCCGCCGTCTTGGCGGGGGCTTGCATCGTCGGCGTCGCTGCGTGCGGCGCGGGTGCGGAGTATGTTGCCAACGACGCGCAGGATCTCCTGCAAGAGGATTTCGGCATTGCCTTGAAGAAGGGCGATACGGAAATGGTGGAGGCCGTGAACGCCGTCGTCGACGAGTGGAATGAGGACGGTACGATGACCAAGTACTTCGACTACTATACCGACCTCGCCGACGAGACAAAGTCGCCCACCGCCCCCGACGGATTAAAACTCACATGGGATCTTTCCTCCTATACGGAGACGCTCGATCTCTATACCGAGTCGGGTTTTGCGCCCTATGAATTTGTCCATTCGAGCGGGTATGCCGTTTCGGACGGTGCAGAGGGGCAGGGCGCGTACAAGGTCGCGGGGCTCGATATCGCCATCGCATGTCAGGTCGCCGAAAATCTCCAATGCAAGCTCGTCATCCACGACGTCCTCTTCGATACCATCATCACGAGCCTGAAAGCGGACAGCGGCAAGGCGCTCGCCGCGGCGGGCATGACGATCAACGAGGAGCGGCAGCAGGAAGTGGATTTCAGCAACATCTATTCCTCCTCGACGCTCACCATCGTCTGCGAAAAGGACGCGGGCTACACCAAACTTGCCGATCTCAACAATTTGAAGATCGGCGTGCAGGAAGGCACAAGCGGCGACCTCATCGCCTCCGAGGCCTCAAAGACGGGCTATGCTGTCACGGTAGAGGACGAAAACGGCAAAGAAGTGACGACCACCATTACGCTCACGGGCGCAGAAGTGGTCCAATACAAGACCTATGCGGCCGCCCTTGCGGCGCTCAAAGCAGGCAAGATCGACGTCATCTTCATGGACAAGGTCCCCGCACAGCTTCTCCTCGCAAACGCCTAAAAAATGGAATACTTTCTCAATGCAAAAACGCTGACCGATCGGCTTCGGTCGGCGTTTCTCGTAGACGACAGATGGCAACTCTACCTCAAAGGGCTGGGGAACACTCTCCTCATGTCCCTCCTTGCGGTTGCGATCGGCGTCGTCCTCGGGTTTATGATCGCGATGGTCGTCTATACCCATAAAAAGACGGGCAGGCTCAAAATTCTGTCTGCCGTCTGCCATGTCTATACGACGGTCATCCGCGGGACGCCCGTCGTCTTGCAGCTCTTCATCATGTACTTTATCATTCTCGTCTCGGTGAGGAACGGCATCATCGTCGGAGCGGTCACCTTCGGGCTGAACAGTGCGGCTTACGTTGCGGAGGTCGCGCGGGCGGGGTTCGAATCCGTCGACGAAGGCCAGATGGAAGCGGGCCGCTCGCTCGGGCTCTCCTACACGAAGACGATGATAAAGATCATCCTGCCGCAGGCATTCCGCAACATCATTCCCGCCCTCTTCAACGAGTTCATCGCCCTTGTGAAGGAGACTTCGGTCGCGGGCTATGTCGGGATCCTCGATCTCGGCAAGGTCCCGGGGCTCATCCAGTCGCGGACGTTCGACTATCTCTTCCCGCTTCTCTTTGCCTCCGTGCTCTATCTCGTCGTCGTGTGCATCCTCACGCTCATCGAGAAGTTCATCGAGAAACAGCTCGCAAAAAGCGACCGCAGCGGCGGAAAGAATTTCGTCAAAGGGGGTAGAAAGAGATGGAAGAAGAAAAGCAAGGCGGCGTAGAGTGCGCCTTGAAGGAAGATAGCCCGTCCGAGGGGGAGCCCCTCGTCAAGACGGTGGAGCTCAAAAAGGCCTTTGGGGACCTCGAAGTCTTAAAGGGCATCTCCGTGGAGATCCACGAGGGGGAGAAGGTCGTCATCATCGGCCCCTCGGGGAGCGGGAAGTCCACCTTTTTGCGCTGTCTCAATCTGTTGGAGACGCCGACGGACGGCGCGGTCTACTTCGAGGGGAGCGAGCTCACGCACGCCTCCGACCTCGAAGAGCATCGCAAGAAGATGGGCATGGTGTTCCAGCACTTCAACCTGTTTCCCCATCTCACCGTTCTCAAAAACATCACGCTCGCGCCCATCTCGGCGCGCCTTCAAGAGCGCAGAAAGAAGAAGCTCAAAATCTCCCGAAAGCAGATCGTCGCCGAAGAGACTGCGCGCGCAATGAAGTTGCTCGAACGCATCGGGCTGGAAGAAAAGGCGAAGGCCTACCCTGCCACGCTTTCGGGCGGCCAGAAGCAACGCATCGCCATCGTGCGGAGCCTCGCGATGAACCCCAAAGTGATGCTCTTCGACGAACCCACCTCCGCGCTCGATCCCGAAATGGTGGGCGAGGTGCTCTCCCTCATGAAGGAGCTCGCCGACGAGGGCATGACGATGATCGTCGTCACCCACGAGATGCGGTTTGCGCGGGAGGTCGCCACGCGCGTCCTCTTCATGGACGACGGCCTCATTGCCGTCGACGGGACGCCGGAGGAAGTTTTCGGCGCGCCCAAGGAAGAGCGTCTCAAAAGTTTCCTCTCCAAAGTGCTGTAAGAATTTTTCCTTCCCCCAAAGTCTTGCATTTGTGGGGGCAGGGTGCTATAATATTGGTAAAATTTGGTTTAAGGAGGCAGTTTTATGTTGAACAAAAAGATCGCGGAACTTCTGAACGAGCAGGTCAATAAGGAACTCTATTCGGCCTATCTCTATCTCGATTTCGCCAACTATTACGCCGACGAGGGCCTCGACGGCTTCGCCCATTGGTACGAGGTGCAGGCGCAAGAGGAGCGCGACCACGCCTTCATGATCAGAAGGTACCTTTTGAACAGCGGCGAAAAGGTCACGTTTGCCGCCATCGCAAAGCCCGACAAGACCTTTGCAAATCACATGGCGCCCCTCGAAGCGGGTCTCGAACACGAAAAGTATGTGACGTCGCTCATCACCGCCATCTACCACGAGGCGTTCGCGCAGAAGGACTACAAGACGATGCAGTTCTTGGATTGGTTCATCAAGGAACAGGGCGAGGAGGAGACGAATGCAGACGATCTCATCAAGAAGATGAAGCTGTTCGGCTGCGATGCGAAGGGCCTCTATGCGCTCAATCAGGAACTTGCGGCAAGGGTCTACGCGCCCTCGACGACGGGCCCCGCGATGTGACCGAAAACCCTTTCCGACGAAAAAGGGCATACCCATGTCCGAAACAAAAGAGCGCGGCGCCCATGTGGGCGCCGCGCTTGGCATATGGCCGCGTTTTACAAAATATAGTATTTCGAGCCTGCGAGATCGTCGCCGATGCCGAGGGTCGTTTTATCCTTCTTGGGCGCGGTGTATTCAGCCGCCTTCGCGAAGTTCTCTTCATCGTTGACGAGGAGGCTCAGCGTATTGTTGAGCGTGACGTTGTACTCCGCATATTCGCCCGAAGTGGGATTGTATTTGATCTCCGTTTCGAGCTTCATGGAGACGAGCTTCCCGTCTTTTATGACGACGTTGAGCGCCGCATCCTCGATGGTATAGTCTGTTCCCATGAGGTTGTCCACGAAGGTGACGCCCTCGGCGGGGCAGGTGTTGATGAGGTTCACGATGCCGTCGGAGAGGGCGGCGATGGCGCTGTTTTTGAGGTAGATCGCGTACGTCGTCTCGCCGTTTGCCGTCGTTTTCTTGATGCAGTCCGTCTGCGAAGCGTTGAGACCGAAGATGGAGGTGAGGAAGTCGAAGCGGCTTGTAACCGTTTCCGCCGATTGCGAGGTGGTGTTGAGCCCCTTTCTGTCTACGAGGTAGACCTTTCCGTCCTCGGTGACGTTGCCGATCGTATATTTGTATGTCTCCTTGCCATCCTCCTCATGGTGCGTCTTGAACACGAAGGAGTTGTTGAAATGGGTGAAGCCCTCCTCGTCGGTGTGCTTGTAGAGGCGGGAGAGGTAGCTATCCTTGATCGCCTTGACATTCCAGCCGGGGTCCATTTCGTTGACTGCTTCGACATCGAGGGAGTAGACGTCCATCTCCTTGACGGCCGCGAGGGCAGAGTTGACGGTGGCGAGCTCGGTTGCGATGGCGTCTTGGCCCAAGATGATGCCCGAGACATCGGGGAGTTTGACGGCGGAGCTGTTCGTCTTCTGGGTATATGTAAGGGAGAGGTCGGTCGTCGCGGGGCCGATGGGAACGGAGACGTCTGCCGTCAGCGTGAAGCTCGAAAGCGTCTCGCCCGAGAGAGCGAATTCAAAGCCGAGACCCGTTGCGGGATTGGAGAATTCCACGCCCTTCAAATTGATGCTCGTATCCATCTTGCCGAGGAAGGAGCACAGGGCGTTAAGCGCCTTGTTCTCGGAGGAGAGGGACAAAGTCGCCTTGTAGCCGCCCGTCGTTTTCTTGATGGAGCCGATCTCCTTTGCCGAAAGGGACTTGACGAGGGTGACGAAGGGGAGGTTGATGAGGTGGAGCTCCTCGTCCGCATATTCCACTGCCGCCTTCTTGACAGTGCCCTTATCGTCCATTTTGACGGTGACGCGCGAATCGCCCGAGGAATAGATATATTCGGTGGAATCGTAGAGGAGCGCGCCGCTCGTCACGCGCTTAAATTGCAGGTCGTCCGTCTCGGCGTTGTAGCGGTAATTGCAGACGTAGTTCGCATTCGCGTCGGGGGTCGTGAAGGCGCCCACGGTGACGCTCCCCGCGAGATTTAACGTGAAGTCGTAGTTCTGCACGGCGGCGCCCAACGTCTTTTGGATGGCTGTCGCAACGTCCGAGGAAGTAGGCGTGGTGTCGCCCGATACGGGCGGATCTTGTTTGCCGTCTTCCTCTCCGCTGACGGGCGGATCTTGGTGGTCGGGCTTTTCGTCCCCGCCCCCGCCGCAGGCGCAGAGGGAGAGCGCCAAAAGGCCGCCCATGAGCAGGGCGCCGAATTTTGCAAATTTGCTTTTCATATCATTTTCTCCTTATTATTTTTACATTTCATTATAGCGTTTTCCCTGCCTGTGTCAAGAACTTTCAACCGAAAATCCCCTTTTTCAACTAACGGTTGAAAGCATGGCAGCCGCCATGTGCCCTTTTGTATGCGCATGGGCAAATCCCCGCGTCTTTTCTTGAATTTTGGACGGCAGTGTGATATAATGTTTTCATATCATCGGGAGGGAACAGGGATATGGCCGTGGAAGTGGTGGCGGCGCTCATTTGGCGGGAGGGGAAGTTCCTCATTTGCCAAAGGCCGCAAAATAAGGCGCGGGGGCTCTTATGGGAGTTCGTCGGCGGAAAGGTCGAGGCGGGCGAGAGCAAGGAGGCGGCCCTTCGGCGCGAATGCCGCGAGGAACTCGGCATCGGGTTGAAGGTCGGCGAGATCTATTGCGAGGTCACGCATACCTACCCCGACCTTGAAGTGCACCTCACCCTCTTTTCCGCCGCGATCGAAGAGGGCGAGCCGCAACTTTTGGAACACAACGACATGCGCTGGATCGCGCCCTCCGAGATCGACGCCTTCGCCTTCTGTCCCGCCGACGAGGTCATTCTCGAACGGCTCAAACGGGGCGGCCAAGAAGGTTGACATTTCGCAGGGGAAAATTTATAATAGGTGCACATGGAAAACGCTTTTTCGAGAGAAGAACTCCTGATTGGGCAGGAGGGGGTGGAAAAATTGCACGGCTGCCGCGTCGCCGTATTCGGCCTCGGCGGCGTGGGCGGGTATTGCGTGGAAGCGCTCGCCCGTGCGGGCGTGGGCGCGCTCGACCTTATCGACCACGACAGGGTGGCGCTCACCAACATCAACCGTCAGATCCTCGCGACCGTAAAGACGGTGGGAAGGTTCAAGGTGGACGTCGCCGCCGAGCGCGTTGCGGAGATCGCTCCCGCCTGCCTTGTCCGCACCTTCAAGACCTTCTATTTGCCCGAAACGGCAGGGGCCTTCGACTTTCATAATTATGACTATATCGTCGACGCGATCGACACAGTCGCGGGCAAGCTCGCCATCGCCCAAAACGCGGAGGCGGCGGGGACGCCCGCCATCAGTTGCATGGGGGCGGGGAACAAATTGGACCCCACCATGTTCGAGGTCGCAGACATTTTTTCGACGTCCGTCTGCCCGCTCGCCCGCACGATGCGGCGCGAGCTCAAAAAGCTGGGCGTCAAGCACTTGAAAGTCGTCTATTCCAAGGAGGAGCCCATCCGCCCCCTTCCCTCCGAGGAGGAGAGCGGAAAGCGCGAGACCCCGGGGAGCATCTCGTTTGTGCCCTCCGTCGCGGGGCTCATTCTCGCGGGCGAGGTCGTAAAGGACCTCATCGGGAGGGAGCAAAGACGAGATGAATGAGAACAAAAAAAGCCCCATGAACGCGGACATGGGTATCATGGAAGAGGTCGAAGAGGGCATTCGCACCACCTTTTCGCGGCGGCTCTTCAAGCCGTTCGCAAAGGCCGTCGCCACCTACAACTTGGTCGAGCCCAACGATTCGATCGCGGTGTGCATCTCGGGCGGGAAGGACAGCTTCCTCATGGCCAAGCTTTTTCAGGAGCTTAAACGGCACAACAAATTTCCCTTCGAACTCAAATTTCTCGTGATGGATCCCGGCTATGCCCCCGAAAACCGCGCCCTCATCGAGCAAAACGCCGCACTTCTCGGCATTCCCGTCACAATTTTTGAGACGGACATCTTCGAGAGCGTCGTCCATATCGAAAAGTCGCCCTGCTACCTCTGCGCGCGCATGCGGCGGGGGCACCTCTACAACATGGCGAAAAAGCACGGTTGCAACAAGATCGCCCTCGGCCACCACTTCGACGACGTCATCGAGACCATCCTCATGGGTCTCCTCTACGCGGGGCAGGTGCAGACGATGTTGCCGAAACTTGACAGCGCAAACTTTGAGGGAATGCAGCTCATAAGACCCATGTATCTGGTGCGCGAAAAGGACGTCATTGCATGGAAAAACGCATACGGTCTCAATTTTTTGCGGTGCGCCTGCAAATTCACCGCGGATGCGGCGGAGGGGGAGAAGGATTCCAAGCGGCAACGCGTGAAAGAGCTCATCCGCACCTTAAAAAAGGAGGACCCTCAGGTGGAAAAAAACATCTTCAAGAGCGTGGAGAACGTGAACCTTTCCGCCGTCATCGCCTATAAGGATAAGGCGGGGGTAAAGCATTACTTCGATGAAGAGGGCGGGTCGGAAGAATAGGCGAATCGCATATCTGCTGCGCGATACTGTGTCGAAGTAGCACCACAGCAAAAAGCTCCTCCTTGGGGAGGAGCTGTCACGTTCTACGTGACTGAGGTGGGGGATTCTGATTGCCATTCCGCTTTATCATAAGGCGGGCCGATTTCTTACAAATACCTGCTCAATTCTTGCAGCTGGCGGTCCTGCAATTCGATGAGGCGACGGGTGATATCCTTTGCCCGCTCGTCTGCGGCGGCGTAGTCGTTCAAATACTTATTCAAAGATTTGATGCCCATGTCGCAGCCGTCCGTGAGGAGGTCGGCGATCTCCTCGTCCGTCTCCTTCACCGCCATCATGACGTTGGTTTTGAGCCACGCCATGCCCTTTGCGAGGGGATTGGGCTCCTTGCCCTCGTCGTTGTAGGAATGCAGGATCCCTTGGATCTCGTTCTGCAAGAGGGCATACTGGCGCTGGTAATCGTCGAGCATGGCCGCAAAATCGGCACTCTGTGCGTGGTCCTTCACTTCGTCGATGGCGGAAATCCCCATTTGGATGCCCGCGTCGCATTCGCGTAAAAGTTCTATGGTATCGTGTTCGATCATATCTGCCTCCGCCGTCAGTATGTGCGGGGAAAAGAAACAAATACAAAAATAGGGGGCAACCGTTGCGTTGCCCCTTCAATTTCAGCCATTCATACCAATATTTTTCTACAAGAAAGAATTTTACCAAATGAAGTTGGATTTTGCAGCTTCTCCGTTGTCGATGAGAATATCCTGCGCGGTCATCGAGCGGTTGACGACGGTCACGAAGTAGGCCCACTCGGCGATCTCTTCGGGCTCTGCCCATTTGGGGAGAAGGGTCTCGGCCATGACTTGCGCCCACAACCGTTCGTCCTGCATCACATGGTCGTTGAGGCTCGTTCTCACGCCGCCGGGGGAGAGGCTGTTTGCCGTCGCGCCGAAGGCGGAAATACGCAGGGCGACGTTCTTCATGTAGGCGACGAGCCCGCCCTTGCTCGCGGCGTATTCGGGGAACTCCGCCCCCGTGCGCGCACTCGACGAGGCGATGAAGAGGACGCTCTTGATCTTGCTTTGGAAGGCGTACTTTTCGGTGACGCGCATCGCGCCTTTGAGGTTGACGTCGATGTCCCGCCCGGAGTTTTGCACGCCCGCATTGTTGACGAGGATCTCCACGCCGTCCACCGCGGGAAGCTCGCCCGAAAAGACGTCCGTCTGCACGTGAAAATAGTGCGGCGAGACGATGGACGGGGGTACCATGTCCAAACCTACGACCTCATGTCCGCAAAAAAGGAACTTCTCCGCAATGGCCTTCCCGATGCCCTTACTCGTGCCCGTGATCAAGACTTTCATGTCCTTCCTCCCTGAATTTGAGATATTCATCGCCCACGCCTTCCTTTTTCCACCGCCGCGTGATGGCGTACCCGGGGTAGAGGAAGATGAGCTCGCACAAAAGCTCCGCGACCATGCCCGTCAGCGCGCAGGTAACGCATTTGAGCCACGACCAGCCGAAGAAGAAGTGGCTCACGAGGAGGGCGAAGGTGAAGTTATCGACGAACTGCCCGATGGCCGTCGAGACATAGGTGCGCAAAATGTAGGCCGGCAAGCCGTCGGGGTTCTTCTTGAAAAGTTTCCCGATGCCGAAGTTGGAGAAATTGTTGACGACGGAAGAGGCGAGGCAGGCGACGGTGCTGCCGAGGACGACGTACCACGTCCCCCCGAAGGTGCGGTCGAGGGCGTGATTGAGAACGTTTTCGCTCCCTTCGACGAAGCTCTCGCCCCACATGCCGGGAATGAGGCTCCCCAAAAAGAGGAGAAGGCAGAAGAAGAGGTTGACGGCGATGGCGAGCACGGTGAGCTCGGTCGCGGCCTTGGGGCCGAAGCGCTTCGTCACGATATCCATCGTAAAGAAGGCGAACCACGAGACGATGATGCCGCAGTCGAGCCCCAGCCACCAAGGCGTTTGGATGCTCTTGTTGGCGAGGAGGTTCATCGAAAAGACGGACATGACGAAGAGGACGGTGACGAGTGCGGGAATGTTTTTGAGCAAAATGCGAAATTCTTTCCATTCCCTTTTCAGACGGCGAAGAAACATAAAAAAATTCTCCATATCGGCGGCAAACAAAAAGGGCGCAAAGCGCCCATCCTCCCATAGTTTTGTTTTAAGACAGGATGGTTACGAACTGTCTGCACGTCTGTTTTTCTTTGATTTTATCACACTTCGGGGCAGCCGTCAACCGATTTCGGCGGGCGATTGCGCATTTTGGATCGTTTGGGCGTTCTCGGCCGAAGTTTTCACATAGGCCTCGGCGTTGAGCGCGATGACGATGAAGCCGATCTCCAAGAAGGCGATGCCCACAAAGACGCCGACGATGATGTTCACGACAAAGACGACGAGCGCGACGAGGGCCGCCGTGAGCAGGAAGATGATGAGGTTGGTGACGAAGAGCTTCATCACGTTCTTGAAGTTGACGATCTTTTTGAGCGCGATCTTGCCCCGCCCGTGGATAAGGAAGGCCTCGAAGAGGGAGACGGTGCCGAAAAAGACGACGGCGAAAAGGGTGGAGATGAGGATGCTCGGCCGCCACAGCGTCGCCAGCCAAGCGCAAACGCCCGCCAAGGCGACGGTGAGGAAGGAATCGACGAGGGCATGTAAAAGGAAGGTCTTTATGGTCCGCTTCGCCATATTGCGGCGGATGAGCCATCGCGTGAGGAAGTACCCCGCGATCATGCCGATCGCCGTAAAGGAGACCACGGCGGAAAGATAGAGCCCGAGGCTATGGGTAAACGTCTGGATGGAGGCGGTGAACTGCGCCGTGTATTCCTCCGTTCCCACGAGGGCATTGAGGGTAGTTCTGATCCAATCCGCGCTCGCCAAAGTGCGGACGGCGGCCAGCGGATCGCCCCAATCGAGGGCCTTGACCGCCGAAAAAATGCCGTCCTTCAAGACGACGAGGTCAACGGCGCTGCCTTCGAGAATGGTCTTGACGTCGCCCGCGAGCGTCGAGACGGACGAGATGACGCCGGGAATGAGGACGGAGAGGCCGAACACCAGCCCGAGCGCAATGGTCCCGAGAGGCGTGAAGAAGTATTTCAGATTCTTAAAAAAGTTGACAATTCCCTGCTTGATCATGGTCGCGTCCCTTATTTCTTTTTGGAATGTTGCTTTTTCCACGCCTTGATCTCTTCGAGACGGGCCTTGAAGCGGACCTCGGCGCCCTCTTCGGTGGGGGTGTAGTATTCCCGCCCTGCGAGGGAATCGGGCAGACATTGCATCGTCGTGAGCTTGTCCTCGAAGTCGTGCGCATACTCGTAGCCCTTGCCGTAGCCGAGCTCCTTCATGAGCTTTGTCGGCGCATTGCGGATGACGAGGGGCACGGGCTCCGCGAGCATTTTGAGGGCGTCCTCCTTCGCCCGCATATAGGCGACGTCGCACGCATTGGACTTGGGCGTCACGGACATATAGACGACGGCCTCGGTGAGGTGCACCGAACATTCGGGCATACCGATGAGGCGGCAGGCCTCGAAGGCGGCGACGGCGATCTCCAAAGCGCGCGGGTCAGCAAGCCCGATATCTTCGGAGGCGAACCGAGTGACCCGCCTTGCGATGTAGATGGGGTCCTCGCCCGCTTCGAGCATGCGCGCCAGCCAATAGACGGCGGCGTCGGGGTCGGAATTGCGCATGGACTTGTGCAGGGCGGAAATGAGGTTATAGTGCTCTTCGCCCGTCTTATCGTAGAGGAGGGATTTTTTGGAAGTGATCTGTTCGATGGTCTCCTTGGTGACGACGGTGGTATCTCCCTGCATCTCGCCGTTGAGAATGGCCATTTCGAGGGTGGAGAGGGCGCTGCGCGCGTCGCCGTTCGCGAAGGTCGCAATGGTTTCGAGCAGCTCCCGCGGGATATCCACCTTCTGCCGCCCGAAGCCGCGCACGTCGGATACGGCGTTTTGCAGAAGGTCGGCAAGTTCCTCCGTTTTAAGCGCTTGCAGAACGAACACCTTGCAGCGGGAAAGGAGCGCCCCGTTGACCTCGAAGGAGGGGTTCTCCGTCGTCGCGCCGATGAGGATGATGCTGCCCTTTTCCACATAGGGGAGAAAGGCGTCCTGCTGGGCCTTGTTGAAGCGGTGGATCTCGTCGACAAAGAGGATGGTCTTTTCGCCGAAGCGGCGGTTCTTTTCCGCCTGTTCCATCACCTGTTTGATCTCCTTGATCCCGCTCGTGACGGCCGAAAAATCAATGAACTTCGCCTTGGTGCGCCCCGCGATGATGCGGGCGAGCGTCGTCTTGCCCACGCCGGGAGGGCCCCAGAAGATCATGGAGCTCACCTTATCCTCTTCGATGAGGCGGCGGAGGACCTTCCCCTCGCCGAGGAGATGTTTTTGCCCGTAGAACTCGTCGAGATTGCGCGGGCGGAGGCGTGCAGCCAACGGTTCGGCTTCGTTCGTTTCAAAGAGCGTTCCCTGTTCCATCATGATAGTATTCCTCAATTACCGCCGTTCGACGGTGATGACGGGCGTATAGTCCCCGAGCCCCGCGACGATCGCTTCGAGCGCCCTTTGCAGCGTCCGGTCCGTCATTTCGCAGGAGAAGGGGACGTCCGCGTCGAAGATGACTTTATCCTTCACACCGCGGACGAGGCGGAAGTCGTGCAGTTGCAGCTCCCCCGTAAGGTCCGCCGCTTGCGCCAAGATCTTTTTTTCGAGGGCGAGGGCCTCGCCGTCGCCGAGGTCGACGGGATCGAGGTGGGCGGTGAGGGAGACGCCGAGCTTATCCTTGACGGTGTGTTCGATGCCGTCGAGGATCGCGTGGGCCTCGATCGCGGACATGGTAGCCTCCATTTCGATGTGAACGGTCGCATAGAGGGCGCCGCTCCCATAGGAAAAAACGTGCAGATCGTGCATGCCGAGGATCTTTTCTTCCGCCCCGATCTGTTCCTTGATGGCCTCGACGAGCGCATCGTCGGGCGCCTGTCCCAAGAGTTCGGAGCTCGCCTGCCGCAAAATTTTCGCACCCTGCCACACAACGAAGAGGGCGACGAGGATGCCCGCCCAACCGTCTGCGGGGAAGGAGGTATAGCGCTGGATGCAAAGCCCCGCAACGACGGCCAGGGTCGCGATGCAGTCGCAAAGGCTGTCGGTCGCCGCCGCGCGGAGGGCGCCCGAGGAGAGCCGCTTCGCCCATAGGCGGTAGCCGAAACACATGCCCGCTTTCACCGCGACGGAGACGCCGAGCACGGGGAACACGATCCACGAACCTTCGGAGGGGGTTCCCGCCACGATCTTTTCGATGGATTCGCGGAGCAGTTCGACGGCGAGGAACAAAACGAACATCCCCGTCGCGAGCGCGGCGATATATTCGGCGCGGCGGTGCCCGTAGGGGTGCTCCCTGTCGGCGGGCTTTGCCGAGACGCGGAAGGAGACGAGGGATACGACGCCGCTCCCGCAGTCGCTCAAATTGTTGAAGCCGTCGGCGATCACCGAAACGAGCCCGAACAGAATGCCGACCGCGAGTTTGGCCGCCGCGAGCGCAAGATTGCAAGCGATCCCGACGCCGCTCACGATCGCGCCCTTCTGTGTGCGCGAACGATCTTTCATAGTTGTATTATATGACAAAGGGCGGGCGTTGTCAATCCCGTCGCCGTGTGAAAATGGTATGCAATGAATGAAAATTCGCCAAATTTAATTTATACGGCGGTCTATTCACTTGACAAAAAGGGGGTGCTCTATGATAGAATGTATAATAGTTCAATGTAAAGTAAAGTATGCGTTTTCGGATCTACAAAGGAGTTGATTATGAAGAAGCATGTAAAATCGTTTGCGATCGCGCTCATCGCCGCCCTCTCACTTGTGACGCTCGCCCTTGCGTGCGCCTGCGGAAGCTCGAAGAAGGCGACCCTCCGCCTCGATGCGGGGGAGGGCGGAACGCTCACCCAAACGGAATATTCCCTCAAAGCGGGGGCCGACCTCAACAAATTCTTGGAGGGGAAGGAGCCCCGCCCCCTCGAAGGGCTCACCTTCGCGGGCTGGTTCAACGACGGGGCCAAACTTGCGCCCGACGCCACCATGCCCGAGGCAGGCATCTCCCTGCAAGCGAAGTACGACGTCTCCTACACCGTCAATCTGTACATTTCGGATAACTACGGCGTCTACGGCGCCCCCCAAACGACGACGGGGACGGCGCGCTATCACGAGCCCTTCACGGCACAGGTGCAGGACCCGCCCGAACACTTCGAGCTCGATCCCGATAAGACGAGCGTGCGCTCCACGCCCTCTTTGGAGCCCGGCGCCGTGTTCGATATCTGGTACCGCCGCGAGCCCATCGTCGTCTCCTACCGCGTCAACGCGCCCGACGGCGTGGAGATCGGCGGGACCGTTCTCTCCGTTCCTTTGGAATTTAACAGCACGCTCACCGTCTCCGATTGCCTCTTCACGGCCCCGCGGAACTACCGCTTCACGGGCTGGGCGACCTCTTCCGACGGCACGGGCGAGCGCTACTTCGGGGGGGACGCCATCCAAAATGTCACCGAGAGCTTTGCCCTGTTCGCGACGTGGGAGCGGGGCTATACCGACCTCTTCGGCGGCGACGACATCATCTTTTTGCCCGACGGGCGGGAGGGGGAGGCCCTTCTCGTCCGCGGCGGTGTGGAATTTGAGGGAACGCTCTCCGCAGACGGGGGATTTTCTTTCGGCACGGGCGAAGGCAGGCTCGAGGGCAAACTCGGCGACGGCTATACCTTCTCCTATTTCCGCGCGGAACAGGCGGGCAAATATTTGCGCTACGATGCCCATCTCGGCGCCTCGGCGGAGGCGGATCCCAACGCCTTCCTCACCCTCGACGGGTTGGGCGGCGCGCAATACACCTATCGCGACGGGGAGGGGAAGGAAGTCGTCCTTGCGGGCTCCTATCTGCCCCTCGGCGGAACCGATCTTTCGCTCGAACTCGAAAACGGACAAACCTATGCCTTCGCGCTCGGCACGGTGGACGGCGCAGGCGTGTTCAGCTTCTATGACGGCGCGGAGGGCAGCTATGGCGAGGGCCTCGCGAGCGGAGTCGCGGGCGTTATCCCCGGCGAAAACTATCTGACGCTCGACGGGCTGGGCCTCGCCACCCTCGTCGATTATTCCGCCCACGAGATCCGCTACGGCCTCTATACCGTCGAGAGCGGCTCCCTCGACGGGACGATGTTCCTCATCCGCGCCGAGATCGAGGGCGCGGGCGAGACGCACTTCTTCATCCTTGCGGCGGACGGGCTCGACCTCTACCTCGTGCGCAGCGACGAGGCGGGCCGCTACGAGGCGGCCGACGGTTCGGGCGCAACGCTCGAACTCGACGGGTTCGGCGTATTCGGCGAGAGCGCCCTCCTCACGGCGGACGGCCACACCTCGACGGGCCCCTATAAGCTCCGCAGGAGCGAACGGTTTGGCGAGATCGTCGATCTTTACAGCGAGGACGCGGCGGGCAGGCTCACGCTCCATGCTTCCTACCTTCTCGGCGACGGCATGACCTTTGAACTTTTCGAAGAGGACGTCGCGGAATATACGCGCATCATGCTCTCCGACGCGGGCTCCGCGACCCCCGGCTATCCCATGCTCATCCTCTACGGCGAGGCATACGGCAGCGGGGTGCCCGAAGGCGCGTTGAAGGCCGATGTCTACGACATGGGTGCCTCGGATGCGCTCGAACAGGCCGCATCGGGCTACTATACGGCCAAGGATCTGGGCGGCGGCCTCCTCTATTATACCCTCGTCGTGACGCAGGTGCAGCCGGGCCATACGGGCTCCGTCTGGCAGAGCGTCCAATTTTTGACGGGCATGGTGGGCCTTTCGGACGGCGGCACTCTCGACGTCTATTATACCTTCTATATCGACGACAAACCCACCTTCCTGCTTGCGACCGAAGAGGGCAAGGCGGACAAAGGCGGTAAGCTTTGGATCTCCTCGGTGGGCGTCGCGGGAATGGGCGGCCTCTACTTTGCAGAGGACGGCACCGTGTACGAGGGGAGCTATACTCCCGTCGGCGCAGGCGAAGAGGGGGTGCAATATTATACCTTCACTTCCTATCTCTCCGACGAGACCGCCGAAGCGGGCTATACCGCGAAGGAATTTTACTTCCGCGTTACGCAAAAGGGGGACGCCTATACCTATACGCGCCTCGACGAGCTGCCCGCGCAAACGGCGAGCGTGTTCTTCTACGTCGACCGTTACGGCGAACAGGCCGAGGACAACGGCGGCCTGCTCTCCCTCGGCAAGGACAATACGGCAATGTATATCCGCGGCGGCACGGAGAGCGATATGTACTTCGGCACCTATGCGGATACGGGCAGAACGACGGCATGGGGGAACAAAATCTTCACCTTCACGCCGGGGGCGCAGGAAGGCGCGGGCGGCATCTTCGTGCCCGACCCCATCGAGCCCTTCGATTTCATCTGCGAGACGGTGGAAGGCGCGGGCTACGGTTGCTTCTACATCTATGACAAAGCGCTCTGCGGCACCCTTTCGAGCGAGAACGGCGCAACGCTCGACCTCGACGGCTTTTACTACCGCGCGAAGTACACCAATTCCTACGGCGAAACTTTCGACGGCTACTATATCCTTTACGACGATCATACCCTTTGGTTCCGCGACGGCGAGACTCTCGAAACCTACCGCTTCCCCCTCACGGAGGACGGGTTCAAGGATGTCGACGAGGAAACGGAGATGGACCTTTCCCTCCGTTATGCCATCGTGGACGACAGCGGGCTCTCCATCAAGGGCTACGACGGCTATACCTTTGCCTTCCGCGCAGACGGCACGCTCACCCTCTACAACGCGAGCGGCGCCTCCGTCACGACGGGAAAGTGGGCTCCCTTCGGCGAGGACGGCGTCCTGACGGTCGAAGCCCCGCTCCTTTCGGGCGATACCCTTCAATGGAGGGTGAAACTCGACCCCGCCGCAAGCCGCTGCACCGTGTTCAACGACGCGGCCGAGGGGGTCTATACGAGCGGCGACCGCACCGTGCTTCAACTCGACGGCTGGGGCGGCGGAACCTATTTCGACTTCTACGGCGCATCTTCGCCCGTCACCGTCGTGCGGGTGAGCGGGGAATATCTCGTCGTCGCCGAAGGGGGCGGCGCGTGGGAATATTTCGCCGCGGTCGACGGGGAGCATAAGACCTTCCAACGCATCGAAAACGATGCCAAGTACGCCGCATTCTATACCAAAGACCTGTTGCATTCCGTCGTGTTCGCAGGGAAGCTCTATGTCGACGGGAATGCGCTCGGCTACTATCTCGTCGGGGAGAGCGGCGCCACGGCGACCGTCTATGTCAAAAACGGCAACGCCTATTCGGCGATGGAATTGCCCCTTCCCGCCGAAGGCGACAAGACCTATCTCTATGCGAACGTGACCTATTACCGTTTCGGCGGCGGCAAAGTCGCATTCGGCGGACAGCTCACCTTTGAGGACCGCGATCCCGTCTCCGTCACCCTGACGCTCACGCCCGCGGGCCTCGAACTCTTCCCCGCTTCCGCGTCGGTCACCTATGCGGAGGGGGAGGATAGCGAGACGGTCGGCGGCTTCACGCTGGCCTCCGTGAACGGGAGTCTCCTGTTCTACGATGCGCGCGGCGGGGAGTACGGCCTCACCCTCGCTTGGGACCCCGACGGCGGGGAAAACAGCGCGACGGTCGAGGGCGATTTCATCTATTACAGCGCCATCTACGATTCCGACGCGGTCTCCTCCAACATGGTCTATTTCGGCTATTACGGGTTGGGCGAGCTTAAAATCGGAAAGGACCTTTGGTACTTCGACTTCGAGGACGCAAAGGACACCGCGGGGGATCCTCTCCGCTTCGTCACGGAGACGGACCCTTGGGAGATGGAGGCGTTTGGTTCGAGCAACGCGCACGGCGCGTGTTACGGCTTCGAGATGAAGGGAAAGGACGGCGAGCTCTATTTCGCGAGGTATTTCCTCGTCAATAGCAGCCTTCAAGCGTGGAAGGAAGGCGCGCAGACGCTGCCCGATATGCTCATCTATTCCATCGACCTTTGCAGGACGCTGACTTTTGCGGACGGCGGCACGGCCTATACCCTCGAGATCGAACAGTGCTTCTACAACAATTCCTTCAAGGAAACGTTTGCGGTGGGCGATATTTTGGGCGCGACGCTCTACGTCGGCGGTACGCCCGTGGAGGCGGAATGGACGGAGGGGAGCGGAAATACCCTCGTTTGGCGTGCGTCGGAGGGGACCTATACCGTCACCCTCACGCAGGAAGAAGGTTTCGCCGCGGGATTTTCGGTCGCCTTCGCAGCCGCGCAGTAGGAAAGACGCGGGCGCGGCGGCGCGGGGGAAATCTCTTAAAATGCTTTACATCGCGCGGAATTTGTTATATAATAAAACATAGAGGACATTATGAGGGCCGCGTTTGGACATTGGAAATACATCGCCAAGAATATCTGGTTCGTGCTGCCGTTTGCCGTGCTTCCGGCAGTCTTTCTCGCGCTCTCCCTCGATTATACCAGCGTGGGGGCGACGGTGCGCACCTTCTTCACCGTGACGCCGCGGGAGGGGTTCGTCGAATATTTCCGCACGTGGAGCCTCATCCGAATCGACGGCGTGCTCGGCGGGGTGTACAGTGCGCTCGCCTTCGTCGCCGTCATTTTGTGCGCGGTGCCCATGCTCGTGCTCGTCGAAAAGCACATGCGCATCGGGAAGCGCACCCTGTCGGGTCTCATGAAGGGTTCGCTCTCCCTTTTCTTCTCCGTCTTTCTCGTCGTCTTGGGCTATCTCGCCCTGTACGAAGTCTGGGCGGTGGTGCTCTCGGCCGTCCTCTTCGTGATCGCGCAGATCAAGATCACGGCGCTCGCCTATGTGTTCTATGTGCTCGCCTTTTTGCTGTTGACGTTCGCGCTCTTCTATGTCGCGACCGTATTCTACCTGTGGCTTCCTTGCCGGCAGGCGACGGGGTTCGGCCCCTACGAAGCCTTCCTCTATTCCTATCGCCTCATGACGGGGGTGCGCTGGAAGCTCATTTTAGGCTTTACCGTATCCTTCTTCTCGTGCATGGTATGCACGGCGCTCTTCTCGCTTCTTCCCGAAGCGGCCTTCCGCGTCCTTCTCCTTCTCCTCTATGCCGCCCTGTTTTTGAGTTTCCTCATCCGCATGGAAACGGTGTATTTCGAGACGGATAAGCTCGACCGCGAGGACGTACTCAAAAGTTACAGGGGGTATTAAATGCGGTTTCGCCATTCCGTCAGCCTCACCGTCGATAATTTTTCGGGCGTTTTCAAGCTCCTCTTGTACCGTCTCATCTCTGCGGCGGTCTTTTTCAGTCTTACCTATGTCATCCTCTCGCTCGGGCTCTCGACCATCGTCAAAAGCGCCGAGCTCAACAGCCTCAAAGATACCGTCGCATCCTTTTTGAAGGCGCTCTTCGGCGGCAATTACGAGGTATTGCAGGGCATGCCGCAGCAGTTCCATGCGGCCGTCAGCGATTTCCTCGCCCTCCTCGGCGCGCATATCGGCTCCATCGTGGGCTCGCTCATCGGCGTATGCTGCATGTATCTCCTCTCGCGCTATTTCAACGGGCTCGCGCACTTCGCCCTCGGCGGCACCGTCAACGACCGCATGAGCATGAATGCCAAGACGCGCTTTTCCGCATCCTATTTCCGCAGGATCGGGCAGGCGTCGTTGTACCAGCTCGTCTATGTACCGCTCACCTTCGTCTACGATGTGCTCTCGGTGGGGCTGTGCGTCTTTCTCTTCTTCTATATCCCGTCCCTTCTCACGTTGTATAACTTATTGACCGTGCTCCTGTCGCTCTCGCTCTCCGTCGCCCTCATCCTCGTGATGCAGGCCTTCAAGCTCACCTTCGTCTCCGCATGGATGCCCGCCATGATCGCGGGCGGGAAGACGGTGGGGCAGGCGCTCAAAGAGACGGCACGCTGTAAAAAATCCTTTTGGAGAAGGTTCGGCGCCTATCTCATCGCGGCCTACCTCATCGTCGTCGTCAACGTGACCTTCGGGCTCTGCACCCTCGGGAGCGGGCTCTTCATCTCCGTCCCGCTCTCCTATTTCTTCCTGCTCGTGATGCAGTTCGTCAATTACTACACCGATTCGGGGAAGAAGTACTTCGTCACCCGCGACCGCATCGCCGAGGGGGATGGCGAGGCGGAATAAAATTTTTGCGCGGCCACCCCGCGTATCCGAAAATGCTATGAATTATTTGCAACTTTACGAAAAATGGATGTCGGATGCACGGCTCTCGCAAGAGGCGCGCGAAGAACTCAAACACCTCTCCGCTGCCGAGAAGGAATACCGCTTCGGCGCGGAGCTCGAATTCGGAACGGCGGGCATGCGCGGGATCATCGGTTACGGCGTCAATATGATGAACGTCTACACCGTTCGCCGCGCCACGCAGGGCCTTGCGGGATATATTTCCGCCCTCGGAGAGGGGGCGAAGGAGCGGGGCGTCGTCATCTCGTACGATACGCGGCGCTTCTCCCGCCGCTTTGCCGAGGCCACGGCCGCCGTTCTCGCCAAAAACAACATCAAAGCCTATCTCTTCGGCCGCGTCCACCCCGTGCCCATGCTCTCCTTTGCGGTGCGCCGTCTCCATGCGGCGGCGGGCGTCATGATCACCGCCTCGCACAATCCCAAGGAATACAACGGCTACAAGGTCTACGGCGAGGACGGGGCCCAGCTTTCTCCCGAATCCTCCGCCGTCATCGTGGGCTATATCCGCGAGATCGACGACTTCCTCTCCGTCGAAGGGGAGGAGAAAAGCCCGCTCATTCAGCCCGTTCCCGAGAAGGTGGACGAGGACTACTATGCGGAGCTTTGCAAGCTCTCGCTCTCTCCCGAGGCGGTCAAGGCCTGCGGGAGGGATTTGCGCCTCGTCTATACCCCCGTGCACGGCTCGGGCTATGTGCCCGTCACCACCATTTTGAAGAGGTTGGGCATCAAGGCGACCGTCGTCGAAGAGCAGATCTGCGAGGACCCCGATTTTTCCACCGTCGGGATCCCCAATCCCGAATTTAAGGAGACCCTCTCGATGGGCATCGCGCTCGCGGATACCATCGACGCCGACGTGGTGTTTGGCACCGATCCCGATAGCGACCGCCTCGGCGTCGCCGTCAAAGACGGGACGGGGGAGTTCGTCGCCCTCTCGGGCAACCAGGTGGGGATCTTGCTCCTCGACTATATCCTGACCCGTCTCAAAGAGAGGGGGGGATTGCCCGCGAACGCCGCCGTCGTCAAATCCTTTGTTTCGACGGGCATGGCGAAGGCCATCTGCGAGGACTTCGGCGTGGCCCTTATCGAGACGCCCGTCGGGTTCAAGTTCATCGGCGAAAAGATCAAGGAGTGGGAGGCGAGCAAAGAGCACACCTTTGTGTTCGGCTTCGAGGAGTCCTGCGGGTACTTGCGGGGCACCCATGCCCGCGATAAGGACGCCGTCGTCGCCTCCATGCTCTGCGCCGAAATGGTCTGTTACTACCAATATATCGGTAAGACGGTGTATGCGCGCTTGCAGGAAATTTACGCGAGGTACGGCTTCGTGCTCGATAAAAACGTCTCCGTCCAGTATGCGGGCCTCAATGCCATGAAGGAGATGAACGGCGTCATCGACGGGCTCAAAGTCTGCGACGTAAAGGAGCTGGGCGGCATGCGCGTCGAAGCCGTACGCGACTATTCGGCGGGCGTAAGAAGGGCGGCGGACGGAAGTCGCGAGCCCCTCAACATTCCGAAGTGCAACTGCGTCTATTACGAGTTGGAGGGGGGGAGCTTTGTGTGCGCGCGCCCCTCGGGCACCGAGCCCAAGCTCAAAATCTATTACTCCATCCATGCGGAAAACGAGGCGGCGGCAGGGGAAAAGTTTGAAGCCGCAAAACGCTCCGTCGACCTTCTCCTCGATAAGACAAAAGGAAATTAAATAAAGACCAAACAAAAACGGAAGGCTTAGTGCCTTCCGTATTTGTTTGGTGGAGACAACAGGACTTGTGTCTTTGCGTCACGCCCTCGTCGCCGTGCGAGATCTTTTTGCGCTTTTCTCCGAAAAGCTGATTTTGATCTCGACGGCTCCTCTTCCCCCAAAAATACTACGTCTTTTTTGGGGAGCCCCTTTTTTGCCCACTGGGCTGTTCAGTTTGCGGCATATTTGATTGTATTCAGACAATTCGCCCGCAAACCGCTCGCTCTCGCTCGCGCCTCCCCCTTCAAGTCCTGTTGTATGTTCGTTTACGACCAAGCGAAAAGGGAAGGTACAACCTTCCCTTTTCGCTTGGTGGAGACAACAGGACTTGAACCTGTGACCTCGCGCATGTGAAGCGCGCGCTCTAACCAACTGAGACTATGCCTCCGAACTACGCATTCATTTTACACGCTTTTGCCGCCCTTGTCAACACATTTTTGCCTTCAACGGGAAAAATCTATGAGTTTTATATCGGCGGAGATAGCGTGAGTACTTTGGGGCGAAGCCCCTCGTGCCGCGCTTAGTCTACAAATAGAAACTTCGCGCGGGGCGAACACGACGTGTTCTTCGTATACGCCAAAGTGGAGATAGCGTGAGTACTTCGCCCTGCGGGCTCGTGCCGACCTTGGATAAATAATAGAAGCCGCGGTCGGGGCGAACACGACGTGTTCTTCGTATACGCCTATTCACCATAAAACAAGGGAAGGCGTTTGCCTTCCCTTGTTTTATGGTGGAGATAGCGTGAGTCGAACACGTGACCTCTTGAATGCCATTCAAGCGCTCTACCAACTGAGCTATACCCCCGTCACAATGCTATTCTATCATTTCGCAGGTGCGGTGTCAAGCAAAAACAGAGGGGATTTTTCATTTACGGGAGAAAACCGCATCGCTGTCCAATTAAACGAATTGAAGAATCCCAAAAGCTCCTCCTTGGGGAGGAGCTGTCGCGCGTAAGCGTGACTGAGGTGGGGTAATCTTCGTGGTGAAATGCGCGACTACTTCGGGGCGAAGCCCCTCGTGCCGACCTTGGATAAATAATAGAAGCTGCGGTCGGGGCGAACGCGACGCGTTCTGCTTGCTCGCTATCTCCACCACGAAAAAAGGACGGCTATGCCGTCCCTTCGTGGTGGAACGCGCGACTACTTCGCCCTGCGGGCTCGTGCCGACCTTGGATAAAAAATAGAAGCCTCGGTCGGGGCGAACGCGACGCGTTCTGCGTAACCCGCCATCACCATGAAAAGAGGGAAGGTTTTTGCCTTCCCTCTTTTCATGGTGGAGATAGCGCGACTCGAACGCGTGACCTCTGCGTTGCGAACGCAGCGCTCTACCAGCTGAGCTATATCCCCGTGCAACTGTATTCCGATTATAACATATTTCTCGTAAAATGCAAAGCGTTTTTTCCCGCCGCAAAGAAAATTTTCTCAAAAACTCTTCGCAAACTCCTCAAAACGTCCGTATGAGCACGAAATGCGCGGGCAACACATACAATATAAAGTATGAAAAAGCTCGCAGCCTTTTATTTTTCGGGAACGGGGAACACCCGCTATATCACCGAATACCTCCTCAACAAGCTCTCCGCATCGTATGAATGCACCCTTCTCGACGTCACGGCCGCAGAGGGCGCAGAGCGTTGGATGGGCCAGGCGGATATCCTGCTCTTCGCCTTTCCCATCTACGGCTCCGCACCGCCTATCCCCATGCGCACCTTCGTACATGGGTATGGGCAATTCCTTCGCGGAAAGAAGATCATCCTCGTCGAGACGCAGTATTTTTTCTCGGGCGACGGGGCGGCCGCGCTCGGCAGGACCATTGAAAAGTTTGGGGGAGAGGTCGTCGCCGCCGAGATGTTCGATATGCCCAACAATCTCTCCGACATCACGATCTTCCCCGTGAAGAACGGCGGGGAGATCGCCAAAAAACTTGCGCAGGCGAGAAAGCGCGCCGATAAATTCGCCCAAAGAATTTTGAAGGGAAGGGCGCACCGCCGCGGGTTTTCCGTCCTCTCCCACGGCGTGGGGTACTTCTCCCAGCGCAAATTTTGGTGGAAGGGGGAAGCGGAAAAGCGTGGCCGGCTCAAAGTGGACTCCGCGTCCTGCGTGGGGTGCGGCCTGTGCGCGAAGAATTGCCCCGTGCAAAATCTTTCGTTGAAGGAGAAAAAGGCCACGCCGCAAGGGAGGTGCGTCCTCTGCTACCGCTGCGTCAATCTCTGCCCCAAAAAGGCGATCACCCTCTTCGGGAAAGTCCCTCCCAAGACGCAATACAAGGGACCCGCTCCAAGGCCCTGATCTTATGTGCGATGCGGCGCTGTCCAAGCGCCGCATCATACTTTATATATACATCGCAAAAATGGACACGAACGAATATATTTCTGCATTTATCGAAAGTTTCAAAAAAAATATTCTAAAAATTGCATTCAAGAAATTGAGAATAAATGACAGGAAAATATGCGTATGATAACATTACTTCGCAAATTTACGGTGGGTGAAATTATGAGAAGATCCAAGCCTGTTTTATTGTTCCTTTCTCTCGTTCTCGGCTGCTCTTTGTTCTTCGGCGAAATCGGCCCCGTTGCCTCCCTTTGCGCGGCGGATGCGGCCTCTCTTGCGGCTGTGGAAAGTGCCGCGGACGAGGCGGAAGAGATCGTTCCCGACGAGCAAAATGAGGGCGTCGTGCGCCCCGAAGAGCTGGGCGAGGGCCTTTCCCGTAAGAGTTTCGAGGAGATCGAGGGCCGCCGCGTTACCCTCCGTCAGCCCGTGATGGAAGTTACGGACAGGGAAGTCGAGCGCGACACCGCCGAGGCCCTTCCCGATACTTTCCGCTTCATCGACCCCGATACGGGGGAATTTTACACTGGGGAGGGCGAAGCGCTCGCTCAAATCGACTTTGCTGCCGAACAAAAGAAGTTTGAGGATGCGAAGAAGGCGGCCGGCGGTACGCTCAAAAAGGAATATCCCGTCTATCCCAAGAAGGGGCTCGATAAGGGTAAGGACCTCTATTTTTCCAATTTCGTGAAGTATATGCTCCTCCGTCAGACGTGGTACTACCGTGTCCATGCGATGGAACTCGCCGAGCAGAATACTTTGCAAAGACACCCCGCCGCGGATAACATCTACGGGCACATCGCCGACGAGGCGAAGGCCGTCGAAAAGCACATTATTTCCGACCCCGTGTATCGTTCTCCGCTTGCGACGGGGCTCTATCTCGCACCCGGCGAAGTCGTCACCGTCACCGTGAAGGGGCTCAAAAAGGGGCAGACCGTGCGCCTCACCACCCACCAGCAGGATTCCCTCGCTTACGACGGCGGCTATACCGAGGATAAAAACGACGAGGGCTACCAGGGGCTCATCAGCACGGAGAAGTACTTCCGTTATTGGGATCTGCAACTTATTAAAGAAGCGCAAGATGCGGCCGCGGAAGGCCGCCCCGCCAACTACGATCAATTTGATTTCCGACTGCAAAACCAGTGGAAGGAGCAGAACCAAAAGGTGCCCTGCATGGGGAGCATTTTCGATCTCGGCCAAGACGGCGAATATCACATCGGTAGCATCTACGGCGGGCCGCTCTATTTGCAGCCCACGGACGGTGCGGTCGACCTCGTCATTTCGGGCGCGGTCGAGACGCCGCACTTCATCCTCGGCGTAACGACTAAGGAAGAATTTGAAGAAAACCTTCGCCATGCCCCCGGGCTCATCGCCACCCTCGACGTCGAGAACGGCCAACTCATCGGCTATTCCGAATATATGGAAAAGTGCGACGACATCGAGAAGGTCGCCTACTTCTGGCATTCCGTTTTCTCCATCAATTCCTCGCTCAACGGCAGGGCGTACAACTACAACATCACGATGGCCTACGATATGCACGTCCCCGCGGGCGAAGCCGTGGCCCTCAATTCCTCCTTCTGCGCCCAACCCTACGGCTGGTTCGAGGCGTGCATGAACTACACGACGCTCACGACGAAAGGCAACTGGGGCACCTTCCACGAGCTCGGGCATGTGCAGGCAAAGACGTACGGCGAGAATTGGGGCATGTGCAACAGCGTCTGCGTGAGAAATGGCACGAGCTGCGAGGGCGAGGTCTGGAACAACACCCTGATCCTTCTCACCTATACCATGCTCTGCAACATGGATAACCGTATGATCGGGGTGGAGCACGGTGAATTCGTGCACCCGTTTACGGCGGTCCAACGCTCGATGAATGTCGACCACACCGTTAACGACTACCACGATTTCAACAGCGGCAAGTCGCCCCATTTCGATCAGCTCTCCCTCTATGCGACCCTCATCCACACTTTCGGCCCCGAGCGCTTCGTCGATTTCTTCTATACCTACAAGCTCTGCGCCAAGTATTGCGACGATCCGCGCGCGGACTTTATCTATCGCATCGCCCTCGTCGACCATGTCAACATCTTCGAATGGATCAACGAGAACTATCACGGCAACGTCGAAGAGGGGAGCTTCACCCGCACGCAGTGGGAGTATCTTGCGACGCTGCCCACCTTCTGGCCCATCGCATATCGCTGGGCGAACGGCATCGGCGGCAACGAGACGGCGCGCAAGTATGAGGTAGACGGCAAGTACGAGACCGTCTTTGACCTCTCCGAGGGCAATATCCTCTCCCCGAAGCCCTTCACCATTGTCGACGTCACGCAGCCCGCGTACGGCACGCTCAAATTCGACCGCGAGGGCGAACGCGTCGTCTACACCCCGCCCAAGGAAGTCACCGAAACGGATGCCTTCGAGATCGTCGTTGCCACCGAGGGCGGGCGGCTCGTCACCCTCAATGTCAATTTCCGCCTCCTCTACCGCGGCACCTATGCCGAAGTCTGGAAGCTCGACGGCGAAGATGCGACGCCGAAGCAGACCGTCGTTTCCGCGCAACAGGAGATCGAGGGCCGCGATCCCGACCGCACCGAGGAGAGCTCGGCGCCCGGCAAGGCCTCCTTCACGGCGGGCTCCAAGGAGCGCGAATACTATCATCTCCGCTTTAAGTTCAAGGCGACGGAGGCGGGCGAACACACCTTCTACCTGAAAGCGGACGACGCCTCCCTCGTCAACGTGTACGAAGGCGGCGAGGGCGGAACGCTCCTCGGCACCATGCAGACCGCCAAGGACGTCGGCTCCTATTCGCCCAGTAGCGGCACCGTCACCAAGACCTTTGCGGTGGGAGATACCGTCCTTTTGGATTGCCACCTCGTCAACTGGGGCGGCCCCGGCAACCTCTATGTCGGCGTGAAGTTCCCCGGGAGCGACAAGGTCGTGGATATCCCCACGAAGAACATCGTCAATGCCCTCGCAACGGAGAGCGACCTTGCGGCGGCAGACGGGTTCGAGGGTTGGCAACCCGAGTTCCTCGACAGCATCAAGGATACGAGTTTTGACTATCAGCCCGATAAG
Source organism: uncultured Clostridia bacterium (assembly GCA_947625555.1). GTDB lineage: Bacteria > Bacillota > Clostridia > Christensenellales > Borkfalkiaceae > Gallimonas. The sequence continues at coordinate 41,251 of CANQOT010000009.1, read as the reverse complement.
GCGGGCTGGAAGATCATCAGCGCGCCCTTGGCTTCGGCTATCTCCGAAGGCGCAAAGGACCCCCAAAATCTCGTCGACGGGAAGGACAATACCTTCTATCATACGAGCTACACGGGTACGATCCCCGCTCTTCCGCACACCTATATCCTCGATTGCGGCAAAGAGAGCTCCTTCAACTACTTCGAATTTACCCGTCGCAGCTCCGCCGGCAACGAGAAGGTCTACGAATACACCCTCTATGGCGCGCCCGCGGATATCGCCGACCCGCAGGGGGAGGAGGGCTATGTTCAGCTCGCCCACACCGAAGTCAGCAATATCAACCTCGCGCGCTATACCGAGCGCTTCGAAACGGCAGACTTCCGCTATTTCAAGCTCGTCATCGAGAGGGCGCAGAACAGCTTTACCGTCCTCGCCGAGCTCTATGCGGGCATCCGCACCGAACTTCAACAGACGGTGCGCCCCAAGAATTTCGAAAAAGGCAATGTCGGCTTCACGGAAAATTCGGCGAGCGGCAAGCTCACCGCCAAGGGCGAAAATGCCGAATATTCCTTCTCTTTCCTCGGCACGGGGTTCGATATCTTTGCAGATACCTCGCCCGACTACGGTACGGCACGGGTCTATCTCGACGACGTGGAGATCGGCCTTATCGACCTTCGGGACGAACTCATCCTCAACAAGCGCGTGTTCGGAACGGACGGGCTTTCCGTCGCGGAACACACCGTGCGCATCGTCGTCACCCAATCGCCCTTCAACATCTCGTTCATCAACGTCGCCTATGCGACGCCCGTTGAAAAGAAGGACCTCCCCGCAATGGGCGAAGAATGGGGCGGCGGCGCCGACCTCGAATTTACGCCCGAATGGCGCACCTATGTACAGGATTATAAGACGCTCACGCGCATAGAATTTGTCGCGGCTGCCCCCGCGGGCTACGAGGATAGCCTCGTCCGCCTCGGCCGCTACATCCGTGTCTACCGCATGAAGAGGGACGAAAGCAAGGTCGCCTTCGTCTACACGGGCAAGATTGTCTCGCCCATGGATGCCGGTTCGCTCTTCGCGGGCTGTGCCTCTCTCCGCGAGATCGTGTTCGGCAACTTCGATACTTCGCCCATGCGCAACGCCGTATCCATGTTCAACGGCTGCGCCGCGCTCGAAACGCTCGATCTCTCCGCCTTTGATACCCACCAGACGCTCTATCTGGGTACCATGTTCGAGGGTTGCACCCTCTTGAATACGTTGGACCTCTCCGGCTTCGAGGTGAGCGAGGGGGCGAACCTTACCCGCATCTTCGAGGGGTGTGATAGCCTCGAAAAGATCGTCGCGCCCGCCAAGTTCGCCGGCAAGATCGGCCTTGCGGAGCAGTTTGTCGACAATACGAGCAAGAAGTTCACGCGCGAGATGGCGCCCGCCAATGCGGGGCACGTCCTCACGCGGCATGAGGGGCACACCTTCGTCCACCACGACGCCGTCGCCGCCGATTGCGAGAGGGCGGGCACCAAGGCATATGACCTGTGTCCCTGCGGCGAACTTCAAATCGAAGGCGTGCATGCGGAGGAGGCCGATCTCGTCATTCCCGCAACGGGGCACACGTGGGGGGAATGGCACATTGTGAAGGAGCCCACCGAGACGGAGGAAGGCCTCGAAGAGCGCACCTGCGCGGGCGGTCATAGCGAGACGCGTTCCGTCGCCAAGCTCGCGCCCTCGCCTGTCGAGCCCGGGCCGGGAGAGCCCACCGACCATGCGGGGAACAATACCGGCCTCATCGCGGGCATCGCCGTGGCAAGCGGCGCCGTTGTCATCGCGGCCGTTGCCGTCGCCGTCATCCTCATCAAAAAGAAGAGAAAGAACTGAACGCGCCCCCGCGAATTTTGAGCCTTATCACGAAAAACGCCCCGACCATGTCCGCGGCCGGGGCGTCAAAATGCAAAAAAGAACGGCTTCCGAAGAAGCCGTTCTTTCCATACTTTTTTATTCTTTGCCCGCCATCTTCTTGTAGCCGGCAATGCGCTGTTTGGAGCTCTCCTCCGTCTTCTTGAAGAGCTCTTCGGCGATCTCGGGCTGCGTCTTTTTGAGGGAGGCGTAGCGGGTCTCGCCGAGGATGAAGGCCTGATAGTCGCCCGTCGGGTCCTTGCTATCCAGCGTGAAGGGGTTCTCGCCCTTTTCGGCAAGTTCGGGGTTGTAGCGGTAGAGCTGCCAATAGCCGCAATCCACCGCGTTCTTTTCCTCGGACTGGGACTTCGTCATGTTGATGCCGTGGTTGATGCAAGGCGCATAGCAGATGATGAGCGACGGCCCGTGGTATGCTTCGGCCTCTTTGAGGGCCTTGACGAGCTGCGCCTTATCCGCGCCCATCGCGCACTGTGCGACGTAGACATAGCCGTAGGAAGCGGCGATCATGCCGAGGTCCTTCTTCTTGACGCGCTTGCCCGCCGAGGCGAACTTCGCGACCGCGCCGATGGGGGTGGACTTGGAAGCCTGCCCGCCCGTGTTGGAGTAGACCTCGGTATCGAGGACGAGTACGTTCACATCTTCGCCCGAAGCGAGCACATGGTCGAGCCCGCCGTAGCCGATATCATACGCCCAGCCGTCGCCGCCGATGATCCAGAAGGACTTCTTCACGAGGCAATCTTTGTCGGCGAGGATCGCATCGACGAGCGCGAGCTCTTCGCCTTCGCAGTCCTTGCGGCAATTTTCAAGGTCGGCGACGAGCGCCGCGGAAGATGCCTTGCTGCCCTCGGCGTCATCGCAGGTATCCAGCCAATCTTGCAGGATCTTTTGGCATTCGGGATATTCTTTCCACATCTCGGCGAGTTTTTCGACCTTCTCGGCAATGGCCGCCCTGCGCGCCTTGTAGGCGAGGTGCATGCCGTAGCCGAACTCGGCGTTATCCTCGAAGAGGGAATTCGCCCATGCGGGACCGTGGCCCTGCTTGTTCGTCGTGTAGGGGCAGGTAGGGGAGGAACCGCCGTAGATGGAGGAGCAACCCGTCGCATTGGCGACGATCATTCTGTCGCCGAAGAGCTGGGTGACGACCTTCACATAGGGGGTCTCGCCGCAGCCTGCGCACGCGCCCGAAAATTCGAAGAGGGAAGGGGTGAACTGCGATCTCTTCACATCCGCCATCTTGGCGTTCGAAAGGTCGACTTCGGGAAGATCGACCGCATATTCCCAATTCTTCGCCTCGACTTCCTCGAGCTCGGCAAACGGCACCATGACGAGGGCCTTGTTGCCCTTCATGCCGGGGCACTGGTCGGCGCACACGCCGCAGCCCATGCAGTCGAGCGGGGAGACCTGCACCCTGAACTCATAGCCGGGGATACCCGTTGCAGGCTTGGTCTCGAAGGCCTCGGGCTTTGTTTCGCCCGTCTTGACGAGGGCGGGACGGATGCACGCGTGCGGGCAGACGAAGGAGCAGAAATTGCACTGGATGCAGTTTTCTTTGATCCACTTGGGGACCATGACGGCGACGCCGCGCTTTTCGAACTTGGTCGTGCCCGTGGGAACGGTGCCGTCCGCGTTGAAGGCCGAGGAGGGGAGCTTGTCGCCTTCGAGGGCAAGGATGGGAGCCACGACGGAGCGGAAATACTCGTTGTCGGCGAGCTTGACCATCTCCGCGCCCTCCGTCGTCGTCGCCCACGAAGCGGGGATGTCGATCTTGACGAGGTGTTCCTTCGCGGAATCGATGGCGTTGTAGTTCATCTGAACGACGGCGTCGCCCTTTCTTGCGAAGGACTTGTACGCCATCTTCTTCATGAATTCCACTGCATCGGGATAGGGCATGATCTGCTCGTTGATGAGGAAGAACGCCGATTGCAGGATGGTGTTCGTCCTGCCGCCGAGCCCGAGCCCGCGCGCGATGGAGATCGCGTCGATGACGTAGAGCTTCGCGTGCTTCTTGGCGAGCAAGTTCTTCATCTTGGCGGGAAGGTTCTTATCGAGCTCTTCCACCGTCGTCCAAGGGGCGTTGAGAAGGAAGCTGCCGCCCTCTTTGAGGTCGGTCGCCATGTCGTAGCGGATGACGTAGGAGGGATTGTGGCAGGCGATGAAGTCGGCCGCGTCGATGAGGTATTCGCTCTGAATGGGCGTCTTGCCGAAGCGGAGGTGCGAGACGGTGATGCCGCCCGACTTCTTGCTGTCGTAGAAGAAGTATGCCTGTGCATACATATCGGTATGGTCGCCGATGATCTTGATGGAGTTCTTGTTCGCGCCCACCGTACCGTCCGAGCCGAGGCCGTAGAACTTGCACGAGGTGGAACCCGCGGGCGCGGCGTCGAACTTTTCGGAGAAGTCGAGCGAGCTGTTCGTCACGTCCTCGTGGATACCGATGGTGAAGTGATTCTTGGGCTCCTTTTGTTCGAGGTTCTTATAGACGGCGAGCACCATCGAGGGGTTGAACTCCTTGGAGCCGAGCCCGTACCTGCCGCCGACGACCTTGACGCCGCCCACGCCCTTTTCGAGGAGCGCGGTGCACACGTCGAGGTAGAGGGGTTCGCCGAGGGAACCGGGTTCCTTCGTCCTGTCGAGCACGGCAACTTTCTTTGCCGTCTTGGGAAGGGCGGCGACGAAAGCGTCCGCGACGAAGGGGCGATAGAGACGCACTTTCACAAGGCCGTACTTCTTGCCCTGCGCATTGAGTTTGTTGATGGACTCTTCCACCGTCTCGGCGCCCGAACCCATGATGACGACGACCTCTTCCGCATCCGGCGCGCCGACGTAATCGAAGAGGTGGTAGCTCCTTCCCGTGAGGGCGGAAACTTCGTCCATCATCTCCTGCACGATGGCAGGGGTCTTTTGGTAGTAGCCGTTCGCGGTCTCCCTGTTCTGGAAGTAGGTATCGCCGTTCTGCGCGGTGCCCCTCTGCACGGGGTGTTCGGGGTTGAGCGCCCTTGCGCGGAAGGCCGCGACGTCCTGTGCAAGGCCCTTCTTATCGAAGAGCGCCTTCATCTCGTCGTAGTCGATGACGTCGATCTTCGAGACCTCGTGCGAGGTACGGAACCCGTCGAAGAAGCTGAGGAAAGGAACGCTTGCGCGGAGGGTGGAAAGGTGCGCGACGAGCGCGAGGTCCATGACTTCCTGCACGGAGCAGGAGGCGAGCATCGCAAAGCCCGTCTGACGGCATGCCATCACGTCGGAGTGATCGCCGAAGATGTTCAGGGAATGCGCGGCGAGGGCACGCGCGGAGACGTGCATGACCATGGGGAGAAGTTCGCCCGAGATCTTGTACATGTTGGGGATCATGAGAAGGAGCCCCTGCGAAGCGGTGTACGTCGTGGTGAGCGCGCCCGCGGTGAGAGCGCCGTGCACGGCGCCCGCTGCGCCGCCCTCGGACTGCATCTCGGTGATGCGGAGCTTCTGCCCCCACATGTTCACCCTGCCCTGCGTCGCCCATTCATCGGCCGATTCCGCCATGGGGGACGAGGGGGTGATGGGGTAGATCGCAGCCACTTCCGAGAAGGCGTAAGCGACATGCGAGGCGGCGGTATTGCCGTCGATAGTCATCTTTGTCATCAACAAACCTCCAAAAATATGTTTTCCGAATGATGTGTTGCGGAAAGGGAGCTCTCCGCACTTTCCCTATTATAATAATTTCATTTGATAAAGTCAACTTTCACACACAAAAAAACGCGGGGAAAATAAAATTTTTCCCCGTTACCCCTCTTTCGCTTGGGGAGGGCGTCCGCCTCTTCCGAAAAACAATTTTTTCGTTTTCACGTCGATTTCATTGTAAAACGCGCCGAAGTTTGGTATAATATCCCAAAACACAAGCTCACAGGAAACAAATGCACGCGATCGAATTTCGGAACGTCGATTTTGCTTACAGCGAAGAAGGGCAGCGCGACTTCCGTATCCGACAACTCAATTTTACGGTGGAAGAGGGGGAGTTCGTCGCCGTCCTCGGGCACAACGGGAGCGGAAAATCGACGCTCGCCCGCCTGACGAACGGCATCCTCATTCCCGACGGCGGCGAGATCCGCGTGTTCGATACCCTCCTCACCGAGAAACACCTCTTCGACGTCCGCAAGGACGTGGGGGTGGTTTTCCAAAATCCCGATAATCAGACCGTCGCCTCCATCGTCGAGGACGACGTCGCATTCGGCGCGGAGAACGTCGCCCTCCCCCGCGAAGAGATCGGGCGGCGCATCGACTTTGCCCTGCATGCCGTCGGCATGGAGGAATACAGGCATGCCACCGTCGCGCGGCTCTCGGGCGGGCAGAAACAGCGCATCGCCATCGCGGGCGTCCTCGCCTTAAAGCCCCGCGTGATGATCCTCGACGAATCGACGGCCATGCTCGATCCGCGGGGAAGGAGGGAGATCATCGACGTCGTTCTGCGCCTCAACAAGGAGGAGAAGATCACCGTCGTCCTCATCACCCACTTCATGGAGGAAGCCCTCCTTGCCGACCGCGCCGTCGTCATGAACAGGGGGGAGATCGTCATGGAAGGGACGCCCGCCGAGATCTTCGAGCGGCACGAGGAACTCCTCACCTATAACCTCACGCTTCCGCGCATAGGGACCATCTGCAAGAGGCTGCGCGAGGGGGGCATGTCCGTGACGGATACCCTCGATATCGCGTCGCTTGCCGACGAGATCGCATCGAACCTCAAAGGGGGGAACGCCTCATGAGGATCCAATGCGAACATCTTTCCTATACCTACAATGCGGGCTCGCCCTTCGCCGTCAACGCCCTCCGCGACGTCTCGCTCACCATCGAAGAGGGGGAATTTTTCGGCATTCTCGGCCATACGGGGAGCGGGAAATCCACCTTTGTGCAGCACCTCAACGGCCTTTTGCGCCTGCCCTCTTCCCTCAAAAAATATAAGCCCAAGAAGCCCAAAAAGGGGGAGACGCCTCCCCCCGCGCCCGTCCTTCGGGTGGGGGATTACGACCTCACGGATAAAAAGACGGATTTCCGCGCCCTCCGCAAAAAGGTGGGCATGGTGTTCCAATATCCCGAATACCAGCTCTTCGCCGAGACGGTGGAAAAGGACGTCGCCTTCGGGCTCAAAAACTTTCTTCAAAAGGGCGAAAAGCTCTCGGAGGAAGAGATAAAGTCCGCCGTTTCCGATGCGCTCTCCATCGTCGGGCTCGACGGTCGCGAGATGGCCGTGCGCTCTCCCTTCGACCTTTCGGGCGGGCAGAAGCGCCGCGTCGCCATTGCGGGGGTCATCGTCACCAAGCCCGAGATCCTCATTCTCGACGAACCCGCAGCCGGCCTCGACCCCTTGGGCAAGCGCGAGGTAATGGAGCTCCTTCACAACATCCACGGCGATTGGTGCAAGACCGTTCTCATCGTCTCGCACGATATGGACGAGATCGCCGAAAACTGCACGCGCGCCGCCGTCTTTTCGGAGGGGACAGTCGCCATGTGCGCCCCGCCCGCGGAGCTCTTCAAAAATGCAGAGGCGCTCCTCTCCCTCGGCCTCGATATCCCGCTCACGGCCAAGCTCGTGCTTGCGCTCAAAGAACGGGGGATCGACGTCGATTGCGACTATACGACGGAGGACTTCATCGCAAAGGTGCTTGCCCTCAAAGGGGGAAGGGCATGAAAGAAGTCTCCTTCGGGCAATTCTATCCCGTCGATTCCTTCATTCACCGCATGGACCCCCGCCTCAAACTCGTCTTTCTCATCGGGTTCATCGTCGCCATCTTTGTGGCGAACAGCTTCTACGGGCTCGCGGCGTGCGCGGGGGTGCTCATCCTCATCATCGCCTTCTCGCGCGTGCCCGTCTTGAAGATCCTGCGGGCGGTGAAGGGCATCCTCTTCCTCGTCATCTTTACGGCCGCGATCAACATTTTGTTCCATACGGGCGACCATGTCTATTGGCAGTGGAAAATTTTCTGCGTCACGCGCGGGGGCATCATCTTTTCCGCATATCTTATCTTGCGGCTCGTGCTCCTCGTCGTGTGTTCGTCCATGCTCACCTATACGACGACGCCCGTCTCGCTCACCGACGGCATCGAGAGCTTGCTCACTCCCTTGAAGTGGATCCGCTTCCCCGTGCATGCGCTGGCCCTCATCATGAGCATCGCCCTGCGCTTCATTCCCATCCTCATGGACGAGACGGAGCGCATCAAGAACGCACAGAAGGCGCGCGGGGCCGATTTCGAGAGCGGCGGACCCGTAAAGCGCATCCGGGCATTCATTCCCATTTTGGTGCCCCTGCTCCTCTCCGCATTCCGCCGCGCCGAGGAATTGGGCGACGCCATGGACGCCCGCTGTTACGGCGGAAAAAAACGCACCAAGTATAAAAAACTTCGCTTTACGTGGCGCGACCTCGTGGGATTTCTGACGCTTGCCCTGCTCATCACGGGCGTGGCCCTTTTGCGCGTCTATGTGGGGGATATCGTATGAAATACGCCCTTCTCATTCAATACGACGGCACCTTTTTTTCGGGCTGGCAGCTCCAAAAGAAGGGGGAACGCACCGTGCAGGGGGAAATGGAACGGGCGTCGGCGGAAATTTTCGGCGTCCCCACGCGGGTGACGGCGAGCGGCAGGACGGACGCGGGCGTCCACGCAAGGGGGCAGGTCTGCGTGTTGGAAGGGGAGACGACCGTCCCCGCAGCGAAACTTCCCGCCTGCTTCAATACCCGTCTCCCGCCCGATCTCAAAGTGCTCGCGGCAAGGGCCGTGGCCGAAGATTTCGATTGTACGCGGCACGCCAAACGCAAGACGTACGTCTACCGCGCCTACTATGCGGAGACCGATCTGCCCCTTCTCGCGCGCTACGCGGCGCGCCTCAAAGAGCGGCCCGACGTCGAAAAAATGAGGGAAGCGGCCGCGCTCCTGTGCGGCAAACACGATTTCAAGGCGTTCTCCTCGTCGGGCTCTTCGGTCAAGACGACGGTGCGCGAGATCTATAAGCTCGACGTGCGCATGACGGAAAACGGGCATACCATGTACGAGGTCGAGGTCACGGGAAACGGGTTTTTATACAACATGGTGCGCATCATCGCGGGCGAACTTTTCGCCGTCGGGTGCGGGAAATCAATGCAAAATATCGCGACGGCTCTCGCGGGCGGAGGAAGGTCTTGCCTTGCAAAGACGATGCCCGCCGCAGGGCTCACGCTCGAATGTGTCGATTATGGCGTTCCCCTTTTCGGGAACGGCTTGGAGGATTAAATGGAATTTTTCGAATGGATGGGGATCACGCAGGCGATTTGCACCTTCATCATGGGCATGATCATCAAGGGGGAGGAAACGCTCGAACTCGCGAAGCGGAACGCCCTGATCGCCGTCATCGCCGGGGTCGCGGCGGGGGCCGCGCTCTTCGCGCTCTGCCTCGTTTTAGGCGGCTTCGGGCTCTATAAGATGGCGAAAAAGAAGAAAAAGAAGCATGCGTGGCTCGCCTTTATCCCCTTCGCAAACACCTTCTATGCGGGTTATCTCGCGGGGGAAGCGCGCTTCTTCGGGCAGAAGATGAAGCGGGCGGGGCTGTATGCCATGCTCGCCGAGATCGTCTATGTCGGCCTCAACGTCTTGATCCTCGTCGCCGATATCCTCATGATCCCGCACTATACCGCGATCACGACGCCCACCTATGACGGAACGACGTATATCTCCTTCGGCCCGAAGGCGACGAGCGTGCCGCGCTCCATCCGTTGGCTGTACGATGCGACGTATGCGAACAGCGGCTTCGGCTGGGCGAACATTTTGAGCTACGCGGTGTTCATCGTGTTCCTCATCTTCCTCGGGGTGACGCTCGCCTCCCTCTTCAAACAGTATAATCCGCGCGGATATGCGGGCTACATGGTGCTCTGCATCCTCTTCCCCGTGCGCGGTTTTGTATTCTTCGCGCTCCGCAATCGCACGCCCGTCGATTACGACGAATATATGCGCCGCCGCATGGAGGAATACCGCCGCCGTCAGCAGCAATACGGTCCCTACGGCCCTTACGGTCAACCCCCTTACGGGCCTCCCTACGGGCAGGCCCCCTATGGGCAGCAGCCCCCGCAGGATCCGCAGCAGGAACCCTTCTCCGATTTCGGCGGAGGGCAGGGCGGCAACGCGCAGGGCGGCACGGGCGGCACTCCGCCACCCGCCGACGATAATCCGTTCAGCGACTTCTGAAAGTCAGTAAAAAAACCACCGCAAGGGTGGTTTTTTTCATACATGGGGTGGGATTTTTATATTTCCCTGCCGATGAGAAAATCGACGGAACAGCCGAAGAAATCTGCGAGGCGCACGAGGCTATCCACCGAGGGGACCGATTTTCCGTTCAGCCAATGATAGACGACGGAGCCCGATACGGGCAGATCCTTTTCGAGGCGGTACTGCGTGACGCCGAAGAGCTTCATCACTTCGCGGAGCCGCGGCCCGAAGGGCGGAACGGGGCGGAAGTCCGAGCGTTTGGCCGGCAGATCGGTGCGTCCGAGGAGATAATCGGCGGAACAGTGGAAGCGTTCCAGCATCAGATAAAACACCCGCGTCGAGGGCAGAAAGGCGCCGCGCTTGCATTCCGAGATCGTGGAGAGGGCAACGCCGAGTTCTGTGGCAAGCCGCGGGCAGTTCATTCCCTCGTCCTTCATGAACTCTTTGAGCCGTTCGGAGAAATTCGACAAAATATCCATAACAAAGACAAATTCCTACAAAATATTATGATCGTTTCGTCGATGTAATGGCTTGCAATTTCGACAGAAAGATGATATAATCAAGGTACACAAAAGGTGCGCGCCGATGTGAGTCACAATAGGGAGAACAAGTATGGACAAAAAGCAAAAAAGACAAACAAACGAAAAAGCGGCAATTCAATATGCCGCACGGGAAGAGGGGTTTGAAGGCAAAAGCCTGTTGGAGGAGATCGCCTTGATTTTGCCCGATTATTTTTTAGCGAAAGATATCAAAGTAAAAGAAGAAGCTATCGAAATGTGTTTTTTCAATGGGCAGACCTTTCATTTGAAGGCAGAAAAAGCGTAAACAAAAAACCACCGCAAGGTGGTTTTTTCATACATGGGGTAGAAAAACGTGCCCATATGTTTCAGGATCAATGCGTGCGCTTCGTGCGACGCTTGGAAAGATTTGCCAGGCTGCATTTGGCCTTTTCGACGATATTTTCCGCGGTAAAGCCGAAGTGTTTGAAGAGGACGGGGGCCGCCCCGCTCGCCCCGAAGGTGTCCATGGCGACGATCTCGCCCTTTTCGCCCGCATAGCGATACCAACTGTAAGGCGAGCCCGCCTCGACGCACACGCGCGCCTTGACGGCGGAGGGGAGCACGCTCTCCCGGTATTCTTCCGGTTGCCTTTCGAAGGCCTCCATGCAGGGCATCGAGACGACGCGCGCCCCGATCCCTTCTTCGGCGAGGAGTTTTTGGGCCTCCACGCACTGTTCGACTTCCGAACCGCTCGCGATGAGGAGGACGTCGGGCGTGCCCGAGCAGTCGCAGAGGACATAGCCGCCCTTCATCGCCTCCATTCCGCTCCCCGCATATTGCGGCAGGGTCTGACGGGAGAGAACGAGGGCCGTCGGCGAATGGCTTTGGAGCGCATACAGCCATGCGGCCGCCGTCTCCTTGCCGTCGGCGGGGCGGAACACCTGCATGTTCGGAATGGCACGCAGCCCGATGAGCTGTTCCACGGGCTCGTGGGTGGGCCCGTCCTCGCCGACGCCGATGGAATCGTGCGTCAGCACATAGATGACGGGGATATCCATGAGCGCGGAGAGGCGCATCGCATGTTTGCAGTAGTCGGAGAAGATGAAGAAGGTCGCGCAGTAGGGGCGGATGCCGCCGTGCAGATACATGCCGTTCGCAATGGCCGCCATCGCATGTTCGCGGATGCCGAAGTGGATGTTCCTGCCCGCATAGTCGGCGGGTGAGAAGGTGCCGTAGTGCACATCGTCCGTATCCTTCAACTCGGTGAGGTTGGAGGGCGCAAGGTCGGCAGAACCGCCCATGAGGGTGGGAAGTTTGGCCGCGAGCTTATTGAGGACGACGGAAGAGGTCTGCCGCGTCGCGAGGGGCTTTTCGAAGGAGAAGAGATCTTCGAGGTCGAAGTCGGGGAGCTCGCCCGACATCGTCTTTTCGTATTCCTTCGCAAGGTCGGGGTAACGCTCCGCATATTCCCCATAGTTCACCTTCCACTCGCGTTCCAATTCCCGCCCGCGTTGCACCGCGCGGTAGGCGTGGCGGTAGACGTCCATGGGGATCTCGAAGGGCGCATGTTGCCAGCCGAGCTTCTTCTTCGTCTCGGCGAGGTTGCTTTCCCCGAGGGGGGAACCGTGGCATTTCGCCGTATTTTCGAGGGGAGAGCCGTAGCCGATGTGCGTCTTGAAGATGATAATGCTGGGTTTGTTCGTCTCATTCCTCGCCTTGCGGATGGCAGCCTTGATGAGCAGGATGTTATCCGGGTTTGCGACGAGGTCGACCTTGACGACGTGCCAATTCTGCGCCTCGAAGCGCTTTGCGACGTCGTCCTTGTAGGTGATGGAGGTATTGCCCTCGATGGTGATCTCGTTATCGTCGTAGAGGAGGATGAGTTTGCCGAGCCCGTGCGCTCCCGCAAAGGAGCAGGCCTCGTACGCGATGCCCTCTTCGAGGCATCCGTCGCCGCAGAGGCAGTAGGTATAGTGATCGACGACGGGATAGCCCTCGCGGTTGAATTTTGCCGAGAGGTGCGCCTCGGCGAGCGCCATGCCGACGGCGTTCGCGATGCCCTGCCCGAGGGGGCCCGTCGTCGTCTCGATGCCCTCCGTCACGCCGTACTCGGGGTGACCGGGCGTCTTGCTCCCGAACTTGCGGAAGTTTTTGAGGTCGTCTATCGAGACGGGGTAGCCGTAGAGGTGCAAAAGGGTGTAGAGAAGCGCCGAACCGTGCCCTGCGGAGAGCACAAAGCGGTCCCTGTTCGCCCATTTGATATCCCGGGGGTTGAATTTCAAGAAGTGTTGGAAGAGGGTAAAGGCGATGGGCGCCGCTCCGAGCGGGAGGCCGGGATGGCCCGAATTGGCGTTCTGAATGGTGTCCGCCGCGAGGATGCGAATGGCGTTGACGGTGTTTGGTTTCATATTTTCGGATCTCCTTGAAAAGTATTCAAATGTCTCCACAACAATTATAACACCATAATGGGCTCGTAACACGGTTTATTCAAAAATTTTGAGAAAGTTTCATAAAAATTTTTTGCATAATTTGTTCCGTCCGTCCCCGTACAATGCGGGTAAAATAATAGACATTTCAAAATCGGCATGGTATAATATACCATGAACGACCATTCAACGGAGAACATTATGGCAAACGATAAGTTCGTATCGCAGATCGCAGACATCGAAGAGGACTTCCCCCGGTGGTACACCGACGTCGTCGTCAAGACCAAGCTCGTCGACTACGGCCCCGTAAAGGGGACGATGGTCATCCGCCCCTACGGCTACGCCATCTGGGAGAACATTCAAAGGGAGATCGACGCGCGCTTCAAAAAGGCGGGCGTGGAGAATGCCTATTTCCCCCTCCTCATTCCCATGAGCTTCATGACGAAGGAGGCCGAGCACGTCGAGGGCTTTGCGCCCGAGGTCGCCGTCGTCACCCATGCGGGCGGGGCGAAGCTCGAAGAGCCCCTCGTCATCCGCCCGACTTCGGAGACGATCATCGGCCACATGATGGGCAAATGGGTGGAGAGCTGGCGCGATCTGCCCCTTCGCATGAACCAATGGTGTAACGTCATGCGGTGGGAAAAGACGACGCGCCCCTTCCTCCGCACGAGCGAATTTCTCTGGCAGGAGGGGCACTCGGTATATGCGACGGGCGAGGAGGCCGAGGCCGAAACACAGGACATGCTCCACCTCTATGAGGAGTTTGCAAAAAACGTCCTTTGCATGCCCGTGCTCGTCGGCCGCAAGACGGAGAAGGAAAAGTTCGCGGGCGCCGTCGCCACCTACGGCATGGAGGCGATGATGCACGACGGGAAGAGCTTGCAGGCGGGCACCACCCACTACATGGGGCAGAACTTCGCGAAGGCCTTCGGCGTGCAGTTCACCGATAAGGACGGCGCTCTGAAATACGGCTATACGATGAGCTACGGCGTCTCGACGCGCCTCATCGGTGCGCTCATCATGACGCACGGCGACCAAAGGGGACTGATCTTGCCGCCCCCCGTCGCACCCGTGCAGGTCGTCATCGTGCCCATTGCCCAAAAGAAAGAGGGCGTTTTGGAGGCATGCAATGCCCTTTGCGAAGCGCTCAAAGGGGAGGGCGTCCGCGCGAAGGTGGACGACAGCGACAATTCTCCCGGTTGGAAATTCAACGAATGGGAGATGAAGGGGGTGCCCGTCCGCATCGAACTCGGCCCGCGCGATATCGAAGGGGGCAAGATGCTCCTCTTCCGCCGCGACACCTGCGAAAAGTGCGAGGCGGCGCTCGGCGATACGGCGTGCGTGAAGGCGCTCCTAAATAGCATTTCCCGTGACCTCTACGGGAGGGCGAAGGCGCGCATGGACGAACGCATCGTCGGCGCAAACACCCTCGGAGAGCTCTTGGACGGCGTGAACGGCGGCAACTTTGTCCGTGCGGGTTGGTGCGGCGAGCGCGCCTGCGAGGACAAGGTGAAGGAGTTCGCACAGGCCACCGCCCGCGTCCTCGACGAGACGAACGATATGCCCGTCTGCGTCTGCTGCGGCAAGAGAGCAAAGCACACTGTTTTCTTCGCAAGAGCGTACTGATTCATTGTTCACAAATTTTGTTTTGCGTGTGGTTCACTCCTCATTCCGCCCCGACCGCTGCTTCTAATGATTATCCAAGGTCGGCACGAGGAGCGTAGCGACGAAGTAACCCCTGAAAGGGGTGAGTGAATCCCCTTATACGAAGTCCAAACACCGCAAAACAAAATTTCGTGAGGGGTTAGTTCTCGACATCTCAAAACCCTATCGGCCGCTGTACCGCATTGTTCTCAAAGACATCAAGCGTGCGGTGGCTTGGCAAATTGGGACGCCCACGGCGGAATTGAATTCCGCCTATGGCAAATAATTGGAAGCGCGCGTTCCACGATCTTCAATCAAAAATCTTCTTATCGGAAGTGTCACTATGAAACATGCAGACATCAAAAATGTGCTATCGAATGCGGACATGGTAGGCTCCGACGTCGTCGTATGCGGCTGGGTGCGGACCTTCCGCGACTCGGCGCAAGTCGCCTTTTTGGAGCTATCGGACGGTTCGTCTTTTTGCAAGTTGCAGGTCGTCATCGATAAGGGCGCCCTGTCCGTCGATGCGGAAGCGACCAAGCTCGGCGCAAGCGTCGCCGTAAAGGGGAAGGTCGTCAAGGCCTACAAGGGCGAGGGCAACGAGCTCAACGCCTCCGAGGTCGTCCTTCTCGGCAAATGCCCTGCGGAATATCCCATTCAAAAGAAGCGCACCACGCTGGATTTTCTTCGCACCATTCCGCATTTGCGCCTGCGCACCAACACCTTTCAGGCGGTGTTCCGCGTGCGTTCCGTCGCCGCACAGGCCATTCACCGCTATTTTCACGAACACGGCTACTACTACATCAACGCGCCCCTCATCACGGCGAGCGACTGCGAGGGCGCGGGCGAGATGTTCCGCGTCACCACCCAGCCGTGGAATGCGAGCTATAAGACGGCGGAGGATTACTTCAAAGAAGATTTCTTCGGCGTGAAGGCGGGGCTTTCCGTCTCGGGTCAGCTCGAGGGCGAGGTCGCCGCGACGGCTCTCGGCAAGATCTATACCTTCGGGCCCTCCTTCCGCGCGGAAAATTCCAACACGAAGCGTCACCTCGCGGAATTTTGGCATGTGGAACCCGAGGTCGCCTTCGCCGAACTTCCCGATGTCATCGAGATCGCCGAGGACATGCTCAAATACCTTGTCAAGGCCGTGCTCGAAGAGTGCCCCGAGGAGATGAAATTCTTCGATACCTTTATGGAAAAGGGCCTCATCGAGAAGCTCACGCACGTTGCGAACTCCGATTTCGCCGTCTGTTCCTATACCGAGGCGATCGCCATCTTGGAGAAGGAGAACGCCCGCTTCGAATTCCCCGTGCATTGGGGGAGCGACCTGCAATCCGAGCACGAGAAATATCTCACCGAGCAGGTATTCAAGCGTCCCGTTTTTGTGACGAACTATCCCAAGGAGATCAAATCCTTCTATATGAAGCAGAACCCCGACGGCAAGACGGTGGCGGCTACCGACCTCTTGGTGCCCGGCATCGGCGAGATCATCGGCGGGAGCGAGAGGGAAGCCGATCTTTCCAAATTGCAGGCGGCCATGTCCGAGAGGGGCATGGACCGGAGCGCCTATAAGCAGTACCTCGATCTGCGCCGCTTCGGCACCGTTCCGCACGGCGGGTTCGGCCTCGGGTTCGAACGCTTCGTCATGTACTGCACGGGCGTCGAAAATATCCGCGACGTCACGCTCTTCCCGCGCAGCGTCAAGAACATCATGTAAGCAAACTATAATTGGGGAGCGCGGGTAGCCGCGCTTCTTTTTTCCGCAGGGGTATGAAGGAATTTTTCAAAAACTCATTTCCGTATTTCAAACGGCACCTTCCCGCCATCATTTTTTCGATGGGTTGCGGGATGGGGCTCGTTTTTCTTACGCTCATCACCCCGCAGATCGTCGCCCTGCTCGTCGACCGCGTGCTCACGCCCCTCTTGGGAGGGGAAGCGGGGCAGACGGGCAGTCTCTTCAACTTCCTCGTCGCGGGCATTCCGCAAAACGATTTCGAGACCATCTTCCTCGTCCTTGCGGGGACGCTCGTCGGCGTGGCCCTTCTCGTCCTCCTTCTCTCCTATGGGAAGTGGTACGTCGGCCACCTCGTGACGCTCAAAGCGGAGGGGAAGCTGCGCTCCGACGCCATGCGCAAGATCGGCGAAGCGAGCGGGCCGCTCCTCTCCAAATATTCCTCGGGCGACCTCATCCTCATCGCCACCAAGGACCCGTCCAACGTGCGCGACGTGTATGTGCACAACGCGCAATTCCTCTTGAACGGCATCCTCTACGCCGTCCTTGCGGCCGTGCTCCTCGGGCAGATCCACTATACGCTCCTCTTTTTGCCCATCGTGGGAGGCGGCGTCTGCTCCCTCATCGTCGTATTCTTCAACCGCCGCGCACGCACCTACTACGACAATGTCTGGAAGGATTCGTCCCGCCTCAACACGACGGTGCAGGAGAGCGTGTACGGCGCGCGGACGGTGGCTTCCTTCGCCCGCGAAGCCGAACGCAGGGTCCTCTTCGACGCCGATAACAGGCAGCTCCTCAAAACCAACTACGGCGGGGTGGGCCTCTTTGCGAAGCGTTCCCTTTCGACGCAGATCGTGCGCCTCTTCGTCTTTTGCGGCGAGCTCGCCCTCGCCGTTTGGCTGGGGCTTTCGCACGAGATCACGGCGGGGGAATTTACTGCCATCATGGGCTATATGGGGACGCTTATCTGGCAGCTCACGAGCGTGCTCATCAACATCAACAACATGCAGCGGAACTTCGTCTCCGCCCGCCGTCTCTTCGGCTTTTTGAACGATCCCGACGAGGTCGCGACGCAATACGGGCATACCATGCCCGCGATGCGGCCTTCGATTTCCTTCGGGGGCGTGGGCGTGAAGAGCGGCGAGGGCTGCGCGCTCAAAGGGGTGGACCTCGACCTTCCGTACGGCAAGAAGCTCGGCGTCATGGGCAGGACGGGCTCGGGCAAGACCCTTCTTTGCAAGCTCATGCAGGGCATGGCGGAGTGCGACGAAGGGGAGATCCTTCTGGACGGCGAGCCCATCCATACATACGACCGCGAGGAGCTGACCCGCAGGTTCTCCTATGCGATGCAAAACGTCTTTCTCTTCTCCAACACGATCGCGGCCAACATCGCCCTCTACGACCCCTTCGCGCCCGAGGAGAAGATCGCCCGCGCGGGGGCTCTCGCCGAAGTGGACGAGTTCGCCCGCCGCTTCCCCGACGGTTATCAGACGACGGTGGGGGAGAAGGGCTTCGGCCTCTCGGGCGGGCAGAAGCAGCGCATCTCCATCGCGCGCGCCCTCTTCAAAAACGCCCCCATCCTCGTTTTTGACGACGTAACGAGCGCCCTCGACCTCGAGACGGAGCGGCAGGTGTTCAAAAATCTCGAACGGGAGTGCGGCGATAGGACGCTCGTCATCGTCACCCACCGCGCGACGGCGCTCAAAAATTGCGACGAGATCTTGTTTTTGGACGCGGGCGGCATCGTCGAGCGGGGGAGCTTCCAAGAGCTCATGGAACGGGGCGGCAACTTTGCCGAGATCTACGAGCGGCAGTCGGGCGAGATGGTATTCGAGGAGTAGCGCCATGCAGAACAATCTCTATTACCAGGACGAATACGTCAGGCAAAAATTCAATTTCAGGATGCTCGGGCGCCTCATCCGTCAGGCGGCGCGGCACAAAAAGATGCTCGTTTGCAGTCTCCTCATCGAGATCGTGACGGGCGCGCTCTCCCTCGTGCCCGGGCTTTTGTATTCCGTCATCATCTCCGCGATCTTCCCCACGAGCGGGGTGCTTGCGGAAGGCTATCTCAAAACCGTCCTCCTCGCCGCGGGCGGGCTCCTTGCGACGTGGGCGGGAACGGCCCTTTTCGCCTTTCTCGAAAATCTCGTGCCCAAGCGCTTCGGCCACCTCTTTTCCTCCGAGCTCCGCACCGAGATCTTCAACCATGTGACCGTCCTTTCCTTCCGCTATTTCGATACCCATTCGACGGGAAAGATCTTGGTGCGCGTCACGACCTATGTCGACGAGATCGCCGAGATCGTCGGCAACCTCTTCTACATTCTCCTCTACTGCGTGGGCGTCGTCCTCATCGGCATCGTCTGGATCCTCTGCCTCGACGTGCGCATCGGCGGGGCCGTCGTGGGGGCCCTTCTGCCCCTCGTCGTCCTCATCTATTTTTTGAGCAGGACCATTCATAACCGCGAGGGAAGGCAGCGCAACAAGAACGCCAACTACACCGCCTTCGTCGCCGAGAGCATCGGCGGGGCGGAGGTCGTCCGCGCCTATAACCGTTCGGCGCTCAACGTGCGGGTGGCGGGGGAACTCTACGAGGAGTACCGCAAGGCCTTCATGTACACGACGGCCGCGCGCGAATCCTTCTATCCCATCGCCCACGGCTTTTCCAACGCCTTGCTTACGGGCATGGTATATGGCGTTGCGCTCGCGATCGGGCTCGCAGGGGGGGATCTTTCCCTCGGCACCGTCATCGCGATAGGTTCCGCGCTCGGCGAAGTCACCTCCGTCATCGGCGCCGTCTGCGGGGAGCTCGCCGACCTGTTCAAGCTCACGGCCAACGTCGAACGCATCTACGATACCATTGCGACGCCCGTCGAGATCTGCGACGAGGAAGGGGCCCTTCCCCTCGAAGAATGCAGGGGGGAGGTGGAATTTGACCATGTCGACTTCTCCTACGTCGAGGGCATTCCCGTGCTCAAAGATTTCTCCCTCCGCGCACAAGCGGGCGAGACGATCGCCCTCGTCGGGGCGACGGGTTCGGGCAAGACGACCATCGTCAACCTTCTCTCGCGCTTCTACGACGTGCAGGGCGGCAGCGTGAAGGTGGACGGGAAGGACGTGCGCGCCTATACCTTGAAGTCTCTGCGCGAGCGCGTGGGCGCGATGATGCAGGATACCTACATTTTCAGCGGCACGGTGCTCGAAAATATCCGTTTCGCCCGTCCCGAAGCGACCGACGCGGAGTGCATCGCGGCCGCGAAGGCGGCCTGCGCCGACGCGTTCATCTCCCGCCTACCCGAGGGGTACGGGACGCAGATCTCCGAAAATTCCGCGCTCTCGGGCGGGGAACGGCAGCTCCTCTCCTTTGCGCGGCTCATCCTCGCCGACCCGCGCGTCATCGTCCTCGACGAGGCGACGAGCCACATCGACACCCAAACGGAGCGGGAAGTGCAGGCGAGCCTGAAAGCCCTCCTCGCGGGCAGGACGAGTTTCGTCATCGCGCACAGGCTCTCCACCATTCGCGGAGCCGACCGCATCGTCGTGCTCTCGGAAGGGCAGATCGTGGAGCAGGGCACCCACCAAGAGCTCGTCGAAAGGAAGGGCGCCTACTATCGCATGCTCGCCGCGCAGGGGTGAAGTTGCCGTCGGAAATTTCGAGAAACTTTGTCTCAAACGCTTGACAAAAATTTTTGAATGACTACAATCATAGGAAATAATAAAATAAGGAGAAGGATATGAAAAAAGCAACAATCGTAGCAGGGGTCCTTGCTGCCGCTCTCGCGGCCAGCGTCGGCCTTGCCGCCTGTGATATGGGCGGCGGAAATTACAGCGAGACCTTCGAGGGCGTCGTCTCTACGCAGACGTACGAATCGCAGGATGCGGCTGCCAAGGCGTTCATTGAGAACGAGATCGTGGACGACGGTGCCGAAGAGCTCAACGTCACCTACACCAAGACCTCCGTCCTCACGCAGGAAGAGATCGCCGCACTCAACCTCGGCGATGTGAAGGCAGAAGACGTCGTCACCGCAGAGAAGGGCACCGTCCTCTATGCGCCGGCCACCGCGGCTCGCGCAGTTTGCGCAGCTCAGCCCACGGGCGGGAAAGAGGTCAGCCTCATCATTTTGGGCTTCGAGGACGACGCATACCGCTATTACATTCCCCAGCCCGGCGTAGGCGAGATGATCTCCAAGAGCTATCTCGAAAGCGTGTGCGATCTCTCCAACTACAAGAACTTCACGATGACCTCCAAGGCAACGACCAGCGTGGACATGAAGGCCTCTGCCTATGGCCAGTCGCAGAAAACCAGCTATTCGACGACCGTCACGATCACCATCAAAATCACGGAGACCGCCGCCTTGATCGAGATGACGACCAGCTTCAAGGGTGTCATTCCCGGTGAGGGATCAGTCAACGGACCGGTCAACGAAAAGATCTATATCGTTCAGGAAGAAGACGGACTCGTCGCCTATTACCTGACGGAAGACGGAACATACGCAAGGAATGCGTATGAGTTCGAGGATATGACCTCTCTTTCGGAGCTCTTCTATTATCAGCAGCCCGACTTCGACCACACCCTCTTCGAAAAGACCAAGACGGGCTTCAAGCTCTCCCCCGATAAGTTCGACGAATATATGGACGAATATTACGCCGAGCTCGGCGATTCCTTCGATGATATGCCCCTCAACTTCTCGGGCGAAGCGACCTATTTCGTGACGGACGGCAGGCTTTCCAAGGGGACCGCGAAGATCAGCGCAAAGGGCGGCGCATCGCAGGATGGCGTGTCGGTGTCCGTCTCCGTCGGCGCTTCCGCGACGGTGACCTACACCGATTTCGGCACGACGACCGTCACCCTTCCCACGGACCTCAACGCATAACAAAACTTCAAATAAAAGAGCGTCTGCCTCGGCAGACGCTCTTTTGTCTAAAAAAATCGTGATTTTTTCTTTATTTCGATTTTTATCGAAATAAAAATATGCGCAAAAGTGTTATTTTCTTGCAGCGGGCGATAGAATAATAGTGATGAAAAATTCCGCCGCAGGACAACACCATAGGGCCGCATCCTTTCTTGCGGACGTTTTGCGAGGGGCGGCGATCGGGGTCGCCTTCATCGTGCCCGGGTTTTCGGGCGGGTCGGTCGCGGCCCTTCTCGGCATCTACGAGCGGCTCATCGGCGCCGTCGCCGATGTTTTCAAACACTTCACGCGCAGCATGAGGACGCTTTTGCCCATCGCGCTCGGGATGATCTTGGGGGCGGCCGCGCTCCTCTTTCCCATTCAATGGGGGGTCCGCAACTATCCCGTGCCCACGGTGACGCTCTTTGTAGGGCTCTCGATCGGCGGACTTCCCTCCATCAAGGAGAAGGCCCCGGGCCGTCCGACGCCCAAAAACGCCGCCGCCTTCCTCCTTCCCTGCCTCGTCGCCGCCGCGCTCGCCTTCCTGCCCGCGGCGAACCATGCGGAGGGCTTTTTATACCGCCTCGATCTCGGCGGCTATGCGCTCCTCTTTCTCGTGGGGGCGGTCGCGGCGTGCGCCCTCGTCGTTCCGGGCATCTCGGGCTCGATGCTCCTGCTCATTTTCGGCTACTACACGCCCCTCATTTCCCTCCTCACGGGCTTTCTTCTCCGCGGGAAGGAGCCCCTCATCAGCCTCTCCGTCCTCGCCGTCGCGGGCGCGGGCATGCTCGTCGGATTCTTTGCCGTCTCCTTCCTCATGCGGTTTTTGCTACGAAAATTCCCCCGCGCGACCTATTTCGCCATTCTCGGCTTCATTACGGGCTCCATCGTGGCCGTCTATGCGCCCTTTGCAAGGAGCGCCGCCGCGATGGGGGTATGGGGATGGGTCATATCCTTCTTTCTCCTTCTCCTCGGCGTCGCCCTCTCGCTGGGCCTCTTGACGCTCGTCAAGCGGCGGGGCGCGCACCGTCACAGCACATAAAAAAAGCCGCCGAGCATGGGCGGCTTTTGATATTGATTGTCTTATTCCGCCCTGACGCGTGCGGCAGTCGCGTTGAGATCTCGCAGTTCGTGCAATTCCTTGATAAGACAGAAGGGGAACGCGAAGAGACTCACGAGGAGGGTGAGGAAGAGCCCGAACAAAAAGAGCAAGACGGAGAGGAACCCCGAGAGGATCATGAGGAGCAGCTTCACCGTAATGAACCAGACGATGCCGTTGAGGCTGAGCTGGAAGATGAGCATCGGCATGCGGAAGCTGTGCATGAAGAACATGAGAAATTCAAGGATGAACCCGTCCCAAAAGCACTGTGCGGTGAAGGTAAAGGCAAACAGCGAGAAGACGAGCCCCAAGAGATAGACAGGGTTGGCGAAAACGATGGCGAGCACGGCGATCAAGATGACGACGGCGATCGCTGCAACGGTACCCCAGATCATGCTCCTACGGAACATCTTCCTGCCGTGAGAGAGTTTATGATCGGCATGCGAGACGTCCATTTTGTGTTTGCATTCGGGGCAGTAGAGCCGTTGCGTGCTGCTCCTTCCCACACGCTCCACGGTGTATCTTTCGCGCTGGTCGATGGGGCGCTTGCACTTGTCGCAGTAGCCGACAATGATCTTGGGCGGCTCGCGGTCGGGCTCTTTTTCTACGATGGGAACGCGCGCGGGCGTGGGTCCCTCCGTAGACGGGGCTTGGGCGGTCGCTTGCGCGATTGCAGTCTCTTTCTCCCCCTCGGTGGGTTCCTCGGCAAAAAAATCCGTCACGTCGATCTCGAAGATCTTGCTCAACCTCTGGATGGTGGAAAGGTCGGGCTCCGAAAGCCCCTTTTCCCACTTGGAGATGGCTTGCGCGGTGACGTTCACCTTCTCCCCGAGTTCCGCCTGCGTCAGATGTAGGCGCCTTCTGTGATATGCGATCAGTTGACCTCTTTCCATATATCTCGCTGCCTCTTTGTAATTGATGCCTCTATTATAGCATGAAATCAACCGCTGCGATATCCTTTCCATTCAACGAATGGTTGAAAAATTAGAATTTTAGTTGAATTTAGTGCTGTGCGCACGGTCATTTCATAAAGAAGCGTACGAGTTTTTCGAAGAGAGTGCGGTAGGGCTGATAGCGCATGGGCAGATCGAGCCACGTTTTCTTATCCACGATGCCCTTCGTGTGCGAGAAGCATTCGAAGCCCGCTTTGCCGTGGTAGGCGCCCATGCCGCTCGCGCCCACGCCGCCGAACGGCAGCTCGGAAGAGGCGATATGGATCACGACGTCGTTCACGCACCCGCCGCCGAATGCGACGCGCGAGAGGAACTTGCGCTCGGTCTCTTTCTTGGAGGTGAAGAGGTAGAGGGCGAGCGGGGAGTTGCCCGCGTTGATGTCCGCGATGATCTCCTCCTCGTCGTCATAGACGAGCACGGGGAGGACGGGGCCGAAGATCTCCTCCTGCATCACGCCGTCCTCCCGCGTCACGTTTTGCAGAACGGTGGGCTCGATGCGGAGCGTCTCTTCGTCCGTTTTTCCGCCGCAGTACACCTTGGCGGGGTCGATGAGCGCCGAGATGCGGCGGAAGTGCTTTTCGCTGATGATCTTCCCGTAGTCCGCGTTTTCGAGCGGGTGCGCGCCGTACTGCTTTTCGATCTGCCGTTTGAGTTCGGCGAGGAGCCTTTGTTCGACGGAACGGTGCACGAGGATATAGTCGGGCGCGACGCACGTCTGCCCGCAATTCAAAAATTTGCCGAATACGATGCGCTTTGCGGCGAGCGGAATATTTGCCGTTGCGTCTACGATGCAGGGGCTCTTGCCGCCGAGTTCGAGGGTGACGGGGATGAGTTTTTCCGCGGCGCGCCGCATCACTTCCTTTCCGACGGCGACGCTGCCCGTGAAGAAGATCTTATCGAAGGGCAGGTCGAGGAGCGCCGAATTCTCCGCCCTGCCGCCGAGCACGGGGTAGACGAGTTCGGGCGGGAACACGTCGCAAAGGAGCGCTTTGAGCGCGTCGCTCGTCGCGGGAGAGTAAGCGGAGGGCTTCACGATGACGCAGTTGCCCGCGGCAATGGCGTCGGCGAGGGGTTCCAAAGTGAGGAGAACGGGGTAGTTCCACGGGCTCATTACGAGCACGCACCCGTAGGGCGAAGGCTTTTGAAAACTGCGGGAAGCGAACTGCGCGAGCGGCGTTTTCACCCGCTTTTCCTTGGCGTAGCGGCGGAGGTGTTTCAAAAGATGGGAGATCTCTGCGCGCACCATGCCCACCTCGCACATATAGCTTTCGTAGGCGCTCTTCCCGAGGTCGGCTTTGAGCGCGCCGTTGAGTTCGTCCTCGCGTTCCGAAAGCGCCGCATACAGTTTTTTCAGATAGCGTCTGCGCGTTTGGAGATCCAGCGTCGCCCCCGTCGCGAAATATTTCTTTTGCGCCGCGAGCGCAGCTTCGGAGGAGAGGGCGTGCCGCGTGCGCGCCGCATGATAGATGTCCCCGAGCGCAACGCGGTCCATGAGGCGGGGCACGGGATAGAGCGGGTTTGCCTCCGCCGCCGCGTTTTTCGCAAGAACAGGGATATCCTCTTGCGCAATTTCGAGCGATCTCGGGATGCCCGTCTGTTCGTTCAGATCTTCGACCCAAGCGATAAAGGCCTCGGCCGCTTCATGGCGCGGGAGGGAACTTTCGCAGATGCCGCTCGATTTGGCGAGTTTTGCAAGCCGCCGCTCTGCCGATTTTCCGTACATGCGGAGCACGATGGGCAAAAGCGTTGCGTTCGTCCTGCCGTGCGGATAGTTGTATGCGCCGCCCAAGGAGTGCGCCACGGCATGCACATAGCCGACATAGGAGACGGTGAACGCGAGCCCCGCTTCATAGGCGGCGAGCTGCATCTCCTTGCGGGCGGAAAGGTCGTTTCCGTCGCGGTATGCGGCGAGCAAATTTTTGTCGATGCGCTTCACGGCGCTCACGGCAAGGCGGCGCGTCATGAAGGTCGCCGAACGCCCTATGTACGCCTCCACGGCATGGGTGAGCGCGTCCAGCCCCGTCTCCGCGGTGGGGGCGGGCGGAAGCGTTTTTGTCATAATGGGGTCCAAAAGTGCGTATTTGGGCGCGAGGCAGAAGGAGAGAATGGTGAATTTATGATGCGTCTTATCGTCGGTGACGACGGCGGCGATCGTCGCCTCGCTTCCCGTTCCCGCCGTGGTGGGCACGGCGATGAAGAGGGGTTGGGAACCGATAACTTTGAGAATGCCTTGCATGCGGACGAGAGTTTTCTTGGGCTTTATGATGCGTGCGCAGACGCCCTTTGCGCAGTCCATGGGCGAGCCCCCGCCCACCGCCATGAGGCAGTCGCAGCCCCTTTCGCGGTAGAGCGCAAACGCCTCCTCGATCGCGGAAACGGTGGGGTTGGCGGGCGTCTTGTCGAAGATCTCGTAGGCGATACCCGCCCCTTCGAGCGCTTCCGTCACGGGCGCGAGCACGCCGTGTGCCCTCACGCCGGCGTCCGTCACGATGAGCGGACGGCGTTTGCCCTTTTCTTTGATGAGGGCGGCGGCTTCCCCGCAGTTTCCGAGCAGTTTGGGCTTGCGGTAGGGCATGAAGGGAATGGCAAGGCGGAAGATCCCCTGGAAGGCGCGGCAATAGAGCCGTGCGAACACGTTCATCGAAAGGGCCTCGCGCCTTTCCCCCGTTGCGGAGGCAAGATAGATCGTCACGGCCAGCAGATAGGTGGCGAGGTAGTACGTAATGAGGCAGGGCAGCGAGAAATTAAACGCGACCTCGGTAAAGTTTGCAAAGGTCAGGAAGAGGTCGGAGGCGAAGAAGAGCAACGCGCCGCCGAACACGCCCAGCCGCAAGGGAAGGTGGAGCTTGCGATCGAGCAATACGCCCACCGCCTTCCCGAGCATTGCCGAGATCACGACGGCGTACACGATCACGGGCGCAAGAAGGTCGCCGAACCGATAGGCGGGGAGCAATAGGAGCAGGCATACGGACCCCGCGATCAGGAGAAGGGTGGGCAAAATATCCCGCCAGCCGAGCGGCTTCAACGTATGGAAGGCGCCGAGCAGGAGGACATGCCCCAGCGCAAAGAGCACGACTCCCGCGATGAATTCGTATTCGAGCGCGATGTCCCCCGCAAAGGCGAGGGCAAGCCCCCCGAGCAGCCAATATTTGCAGAGCGGATAGCCGCTCTTTCCGCGGACGAGCGCCAGGACGGTATTGAACAGTGCGAGGAGCAAAAATGTCCCGCTCGCGGCGGCCTTCGCGTAAATCGTGCCGTAAACGCAATACAGGGCGCATGTCGCGGCGATGAGCGCCAAAAAGACGGCGTTCACCGCGAGGAATAACTTTTCTTTGATCAGTTTCATGGTCGTACCTCTCGGTCAGTCTTTTCTTATTATAGGAAAAAGCGGCCGTGCTGTCAACCAAAATGCTTCATTTTGTGAACATTCAAAAGAAATTTTTTCTGCCGCGCGATTTGCTTGCCCCAGCTGGGCAGAATATGGTATAATTTCCCCGAATTCAGAAAAGAGAGGGCATCATGTTACAGGTCAACGGCGTCAGTCTGCAATACGGAAGCAAAAAGCTGTTCGAAGACGTTAACTTAAAATTCACCAAGGGGAATTGTTACGGCATCATCGGCGCGAACGGTGCGGGGAAGTCCACCTTCCTCAAAGTGCTCTCGGGCGAGATCGAGCCCAACAAGGGGGACGTCACCCTCGATAAGAACGAGCGCATGTCCGTCTTGGCGCAAAACCAGAATAAATATGACTTTGAGACGGTTTTGAGGACGGTCATGCTCGGGCATAAGCGCCTCGTCGAGATCATGGACGAGAAGGACGCCCTCTACGCCCATGCCGACTTTACCGAGGAGGACGGCGTGCGCGCTTCCGAACTCGAAAGCGAGTTTGCGGAGCTCGGCGGCTGGGAGGCCGAGAGCGAAGCGCAGACCCTTCTCAACGCCCTCGATATCCCGGGCGAATACCACTACATGCTCATGGGCGAGCTCGACGCGAAGCAAAAGGTCAAAGTGCTCCTCGCGCAGGCGCTCTTCGGCGATCCCGACGTGCTCCTTTTGGACGAGCCCACCAACAATTTGGACCTGAAAACGACGCGCTGGCTCGAAAACTATCTTTTGGACTTCGAGAACACCATCATCATCGTCTCGCACAACCGCCACTTCTTAAATAAGGTATGTACGCACATCTGCGACGTCGACTACGGCAAGATCAATCTCTATCTCGGTAACTACGACTTTTGGTACCAGACTTCCCAGCTCATGGCGCGCCAACAGCGCGACGCCGATAAGAAGGCCGAACAGCGCGCCGCCGAGCTCAAAGAGTTCATCGCGCGGTTTGCGGCGAATGCTTCGAAATCCCGTCAGGCGACGGCAAGGAAGAAGGAGCTCGAAAAGCTCACCATCTCCGATTTCAAGCCGTCGCTTCGCAAGTATCCCTTCATCGACTTCAAGTCGGAGCGGGAGATCGGCAACGATATCCTCGCCGTCGAGGGGCTCACGAAGAAGGGCTTCTTCGAGGATATCTCCTTCACCGTGCAGAGGGGGGATAAGATCGGCATCATCTCGGATAAATCGACGGCGGTCACCATGCTCTACGAAATTTTGACGGGCAGAACCGAGCCCGATGCGGGCACCGTCAAGTGGGGGAAGACGATCAAGATGTCCTACTTCCCGCAGAACAACAACGAGTACTTCGAGGGGTGCAACCTCACCCTCGTGCAGTGGCTCTCGCAGTTCTCCAAGGACCATTACGAGGAATATTTGAGGGGCTGGCTCGGCCGCATGCTCTTTTCGGGCGAGGAGGCCTTGAAGGAGGCAAAGGTGCTCTCGGGCGGCGAGAAAGTGCGCTGTATGCTCGCCAAAATGATGCTCGAGGGGGGGAACTTCCTCATTCTCGACGAACCTACCAACCACCTCGACCTCGAAAGCATCACCTCGCTCAACAACGGTCTTGTGGCGTTCAAGGGGTGCATGCTGCTCACCTCGCACGACCAAGAGCTCATGAACACGGCATGCAACCGCATCATCGTCCTCGACGGCAAAAAGACCTTCGATAAGAACGTCACCTTCGACGAATACGTCGACCTCGTCGGTTAACGCAGTCGCAAGGCTTCCCCCGTCTACGGGGGAAGCTGTCACCGTAGGTGACTGATGAGGGTAGAGCTGCCCCCTTTGAAGGGGTCGCAAAACGCAGTTCTGCGCAACGACACGGTGTGCCGTGCGCTGCGTTTTGCGGTGAGTGAGCGCATCGGAAGGCGCGAACGGTGACCGAACGCGGGGCTCTACCCGCGTGAGAAAGCTCCCGCGTAGCGGGTGGTGGGGGTTGGCCTCGTCAAACGCGTCATTCCGAGCCCCTGAAAGGGGCGAGAGAATCCCCTAATACGCAGTCCGCAAGCCCCCTCCATGGGAGGGGGGTAGGGGGGTGGGGTGACATTCTACTCACGTCATGTTGAGCCGCGCGATACGCGCGTGTCGAAACATATCCTTATTATAAGGCTTCCCCCGTCTACGGGGGAGGCTCCGCCGCAGGCGGTGGTGAGGGTGCCCTCATTCGTCACGCCGCACGCGGCGTGCCACCTTCCCCCATGGATGGGGGAAGGCTTTTTTCTTGTTCTTTTCCCTTGTTCATACCCCCCAATTTCGCTCAAATTATTATAAATTTTGGCTGTGGAAAAAAAATTTTTGCGAAAAAATGAAAAATTTATCAAAAAAGTCTTGACAAATGGACGGGGGGGGTACAATATATGATGTCATAAAAATGACAAAAAATTTCATTATGGAGGAAAGTTATGAACAAAAAGAGTTGGCTCATTGTGGGATTGTCGCTCGCAATGGCCGCAAGCATCGGCGTGGGCATCTCCGCCTGCGGTGAAAAAGAACCCGACACCCCGCCCACACCCGAACACACCCATAGCTACACCGAATGGGAACACAGTGACACGCAGCACTGGATGATCTGCCCCGACGACGACGCGATCTGGGAGCAGGGCAAAGTCGACCACACCTTTAAGGACGGCAAATGCGAATGCGGGTACCAAAAGCCTGAAATTTATCTCACGGGGCATATCGCTTCCCAGCCCGGGAGCGAGTTTCCCGAAGTTTGGGATAAGCAGGGAAAAAACGTCCTCGAAGAGGTGCGCGCGAACTGCATCAAGATGGAGCTCGGCGCCGACGGCAAGACCTACGAGGCCGAAGTTGCGCTCTCGACCAATGATAGGTTCAGAGTGTACGACGCCGTCAAGGGCATCAGCTACCCCGGCACGGTCGTAAGCATTACGGGCCTCGCCGTCGAAGAGGACAACGGCTACATCGTGAGCTGGGAAATGGGCAAGACCCCCACGTGGAAGGTGCACGACCACGACTTCACGGCCTATGCCAAGGACGAAAACCAGCACTGGAAGGTGTGCGCCCTCGACGGCACGGCAGAGCCCGGCGTCGAAAAGCAAGACCATGACTTCACGAACGGCGACTGCGTCTGCGGGCAGAAGGCCCCCGAAGGCTGCAAGCACGAGAACGGCTTTGCCTTCTCCTACGAGGCGCTTCCCGAATGCAATGCGGAGGGCGGCACCCTGCAAAAGACCTGCCCCGACTGCTTGGGTACGGAGGATGTCCATTACGATCAAGGGATCGTCGGCTCCATAAACGCGCCTTATAAGCCCAGCAAACAGACCGAGATCACCGAGGACGGCAATTACTATCTGACGGGGCTATCGGGTCTTAAATTCAAGTTCGAAAAGGCGGGCACCCTTCGGGTCGCCCTCGACGGCATCGTATATAAACTGCTCGCATGGGATGTCAGATTCTCTTACCTCTGCATTGCGAATAAGTTGCCCTTGTCGGTTAAAGCGGGAGTGGCGGGGACCGCGATCGCAGCCAGCACCACCTGCGATGAATCCATCTTGACGAAGTACGACGTGACGATCGACGGCTATCAGAGCGGGGTGACCACAAAACCGTTCAAGTCGATTTCAATCACGATCGACGAGGATGACCTTGCAAACGGCGCATTATGGGTATCGATCGGGTTCAGTGCAACCACCGGTCCCTCGGCGAGTGCCGACGAGACGAACTTCGGCTACCTCGCCACCATTTCCGGGATTTCGGCCGCTGCCGCGACGGCGATCCATGCTCCCGCCGAGGTCGCCCTGCTGCCCGAAAAGAAGGACTAAACAGCTCACCCTTCATAATTTCCCTTCGTCGGTGCGGGGGTCCCCATCCTCGCACCGACCCCCGCAAGGGGTAGGGGAAGGTTATGAGAAACAGAATAGCACGAAAACAGCCGAGGAGTTCGCTCCTCGGCTGTTTTCACGCCCTCTCATCGGGCAGTATGAACGATAACATATTCGTCCGCCCCAACGCGCTTATGAAGCCGCATAAGGTCGTCCGCGGAGGCATGCCCGCTCGTGTGCAGGGTGCGCTCTTTCAGCCCCAAACTTTGCGCTTCCTCCAAGAACTCTTTCACGTCGTCCTTTTCGCGGTAGCCGCTCCACATCGAATAGATGAGAAGGGCACCCGAGGGGGCGATTTTTCTGCACAGTTTTTGGAGAAATCCGAGCATCGACGGGCGCACGGGCATCACAAAGGGCCGTCCCTTTGCGATCGCGCCTATCCCGCGCTTGTGTTCAAATTCGAAGAAGAGATCTTTGCGGTTCCCGCGCACGGGGCGGGGCGTGAAGGCAAACACGTCCTCAAAGACGTCGGGGCGCGGGATGCTGCCGCCCGCAGCCGAGGCGAGGAGGGCGGTGTAGAGATCTTCGTAGAAGATGCGCCCGCACCGTTTGGCGGCGCGGTAGAAGCTCACGAGCCGATCGATATTGGAAGCGGACTGCAAGATAAAGACGGGCCCGTCTGCATTTTTGATAAGTTCTACCGCCCGCTCTTCGAGTTCGCGCTCCGAAAAGCAGGGCTTCTCGCTCCCGAGATTGGTCCCCTCCGAGATGAGGACGTCCACCCTCTTCGGGAGACGCGCAAAGAGCACGTCAGAAGTCTTTCTGCCGTGGAAGCGGAAGTCGCCCGTGTAGAGGATGCTCTTCCCGCCCGCCTCGAAGAGGAGCATGTAGCTGTCGAACGCCGAGTGGTCGCAAAGATAGGGGGTGACGCGGATCTTTCCGATGCGGAAGGACCTCCCGTCCCGATAGGCGGCGATATTTTGGGGAAGAGTTTCCCCGCGGAATTTGCTCATCGCTTCGAGGATGCGCCGCGCGCCCGCACCGATATAGACGGGGCAGTCCTGCTTCTTATCGATGAGCCCCGCATGGTCGGCGTGATAGTGCGAGACGACGACGGCGTCGTATTTTGTCTCCAAGACGGTTTTTTCGAGGTCGCTCAACTCCTCGCCGCCGTCGAGCGCCTTCCCGAGTTCGACGAGGATCTTCGTCTCGCCGTAGGAGATCTCGATGAGATTTTCCCCGATCTTCTCCTTCCCGCGCAAAATATGATAGGAAAGTTTCGGCCGCGCGGTGGGGCGGGGGGAGTTGGTATAGGCGCTCACATAGTGTTCGTCGCGGCAGACCTCCATGTCCTCAATATCGTAAAAATCCATGAGATCTTCCAAATCGCTCACGCTCAAACATGTATCCGCAAAGATGCGGTGCATTTTTCTTTTAACATCGTAAAGGATCCTGCCGCGCGGATAGAAGTAGCAGTCCTCGGGCTCGGTCTCGTGGCGGGCGTCATCCCATGCGTCGTAGTGCGAATAGGGGTAGTCGATGAATCCCACGGGATTTGCAAGCTGCTCTGCCGCGGAAGCGGGATAGGACTTTTGCAGCATGCGAAAGTCCCAGCCGCCTTCCTCCCTGTTCGGGATCGCCCAAAAGATCCCGACGCGAATGTAGTTTTCTTCCATAAAAAGCCTCCTTTTTTCTGTTGCGGGTCTCACCGCAAATTTAATAGATTTCTAAATATTCAAATACTTATATCATATGGCGAAAACAAAAGGCGGTTTTTCTCCGCCTTTTGCATTTAGCCGAGGTATTCTTCGATGTTGAATTGCCAATTGTCATCGTGGGAGAGGATCAGAACATGAATATCGAACGCCTGTTGCAGATCTTTTGCCCAGCCTTCATGTTCAATTTGGGTATATGCAAAACTATCTTTATCGAATAAGACCGCCTTCTTGACTTTTTCTATCTTCCATCCGTTTTTTTGCAGGAATACCTTAGTAAGGTTGGTATAATAGGTCTGGATTTCGAGAGCGCACCGCAAAAATGATTCGTCGGAACCGAATTTTTTTGCTTCCGTGATATAGATATCGCCGCTTGCATTTTTCAAGAGGAGGTCGATTTTATTATGGCCGCCGTCTCGGGTGGGGATCTGATAGTCGGTGGGGAAAAATTCTCCGACGCGGTCTTGTGCGCAAATGCAATGTATGATCCGCTCCTCTTGCCGGTTGGTCTCTTCGATATGTTGCAGGATGGCTCCCGGGGATGTCAGCCCGGACTTCAAATCGGCAAGCCGCTTGTTGTGATATCCGATCTTATATTTGCAGAGATTGGTCGTATCGAAAGTGCAGAATTTTTCCCGCTCCGACAGCACTTGCCGCGCGATGACCTCACAAAACGCATCGCCCTCTTTCGTCTTGTAGAACGGGCGCGACTTCGTGCGGCGGTCGTTTGTTACGATTTCCTCACGATACAATTCTCGGAAATTGTCTTCAATGATTTTCTTTGTTGCTTGTTTCAACTCTTGCGTCGTGTAAACCAATTCCGCCATCTTTTGTCTCCTTATACTCTATTTATTTCTTATAGAAATAGCTTGCAGTCTTGATGCCCGTCTTTTCGTCGTTGAACCAGCACTGCTCGGAGTCGTACCCGCCGTATATAAATTTATAGAGGTAGCCGAAGCACGCCCCCAAGCCCCGCTTCGCCGCGGCACTCATCTTTTCTTGGAACACCATTCTTTTGAGAAAGTCCCGTTCATAGAGCACGAAGGTCCTGAGCGGGGGAACGCCCAAAACGTCGTTCGCAAAGCGGATGTGCGCGAGCAGTTCCTCATCCTGCAAAAGCTCTTTGAAGAGTGCATAGTACACGTTATCTTCCTCTATGAATGTCGCCGCGGTTCCCTTGTAAGTTTTCAAAAAACTCTCTTCATCCCAAATCATAACGTCTCCTTGCATATTAAAATCCTCATATTATATATAACCATATTTTTTGGGATATGTCAAGTGTTTTGGGGAAAATCGTTGAAAATTCTCGTCAAATAGAAGCTAATAAGGCTTTTCGGCGCCGCTTTCGAAGTACGCCTTTTCGATGCGATCGTCCTTGGGGCGATAGGCTCTTCCCGCGTCGATCACACTGTCCGAAAAAACAAAGCGGATCTTGACGTCTTTGATGTTCTCGGGCGTGAGGTCCTCGGGGCACGGCCTTTCGAAGATCTCAAAGAGAAGGCGCGCCGCCTCGCATGCTTCCCGTTTTCGGGTCTCCATGAGGGGACTTTCGAGATAGCGGACGTAATCTCTTTCGTGGTCCTCTATGCCCGATCTACCCCAAAGCGCCGCGGGCGTAGATTTCAGTTCGGTCAGAAGCAGGGTATATGCGCCGCCTTCCCGCCTCAGCCCCAAAAGATCGAACCTTCCGTGCACGCCGTTCTTTGCGGCTTCGCATTGAGAAAATTCCAGGTCATAATAGAAAAAATCCTCGTGCAAGAAATGTGCGGCATACAGCTCCTGCTGGCGGTCCTTTTCCAAGGAGGCGCGCTTTTTTCGCTCTGTTTGCGGCACATCGAAGGCGTAGTCGCATTTCTCGGGGTCGAGAAAATCGTCGATGAGCCCCCTGAAAATAAGAATGATCTCTTCGAGCTCCGTCGCCGTTGCTCTATCCGGAAAGACCGCCGCATATTTGCGGCGGGTATCAAAAGAGGGGTCGGAAAAGCCCGCGATCTCCACATGCAGACGGTCGCGCAGGGTGCGGAAGATGTGCACATAATCTTGGGTGAATCGTGCATGGCGGAGATCGAACTCGCCCACCATTCCCCGGTTGGAGCTACGGATGCGCAGGAGCTGGTGACAGCGATAATAGAGGGTCGCCGCCGCGCCGCGGAAGCACAGGGCAACGCTCCCCGCGCCTTTATCGGCATTTTCGCGGAGATAACCGAGCAAAAAGTCGCGGCTGCTTGAAGCCGTCGTAAAAAATGTCCGCACCTTTTCCGTCAAGATCCGATCGTATTTCATCGTAATGAACTTTACACGATTTACGGGATTCCGTCAAGTGTTTTGCGGTAGGGCGACTCCATAAAAAACTTTTATTTTCCCCGAAAAAACGGTGGGATACGCTGTCGAATAATGCCGCTTCGACAATTTTCGTTCAAAAATCTTAAAATTTTTAACGGAAATTTTTGAATTTTGTTCAAAAATGACTTTACAAATCCTATTTTGTGTTTTATAATGGGCTTCCAAGCAAAAAAGGAGGAAATTTTTTATGAAACGCGTTTTGATCTTAGAGAGCAACGAGAGTTTTGCGGCCGAACTCGCGGCACATTTTTCCGAGAAAGGATATGAAGTCTGCGGCGTCACCGGCGACGGCGCCGAGGGCATGAAACTCTTGGAAAGCGCCTCTCCTTCCGTGGTCGTTTTGAGCCTGCTCCTCAAAAATTGCGATGGCTTCACCGTGATGGAAGCGGCAAAAAACGGCGGCAAGAAGGTGGACTTCATCGTTCTCGGGAACTTCTCGGACGACATGATCATCAGCCGCGCGATCGCGCTCGGCGCCCGGTACTATCTCATGAAGCCCGTCTCGGCCGAGCTCGTCGAAGAGCGCGCCGCCGAAGTTTTGGAGGAAGGCGCACCCCGTTCGGAAAAGTACGAGAGAAGGAGAGCGGGCTCTCTGGACGAGCGCATCTCCAACATCTTCATCTCCATCGGCATTCCGCCGCACATCAAGGGCTATAACTATTTGCGCGAGGGGATCAAACTCGCCGTCAACGACCCGCACATCATCAACAATGTGACGAAGGGGCTCTATCCCATCATCGGGGAAAAGTTCGGCACCAGCGCGAGCAAGGTGGAACGCGCTATCCGCCACGCCATCGAGGTCGCATGGAACAGGGGACGGGTGGATGCCGTCAACGCCATCTTCGGCGCCCGCGTCTATATCGGCACGGAAAAGCCGACGAACAGCGAGTTCATCGCCCTCGTCGCCGACAAACTCATCTTGGAAAGCATGGTGTAATGCCTTTTCGCAAATTTCTTTTATAGAATGCCGTCCGCGCGGACACCGAAGGC
Organism: uncultured Clostridia bacterium; assembly: GCA_947625555.1. Taxonomy (GTDB): domain Bacteria; phylum Bacillota; class Clostridia; order Christensenellales; family Borkfalkiaceae; genus Gallimonas. The sequence continues at coordinate 5,703 of CANQOT010000009.1, read as the reverse complement.
GTCATTCTGAGCCTGTCGAAGGATCCCGCGCCATTCAACGCATCATCCTGAGCCTGTCGAAGGATCCCGCGCCATTCAACGCATCATCCTGAGCCTGTCGAAGGATCCCGCGCGCCATTCAACGCATCATCTTGAGCCTGTCGAAGGGTACCGCGCGCCATTCAATGCGTCATCCTGAGGAAGCGAAGCGACCGAAGGATCCCGAAGTACGCAGTCCGAATCCTCATTCCGAGCGAAGCGAGTGAATCTTGGCCGCCCCCTTTTAAGGTGTGGCTCTGCCGGCAGGCGGTGGTAGGGGTTGGCCTTGCCGCGCGGGCGGGTTCAATATTGTTTGTTTTCATCTCAACATCGCTGACCTATGCAGACACAATCAAGCATTGCGCATCGATCAAAAACTTTTTTCCCGAAAAAAAAGAAATTGTTCGGAAAACGGTTGCAATTTGAGCGTTTTTCATGTAAAATAGAAATGCTTGCAGAGATGTCTGAGAGGCTTAAGGAGCGCGATTGGAAATCGCGTGATGGTGGTGAATCATCCGGAGGTTCGAATCCTCTTCTCTGCGCCAAAATAAGCGGGACGGAAAAATCCGTCCCGCTTATTTTGTGGTGAACGAAATCAGAAGAGGATTCGAGGGTGGAGGCGCGAGCGGGAGCGAGCGGTTTGCGGACGAATTGTGGGGAACCAGATAAGCACGCCGCAAACTGAACAGCACGGTGTGCTGTTCACCGGGGCGCGCCGCCAAAGGCGCGAATCCTCTTCTCTGCGCCATGAAGGACGCCCGAATGGGCGTCTTTTTTCATGGCGCAGAGAAGAGAGAAAGAAAGTCCGTGAGGTTCGCCCCGTCCGCGGTTTCTATTGATTATCGAAGGGCGGCACGAGCGTTCCGTTTCAGTAATTGTAAAAAGATAAAGTCATAACGCGAAGTAATCCTCTTCTCTGCGCCAAAATGATTGATTTTCAAAAATCCCTTGTTTTTTCAAGAAAAATCAATAAAAAACGGCAAAAATTCATTATTTCGATAAAAATCTAAATAATATTTTTTAAGTAAAGTTCTCGAAAAATAATTTATAAAATTTTTCAATCATGACATATTCTGTCATATTTGTTCTTTTATCTTATAGATGTAAAATTGGTTTATTGATTGACAAGTAGGGGGCGTTATGATAAAATAAAAAAATCCTTCCCGATACGGGAAGGGATTCGCCAATGCGACATACGGTTAGAATAGATTTTTATTTGAACTCTGTCTTGTTGTTTTGTATTTTCATTCTACCACACGAAAAAATCAAAGTCAAGTACCTCGGAGGAACTTTATGAAAAAATTTTATCTTGGACTGGATATCGGTACTGATTCCGTCGGTATCGCTTGCAGCGACGAGCAGTATCAGCTATTGCGAGCAAAGGGGAAGGACCTTTGGGCGGTTCGCCTTTTCGACGAGGCGAACGACGCAAAACAACGCAGGACCTTTCGTACCGCGCGTAGAAGGATCGCACGCAGGAAGGAGCGGATCTTGCTCTTGCAGGAGATATTTGCTCCCTTCGTCGGCGATGAGACCTTCTTTCTCCGTCTGAAAAACAGCGCATTCTATGAGGAAGATAAGGCGGAGGGGCTGCCCCGTCTAACACTCTTTGCGGACGCAAACTATACCGATAAGCAATTTTACGCAGAATATCCCACCATCTTTCATCTGCGTCAATCGCTCCTTGAAAAGGGCGCCAAAGATATCCGTCTCTACTATCTCGCCCTGCATCACATAATCAAATACCGCGGGCACTTCCTCTTTGAGGGGGAAGCCCTGAGCGGTGCCCGCGATCTCTCCGTCCTCTTTGGGGAATTCAACGCTGTCTCCGAAGAATTCTTCGAGGAGTCTGTGCGCCTTGATCCCGCCCTTGCGGATAAATTTATGGAGATCGCGCTCGGGAATGCCCGCATGAACGATAAAAAGCGTGAGATGCAGGCTCTCCTCGGGGCGGCGCCCGTCATGAAGGAGATCGCGGTATTTCTTCTCGGCGGAAAGGGCAAGCCCTCTGTCCTTGTCGAGGACTGCGAGGAGAAGAGTTTTTCGCTCGATATCCCCGATGAAGAATTCGAAGCCATGGCAGAGACGCTCGGCGACGCCTTCCCGCTCTTCGAGAGCATGCGGAAGATCTTCCGTTTCGTGCGCTTCCAAAAGATCCTGAATGGACGGGAGACATTTTCCCAATCCATGATAGATATCTACGACAAGCATAGGTCCGACCTTCACCGTCTCAAAACACTTCTTGCCGGATACTATCCCCATGAACTCTATGTGAAAGTATTCAAGAGCACGCAAGAAGTGAACAACTACGTCAATTATATCGGTTATACCAAACCGAACAAAAAGAAGATCAACGTCAAAAAATGCAAGACGTACGATGATTTTTCCAAGTGGTTGCAAAAGGAACTTTCCGAAGCGCCCGCATCGGAGGAGGGCCGCGCGCTTTGGGAGGAAGTGGTAGCCGAATTGAAGGATGGAACTTTCCTGCCCAAGATCCTCAATGCGGATTGCGGCGTCGTCCCGCACCAGATCAATTTGAGCGAACTCGACTTGATCCTCACCAATCTTTGCCGCGACTTTCCGGCATTCGGCGAAAAGGACTGCGACGGCCTCACACCCGCCCAAAAGATCCGCTCCGTGTTCCTCTTCCGCATTCCGTATTTTGTCGGCCCCTTAAATCGGCATGGGCAGAACAGCTGGATCATCCGAAAAGAGGAGGGGCGCATCCTGCCTTGGAATTTCGAGGAAAAGGTCGATCTCGAGAAAAGCAACGAGGGCTTTATCCGCCGCATGACGGGAACGTGCAGCTATCTTTCCCATGAAGATGTTTTGCCGAAATATTCGATATATTATCAGGCTTTTGACGTTCTCAACCAGCTCAACAAGCTGCGCATCAACGGTGAGCCTATTTCCGTCGCGCTCAAACAGGAACTCTTTCACAGCCTCTTCCTTACCGATCCCCGCGTCACGGACAGGAAGATCGTCACCTACCTAAAAACGCATGGCTATGTTTCGGGCGACGGGCAGGTCATTCTCACGGGTAAGGACGGGGACTTCAAGGCGGGCATGCGTTCGTATATCCGCCTGAAAGAAAAACTCGGCGCCCTCGTCGATGAACGTCCCGAGATCTGCGAAGATATCATCCTTTGGCACACCCTGTGTACCGATAAGGGCATGGTGGAAAGCTATCTGCTCAAAAAGTACGCCGATATCCCCGCCGTCAAAGAGAACATCAAGTGGATCAAGGGGCTCACGCTTTTCAAGGATTTCGGCCGCCTTTCGAAGAGATTCCTCTGCGGGATAAGCGGCGGGGAGGATCCCGCAACGCAACAGCCCTATACCATCCTCGGCGAACTCTATCGCACCAACTTTAATCTCAATGAACTTCTCTTCGGGGAGAAGTATTCCTTCCGCGAAGCCATCCGCGCGGAGAACGGTTCGGGGGAAAATAAGGTCGACTATCACGACGTCGAGGCGCTCTACGTCGCTCCGCAGGTCCGCCGTGGCATCTGGCAAGCCCTTGAAATGGTGGATGAATACGTCGCCGCACTCGGCCGCACACCCGATAAGATCTTCGTTGAGGTGACGCGGGAAAACGATCCCAAGAAAAAGAATGTACGCACCGTTTCGCGCAGGGAACAGCTTCTTGCTCTCCTTGGGACCGTCAAGGATATCCAAAAGCTCAAAGAGGAACTCGGCAAAAAGTCGGATAGCGATCTGAGGCAAGAGCGCCTCTACCTCTATTTCCGTCAGCTGGGCAGATGTATGTACACTGGGCAGAAGATCGACCTCGCACGGCTCAATACCGATCTCTATGACGTCGACCACATCCTTCCCCGGTCGCTCGTCAAAGACGACAGTCTCGAGAACAAGGTGCTCGTCCTTCGCACCAAGAATAAGGAGAAGTCGGACGTCTATCCGCTTCCTATGGGCTTTACCGATCAAAAGCCTTTTTGGAAGGTCCTGCACGAAAAGAAACTCATTGGCGATAAGAAATGGGCGAGCCTCACGCGCACGGAGCCTTTGACGGAAAAAGACTTCGAGGATTTTGTCAACCGCCAACTTGTCTATACCAATCAGATGGCAAAGGCGGTCGCCGAACTCCTTTCCCGCAAGTTCGAAAAAGATGGCACGAAGATCGTTTTCAGCAAGGCGGGGCGCGTCTCCGATTTCCTTCAGAAGTTCGATTTCGTGAAGTGCCGCGACACAAACGATCTGCACCATGCCCGCGATGCGTACCTCAATATCGTCGTCGGCAACGTCTATGATACCCGTTTTTCGAGCCTTAGAGATATGTTCTACCGCAGGGGTTCGGATGGCTCGCAACGGGAGATCAAGCTCGATACGCTCTTTACCTACGACGTCGCGGGCGCGTGGGACAAGATGACCTCTCTTGCGCTCGTCCGCAAAACGATGGGCAAAACGAGCATGGCTATCACGCGGTACACTTTTGTGAACGGTGGGGAATTTTACGACCAAACGGTGTATTCCAAAGGCGACAGCGGCATCGGTGCGCCGCGGAAGGGGAAGGGCCCGCTCTCCGACCCCCAAAAATACGGCGGATATAAAAAGCTCAACACGGCGTATTTTGCCGTCGTTCTCTCCAAGGACAAGAAGGGGAATGCGGTCAAGACGATCGAGGCGATCCCCGTCCTCATCGACTATAAAACGAAGGGCGACAGGGCGGCAGTCCTTTCTTATCTTCGTGAGACATGCGGACTTGTCGAGCCCCGGCTTCTCATCCCCCGCTTGCGCATGAAGTCCCTCGTCAAGATCAACGGGACACCTGCTTATCTTGCGGGCATCACGGGGTCGAGGATTGTTTTGCATAACGCCGTGGAATGGTTCACCGACCAAAAGACGGACGCCTATGTCAAGGCGCTCGGCAAATTACTTGAAGATGATCGTATGGGCAAATACCGCGCAGAAGAACGAATGCAGGAGATGTTCATCATGCACACCAACCGTTTCGGCGAAGTAAAGCAGACCATCGACCGCGCGCAGAACGAGGCGCTCTACGACGCCATGCTCCGCCAGCTCGAAAAACCCGTCTACGGCGGGATCTCGGGTGCAGTGTTTTTTGGCGACAAAGTCAAAGGGTTGCGGGAGAAATTTCTTACACTCACCGTCCTCGATCAGGCAAAAGTTCTCATGCAAATTGCGAAGTTTTTGAAATGTAATGCGGAAAGTTCCGACCTCTCTCTTGTCGGGGCGAAAAAGAGTTGCGGGAACTTACGCATCAACCAAAACATCACCGAAGTTGATTTTCGCGTCGTGCATCAATCCGCCTGCGGGCTGGACGTCCGCGAGCGTAAGGTCTGAGCGTGGGTTTCCGAATCGTCGCAGAAATTATACGGAGCAAATTCTTGAAAATTTCGGAGAATTGTTGTATAATAAATCTACTTACAAAACGGCCGCTCCGCCAATGCGCACCTCATGCCCCGATTTGAGTTTTGAGAGCCTTGTCGTTTTGTAAGTAGGTAAAACCCTCTAAAATAATTATTTGCGGGCGGGCTTGTTTGAGAGTCTTGTTGTTATGTAAGTGGATGAAACGTTAAATGCAGAAGCGGTAGACTTGATTTCGTTTGAGAGCCTTGTTGTTTTGTAAGTAGGTAAAACGCACCGTCTGCGAGTGGGACGAATACGTGAGTTTGAGAGCCTTGTTGTTTTGTAAGTAGGTAAAAC
>CANQOT010000008.1 GCA_947625555.1 uncultured Clostridia bacterium | reverse complement strand
GCGCCCGCCGTGATCTTGCCGAGAAGGATCTCTTCCGAGATCTTATCCTCTACGCGGCGCTGGACGATCCGCTTCAAGGGCCGCGCGCCGAACTCTTCGTTGTACCCCTCTTCCACCAGCCGCAGTTGCGCCCTCTCGGTGACGCGGAGGGTGATCTCCTTCTCGCGGAGCCGCTTTTGGAGAGACCCGAGGATCTTCCCGCAGATCTCGACGGCATTCTCCCGCGAGAGCTTATGGAAGATGACGATCTCGTCGATCCTGTTCAAAAATTCGGGCTTGAACTGCTTCTTCAAGGCCTCCTCGATGCTTTCCTTCATGCTCTCGTATTCGCCCGCCGCCTCGCCGAAGCCGAGGGTGGCGACTTCCTTCACCTCGTGCGCGCCCACGTTGGACGTGAGAATGATGATGGTATTCTTGAAGGAGACGACGCGGCCGCGGCTATCGGTGAGCCGCCCGTCGTCGAGGATCTGCAAAAGGATATTGAATACTTCGGGGTGGGCCTTCTCGATCTCGTCGAAGAGGACGACGGAATAGGGACGGGTGCGGACGCGCTCGGTGAGCGTCCCCTGCGAATCGTCGAACCCGACGTAGCCCGGGGGCGCGCCGATGAGTTTGGTGACGGAGCCCTTCTCCATATATTCCGACATATCGAGGCGGATCATGGTGCGCTCGTCGCCGAACATGGTCTCGGCGAGAGCCTTGGAAAGGTCGGTCTTGCCCACGCCCGTGGGGCCGACGAAGATGAAGGAGCCGATGGGACGGCCGGGGTCTTTGAGCCCCGCGCGGGCACGGCGGATGGCGCGGGACACGGCGCGGACGGCTTCGTCCTGCCCGACGATGCGCCTGTGAAGGTCCTCTTCGAGGTGGATGAGCCGCGCGCTCTCCTCCTCGGTGAGCTTGGCGACGGGTACCCCCGTCCAATCGCTGACGATCTCGGCGACTTCCTCCGCGCCGATAGACAGGTGGGTCTCGCTACGCTTGCTGTTCCATTCCTGCCGAAGATCGAGGAGCTTTTTCCTGTGCTCTTCGATCTCGCCCGTGAGTTTGGCGGCGCGGGTATAATCCTGCCATTTGACCGCCTTGTCGCGCTCGGCGGTGAGACGGACGAGTTTATCTTCGAGCTCGCCCAGCTCGGCGGGCCCGTTGTAAGAATTGAGACGGGCGCGCGAGGCCGCCTCGTCGATGAGGTCGATGGCCTTATCGGGAAGGAAGCGGTCGGTCACATAGCGGTCGGAGAGCTTGACGGCCGCCTCGATCGCCGCATCGGTGATGGCGACGTTGTGATGGGCCTCGTATTTATCTTTGAGCCCCTGCAAAATGACGACGGAATCCTCGATAGAGGGCTGGTCGACGAGGACGGGGGTGAACCTTCTCGCGAGCGCCGCGTCCTTTTCGATATACTTCCTGTACTCCTCGTTGGTGGTGGCGCCCACCGTCTGCAATTCGCCGCGGGCGAGCATGGGCTTCAAGATATTGGAAGCGTCCATATTGTTCTCGGAAGAGCTCCCCGCGCCCACGATCATGTGGATCTCGTCGATGAAGAGAATGACGTTCTGATCCTTGATGATGGCGTCGGTGACCGTTTTGAGGCGTTCCTCGAAGTCTCCGCGGTAGCGCGCCCCTGCGAGCAGGCCCGTCAGATTGAGCGAAAAGACCTTTTTATCGCGCAGAAGTTCGGGCACGTCCCCTTCCACGATGGCACGCGCGAGCCCCTCGATGACGGCGCTCTTGCCCACGCCGGGCTCGCCGACGAGGACGGGGTTGTTCTTCGTCCTGCGCGAGAGGATCTGGATGACCTTCTCGATCTCCTTCCGCCGCCCGATGACGGGGTCGAGTTTGCCCTCGCGGGCGCGCTGGGTGAGATCGACGCCGTATTCCATATAGGGTGCGGGATCGGAATCGCTGGTCTCTTCGCGGGAATTTATCATGATCTTCCGCGGATCGGCCCATCTTTGAGAGGGTTCCTTTCGGACATGGGTGGGGGCAACGTCGTCGCTCGCCGCTCTGTCGGCAAATTCCGTGAGCCGCTTTTCGAGCAGGTCGAGGTCGGTGCCGATGCTCACGAGAAGGCGCACGGCGAGGCATTCGTCGAGCGTGAGAATGGAGAGCATCAGGTGTTCGGTGCCCACGAGCGGCGTCTTGGAGGCGCTGTCGAGCGAGAGCTCCAACGCGCGGTCGATGACCTTTTTGGTGCGGGGGGTGTAGCCGTAAATGGTGGCCTCGTGCTGAACGCTGCGGCGGAAGGCCTCGACGTACTTTTCGAGCGTTGCGCCCGCTTCGATGAGCAGCTTCCCCGCCGTGCCGTCGCTCACGACGAGCATGCCGAACACGAGGTGTTCGGTGCCGATGTACGTCGTCCCGTACCGTTTTGCCGCTTCCTGCGCGAGGAGCAGGACTTGTTGCAGATGTTCGGTGTATTTGGAAGTATCCAAGAGTTGCCTCCCGATCAGAATAATTTCATGGCGAGGAGCGCTTCGGCGACATATTCCGCCCGCAGTTCCCCCTGCCGTTTGGCGTCAGCCGCCTCGCGGCTGCGCTGCTTCAATCCGCCCGGCCGCATATCGATGAGGAGGGCGTCGAGCCTTTCCATGCGGTCGTCGCCCGCCCGCTCGCCGAACAGCCCGAGCGCGATGCCGAGCTTCAAATCGGAGATGCGGCTGACGAACTCCTTCTCTTCGAGCACGCGGCAATTCGTGAGGATGCCGTAGGAACGGAAGATGCGGTCCTCGAGGGCGCGTCCTTCCTCCACGTTCATGCGGGCGCGCTCGCCGAGTTCCATATCGACGAGCTTGGTGACGGCCCGTTCCACTTCGCTGAATATCTCCACCTCCGAGAGGCCGAGCGTCACTTCGTTGCTGATCTGGAAGAGGTCGCCCTCCGCGCCGCTCCCCTCGCCGAACGCCCCGCGCACGGTGAGGCCGAGGCGGGTGAGGATGGGCATGACGCGTTTGAGCCTCCCCCGCCGCGAAAGGGCGGGCAGAAAGAGCATGACGGAGGCCCGCAGACCAGTGCCGAGGTTGGTCGGGCAGGCCGTGAGGTACCCCAGCTCTTCATCGTATGCAAAGGGAATGGAATCGGAGATGATATCGTCGATGCCCGAGATACGCTCGTAGGCACGGCCGAGGGCAAGACCCTTCATGAAGTACTGTTCGCGGACATGGTCCTCTTCGTTGATCATCACGGAGATGCTCTCGTCCTCGGAGATGAGCGCCGCGGAGATCTTGCGGTGGGCGATGAGATCGCGGGAGATGAGGTGGCGTTCCTTCAAAACTTCGGCCTCTCCGTCCGAGATATCCTTCATCTTGTAGAGGCGCACTTCCTCCATGCTCGTCAGCTCCGCGGCGAGCAGGCGGATCATCTCGCTCGCCTGTTCCTCCGCGTGAGGATCCTTCAAAAGGCGGGCAGGGAAGGGGTAATCCTTGAAATTGCGCGCGAGGCGGATGCGCGAGGAGACCGCGACGCTCTCGTAATCGAGTTTCACGCTCATTCCTGCCCCTCCCCGCCGTAGAGCCGCCGGTTGATCTCGGCCAGCCGGTTTTTGAGTTTCTTCGCGACAAATTCGTCGCCCTCCCCTTCCGCTGCACGGATAAGGGAGCGAAGCCGCTCCTGTTCGTGCACGAGTTCGCGGATGAGGTCGTACTGTTCGTCCGCCCTGCCGCTCGGCGATTTGCCCGCATGCTGCAATTTCCCCTGCGCATAGTGCACGGCGGGGAGAAGTTCGGTGCGGAAGGCCGTGTAGCAGTAGGCACAGCCCAAGAGCCCCGTATGGCGGAAATCTTCGAGGGTGGTGCCGCATGCGGGGCAGAGGTCCTCCCCCTTGCCGTCCCCGCCCACGAAGGACGCGAAAAAGTCGCTCTCCTCCTCGCGTTCGGGGTAGAGCTTCTCGTAGCACTCCGCGCAGAGGTTGAGGGGAAGTTCCTTTCCGTCTACGTTGCGCGTATAAAGTTTTGCGACATTTCTCTTACAGTACGCACAGAGCATGGCGTCCTCCGCGTCACCGTTCCGAAGGGAGCTCTTCGAAGCGGTATTTTTGTTGCACGTCGGGGTATTTTTCGCGGTCGACCTCGGAGAGGAAGATCCCGAGCGGCCGCGCCCAGAGCCCGCCGTCGGGAAGAAGCGGGCGGTAGAGGACGAGCGTCGCCTGCGTTTCGCTATCCGTGGCCGTCCCCTCGACGCGGTAGAGGTTCCCCTTGAAATGACGGTAGATGCCGCCTATTTTGAGCTCACGCATCGCATTTTTCCCCATGTTGCTCCGAGAGGTACTCCCACGCATCGCCGATTTTGGGGAAGTGATAGTCCCCGTAGGCGCAATGCACGGTGAGGATGGGGAAGCCCTTGTGCTCCCCTTCGCGAATATGTTCGATCTCCTCCCACTTCAAGAACACGCTCTCGCGCCGCACGCTCTCCCGCCAATAGACGCCCTCTCGGTAGACGGCGAACATCGAGCGGGCCTGCACGAAGGCGATGAGCGCCCGGGCGAGCAGGAACGCGCCGAAAACGGCGAGCACGATGCCCGCGGTGAGGTTGTAGAAGGCGACGGGGATCCCCGCGACGATGAGCACGAGGCCCAGCCCGCCGCAAAGGAGGGAGCGGTTGCGCCTCTTCTTGTCGGGAAGATAGTATTTTTTGAGCGGCTTGAAGCGTTTACCCATAGGCATGTCCGCGGGACGGCGTTCACCGAGGAGCTCGATGCCGAATTTTTCGAGGGTGGAAAGAAGGCGTTCCTTCAACTCCGTCTGCACGAGCGCGGGCGGATCGTCCGGGGCATACGCGCCCTCCTTCATGAGGTATCGGCGGGGGATCTCGAGCACGACCGACCATTCCCCTTTCTCGCGCGGGAGGGTGCGCGCGCACACGGAAAAGGCGCGGATCTCGGCATAGGGGATGAAGATCTCCGTCCCCTTCCCTTCGCCGTGGATGCGGAGGCGCCCCTCTTCGAAGGTCGCGAGCGTCCCCTCGCCCACGAAGAAGCTATCCTCCCCGTCGCACCGCTCCGCAAAGTCCGCCATACGCAGCTCGGCCCTGCCCGAGAGCTTCCCGACGAGGAAGGCGAGGAGGGCGAAGAGGACGGCGCCGCCGCCGAACCCGCCCGCAAGATAGTAACAGAGGGTGGAGACGCCGCGGTCAAATTCCGCCACGATGACGGAGATGAACACGCCGAGAAGACAGGCGATGGCGAGCGCCGCACAGGCGACGGTCAAAATGCCGAGGAAGCGGCACGTGCGCCTTATAGCGCGCAGCTTTTTCTGCTGCGCTTCGGGCGCGGCAGGGATCGGGATCTCTTTCATAAATGCTCCTGAAATATCGTAAAAGCGCCCCATGTCCGAAGGCGAGGCGCAAACTTACTTGAAGAGACGGACGCGCTTCCACCAGAGGAAAAAGAAGAGCGCGAGCACCTGCAAGGGCACGCCGACGAGGAAGATGAGCCAGATCTTCGGCTGCTGTGCGGTGAAGTAAACGGTGAGATAGATACAGGCGAGAGCCGTCCAGATGAGGACGGAGACGGAGACGACGCGCGCCCACTTATACGCCCAGATCGAACTGAAAACGAGCACGACGACGGCGGAGGCGGGAACGGCATAGACGAAGGCGAGCCACAGATAGCGTTCGCCGGGGGCGATGATCCCGCCGATGACAAAGGCGACGACGGCGACCAGCCAACAGAGCGCCACCGAGCACAAAATGATGATGAGGCGGCGCAAAAGACGCGTCTTGGCGGGCATGACGGGCGCGGCGTGTTCGTGGATAAGATCGTCCACCGTCACGTTGAAGAGATCTGCGATCTGCGCCAAAATGCGGATATCGGGCAGGCCGTTCCCCTGCTCCCACTTCGAGACAGACTTGTCCGAATAGTTGAGCTTTTCCGCAAGCTCCTGCTGCGTCATGTTTGCCGTCTTGCGGAGCCGCATGATGTTGTTTCCGATGATCGCCGCAAGGTCCTTTTCTTCCATAGCTCTATTATAACGCGTGCGCGCGCGCTTGTCAACCGTTCTACTGTGAGTAGAGTGTGAATTTATCCACTCTACCGCACGGCCGCAAAAAAGAACGGGCGCATAACTTGCACCCGTCCCTCTTTCTCTTTTGTATTTCTTTGGTATGGCGTCAGTCCTTCTTGGGGGCTTGGCACAAAAGCAGATATGCGGGCTTCGCGGCCGTGCTCTTCTCGGAGAAGTAACGCTTCAAAAGGCCCTTGAACCCTGCGCCGTGGCGCGCCTCGTCCTTCGCCATCTCGTGGACGGTATCGTGGACGGCGTCGTAGCCCAATTCCTTCGCGCGCTTTGCAAGGGCAAGTTTGCCTTCGCATGCGCCCGCTTCGGCCGCCGCGCGGAGTTCGAGGTTCTTCTTGGTGCTGTCCGTGACGACTTCGCCCAAAAGTTCGGCGAATTTGGAGGCATGTTCGGCCTCTTCGAAGGCATAGCGCTTATAGGCTTCGGCGATCTCGGGATAGCCTTCGCGATCGGCAACGCGCGCCATCGCAAGGTACATGCCGACTTCGGTGCATTCGCCCTGGAAGTTGGCGCGGAGGCCTTCTACGATCTCCTCATCGGCGACGGCGCCGTCGCCGACATGATGCTCGCACGCAAACTCCTTCTCTTCGATGGGTTCGAACTTCCTCGCCTTGCAGACGGGGCAGACTTCGCAATCGTCGGGCACGATCTCGCCGCAAACTGCACATCTTTTCATGGTAAACTATCTCCTTTGATGAAATTCTGTCCCTATTATATCATAAAGAATTTTTGTTGGCAAGACGTTTGAAAAAATTAAAATAAAATTATTCCCCGCAGAGAAGGCGCGAAAGGATGGCGGAAAGCTCGGCCGCGTCGCGGGCAAACCGCGTTGCCCCGGCCGCCGCGAGCTGTTCCCTCGTGCGGTAGCCCCAAAGCACAAAAACTCCACCCATGCCCGCATTCCGAGCCGTTTCTACGTCCGTTTCGCCGTCTCCGACAAAGACGCATTGCTCCGCCCTCGCCCCCATCTTTTGCGCCGCAAAGAGGGCGGGCGCGGGGTCGGGCTTTACGGGGAAGGCCCCGCTGTCGCCGCACACGACGTCGAAGAGCCCGCCAAAAAACTTTTCGACCGTCGCCAGGGCCGCCTCGGCGGGCTTATTGGTGACGACGGCGCACCCGATGCCGCGCGCTTTCAGGGAGGAGATGAGGGCGGGAATTCCCTCATACGGCCGCGTGAGCATGTTCGCGCTCGCGGCGTACCGCGCGCGGAAATCCGCGCAGACCGCATCAACATCCGAGCCTGCGGGCAGGGCGCGTTCGACGAGTTTTCTCGCCCCATTCCCCACAAACGCACGCGTTTCGTCGAGGGTGAGGCCCCTGTGACCGAATTTTGCGAGCGTCTCGTTGAGGGAGAGGCGGATATCGGGGACGGTATCGAGCAGCGTCCCGTCCAGATCGAATAGGACCGCCCCTTTCATCACATCTTTTCGGGAACGCCGATCCCGAGGAGGGTCAGCGCGTTCGTGAGGGTGGTGAGCGTTGCCGCGGTGAGGCGCAGGCGGAAGGCGCGCGTCTGCTCCGTCTCCGCCCCCATGATCTTGCAGTCGATGTAGAATTTGTTGAACTTCTGCGCGGTGTCGACGCAAAAGCGGGCCACCATGCTCGGTTCATAGGCGTTCGCGGCGGCCTTGACGACGTCGGGGAAATCGGCGAGCGTCTTCAAGAGCTCGAACTCCTGCGCGCATGGCTCGGCGATGGCCGCATCCTCCCAGACGATGCCCGCCTCCCTCGCCTTGGCGAGAACGGAATGGGCGCGGGCACATGTGTATTGCACATATACGCTCGTCTCGCCGTCGAAATTGAGCGCCTTATCGTAGGAAAAGACGATATCCTTGATCTTATTGTTATACAGGGCGCCGAAAACGACGGCCCCCACGCCCACCTTTTCGGCGACGGACGCCTTGTCCTCGAGGGTGGGATTTTTCTCCGAAATGATGGCATAGGCCTTCTCGACGCAGCGGGAAATGACATCTTCCAGCCAAATGACGTTGCCCTTCCTCGTGGACATGGCCCCCTCTTCGAGGCTCACCATGCCGTAGGCGACGTGCACGAGGTCCTTCGCCCAATCCTTCCCCATGAGCTCCAAGACCTTGAACACCTGCTTGAAATGCAAGTTCTGCTGATAGGCGACGACATAGAGGCATTTGACGAAATCGTAGGTGTTCTTGCGGTAGATCGCGGCGGCGAGGTCGCGGGTCGCGTAGAGCGAGGCGCCGTCGGAACGCAGAATGAGGCAGGGCGGCATGCCGTAGGGTTCGAGATCGACGATCTTTGCCCCCTGGCTCTCGACGAGAAGGCCCTTTTCTTCGAGCTCCGCGATGACGGGCTCCATTTTATCGGTATAGAAGCGTTCACCCGCGTAACTATCGAAAGTGATGTGCAGACGGTCGTAGATCTTCTGCACATAGGAAAGGGTGAGCCGCTTGAACCATTCGAAGAGTTCGTTTGCCTCCTTATCCCCGCTCTCGATGAGGCGGAAGTACTCGCGGGCCTCGGCCTGCATCTCCTCCGTCGCCTCGCTCGAAAAGCGCACATAGAGGTCGTTGACGGCGTGGATGCCCCCCCTTTCGACCTCTTCGCGGTTGCCCCAATGCTTGTAGGCGGAGATGAGCTTGCCGAACTGCGTGCCGTAGTCGCCGAGGTGGTTGATGCCGACGGCCTTATAGCCGAGGAACCGATAGATGCGGTAGAGCGCCCCGCCGAGCACCGTCGTCGAGAGGTGCCCGATGTGGAAGGGCTTCGCGATATTGACCGAGGAATAATCGATGCAGACGGTCTTGCCCCCACCCATGTCCGAGGAACCATAGTTCGATCCCTCCTCGCGGATGCGGCCGAGGACCTCTTCGGCGAGCCCCTTGCGGTTGATCTTGAAGTTCAGATAGCCGCCCATGGCCGACGCCTTTTCGATGACTTCGTCGGTGGGATAGGCGCGCGCAAGTTCCTCCGCGATGACGGCGGGAGAATTCCTTAAAATTTTGGCGAATTTGAAGCAGGGCAGGGCAAGATCGCCCATGGCCGTATCGGGCGGGACGACGATGCTGCCCGCGATCTCGTCGGGCGAGACCCCCTCCGCATGCAACCTTTTCGCAATGTAAGCCTTATAATCCATGGCAAACTCCTTTCGATACGGCTATTTTACCATAATTTTGTATTTATGGCAACCGAAAGACTTGCCCCGACCGAGAAAATGTTTTATAATATAGGCGAAAACCAATCGGAGAAACCACCATGAAACTCGGAGTTGTGGGACTTCCCAATGTCGGAAAATCCACCCTGTTCAACGCAATTACCCATGCGGGCGCGGAGGCCGCCAACTACCCCTTCTGCACCATCGAACCCAACGTCGGCGTCGTCGCCGTCCCCGATGAGCGGCTGGATAAGCTCGCCGCCCTCTATCAGAGCAAAAAAGTGACGCCCGCCGTCGTCGAATTTGTCGATATCGCGGGCCTCGTGAAGGGCGCGAGCCGCGGCGAGGGGCTCGGGAATAAGTTCCTCTCGCACATCCGCGAAGTGGACGCCATCGTGCACGTCGTGCGCTGCTTTGCCGACCCCAATATCACCCATGTGGAAGATTCCATCGACCCCGTCCGCGACATTGCGACCATCAACTTGGAGCTCATTCTCGCCGATATCGAGGCCGTCGAAAAGCGGCAGGACCGCATCCGCAACGCAGCGCGCGGCGGGCAAGACAAGACGGCGGCCGCCGAATACGCCTTCCTCGAAAAACTCAAAGCGCACCTCGAAGAAGAAAAACCCGCCTCCTCCCTTGCGATCGGCGAGGACGAAAAGCCCCTTCTCGACAACCTCTTCTTGCTCTCCGCAAAGCCCGTCATATACTGCGCGAACATCGCGGAGCGCGACATGGGTACCCCCGAAGAGCTCTTGCCCCTCGTTGTGGCAGTCAAGGACTATGCAAGAGCGCACGGCGCGGAGGTGATCGTCGTCTGCGCCAAGACGGAGGACGAACTCGCCCAGATGGACGAGGAGGACAGGGCCCTCTTCCTCGAAGAATTCGGCCTGAAAGAGAGCGGACTTTCCAAGCTCATCAAGGCCTCCTATTCCCTTTTGGGGCTCATTTCCTTTCTCACCGCGGGCGAGAAGGAGACGCGCGCATGGACCATCGTCAAGGGCACCAAGGCGCCCCAAGCGGCGGGGAAGATCCATACCGACTTCGAAAAGGGCTTCATCCGCGCCGAAGTCGTCGATTACGAGACGCTGCTTGGCTGCGGGGGGCTCACGGGCGCCCGCGAAAAGGGCAAGGTGCGCTCCGAGGGCAAGGACTATGTGATGAAGGACGGCGACGTCGTCCTCTTCCGCTTCAATGTATAACTTGGAAAAATGATACGCTCGCCGCCGACGGCAATGCCGTCGGCGGCTTATTTTTGATCGTTTCTATCAAAGGCTCCGGCCCTTTCCCCTCATCCCTTTACGATGCTCCCCGCAGGATAGGACCCGCGGGCGGAGACGAGGGGGTAGATGCGGGCGTTCGGTCCGACCACGGTCCCGGGATTGAGCACGGCGTTGCACCCGACTTCGGCGCGGTCGCCTAAAAAGGCTCCGCATTTTTTGAGGCCCGTTTGGATGCGCTCCTTTCCGCAACAAATGGAGACGGGCGCCCTGTCGCCGCGCAGGTTGGAAGCGATCGCCCCCGCGCCGAGGTGAGCCCTATGCCCCAAGATCGAATCGCCGACATAATTGAAGTGCGGGACTTGCGCCCCGTCGAAGAGGATGCAGTTTTTGAGTTCGGTGGAATTTCCGACGACGCAATCCTCCCCCACGAGCACGCCGCCGCGGAGAAATGCACCGTGGCGCACACGGGCATGTGCGCAGATGATACAGGGTGCACCGATCGCGGCCGAAGGGGCGATCTCGGCCGTTTCATGCACGAAAACGCCCTCGGAAATTTCTCGAAAACCTATTTCGATATTTGTCGAAATAAGCGAAATTTCCTCAAAAATATGTGGTAAAACCTCCCAAGGATAGAGAAATTTGTCAAAGAGTTTTTTTGCGAGCGTATGCGAAAGGTCAAATAGATTGCGGCTGAAAAGCTCCTCGTGTTGCATGTTCTATCCTATGCGGCGGGGAAAATTTTTCGTCTCTTTTCCTTAATTTCAAATATGACTTGCTTTTACGAAAACTTTATGATATAATAATAAGGATTTATTTCGCAATGACAACTGTTCGGCAAACGGGAAAGGGAAATGGGTGAGTTCGTCGATAAGATGCTGCGGACGGAATATAAGTATATTCTTACCAAGGCGCAAACGGAATACTTCGAAAACGCGATCGCCGATCGTGTACAGGCCGATGCCTTCGGCCTGACTTCCATTTTGTCGCTCTATTACGATACGCCCAATCATCGCTTGGTGCGCGCCTCCCTCGAAAAACCCGAATTTAAGGAAAAGATCAGGTTACGGTCGTACGGTCTCGCTACGGCCTTTTCTCCTGTCTTTCTGGAATTGAAGCGGAAGGCGCGGGGGATCGTGTATAAGCGGAGGATCGAGACGACGATCGAGGCTGCGAAGAACTTTATCGAGGCGAAGCAAGGCCTCGCCGACTCCCAGATCGCGCGCGAGATCGCCTACTTCCGCGATTTCTACGGCGTGTTGCAGCCCTCCTGCCTCATTCTCTACGACCGCACCGCCTTTACGGCTCCCGAGCACGGCTTGCGGGTGACGATCGACCGGAACCCGCGCTATCGCTTCGACAATCTCGATCTTACGAAGTCGCTCGACGGGATCCCCCTCCTCGGAATGGGAGAGTCGATCCTCGAAATCAAGACGCTCGACGCGATCCCCCTATGGCTCTGCCATGTCCTCGATGAAGGAGAGATCAGGAAAACGAGTTTCTCCAAATACGGGACGGCGTTTACATACAAGATGCAAAATGAAATAAGGAAAGCAAGTTGATATGTTTGGATCTATCTTTGATACGAAATTGAGCGCGGCGGCTTCGGTCGCGATCGTTGCGGCCGTCGCACTGGTAGCGGGCATCGCATATTCGTTTGCGGTCTCGCTGCGGCTGAGGACGAGCAAGGGGTTCTTCATCACGACCTCCCTCATGCCCCTCATCGTCTCCCTCGTCATCGCCATCATGGGCGTCTCGCTCTCGGGCGCCACGAGCACGACGGCGCGCATCGTCACGATCGCAGTCGCATTGGGGCTCATTCGCTTCCGCTCCAACAACGGCAAGGCGGAAGAGATGTTGCTCCTCTTCGGGACAATCGCGATCGGGCTCATCTGCGGGCTCGGGTATTTGGCGTACGCTTTCCTGCTCGCGGTCGCGATCGCGGGGATCTACCTCGCCCTGTCCTTCCTCCCCGTCTTTAACGGAAAGCGGTTCGCCAAAGAAAAGACGTTGAAGATCACCATCCCCGAATCGCTGGACTATGACGACGCCTTCACCGATCTCTTCGACCGCTTCTTGAAGCAATGCGAGCTCACGGGGGTCAAGACCACGGGCATGGGGTCGATGTATAAGCTCACCTACCGCATGATCATGAAAGATCCCAAGGAAGAAAAACAGTTCATCGACGAACTGCGCGTGCGGAACGGAAATTTGGAGATCAGCATCCTTCCTTTTGTCGAGGACAAGGATCAATTATAAAACGGGAAACCATAAAAATGGAGGAACGGGTATGAAAAAGTTGTTTGTATTGATCTTATCCGCGGCCCTGCTGGCGGGCGTATGCTGCCTCGGAGCGGGGTGCGGCACGCAGGACGACGGCACCCAACCGGGGGGCGAAACGGGCCAAACTCCGCAGGACCAAAAGCCCGATCTCGCAGCGTTGAAGAAGAAATACGGTACCTTCTCCATCGTTACGGAAAGGGGGACCGACTACGTCCTTTCCGACGACGGGAAAGTGTGCACCATCTCCGTCGGCGCCGAGAAGGGTTCGTACACGTTGAGCGGCTACTTCGAAGGGCGCATCATCATCGACAACAAGGACGGGCTCGCCACCTATAAGGGCGTGAAACTGCACTTGGACAATGCCTGCATCGTCTCTACCTTGGGCACGGCCATCGAGTACCTCCCGGATAAGAAGAACGTCGAGATCGTGGCCAAACGGGAGACCGAAAATCATATCATCAACACCTCGGAAGTGGGCGACGCGGTGGTATCGCACAACAACCTCGAAGTGGACGGAAAGGGCACCCTGCATATCAATGCGGCGGCCGGGCATGCGCTGAATGCGGAAGATACCGTGAGATTTTACGACGCCACGACGGTCGACATCGTCGCGGGTCACGACGGCATCCATGCGGCGCATTTCGTCACCGACAACGAGGAAGCGCTCGCGATCGACTTCGAGGCGTTCACGGGAACGGTCAAGATCCTCTACGCCTTCTCGCAGGGCTTCGATTGCACGACTTCGAAGAGCACGGGGACCATCGATATCTCCTCGGGCACCTTCGAGATCACGAACTGCGAGAGCGCTTTCAAGACCGACGTCACGCTGACCATTGCCGGCACCGTGCGCGCTTCCAAACTCACGGCGGAGGCCGTCGTCCACGGGGATAATTCCACGGGCGCAACGATCTCCATCGCGGAGGGCGGCACCTTTACCGTCGACGGCACGCCGTACACGAAAACTTCCGTTTAACAGGGCAAACGGGGGTACCATGTCGGGAAACGACATGCAAAAACCGCACAAAAAAGAGCCGAGGCACGGGCCTCGGCTCTTTTTTTCAGCGATCAGGACTGTCCCGTCGAGGAGATATCCTCTTCGTCCTTCTTTGCGGCGTCGGGCAAGATCATGCAATAGCGCGGATTGTGCGCATATTCGAGATCTTTCTTTTTCTTCTTCCCCATCTTTCCCTCCGCGCACGGCTCAATTCGCCGCGATCTGCTTTTTGATCTTTTCGAACTTTTCCATGTTCTGGTCGATCATCATCTTCGCGGCGGGCTGGACCTCGTAATAGCCGCGGGAGAGCATCTGTTCGAACACGTCGAACTGCGTCTCGGCGTGCGCCGTATAGTTCTTCAAGATGGCCTTGCGGAAGGCCTGCGAGCTGCCCTCGGTGTACGCCCCCGCATAGTAGGTCATGAGCAGCTTCTCCTGGTCGAGAAGGTCTTGCAGGGCATCTTTTTCGGAAAGCGTAATGTCTTTTTTGGATTGCTTCATGATCTGCCTCCTTCCAGAAGTGTGAAGAGGGCGTTGAACCGCTCCTCGTGTTGCATTGCGATGCGCTCCATTTCCTGCGCAAGGGCGGCGTCCGTCAAGGTGTTCGCGAAGATCCTCGCCTTCTTGCACGCCATCTCTTCTCCCGTGAGTACTTGGACGAGCACGTCCAGATCCTTTGCCGTGAGATCGGTCATAAAAAAAACCTCCTGCGGTAAGTTTCGGCCGCAAAGGAGGTTTTTATACATGGCGGGAAGGCGACCTTCCCGTGCTCAACCGTCGATATGTTCACGTCTGTACTTGCACAGGTTGGCAAGCGTACATCTGTCGCATGCGGGCTTTTGCGAATGGCATACCCGCCGCCCGTGGTAGATGAGGAGGTGGTGCGCCCGCGACCATTCCTCCTTGGGGATCACCCGCATGAGATCTTGTTCGACCTTCGCGGGCGTGTTCCCGTCGGCGAGGCCCAGACGGTTGGCTACGCGGAAAACGTGAGTATCCACGGCGATGGCGTCCCCGCCGAAGGCCACCGAATAGACGACGTTGGCCGTCTTTCTTCCCACCCCTGCCAGCGTTTGGAGCTCATCGAGGGAAGAAGGCACCTGCACTCCGAATTTTTCGACGATATCCCGCGAACACGATAGGATATGCGCCGCCTTGCTACGGTAGAACCCGCACGAGTAGATGTAGCCTTCGAGCTCCTCTTGGGAAAGGGCGATCATCGCCTCGGGCGTGTTGTATTTTGCGAAGAGTTTTTCCGTCACCTTATTGACGCGCTCGTCGGTGCACTGTGCCGACAGAATGACGGCGACGAGCAGTTCGTACGGGCTTTTGAACTTCAAGGCGGGCTTTGCGTCGGGATAGAGCGCTTTGAGTTCCTCTAAAATTGCACGCGTGTCCATATGTCCATTATAGCGCATAAGGGCGGAAATTGCAAGAAAATTCAGCCGCCGAGATAGCGCCCGTCCCGTAAAAATCCCGCAAACGAGGAATATGGTTTGCTACTTAGGGCGCGCTTCGCCTTTTCGAGAAAGCGGGCGTCGAATCTCGCCGAGATCCCGCACCCCACCCCCGCCTCCTTGGGCGTCGAGACGGCCTGTGCGGGCACGCCCATCGATTTGACCGTATTGATGTAATCCAGCGTCTGCGCGCGGGAGCGGAATACCGCGAAAACCGTCATGTTTGTTTCCCTTCCTGCGTATAATACATTATTCTCGATCCCGGAGTAGAATATGATCTATCTCGACAACGCCGCCACGGGCGGTTTTAAGCCTGCCTCCGTGCAAAACGCCGTCCTTGCCGCCATGCGCGTGTGCGCGAACCCGGGCCGCAGCGGGCACAGACTCTCGCTCGCGCTCGCCGAACGCGTCCTCGCTTGCCGCAACCTTCTCTCCGAGACGTTCGGAGGCTACGGATACGAGCGCGCCGTCTTTACCCGCTCCTGCACGGAGGCCCTTGACCTCGCCCTCCTCGGGACGCTCAAACCGGGCGACCACGCCATCTGCACCTGCCTCGAACACAACTCCGTTCTCCGCCCCCTCGAACATCTGAAAAGGACACAGGGGGTGGAATATGACGTCGTTCCCCTCGGCGAGGACGGGACGATATCTCCCGATACGGTCGCCGCCCTCGTCAGGGAAAACACCCGCGTGTGCTGCGTGACCGCCGCCTCCAACGTGACGGGGTACGCGCCCGATCTTGCGGCCATCCGCAGGGCGATCCCCGAACGCATCCTTTTATTTGCAGACGGCGCGCAAGCGGGCGGGCATCTCCCCATCCATATGAAAAAGACGGGGATCGACGCCCTCGCCCTCGCCGGACACAAGGGGCTCCACGCGATCCAGGGCGCAGCGGCCCTCCTCTTTTCCGACCGCGTCGACCCCGACCCCATCCTCTTCGGCGGAACGGGCAGCGAGAGCTTTCGGCTCGATATGCCCGACTTCTATCCCGACCGCCTCGAAGCGGGCACGCTCTCCTACCCGGCGATCGCCTCCCTCTTCGAGGGTCTCCTCACGGTGAAGGCGCAGAGGCGCGAGGGGGCGGAAAACCTCGTCCGCCTCACTTCCGCCCTGCTCTCCGCGCTCTCCGCCATGCCGCGCTATAAGGCATATTCCAAGCCCAACGGATGCGGGATCGTGGCCTTCTCCCACGACATGCTCCCCTCAGAAGAGGTCGCGGGCATCCTGTCCGACCGCTTCGATATCGCCGTGCGCGGAGGGCTCCACTGCGCGCCCCTCGCCCACAAGGCGCTCGGGACCTTCCCGGGCGGGCTCGTGCGCGCGTCCTTCTCCCCCTTCCAGAGCATGCGGGAGGTCAACGCGCTCGTCGGGGCGCTCAAAAAAATTTAGAGCTTTTTGAGATCTTCCACGATCTTTTTGAGTTTCCGCCTTCTCAACCCGTCCAAGAGGGGGGAAAGTTGCGCGTAGAACGCGTCGATCTGGTCGTTTGTGAGCGTCCCGTTCCGCTTCCCCTCGACGGCGCGGTCGAAGATCGCTTTGAGCATCTCGGGGTCGCTCTTGCCGCGGAAGGCGTCTACCACCTCCTGCACGCTCTGCACATCGACGGGCTCTTCCTGTTTTTTGCCGCCCTTGGGCGTATAGCTTGCAAAATCGCTCATATTCACCTCACGTCATCATGGTATGCGGGGAACGCGCCTTTTGTTCGCCGCATACCATGATGCTATGGAAATCCTTCTTCTCTTTGTGCTCTTTTCCGCGAGCAGCGACCCCAACCTCTCCGAAAAGCTCCGCTCCTTCCTCGCCTTCTACCGCGAGAACCGCGATTTTATTGCCCTTCTCGCAAAAAACGACGCACCCATGTCCGAAACGGAAGGGAAAAAATGCGCCGAAAAAGAAGAACGCCGACCCGTTAAAGAGGTCGGCGCGGAAAAGATCTTGGAAGAATATCTCAACCGTTTGGGTTGAAGATCATTGCGCGAGGGCGCCCAAAAGGGCGGAGAGCATCGTATCCGACCCCGCCGCGGGGACAAGCTCCGCCTCGACGGCGACGGCGCCGTCTGCCGGCGTGACGCCCCTGCCGTGGATGGTCGTGCCGTCGGGCCAAAAGATCTCGGCAACGGTGAGTTTGAGGGCATTCCCCGAGATATCGGTGTACGTCGACTGCATGATGCCCTTGCCGTACGTCCTCGCCGAGTCGTTGCTTCCCCGCAGGTAGATACGGTCGTAGGGAAGGGTGCCGTAGGAGACGAGGGCGCCGATGAGGCATTCGGACGCGGAGGCCGTGTCCTCATCCGCGAGGATATAGATCTCGGAATCCTCCCCAAAATAGTTACGATAGTCGTTCCCGGGCGCGTGGTAGCTATCCACCGAACCGTCGCGGTACTTTGCCGTCGCGACGACGGGACGGCTCCCCTCTGCCTCCTTCAAAAGGTGGGAGGCGATGTCGCAGAACACCGAAAGATACCCGCCGCCGTTGCCGCGGAGGTCGATGATGAGGTGCTTGCGCCCCCGCTCCTTCATGAGCGAAAGGCAGGCCTCGAACTCTGCCGCCGCCTTCCCATAGAACTTTTCGAGGCGGATGTAGGCCGTATCCCCGTCCGCTCCCTCGAGGGGCTCGCCGAGGTCGAAGAGGGTGTCTAAATCGTTGGGGTCGAAGCGATACGACCCACCCATGTCGCGATACAGGCAGTAAGAAGTCTGAAAAGCGGCGGGCGAAACGGTGTAATTTTGGGCGTCCGAACCGTCCGCAAGATACCCGCAGCGGAGAACGGCGGGGCCCTCCGTCTCGTCGAGGAAGGCCGTGATCTCATCGCGCGTGCCCGCGACGACGCTCTCCTCGCTCTCGCCGTATCCCAAGATGTACATGCCCCTGCGCAGACCCGCCCGCTCGGCGGGAGAATTGCCCGCGACGGCATAGAACTGCGCGTGGCCGCCGCTCGTCCAGATGGTGAATCCGTAGCCCGAGCTCTTCCCCGCGGTGCGGTCGAGCTCCGTCTGATAGTCGGCCTTGGGGAAATATTGCGAATAGCGGTCGAGAGCGGTCGTGAATCCGTCGTAAAACGCATCGAAGAGTTCCTCCTCGGAGACGTCGCGGTAGTAGCGATCCTGCGCCGTCTCCACCGCCCACAAGAGCCCGCGCGTCCTCTCGCCGAGGGCGAACCATCTCGAAAACCATCCGATCACGAAAAAGAGTGCGGCGAGGACGGTCGCGCCGAGGGCGAAGAGCCATACCTTGCGCTTCTTTGCGCTGTTCGCTCCCCCCTCCGCCTCTTCCCCGCGGGGTGTGTTCTGCTTTGCCATAACGGCCTCCTTTGCGGGAGAGTACCCCCGCATATCCCAAATTATACCACGCTGCGACGTGATTTTCAACCTTATCGCCCGCATTTTGTCTGATTTTACCATTTTCGGCACGGGCGGTGCGCGCGCGCCACAAAAAATATTACGTTTTTTTCATTTTGCGCGGTATTTTTTTCGCATTGCGTGTTGACACCTGTATCCTTTCATGATATAATAATGCAGAAATAAAGGCTTTCGCAAAAGAAAGCGTCGGAGGTATCTTATGGAATACAACTTGGAAAACGAGGACCTCGAAGAAGAACAGCCCCGCGTAGGCGGTTATCGCGCGCTCGGGATCATCTTCTTCCTGCTCGCTGCGGGCGGCCTCTTCATCGGTCTGCTTTCGAGGGCTTCCAGCACGTATTTTACGAGCAAGCTCGGCGTCTTGGACTGGCTCTCTACGCCCAAGATCTTGCAGGGCACGCTCTTCGGCTTCATCTGGGTGGTCTTTGAGAACCTCTTTAAGGGCAACTCGGGCACACTGACGGGTATCTGGCAATATCTCGAACTCGTCCTTGCCTTCCTGCTCGTCATTGCCGTGATCGTCTCCCTCGTGTGCTTCATTGTCGCGCTCTGCACGAAGAAGTCGGCCAAGGCCTGCGCCTTCACGAGCGCCGTCCTCGTCACCGTCACCTATGTCCTCTTCGCCATGGTGACCTCCACGATCGGTATGACCTCCGGCACGCTCGGCCTCAAAACGTTCGACCTCGCGATCTGCCTCGTTGCGGCGCTCTGCGTCATCATCCTTGCGATCGCGGGTTGCGCCGTCAATAAGGGCCACGGCGCGGGCGCTATCTTCGTGTTCCTCTTCTCGATCGTTGCATTCTTTGCGATGACCTATCCCGGTTCGCTCATGTCGGAGAGTTCCCGCATTGCGCTTCAAGGCGTGACCAAGTTCGGCGATAAGACCTACACGATCATCGGCTTTATACTCTACTACCTCCTTCTCATCAATGTGATTATCTCCGTTTGCCGCTTTGCCGGCAAGCGCGGCTACACGTTCGACGCCATCCGCTTCGGCGTCCTGTTCCTCGGCGCCGTTGCCTTCTATGTCGTCGCCTTCATCCAATACCGCGACTTCTCCTTCGTATTCGCCGGCACCGTCAAGGGCACCAAGGGCGTCAACTTGGGCTGGCTCATCGCCAACATCCTTCTTCTCGCCTCCCTTCTCATCGGCTTCATCGTATTCCTCGTCGTTGCGATCCGTCTCAGGAACAAGGCGCGCAGAGAGCGCGAGGATGCCCTCTTCGAAGAGAAGGAACAGCAGGAGAAAGCGGAACGCGAGGCCTTCGCCCAGAAGAACAACTTCGCGCCCACCTATGTCACCAACATCAACAATGCGCCCGCGGCGGCTCCCGCGCCCGCTCCCTATGCGGCTCCCTATACGGCAGCTCCTGCTACCGCGCCCGCTCCCGCCGGCGCGCCCCAGCAGACGGTGGTCTATCCTCCTCAGCAGCCCCAGCAGCCCGCTTCGCCCAACATGGTGCTCTTCCAGGTGCCTCAGGCGCAGCAGCAACCCTACCCTTACTACCAGCAGCCCATCGTACAGCATGTTCCCGTGCCCGTACCCGTTGCCGTGCCTGTGCCTCAGCCCGTTTTGCAGCCCGTGATCCAGCCCGTCACCCAACCCGTCGTGCAACCCGTGCACACGGTCGTCCGCCAGTCCCAGCCCACCGTGGAAAGGACCTCCGCAGAAAGCGCCGAGACGGATCCTGCGGCTGAATCCGAGATGAGCGACTTCGAGCGCAGGATGCTCGAACTCGTCAGGGGCAACGCGACGGAGACGCCTGCGGAGACGCCCGCGGCCGAAACCGAAGCACTTCCCGCACCCGTCGCTACCCCTGCGGAAACGCCCGTAGCGGAGACGCCTGCGGAACCGACGGAAGAAAGCAACGCGAACTACGTCTACGATCCCTTCTTCAACAGCCTCACGACTGCGGAAAAGGATGAGTTCGGCGATCTGTTCATCGGCAAGAAGAAGGGCGACTTCGGCCTTCCCACCTACAAGATCGGCGGCGACAATACGACCTTCTTCAAGACGTTCTTCGTCTACCTCGGCAAGTTCCGTCCCTACATCTCCTCGGCCGTCCTCGGCAAAGTGTTCAAGTACATCAACGGCTAAATCGCACATAAAAAAACAGGAGCCCTGCGGCTCCTGTTTTTTTGTACCTTTTCGCCCCCAATTCAGGCAGGGGTACGAAAAAGGCGCCTTGCTGCTCGGCAGGGCACCCATATTTTTTGTTATCGGACCATGATCGGGATGAAGGCGCACACGCCCTCCTCCCTCGTATATTCGCGCCGCTTTGAGAGGGCGTCGACGAGGTAGAGCCCCCTGCCGCGTTCGGCATAGAGGTCGGCCCGCGCGATCGTCTTGGGCGGCTCGAACGCGCGTTCCGCACGGACGGAGATCGCGATCTCGTCGCCCGTCATGCGGAAGGAGAACTGCGCCACCCCGCCGCCGTACTGCAAGGCGTTGGTGAGCAGCTCGTGCGCCACGACCCTGCTCGAAAAGACTGCATTTTCGGGCACGCCCATCTCCCCGAGCGCCGCGCACATGCGGGCGACTTCCGCTTTGAGCGTTGCATGGTCTGAGATCTTCATTGCGCCGTCCCCCCCTGCATCGTCTCTTTGAGTTTGAGCAGGACCTTGCGTTCGAGACGGGAAATGTACATCTGCGAGACGTTCATGCGCTTGGCCGTCTCGACCTGCGAGAGCTCCTCGCCGAAGCGCAGGCGGACGAGCGTCCGTTCCGCCTCCGAGAGCGTGGATAGCGCATCGCGCATCGCATCGCGGTTTTCGAATTTCTCGAAATCGCTCTCCGCACCCGTGGCGAGAACGTCGTAAAAACTCCCCTCCCCCTCCTCCATCGGGCGGTCGAGAGAGACGGTCGTGCCCGCCTCGGCGCTTTGGACGATCTCTTCCTCCGAGACGTGGAGCCGCGCCGCGAGTTCCCTTGCGGTGGGCGTGCGCCCCGTCTCGCGCGTGAGCTCCTCGGTCGCCTTCTTGATGGCCGTGCGAAGCTCCGCGACCTTGCGAGGCAGGTGCACAAGGCGGGATCTGTCGCGGAAATAGTTCTTGATCTCCCCCGTCACGGTGGGAGTGATGAAGGTGGAAAATTTGATGCCCTTATCTACGTCGTAGCGGTCCACCCCTTTGATAAGCGCAAGCGCGGCGACCTGATACAGGTCGTCGTACTCGACGCCGCGCCCCACGAACTTCTTCGCGATCACCGCGGCGATATACAGGTACTTCTCGACGATTTGATTGCGCAGGGCGACATCGCCCGTTTGCTTGTACCGTTCAAAGAGTTCCCGCTCTTCCATCACAGGGCAAAGCGGAAGGAGACGGAAAAAATCGCGCCCTCCTTCTTCTCCATGCGAACGCTCTCCGCGAGCGCTTCCAAAAGTGCCGCCGAGATCTCGTCCTCGGGTGCGGGAGATGCCTTTTTGCGCCGCCCCGCGCCTTCGATCGCGACCATGAGCCCGTCGTCGTCGGAAAAATCGACGGCGGCCTCTCCGTATCCCGCATGACGCAAAAGCAGCAAGCTCTCCGTCACGCACACCTTGCAATCCTCGCTCGCATCGATATCCAGCCCTTTGAGGGCGCAGACGCCGCCCGTCGTGAGCCGCACCGTCGTCATAAGTTCGCTCCCCAGAGGGATTCGCATCGAAAGAAGCCCTTTCATCCCTCTATCTCCATAATGGTATCGAGCGCGCAGATGACGAAGAGCTTTTTGAGCCTCGGTTGGAGGTTCCTGATCTTCATGCGGCGGCCGTCAGCCTGCAATTTTTTGAGGATCTTGACGAAGGTCCCGAGCGTCGTCGAATCGATAAATGCAAGTTTGGCGCAGTCGAAGATGAGATCGGCGGGGGCGTTTTCGTACGCCTCGATGACCTCGGTATAAAATTCGTCGGCGTTCTGCGAGTCGATCTCGCCCGAAAGCCCGAAGATGAGCTCGGGCGTGCGGGAAAGAAGGGTAAGTTCCTGCATATGGCTACCTCACTGTTACCTTATCTATAACTATATACCGCGTGCGGCGCGCGAATAAACACGGCCGCCGCAAGAAAAGCCCTCAAACAAGATCGTTGAGCGAAGGGAGCACGAGGTCGGGCCGCTCCGAGGAGGCGTCCAACATCGCCCGCGTCGTCTCGCCCGATAGGACGAGGATGCTCGAAAAGCCGTTGTTGGCCGCGAAGCGGATATCGGTGTAGAGCCTGTCGCCGACCATGCACACCTGCGCATGCGGCACGCAAAATCGCGCCGTAAGCGCGTCACCCATCGCCGTATAGGGCTTGCCGACGATCAAATCGGGCGTGCGGCGGGAGGACCGTTCGAACATCGCGAGAAAGGATCCGACGTCGGGCATCGACCCGTCGGCCGTCGGACAGACGTCGTCGGGGTGGGTCGCAAGGAAGGGAAGCCCCCTGCGGAGAAATCCGTCGAGCTTCTTGATCGTGGCGAAGGTGAGCTCCGTATCGTATGCGAGCAGACAGACCTCGGGGTCCGCGTCATCGAGAGCGATGCCCGCACGCGCAAATTCCTCCCGCACAGCCCGCGTTGCGACGAGAAAGACGCGGCGGCCCGCAAAATGCTCTTTGAGGTATTCCGCGGCTGCCATGCCCGAGGTATAGACCCCGTCTGCGCCTTCCAGAAGCCCGATACGGGCGAGCTTTTCGCGGTACTCCCACTCCGCCTTCGAGGAATTGTTCGTGAGAAAGACGAGGCGTTTTCCCATCGCGCGGAGGCGGGCGAGCGTCTCCTTCATCCTGCCGATGGGGTTATCCTCGATATAGACCGTGCCGTCGAGGTCGAGCAAAAAGAGCGCGGTAGTTTGGAGCACTTCCTCTTTCGTCATCTAAAACTCCATGAGCCCGAAATCGCGAATGACGGCGGTGAGGCCGACGGGGCACATTTCGGGCAATTTTTTCAGTTGCGCCGAAGGAATGCGCGCGGGCGGATCCCCGCACAGGGCGCGGAAATTGCGCATATGCGTCCTGTCTCCGCGCATGATGGAGGTGAGCTCGTCGAGGCAGGTCTTGCGCATGCGTTCGAGTGCGGCCGCGCGGGCGGCGTATTCCTCCTTCGTCGGGATACGGAGGCTCGCATAGGAGATCCCCGCCGTTTGAGCGCGGGCGAGATAGTCGGGGCAGAAGTATTTCCGCGGCTTCCCGAGCTCGAAAAATGTCTTATAGAGCGCGCAGAGCGCGCGGTAGGCTGCGATCTCCCCGTCCAAGGGATACATCGCCGCGAGCGTTTCCCCCTCGCCGCGCGGGAGCCCCCGCGCTCCTAACAAGCGGAGCTTCGCATTGGCGCGGACGACGCTCTCCCCGTCCCCTGCGCCCGCCGCGGCCAAAACGGCCTCCTCCCAAAGGTTGGGATAGGCGGCGAGCCCGAACCGCGAGAGGACTTTTGCCTCGAACGCCGAAAGCCGCACGAGGAGCAGCCGCGCATATGCCCGCGCAAGACTGCGCCCCATCCTTGCAAGGTCGCAGACGATCTCGCCCGAAGCGAGCGGAAAATCTTGCTCCTCCCCGTCCACCGTGACCCGCCCGTGCGGCTCGCAAGCCCCGTCGAGCGCCCCGTCGGAGGGAAGGAGGAGGGGCCGAAGCCGATGCACTTGGGCAAAGAGGCGCGCGGCGCATAAAACGTCCCGTCCGCCCGCGGCGATCACGCCGCCCACGCCGTCGGGCATGGTGAAGAGCGGAAGGGCGTCGCCGTCCGTGAGGACGACGGAGAGCGCCCGCGGAGAGGTCGAAAAGGGTGCGAGAAGGGCGAGGTCCTCCCCGTCCGAAATGAGCAAAACTTTGCCCGCAGTGCGGACATGGTATGCCTCGATCGCGTCGGAGGCTGTGCCAAATCGCAACTCCCCCGCCTGCCCGTCCATGGGCCTTTTCTTCGGTAGGGAAATCGCGTTTTGCCGCATATTCACCTCGTATGGATAATTTCAGATCGCAAGAGCAATGGCGCTCGCCGCATACCCCACCGCAACGGAGAAGAGCAGCATGCACCCGAAGATGACGAGCCCCCTCTTCCAGCTCGCCCGCTTCAAAAGGACGAGATAGCCGAGGCCCGCATTCACGGTGAGACCCGCAAGGAACCCGCCGAACCCGATGCCCCCGAGGGCGTAGACCTCCGCGAGCACCACGGAGGAGGCGCAGTTGGGGATGGCGCCGATGAGCGGACAGATGACGGGTTGGAGCCAATATCCCGCATTCTGCAAAAAGTTAATGACGTTCTCCTCCCCGAGCGCGTAGAACAGATACCCGAAGGCGAGGTTGACGGCGAGGACGAAGGCCGCAACTTCGAGCGCGTGCAAGAGGGGCGAGAGAAGATAGAGCCGCAACGTGCTCGTCTTTTTATGTTCGCATGCGGAGAGCTCGTCGCATGCGCATGCCCCGTGGTCGTGATCTTCATGTTCCTCATCGCCGACATGGGTATGCCCTTCGTGCTCTTCCTCGACATGGGTGTGCTCTTCGTCGTGGCCGACGTGTATGTGGGCGTGCTTTTGTTCGGGCAGGGGCGCGAGGCGGCGCTTGAATATCGCGTCGAGAAGATACCCCATCGCAATGCCCAAAGCGAGCTTGCAGCCGATCATCGCGAGGAGGGAATAGAGCTTGGGCCCCCATGCGATCCCGTCGGAGAGGAGCAGGACGAGGAGCCCCTCGTCGCTCGTTGCGATAAAGACGGCGATGAGCGTCCCGATCGTGACGTGCCTGTGCTCGTAGAGTTTGGCCGCCATCACCGAGAACCCGCACATCGGCAAAATGCCCGTCGCGGCGCCGAGGGCGGGCGCCCACCTGCCCGTCAGGGCCTTCGAGGGCTTCCCCACCTTGGTGTTGTGCTCCATGAGCTCGATGAGGATATACAAGAGAAAGAGGAAGGGGAAAAGTTTCAACGTATCGATGAGCGCATCCAAAGCGACGTCCCACATGAGCCTTTCCTCCTTCAAGATCTTTCAGCGATAAGTGTAGCGCGTTTTTTGTGTTTTGTCAACCCATTCGCGCAAAATCAAAAGAGCGTCCCCCGACGGAAACGCTCTTTGGTATCTCGATGCTTATTTCTTCTTTTTGCCGTGCTTGAAGAGACGCTCCGAACGCTCCTTCATCTCCTGCGGCGTGGGCGGGAGAAAGTCGCGCTCCGCGTTGTCCTCGTCCGTCTCATAGCCGTCGTCGCGGCCGAGGACGGTAAAGTCGGTCTCGCCGTCGAAGAGGAGAATGCGCGAAAGGTCGCCCTCCTCCTTTTTATCCTCGGGACGGAAGGCGTAGGTGACCTTCTTGCCCGTGCCGATGTACCCTTCCTTGATACGCGCCTTGACGGTCTCGGGCAGTACCATGTCCGCGCCCTCCTCGGGTTTGAGGACGACATTCCCCTCCTCCTCGACAAGTTCGGCATTGCGAACGATCTCGAGATCGGAGCCGAGAAAATCTGCCACGAACAGGTTGACGGGATAGTCATAGAGGTTCTGTGCGGTGTCCGCCTGCTGCATGAATCCGTCCTTCATGACGACGATGCGGGAGCCAAGCGCGACGGCTTCGACGGGGTCCTTTGTCGCATAGACAAAGGTGTTTTTGAGGCGGGCCTGCAACTTGGCGATCTCGCCGCGCATCTGCACGCGGAGCTTCTGGTCGAGACCCGAGAGCGGTTCGTCGAGAAGGACGAGCTTGGGCTCGCGCACGATCGTCGCGCCGAGCGCCGTGCGCTGGCGTTGCAGGGCCGTGAGCTGTTTGACCTTCTTCCCCAAAACGTCGGTAAGCCCCAAAAGGGCCGCCGCTTCCCGCACGCGCACGTCGATGACGGGCTGGGGCACCTTGCGGAGCTTCAACCCGAAGCCCATGTTGTCTGCCACGGACATCTGCGGATAGATCGCGGCGTTCTGAAAGACCATCGCGATATCGCGGTCCTTGGGTGCGACGCCGTTCATCGCCGCGCCGCCGATCTCCACTTCGCCCGTGGAGGCCTCCTCGAGCCCCGCAAGCACGCGCAGTACGGAGGACTTTCCGCATTTTTCGGGCCCGAGCAAGACGAGAAATTCTCCGTCCTTGACCGTGAGGTCGAGATCGAACAGCGCCTGCGCGCCGCCGGGATAGATTTTGTTGACGTTTTTAAGGGCTGCTCCTGCCATAATTTTCTCCGATGGTCTGAATATCTCTATTGTACACGAACGGGCAAAAAATTTCAATCAAAACCGCTATCTTTTTGGGAAATAATTCTCGGGAGGCAAAGAAAGGGGGACGACTGTCGCCTCAATGTCTTTGAGGACAAAAAAAGCTCCGCGGGCGACGGAGCTGAAAGATATTAAGAGCTAACCCCTCACGAAATTTTGTTCTCACCCACTGCGTGGGTTCGGAATGACAGCAACATCCCGTGCAAAACATGTGAGCTTTTTAAGCCGTCTTTTTATAGACGAGCTTGGGTTTGGCGCCGCCTGCGACGCAATCGCGGGTGATGATGACCTCTTCCACGTTCTTCTCGCTGGGGATATCGTACATGACGTCCGTCATCAGCCCCTCGATGATGGTGCGCAGTCCCCTCGCGCCCGTCTTTAAGCGGATGGCGGTGTTGGCGATCTCGCGGACGGCTTCGTCCTCCACCGTCAGCTTCACGCCGTCCATGCCGACGAGCTTCTGGTACTGCTTGATGATGGCGTTCTTGGGCTGCGTCAGAATGCTCACGAGGGCGTCCTCGTCGAGGGCTTGCAGGCTCACGACGATGGGAATGCGCCCCACGAATTCGGGAATGAGCCCGAACTTGGTGAGGTCCTGCGGCTTTACATCTTCGAGGAGGGTATAGTCCACCTCGTTGGCGCCGAGCTTGACCTTTCCGCCGAAGCCCAGCCCCGAATCGTCCTTGCGGGCGGAGACGATCTTATCGAGCCCGACGAACGCCCCGCCGCAGATGAAGAGGATATTGGTCGTATCGATGCGCATGCAATCCTGCTGGGGGTGCTTCCTGCCGCCCTGCGGGGGAACGTTGGCGACGGTGCTCTCGATGATTTTGAGAAGGGCCTGCTGGACCCCTTCGCCCGAGACGTCGCGCGTGATGGAGACGTTCTCCCCCTTGCGCGCGATCTTATCGATCTCGTCGATATAGATGATGCCGCGCTGGGCGCGTTCGATGTCGTAGTCGGCATTCTGGATGAGCTTCAAAAGGATGTTCTCGACGTCCTCGCCGACATAGCCCGCCTCGGTGAGCGTCGTCGCGTCCGAGGTCGCAAAGGGCACGTTGAGAATCTTGGCGAGCGTGCGCGCGAGAAGGGTCTTTCCGCTTCCCGTGGGGCCGAGAAGGAGGATGTTGCTCTTCTCGATCTCGACGTCGTCGCCCTTTTCGCCCGCAAGCATGGCGTTGATGCGCTTATAATGGTTATAGACGGCGACGGAGAGCACCCGCTTGGCCTTGTCCTGCCCGATGATATACTCGTCGAGCTCCTTCTTGATCTCGGCGGGCTTTTTGAGTTCGATCTGTTCTGCGGGGCTGTTCGAAGGCGTCTTTGCCATCATATCGTTGCACAGCTCGATGCACTCGTCGCAGATGAAGATGCCGTCGGGCCCTGCGATGAGTTTCTTCGTCTTGTTCTTTTCCTTCCCGCAGAAGGAGCAACGCTGTTCGTATTTTGCCATATATAACTCCCTTGTTTCGTAAATTTCTTCCATATAGAAGCTCCCTGCGGGGCAAATCATGGGCAAAGAAATTTACGAGGAAACCTGCTTTACGTTTTAGAGGGGGGCGCTTTCGGACATGGTATGCCCGTTTTGCGTCTGATGCGTTTTTACCGCTTGGTGTAGACCCTGTCGATGAGGCCGTAGGCTAAGGCCTCGTCGGCGGAGAGATAGTTGTCCCTGTCGGTGTCGCGGGCAATGGTCTCGTACGGCTTGCCCGTGTTCTCGGCGAGGATGCGCGTCATCTTATCCTTGATGCGCAAGATGTGCTCCGCCTGGATCTTGATGTCGCTCGCCTGACCCTGCGCGCCGCCGAGGGGCTGGTGGATCATGATCTCGCTGTTTTTGAGCGCATAGCGCTTGCCCTTCGTCCCCGCCGCGAGCAAAAATGCGCCCATGGATGCGGCAAGGCCGATGCAGATCGTCGAGACGTCGCACTTGATATAGTTCATCGTATCGTAGATCGCCATGCCCGCCGTCACCGAACCGCCCGGGCTGTTGATGTAGAGCATGACGTCCTTGGTCGGGTCCTTCCCTTCGAGGTAGATGAGCTGGGCGACGACGGTGTTCGCCGTCGCATCGTCGATCTCGCCGGAGAGGAAGATGATCCTGTCCTCTAAAAGTCTCGAATAGAGGTCGTAGCTCCGCTCGCCGCCCGAGGTGCGCTCGACGACGTAGGGAATGAGTACGTTCTTTTCGTTCATGCGTTCTCCTCCGTTGTTACCATTTCGTTATTTTGCATGAGGAAGTCGAATGCCTTCGTCACTTTGATGTCGTTTTCGATATATTCCCTCTGGCGGGGATCCATCGTTTTCTTGTATTCCTCGGCCTCCTTGCCGACGGACGCCGCCTGCTCCGCGATCTTATCTTCGATCTCCTCTTCGCTCGCTTCGATCTTCTCCACTTTGATGATCTTTTCGAGGATGAGCTGCTGCAAGACGGCCGCCCTGGCGTCCGCTTCGAACTGCTTCTTATACTCCTCGCGCGTCGTGCCGAGGTAGTTGAGGTAATCGTCGAGCTTGACGCCTTGATACATGAGGTTATATTCCACGCGTTGCAGGGAGCGTTCCTCCTCGGCGTCCACCATCGCATCGGGGATCTCGGCGGAGGAAGTCTTGGCGATCTCGGAGAGAATGGCGTTCTCCGTCTCGTTGGTGCCGCGCGACTTTGCGTTCTTTACGAGGCGTTCGCGCACTTTGGCGGTGTAGGCCTCGACGCTCTCCGCGCCCATCTTCTTGGCAAATTCCTCGTCGAGCGCGGGGAGCTGTTTGCCCGTGATCTTGTGAAGCGTCACGGTAAAGACGGCGGGCTTGCCGCGCAAATTTTCTGCCTGATAGTCCTCGGGGAAGGTGACTTCGATATCCTTCTTCTCGCCGAGCTGCATGCCGACGACGCCTTCTTCGAACCCGGGAATAAACTGCCCGGAGCCCAGCGTGAGGTCGAAGCCCTCTGCGCTGCCGCCGTCGAAGGGCGTCCCGTCGATCGTGCCCAAAAAGTCGATATTGACGGTATCGTTGAGCGCGGCGGGGCGGTCGGTGACCTCGATGCTCTGCGCGATCTGTTCGCGGTGCTTGTCGATCTCGTTCTGGACGTCGACGTCCGTAACATTATACTCATACCTCGGAATTTTTATACCCTTGTAGGCGCCGAGGGTGACGTCGGGCTTTACGGGCGTCACGGCGACGATGCCGACGTTGGTCTCGGAGAACTCGTCGATGAGGGAAAGTTCGGGTTCGCCCACCGCCGTGAAGTTCTCCTTCTCCGCTTCAAGGATCTTATCGTAATTCTCCGAAAAAAGGATGTTGAGCGCAGCTTCGTAGAAGAGGCCCTTCCCGTAGAAGCTCTCGAGGATGTACTTGGGCGCCTTGCCCTTGCGGAAGCCGTTTACGGCGTATTTGTGCCTATTTTCGAGATAGGCTTTCGTGTTGGCCTCCGTCCATTCCTCGGAGGTGAAGGTCATCGTGATCTTAACGGTGCTCTTTTCTGCGGTAACAACTTCGTATTTCATATTTTACTCCTGCAATGCTTTTTTGCACGGTATATTTTACCATATCGCGCCCGAAAAGAAAAGCGTTTTTATTTACAATTTTGCTTTTTTCCGTTATAATCATGGTATCGGAAACAAGGAGGCCGCTATGCCGCAAGATGCTTTTACCCTGCGCCTTAACGCAAAGGAACTGTGTGGCACGCTCACGGGAGGGCGCATCAATAAGATCGTCCAACCCTCGAAGGACGAGGTCTTTTTCATTATATACACGGGAAAGCGCACCGTTAAACTCATTCTGAACACCAATGCGCAGGACTGCGGGGCCTACTTCGGGGAGGACGGGGAGGAACCCCCGCTCGTCGCGCCCAATTTCTGCATGCTGCTGCGCAAACGGTTGCAGAGCGCGGAGATCTGCGGCGTGGAACTCGTGGGATTCGAACGCATCCTGCGCTTCAAACTCCGCTCCTTCTCGGATTTTACGGAGGCCGAACGCGACCTCTATCTCGAAGTGATGGGCAAATATTCCAACCTCATTCTGGTGGAAAACGGGATCATCCTCGGTGCGCTCAAAACGACGGCGCTCGACGGCGGCGCGCGGCGCACCATATTTTCGGGGGCGAAATACGTCCTCCCCGCCCCGCAGGATAAAGCCGACCCTTCCGATGGGGCAGCCCTGCGCGCCGTGCTCCAAGGGGCGAGCGGCGATCTCGGCAAGTTCCTCTTCACGCGGATCTCGGGCCTTGCCCTCTCGACGGCCGAGGCGATCGCCGGAAGCTATGCGGGCGGAGGCCTCTGCGAACACGTTCAGAGGTATATCTTCTCGGACATGGTATGCCCGTGCGTCGTCGAACGGGACGGAAAGCCCGTCGATTTTTATGCGCGGAGCGTCGAGGGTGGGATCTCCTTCCCCACCCTCTCGGAGGCGCAGACCTACTTTTATGCGCGGCGGCGCGCCTTCAAACGGGACGATGCAGAGAGGCGGCGGCTCCTTACCGCCGTGCAGACGGCGGTCAAAAAACATGAAAAACGCCTCGCCCAGATCCTCGAAAAGAAAAAGGAGTGCGCCGACTGCGAGAGCCTGCGCATCAAGGGGGAACTGCTCACCGCCAACCTCTATGCCCTCACCCGCGGCATGGAGGGGTGCGAACTTCCCGACTTCTATGACGAAAAGGGCGGGACGGTCAAGATCAAACTCGACGCACAGCTTACCCCTTCCCAAAACGCGCAAAGCTACTTCAAGCGCTACCGAAAGCAAAAGCGTACCCTCGAAATGCTCGCCCCGCAGGAGGCGGAAACGGAGGCCGAACTCGAATATCTCGAAAGTTTGAAGGCCGCCATCCTCTCGGCGGAGAGCGGGGTGGACCTTCTCTCCTGCGCCGAAGAACTCGAAACGGCCGGCCTGTTGAAGGTCCGCGAGGAAAAGCGCAAAAGGGCCAAGCCCGAGATCCCCTTCCGCACCTTCGAATGCGGCGGGTTCCAAGTGTATGCGGGGCGAAACAACCTGCAAAACGACGCCCTGTTGCGCCGTGCCGCGCCCGAAGATATCTGGCTGCACGCCCAAAGGTACCATTCCTGCCACGTCATCATTCGCACAAACGGGCATTCTCCCTCGGACATGGTACTTGCCTTTGCCGCCAATGTCTGTGCGAAGTACTCCGATGCAAACGGCGATAAGATCCCCGTCGACTACTGCCTCGTCAAATTTGTGAAAAAGCCGCCCAAGGCGAAGGCGGGGTTCGTCGTCTACACGAATTTTTCCACCCTCCTCGGCGACCCTTCGAAGGTTTGATGCAAAAATCTTCCTCTCTCGTGGGAAAGCGCAGACCCTATCCTTCAAACAAGGCTGTCGAAAGGTATTTTTCGCCGCCGTCGGGGAAGAGGACGACGATGGTCTTATCTTGATTTTCAGGCCGCATCGCGAGCATGGTGGCGGCGTAGAGCGCCGCGCCCGAGGAAATCCCCCCGAGAAAACCTTCTTTCGAGATCTCCCTGCCCGCCGCAAAAGCGTCCTCGTTCCCGACGGCGATCACCTCGTCGTACACGCTCGTATCCAAGGTGTCCGGCACAAAGCCCGCGCCGATGCCCTGTATCTTATGTGCGCCCGCGACGCCCTTGGAAAGAACGGGCGAAGAGGCGGGCTCGACCGCGACGATCTTCACGGCGGGGTTCTTTTCTTTGAGATACTTTCCCACGCCCGTAACGGTGCCGCCCGTTCCGACGCCTGCGACAAAAATATCCACACCCCCCTTGGTATCTTCCCAAATTTCGGGGCCCGTCGTCCGATAGTGGACGGCGGGGTTGGCGGGGTTCGTGAACTGTCCCAAAATGACGCTGCCCGGGGTGGCGTTTTTGAGTTCCTCCGCCCGTGCGATGGCGCCCTTCATGCCCTTTGCGCCCTCGGTGAGAATGAGCTCAGCGCCGTATGCCGAAATCAACTTCCTGCGCTCGACAGACATCGTTTCGGGCATGACGATCACGACATGGTACCCCTTTGCGACGCCGATCGCCGCAATTCCGATACCCGTATTGCCCGACGTCGGTTCGATGAGGGTCGCCCCTTTTTGCAAGAGGCCCTTCTCTTCGGCGTCCTCGATCATGGCGAGTGCGATCCGATCTTTCACGCTGCCTGCGGGATTGAAACATTCGAGTTTTGCGTAAAGTTTACTTTTCAGGCCGTGCGCCCTTTCGTAGTTTGCAAGTTCGACGAGGGGCGTGTGCCCGACCGTCTCGGTGATGGAATGATACAACATAATTGCCTCCGAAAATTTCACCTATATTGTATGCGAGTTAGGAAAATCTGTCAAGCATTGCAAAGTAAAACGACCCCGAGGGGTCGTTTTTCCGATTCCGTAGAGAGGTTCCGCGTTACTTTTTGCTGCAAGCCCTGCCCTGCGGATAGAGCGGGAGCTCGAAGAAGCCCGTGCAGACTTCCTGCGTGTATTCCTGTGCGGGGGGAATGGCCGAATAGCCGTAGCTCGGGACGAGGAGTTCGACCTGCATCGCCACCTTCAAAATGCAGGTGACGCACGCCGAGATGGTGAAAGCGCCCGTCGTGGGGTCGAAGGTCCCCTCGGGCGAGACGCACGATGCGACGCTCGTCACCGTGAAGGGCATGACGGATGCGGGCGGTACGTACATGAGGACATCTTCATTGAGGACGATGGAGCTCGTCGCGATCCCCTCCACGCCGTTCGCGTCGACGTAGGCGATCTCGATGGGAATGGTGACCGTCGCCTGCACGCGGGAGAGGCACCCGTCCCCCTGACGGTCGACGTTGACGTTTGTGACCGTCCCCACCGATGAGGTCGAGCGGGCGCTCACGAAGGTGAGCGGATATGTAGGATTGGCGGGAACGGGATTTACAGGCACGGCGGTATAATTTTCGAGGCGCGTCTGGATGATGCCCGCGTCGAAGATCTTCTCCGCCTGGATACACACCTTTTCGCAAAGACCGTTCAACGGATTGCCCGAGATGGTTCCGGGGCAGTGGTCCGATGAAAAATTGGAAAAAAATGACATTGGTTACCTCCGTATAAAAAACCTTGTCGGTTTACTGCATTGTATGAAGGCGGGCGGGAAAAGTGTTCACAGGCGCGTTTTTTGCGCCCATATGAGGCGCAAAATTTTATTTCGATATTTATCGAAATAAGTCGAAAATTAAACTTTTATCGTAAAAATAATAGATTTTTCACGATAAAATGCACTTACAGCACTACGGTCTGCCCGATATAGAGGCAGGCCGTCTTGTTCTTTTTCTCGAAATTTTCCGCCGAGCCGCAGAGGAGGGTCTTGCTCTCGCCCCCCTGCACGGTGTAGAGATTCCCCTCGCACGGGGGGATCGTGAGGATCTGCCCTTCGAAGAGCTCCTCTTTAAGGGCGTTTTCCACGGCAAGGATGCGGGGCGGCAGACCAAAGGCCTTTGCGACGGCAGAGAGCGTCTGCCCCTTCTTCACGCGGTAGTATTTAGGCCGACAGAGCGAAAGTTTCACGCCTTCATTGTATGCGCGCCCTCATAAAAAGTTGCTTTTTCTCATACGATATCGCATGAACTTGTATAAGACGACTGCGCTCGTCACGGCGTTCACCATCTTCGAACACGCGCTGGGCTTTGTCTACCGCATCATCCTCTCGCGCACGCTCGGCTCCGAGGGCCTCGGCATCTATCAGGTCGCCCTCACGGTCTTCGCCGTCTTTCTCACGATCTCCTCTTCGGGGCTTCCCATCACGCTCTCCCGCACCATCTCCAAGCACCGCGCCCACGGATACAGGGCGGGCGAACACAAGGCGACGACGGCGGCCATCCTGCTCGCCGCCGCCACGAGCGGAGCGCTCACCCTCATCCTCTTCCTCCTGCGCGAGCCCTTCTCGCAGATCTTCTCCGATCCCCGCTGCGCCGACGTCTTTTATATCGTGCTCATCGGCCTCTCGTTCACCTCGGTGTACGCCATCATCCGCGGGAGCTTTTGGGGGAACAAGCGCTTCTTCGCCTATTCCCTCATCGAGCTCATCGAGGAGATCGTCATGATCATCGCGGGCGTCTCCATGCTCGTCTTTTCGGCGGGCGGGATCGCCGACGTCAACAAGGCGGGTGCGGCCGTGCTCATCTCGTACCTGTGCTCCTTTACCATCGCCATGGTCTATTTTGTTGCGAAGGGCGGGAAGTTCCTCTCGCCGCGCGGCGAGCTCATGCCCCTTCTGCGCTCCTCCGCGCCCGTCACGGCGATGCGCACCTTCTCCTCCCTCGTGGGCTCCCTCATCTCCGTCCTCTTCCCCATGCGCATGATGGCGGCCGGCATGTCGCCCTCCCGTGCGATGAGCGCCTACGGCATCATCGGCGGCATGGTGATGCCCGTGCTCATGATCCCCAATTCCTTTATCAGCTCCATCGCCCTCGTGCTCGTGCCCGAAATGGCGGAATGCTATTATAAAAAGGAACACGAAAAGCTCGCCGAACTCGTTAAAAAGGCCTTGAACGCCGCCCTCCTCATCGCGGGGGCGCTCATCCCCCTCTTCGTTGCCTGCGGCGAAGGGGTCGGCATCTTCCTGTTCGGGAACGCCGAGAGCGGCAAACTCATCGCGAGCAGCGCCCTCATCCTCCTTCCCATGAGCGTCTCCCTCATTGCGACGAGCATGCTCAACTCGATGGGGTGCGAAAAACAGACCCTCCTCTTTTTCCTCCTCGGCGCGGCGTGCATGCTCGCCTGCGTGTGGTTCCTCCCCGCCTACCTCGGCAGCGGGGCGCTCCTCGTGGGCATGGCGGCAGAATACGTCGTCACGGCGGTATGCTCCCTCTTCCTCCTCGTGAAAAAGACGGGGCGGTTGCGCTCGGGCTCCTACTTTTTGCGCCTCTGCATCGTGACGGCCGTCTGTTCCCTCCTCGGATACGGGTTGAGGACCCTCCTCATGATCTGCATGAACTACATTCTCGCCCATGTTCTGACGCTCCTCTTGATCGGCCTTGCGGAACTCGGCGCGCTCCGTCTCTTCAAGCTCTTCTATCCCGCCGCCTTCTTCAAAAAATTTATCGGAAGGCGCAAGCGCACGCCCCGCGCAAAGGGGCGAAAGGCGCAGGGCGAAAAAACGCCCGCATGATGGAGAAGAAATCAATTTTTGTCCTTTCCTTTATTTGCCATTTCACGGAAAGCGTGTTATAATGAATAAGAATTTTTCAATCGGAGGGACAAAATGAAACTGACGGACGAAAAGCGCAAAGAACTTCGCGTGACGCTCGATTACACCAATATGACGGATAAATACCTCGGCGGCAAGGGGATCTCCGAAAAGACCATCGCCGCCCATAAAAAGCTCTCCAAGGCGGCGCATGCCTACGTGCACGGCAACCGCGGCAAAGACGAGCTCTTCATGGGCTGGACGGAACTCCCCTACAACCAAAACGAGATCGTTGCCGACATTCTTTTGACGGCGAAATTCATCCGCAAAAACTTCGATGCGTTCGTCGTCCTCGGCATCGGCGGTTCGGCCCTCGGTCCCTCCATGGCGCACGCCGCGCTCTGCCACCTGCATTACAACGACCTTCCGAAGTCCAAGCGCAAGGGGCCCAAGTTCTATGTGGAGGACAACGTCGACCCCGTCCGCATGAAGGAACTTTTGGACGTCATCGACGTCGAGAGGACTTGCTTCAACGTCATCTCCAAGTCGGGTGCGACGAGCGAGACGATGGCGCAGTACCTCATCATCTCCGATCTCTTGAAGAAGGCGGGCGTCAATATCCGCGAGAATGTCATCTTCACGACGGACGCAAAGCGCGGGAACCTCGTGAAGATCTCCAAGGAACTCGGCGGCGTGAAATCCTATGTGCTTCCCGACGGTGTGGGCGGAAGATTTTCCGAACTCTCCCCCGTGGGGCTCCTTCCCGCGGCCGTCTGCGGGATCGACATCAAGGCCCTCTTGAAGGGCGCGGCCTTCATGGATAAACTGTGCAAGTCGTCCGACGTCTACAAAAATCCCGCCCTCATGGCGGCGACATTGCAATACATCGCCATGCAGGACGGCAAGAATATCGGCGTGCTCATGCCCTATTCGGATAATTTGAAGTACGTCTCCGATTGGTACGCCCAGCTCTGGGCGGAATCGCTCGGCAAGAACGTCACCCTCGACGGCAAGCCCTGCCATGTCGGCCAGACCCCCGTCAAGGCGCTCGGCGTCACCGACCAGCACTCGCAGGTCCAGCTCTACACCGAGGGACCCTACGATAAGGTCGTCACCTTCCTCTCCGTCGGTTCCTATAAGGAAAAGACGCCCATTCCCCACGGTTGCGAGAACATTCCCGACGTCGCTTTCCTCGGCGGACATACGATGGAGGAACTCATTCAAGCGGAGAACAAGGCGACCGCTTATGCCCTCACCAAGGCGGGCAGGCTCAACTATACCATCAACCTCCCCGAGGTGAACGAATTTACCCTCGGCCAGCTCCTCTTCTTCTTCGAGCTCCAAACGGCGTACGCGGGGGCCATGTTCAACATCGACACCTTCAACCAGCCCGGCGTGGAGGCGGGCAAGAAGGCGACGTTTGCCCTTCTCGGCAAACCCGGGTACGAGCTGCAACGCCACGACCTCGACAACGCCTCGCCCGATGAGGACTATATCATCTGAGTTCACAAATTTTGTTTTGCTTGGGATAACCTGTCATTCCGAGACCCCAACGGGGTCGAGAGAATCCCCTTATACGAAGTCCTTTTACCGCAAAACAAAATTTCGTGAGGGGTTAAATAGTAATATTTCTCCGCCCTATCGGCCGCTGTGCTTATATGTTCTCAAAGACATCAAGCGTGCGGTGGCGTAGCAAATTGGGTCGCCCACGGCGGAAATCAATTCCGCCTATGGCAAGCAATTGGGAACGGGTTCACAAATTCCTTTTTGGTAAGCAAAAAGAAATTTCGTGAGGGGTTAAATATCGACAT
Organism: uncultured Clostridia bacterium; assembly: GCA_947625555.1. Lineage (GTDB taxonomy): Bacteria > Bacillota > Clostridia > Christensenellales > Borkfalkiaceae > Gallimonas. The sequence continues at coordinate 35,763 of CANQOT010000008.1, read as the reverse complement.
CTCTCCGCCCTGTCGGCCACGGAGCTTTTTTGTTCTCAAAGACAGCCTGTCCGCAAACCCCCTCCTTGGGGAGGGGGAATCGAAGGGGGTGGGGAGTCCCCATTGCCCGCATTATTTCAAAGGAAATGATGATTACCCCACCTCAGTCACGCTTGCGCGCGACAGCTCCTCCCCAAGGAGGAGCTTTTCTATTCACTTTTCATGATGAGACGCAATCCCCCCACCCATGTCCGAAACATATGCCCTCAAAAGCATGTGTTTGCATGTGAATTTTGACGAAAATCCCGCTCGTTTTCATATGCGAACATATGGCAAAAACATGCGCATGGCGGCATATGCACGGCGCAAAAAAATCCCCTGCCATACGGCGGGGGACTTTGCTTTTTTAACTTACTCTTCGCGTTCTTTGATTTCGACGTTGTACTTCTTGGAATCGCGGGGAGTCGCGGCGCGCACGAGCGTGCGGAGCGCCTTGGCGATCTTGCCCTGCTTGCCGATGACCTTGCCCATATCCGAATCTACGAGAAGGATGGTGACGTTGATGCAATCTTCCGTCTCCTCCACCTTGTATTCGATGTGTTCCTTGTCCTCGGCGAACTGCTCCACGATATACTTGATAAGTTCCAACATGTTTGTCTCCTCCTTTTTAAGGTGTGTTTGCGGTAAGAGGAATATGCCTGTTTGAAGGGCGAAAAGATTCGCTCGCTTCGCTCGGAATGAGGGAATTCGTGGGTACCATGTCGGTGCCCTCGTTTCCAATTACTGTGCGAGCAGGGTCCCCCTGCGCTGCGCGCCCCCATTTGCTAAGCCACCGCACGCTTACTGTCTTTGAGAACATTCAGGCACAGCGGCCGATACGGCTCGGAGATGCGCAGGACTAACCCCTCGCAAAGTTTTGTTTTGCGAAGTCTGGACTTCGTATCAGGGGATTCTCTCGGCTTCTACGAAGCCTCGAAATGACACGGTTATCCAAAAGCAAAACAAAATTTGCGAAACCCTTACTTCTTCTTTTTCTTGCCCTTGGTCTTGGCGGGGGAAAGTTTTTCGCTCTTTTCGAGCGCACCCGTCTTGACGAGAAGATTTTTGACGGTCTCGGTGGGCTGGACGCCCTTCGCGATCCATTCCTTCGCCTTCTCCACGTCCACTTCGAGCGTGACGGGATTGGACTTGGGATCGTAGAAGCCGATCTTCTCGATGTACTCGCCCGTGGCAGCCTTGCGCGCGTCCACAACGACGATGCGGTAGACGGGGGACTTCTTGTCGCCCATTCTCACCAATCTCATTTTGACCATAGTTGTTACCTCCGTATATTGTTACGATTTTATTTTTGTTGCTATTGATAAGATTCACTCGGCTCTTTCAGAGCCTCGGAATGAGGGGGGATTCCATGGGCATGGTACCCATATAATCGGCACCGTTCAATCGCGGAGAGGCAAGAAAGACAAGGAGAAGGAGCATTTCCGCAGGGAGCGTACTTTATCGTACGTGACCAAGGAAAGCGCACCTTCGACGCAGTATTTCGCCGCCTATACGCGATTCGCTTATTTAGAACGGAAATCTTCGGCCCTTGCCGCCCTTCATCTGCTTCATCATCACCTTCGTCTGCTCGAACTGCTTCAAGAGCTGGTTGATCTCCTGCACCGTCGTGCCCGAGCCCAAAGCGATCCTGCGCTTTCTCGAAGAGTTGATGATCTGCGGATTATCCCGCTCCTTGGGCGTCATCGAGAGAATGATCGCGCGTATCCGCTCCATCTTCTTCTCGTCGAGGTCGCCCTCTTTGAGCCTGAGTTTGCCCGCCCCGGGGAGCATGGCAAGGAGCGCGTTTGCGCCGCCCATCTTTTTGAGCGCCTCGAACTGCGCGAGATAGTCGGTGAGGGTGAAGGAATTTTCGCGCATCTTCTTTTCGAGCGCCCTTGCCTCCTGTTCGGAGACGGCCTCCTGCGCCTTCTCGATGAGGGATAAAACGTCCCCCATGCCCAAAATACGGCTCGCCATGCGGTCGGGATAGAAGGGTTCGAGATCGCCGATCTTCTCCCCCACGCCGATGAATTTGATGGGCTTGCCCGTGACCGCCTTGATGGAGAGGCATGCGCCGCCGCGGGTATCGCCGTCGAGCTTCGTCAAAATGATGCCCGTGATCTCCAATCTTTGGTTGAAGGTCTCGGCGACGTTGACCGCATCCTGCCCCGTCATCGCGTCGACGGTCAAGAGCGTCTCGGTGACTTCGACCTCTTTTTTGATGTTTTCGAGCTCCTCCATGAGCTTTTCGTCGATGTGGAGGCGCCCCGCCGTATCGATGACGACGGTATCGAAGCCCATCTTCCGCGCATAATCCACGGCCTCGCGGGCGGTTTTGACGGGATTTTGGGTGCCCCGTTCAAAGACTTCCGCCCCCGCCTTCCCGCCGACGACTTTGAGCTGGTCGATGGCCGCGGGACGGTAGATATCCCCCGCGACGAGGAGGGGCCGCTTGCCCTGCTTTTTGAGCTGGACGGCGAGCTTGGCGCACATCGTCGTCTTGCCCGCGCCTTGAAGCCCGCACATCATGATGACGGTCGGGAGCTTGGAGGCGACCTCGAGCTTGGCGTTGCCGGGACCCATGAGCGCGATGAGCTCTTCGTTGACGATCTTGATGACCTGTTGGGCGGGGTTAAGGCTCGCGAGAACTTGCTGCCCCACCGCCTTCTCGCTCACCTCGGCGATGAAGTTCTTGGCGACTTTGAGGTTGACGTCGGCCTCCAAGAGGGCGATGCGCACCTCGCGCATGGCCTGACGGATCTCGAGCTCGGTGAGCTTGCCGCGCTTTGTAAGTTTGGAAAAGATGTGGTTGAGCCGCTCCGAGAGCGAAGAAAATAGCGCCATTTATTCCTCCCTTCCGCCCGAGGCGATGAGCTCGGCGATCTCCCCTTCGAGTTCGGGATGCGCCGCCGTGAGTTGTTGCAGGATCTTGGAAAACCCGAGCCGCTTTTCATAGAGGAGGAGCTGCGAGCGGGACTTCTTCACGCATTCGGAAACGGCCTGCTTGGTGATCCCCTTCTCCTCGGCGATCTCGGAGAGCGAGAGGTCGCAAAGATAGTAGAGCTTGCACACTTCGCGCCTGCCCTCCGTAAGGAGCGCCCCGTATAGGTCGAAAAGCTGTACGTCTTTGAGATCCTTCATCTTTGCACCGTCAAGCGTTTCCGCTTGACCCTCTGCTCGATTATAGCAGAAAAAAATACACCCGTCAAGCTTTTTCACTTGACGGGCGAAAAATTATTCTTTCAGTTTCTTAAAGCGGGGACAGTGTTGACGATCTCGGATACGGCGCGCCTGAGTTCCTCGGGCAATCGCCTGTAATTGGCGACGAGTTCGCCCTCTTCCTGCGTGAGGTGCATGGGCGTTTCGTCCTCTGCGAAAAATTGCGAAAGCGTCACGCCGAGCGTCTCGCACATCATTTCGAGATGCTTCAAAGAGGGCGGCGTCCCGCGGGAAAAGGTGTTCGCAAGCGTGGATTGGTTGATGCCCGAAAGCTCTGCAAGGCGATAGACACTCATGTTCCTTTTCAACCTCAGTTCGTTCAATCTTCCGATAACGTCCATTTTTACACCTCCCTTACCTCTATTTTACTCCAATTTTTAGCTATAAATTTCTAAAATTGAGTTGACAATGTGGTTATATTTAACTATAATGAGAATTACAAAATTACTCATGGAGGTTTTTATGAAAAAGCAACTTTGGACGATCGCCCTCACGGGCGTTGCCGTCCTCTGTGTGGCGGCGGGGCTCGCCGCATGCGGCAAAGCGAAGGTCACGGAACACACCCATCGCTTTGCGGAGGAATGGTCGCACGATGAAGAAAATCATTGGCATGCCGCAACGTGCGAGCACACTTTGGAGCGGAGCGGAGAGGCCGCGCATGACTATGCAGACGGCGTGTGCACCGTCTGTCATTACGCCCATACGGAGCACAATTTTTCTTACTCCGAAAAGGCGGAGACCGGGCACACCGCGACTTGTTCCGTCTGCCATAAGGTAGAAACACAGCCGCACGATTACGATACCGGCGTCTGCGCGGATTGCGGCTATGAGCATGCGGAGCATACCTTCACCTATTCTTTGATGACGGAAAAGAGGCATACTGCGACATGCTCTGTCTGTCATAAGGTCGAAATCAGTTCGCACAACTACGAAAACGGCACGTGCACCGTCTGCCATTACGCCCATACGGAGCATAAATTTTCCTTCTCCGAAAAGACGGAGACCGGGCATACCGCGACTTGTTCCGTCTGCCATAAGGTAGAAACGGTTCCGCACAACTACCAAAACGGCGTGTGTGCGGACTGCGAGTACGCGCATGTCCATCATACTTACGGCGCCGATCATACGTGCGAAGTCTGCGGCGCACAACAAGCGCCCTATACCCAAAGCGAGGACGGGACAAAGATCTACTTCGGGGAATATCCGCAAACGGAGATCTCCGACAAAAACGACACCGATAGCTCCCTCCGCAACAGCCTGAATATGGCGGCGGGGAGCCGGCCCACGGGCACAAACGCAGGCAAGTGGACGGACTACAACTATTATGCGGAGGGCAGCGTGCGGAGCTATATGTGGTATATCGACGTCAATTACGGCGATCACCGCTACCGCGGCGTATTCTTTACGGAGTATCGTCCGAAATATACGACGCGGGACAGTTCGGACTCAAACAGCCGCCAAGATGACAACGGATATGAGACGGGCACGGCATATTGGTTCAGATATGAACCCATCGAGTGGCGCGTTTTGGAAGAAAAAGACAATACCGCACTCCTTTTGGCAAACTTCGTATTGGACAACCAACAATGGTATCACGAAGAGAGCGGGACCCGCACGATCGACGGAAAGACGGTCTATCCCAACAACTATAAGGAGAGCGATATCCGCGCATGGCTCAACGGAACTTTCTATTCTGCGGCATTCGACGAGGCCGCAAAGGCCCTCGTCGAGACGACGGAAGTGGACAACAGCGCGGCTACGACAAAGGACGATCGTTTTGATAGCTTTATTTGCGAAAATACGACCGATCATATATTCCTTTTGAGCTATCAAGACATTTACCGCGCCGAATATGGGTTTGCAAAGACCGTCTTTTCCGATGCGCGAATGTTGAAAACGACGGACTATGCAAACGTGCAAGGGGCAAGCTCCTTCGTCCCTTCGATGGGCATCTCTCCGCCGAAGGACGAAGCCTTCGGAACGTGGTATTTACGCTCTCCCGATTACAGCAAAAACAGCCGCGTTCATATCGTCAATTATGACGGGACAGAGAGTAGCGGCGGCGAAGTCCATTACCTCACGGGGATCGTACCCACCCTACGGATCCGCTTGGCATAAAAGCATTCCCGCCCGCGCAACCTGCGCGGGCGGGAATTTCATTTATGGACTTCGTTTGAGGGGTACGCGGGGCGGCTGCGCCCTCGGAATAACGGGTAATATCGGGCAGCTTTCAAATTTCCTTTGCTTCCAATCACTTGCCATAGGCGGAATTGATTTCCGCCGTGGGCGTCCCTATTTGCCAAGCCACCGCACGCTTCATGTCTTTGAGAACAAAAAAAGCTCCGCGGCCGACGGAGTTTTGAGATGTTAGAATTTAACCCCTCACGAAATTTTGTTTTGCGGAATTGGGACTTCGTATGAGGGGATTCACTCACCCCTTTCAGGGGTTCGGAATGAGGAGGGTTCCCATGCGCAAAACAAAATTTGTGAACTATCAGATAAATCCCTCTACGAATTGTTCGGCGTCGAAGAGTTCCAGATCTTCGATCTTCTCCCCCACGCCCGCGAAGACGACGGGGATATGCAGCTCGCCACAGAGCGAGAACACAAACCCGCCCTTGGCCGTGCCGTCGAGTTTGGTGAGCACGATCCCGTCGAGGGAGACGGCGTCCTTGAACACCTTCGCCTGCGAATAGGCGTTCTGCCCCGTGGTGGCGTCGAGCACCAAAAATTTATAGAAGTGCGCTTCGGGAAACTCCCGTTCGACCACTCTGTCCATCTTTTTGAGCTCGTTCATGAGGTTTTCCTTCACATGAAGGCGGCCCGCCGTGTCGATGAGCAAAACGTCCGTCTGCCGCGCTTTGGCCGAGGAGACGGCGTCGAACACCACGGCGGAGGGGTCGCTCCCCTCTTCGTGCTTGACGATGCGCACCTTGGCCCTATCCGCCCAAACGCCGAGCTGGTCGATGGCCGCCGCGCGGAAGGTATCGGCCGCCGCCACGGTGACCGACTTTTTATTGCGCACGAAATAATTCGCGACCTTGCCGATCGTCGTCGTCTTTCCGACGCCGTTCACCCCCACGAACATCATCACACAGGGGTACTCGATCGCGGGCATGGGTGCCTCGTTTAACGTATCTTCCAAAATATCTTTAAGAAGGTCGGTAACGAATTGCTCGTCCTTGATCTTGTTCCCGATGGCCTCTTCCTTGACCTCGTCGACGATGTCTTCGGCGGTGCGTACGGAGACGTCGGCGGAGATGAGGATCTCTTCGAGCTCATCGTAGAAGGCGTCGCCGATCTTATCCTTCAAAAAAAGTTGGCGCATCTTGTGGGCGACGCTTTCCTTCGTCTTTTTGAGTGCGTCCCTGATTTTTCCGAAAAATCCCATACGGCTCCTTTTTTCTTGTCCCTCGGTTCCCGTTAAACCATCTTTGCTTCCAATTCCTTGCCTTAGGCGGAATTCCGCCGTGGGCGTCCCCATTTGCCAAGCCACCGCACCCGAGTAGGTCCCCCCTCGGTTCGCGTTAAAACATCTTTGCTTCCAATTACTTGCCTTAGGCGGAATTGATTTCCGCCGTGGGCGTCCCCATTTGCCACGCCACCGCACGCTTGATGTCTTTGAGAACATACAAGCACAGCGGCCGACAGGGCTTTGAGATGTTGATTTTTAACCCCTCACGAAATTTTGTTTTGCGGTAAAAGGACTTCGTATAAGGGGATTCTCTCGACCCCGTTGGGGTCTCGGAATGACGAACGTAACCCCTGCGCAAAACAAAATTTGTGAACTTACAAAATAGTATCGCCGCCCAACCTGCTTTCTACCTCGGACAGCTTTACGGAGACGATCTTCGACACGCCCTTCTCCTCCATCGTGACGCCGAAGAGCACGTCTGCCTGCGCCATGGTGGGCTTCCTGTGCGTGATGACGATGAACTGCGTATCCTTGGAGAACTTCTTCAAATACTTCGCGAAGCGGTCGACGTTGGCCTCGTCGAGGGCCGCCTCGATCTCGTCGAGGATACAAAAGGGCATCGGGCGGGACTTCAAAATGGCGAACAGAATGGCGATCGCCGTGAAGGCCTGCTCGCCGCCCGAGAGGAGGGAGATCTTCGTGAGCTTCTTCCCCGGAGGGCAGGCGACGATCTCGACGCCCGCTTCGAGCGGATCGTCGCAATCGGTGTAGTCGAGCTGCATCTCCGCCCTGCCGCCGCCGAAGAGTTCCTTGAAGATCTGTGTGAAATTGGCGTTGATCTCGGCGAAGCCCGTGTCAAATTGCTTCTGCATCTCCTCGCGGAGTTGGTTCAAAACGCCCGTGAGATCGACGATGCCGCGGTCAAGGTCCTCCTTTTGCGTCTGCATCTCGGTATAGCGGGCGAGGAGTTCCTCGTAGTCCTCGACGGCGTTCATATTGACGCTTCCGAGCGCTGCGATCTTGTGGCGCAGGGAATTGATATTGGCATTGGCTTGCGAGAAATCGTAGGCGGGATCGCGGAGCTCCTGTGCGCTCTCGTAGGTGAGACCGTACATCTCGTCGAGGCGCTGGCGCATGTTCTCGAGGGTGGTCTCGGCGCGGGTGATCTCGTTCTCGGCGGCGTGTTTTTCCTCGCTCTTCAACGTCTGACGGGCGATGAGGGCGCGCTTTTCCTCGGCGAGACGGGCCTGCTTCTCGTTCTCCTCCTTTTTGAGAGCCTCGACGGAGGCGATCTCCTCGCGGATCTTGGAGACGGCGAGCTGTTCCTCTTCGGTGAGGCTGACCTTCTCCTCTTCGCGTTTGAGCTCTTCGATCTGCGCCTCCATCTTGCGGATGCCTGCGCGGGTCTCGTCGATCCTGATAAGGAGGGATTCTTTCTCCTCTTTGAGCCTTTTGAGATTTTCCTCCTCCGCCGTGCGGACGGACGAGACGGACGCTTCCTCGACGCGGAGATCGGAGAGCTTCTTCGCGAGCGCGTCGCGCTCCTCCTTGATCTTCTCGATCTCGGTCGCGCGGAGCTCGGATTCGCTCTTGGCTTCGAGGCGGATCTTGCTCAACAGCTCCTCGTTCTCGGCGGAAGAGAGCACCTCCGTTTCGAGATCGGAAGCCTGACGGGTGAGGCGGTCCAAGAGGGCGGCATACTCGTTCGCGTCGGCTTCGGCGGTGGAGACGAGCCCTTCGAGGGCGATCTCCTTCTGGGCGATGGCGGCAAAGTGCGCCGTCTCTTCCTGCACCTTCACGCGGAAGGCCTCGTAGTCGGCGCGGGCCTCTTCGAGCTCCTTCTCGCAATTTGCAAGCGCGGCGCGGAACTTTTCGAGCGCGCCCTTCTTGCGGGCGATATTTTCCTCGCATTCCTTGATCTTGCGCTCCCCTGCGAGCAGGTTCCCGCTGTCCTTGCGCTGGGAACCGCCCGTCATGGAACCGCTCGACGCGATGACGTCGCCCTCCAAGGTGATGAGGCGGAAGGCGCGGGGGTACTTCTTCATGATGCGCGTCGCATTGGAAATGTTATCGCAGATGAGGGTATTCCCGAGCAAATTTTTGATGATGTTTTCGTAGTATTCGTCGTAACGGACGAGGTCGTTCGCAAGGCCGAGCGCGCCGTTTTCGTTCAAAGCGCGCTCCACCTCCCGCGTATCGGGACGCGGGCGCATTTGGTCGACGGGCAGGAAGGTGACGATGCCGCCGTGGTGGTCTTTGAGGTATTGGATGAGATAGCGCGCGTCGTCCGCCGTGGCCGTGACGAGGTTCTGCATTGCCGCGCCGAAGGCCGTCTCGATGGCGACTTCGTACTGCTTGTCCGTACGCACGATGTCGGCGATGGCGCCCTTGATGCGCCTGCCGAGTTCGGGGTTCTCCTTGGCGTCGAGCTGCAAACGGCGCACCGAATCGCGGTAGCCGTCGAAGCGGTTTTTGAGCCCTATGTAAAGTTCGAGATTGTTGCTGAAATTGGCGATGGAGGTGTTGCAGCTGACGATCTCCTCGGAGATCTTCTGGCTGGAACGGGCGAGGTCGCCCACGATGCCGAGGAGTTCCTCTTCGCGCTGCGGCTTGCTGTCCAAAAAGGCCTCGCAAGCCTTCTTCTCCTTCCTGCATTCCCCGAGCTGGCGGGTATATTCCGCCTTCCTGCCCTCCGCCTTCTTGATGGCCTCGCGCACTTCGCCGATCCTGTCCTGCGCGGCGTCGCGCTTGGCGGTAAGGCTCCCGACGTTGGCGCGAAGGTCGGCAAGGTTCTCGACGGAGGAGATCTCGTTCGCGCGCTTTTCGTCGGAGAGACGTTCGTATGCCGAAACGCGGGCGTCCGCCTCGGCGAGCTTCGCGGTGAGTTCGCGGCATTCCTTCTCGATCTCGCGGACGCGCTTCTCGTCGCCCTCCGATTTCTTCGCGCTGCCGGCGACCGTCGCGTCGATATCCTTCATGCGCTTTTGGGAGACGGCGATATCCTCGGCCGCCGAAGAGAGCTGGCGGCGGTAGTTGTTTATCCTCTCGCTAAGGACCTTTGCGTCGCCCGTCTTGTTCGCCATGCCGACCTCGAAGGAGAGGAGGCGGTCGTGGAGCTTGCGGAGACGGTCGTCCGCCTGTGCAATGCGGACCCTCCCCGCTTCCTCCTCGCCGTCGGCGAGGGAAAGGCGGGTGTCGATGCCCGCGAGCTCGGCCTCGGCCTGTGCGATCTTACTGCGGTATTTTTCCGATTCCTGTTCGAAGCTGTCGCTCCGAACGAGGTAGGCGTTGACTTCCTCGTATTTGAGCTGACCCGAATATTCGCGGTATTTTTTGGCCGTCTCCGCCTGCTTTTCGAGGGGGCGGAGCTGGCGTTCGGCCTCGTCCATACGCTGGACGAACACGGTGAGATTATCCTTTGCGTTTTCGAGTTTGCGCTCGATCTCCCCCTTCTGCGTCTTGAACTTGATGACGCCCGTCGCTTCCTCGAAGATGTTGCGCCTCTCCTCGGGCTTGCTGTTCATGATCTGGGCGACCTTGCCCTGCCCGATGATGGAGTAGCCCTCCTTGCCGATGCCCACGCCGTGCAGGAGGGTGACGATATCTTTGAGCCTGCAAGGCTGCATGTTGAGGAGGTATTCGCTCTCGCCCGAACGGTAGAGGCGGCGCGTCATGGCGACCTCTTCGTATTCGATATCGAAGAGGCGCTGCGAATTATCAAAGACGAGCGTCACTTCGCAGAAGGAGAGTTGGCGGCGCGTCTCGGTGCCCGCAAAGATGACGTCCTGCATGTTGGAGCCGCGGAGCGTCTTTGCGGACTGTTCGCCGAGCACCCAGCGCACCGCATCGGCGACGTTGGATTTTCCGCAGCCGTTGGGCCCGACGATACAGGTGACGCCGTCCTCGAATTTGATGGTCGTTTTATCGGCAAAAGATTTGAATCCTACAAGCCTGACTTCCTTAAAGTTCACTTATCTTTCCCCTTTGGTTGGTTTGCTGTCCTGTTCTTTGAATATGCAAAGCAAGTTCTTCGCGGCCTCCGTCTCGGCGGCCTTCTTGCCCGTGCCCCGCCCCGTGGCGTGCTTTCCCAGCGCCGTTACGGTGCACATGAATGCGTCGCCGTCCTCTTCGGTCGCGTAGTGCGGCGTCGTGTGCGCGCGGTCCTGCACATATTCTTGGAGGAGCGTTTTATAGTTTTCCGATTCGATCTCGACGAGGTTTGCGAGCAAAAACTTCCTTGCCGCATCGAGCCCGCCGTCGAGATAGATGGCCCCCGCGACCGCTTCGAAGAGGTTGGAACGCGTCTTGCCCGCGATGTTGTTCTCCCCGCCCGTATAGCGGAGATACTGCATGAGGCCGAGGCGCGCTTCCGCCTGTTCGAGGGCGGGCTGGGAGACATATTGCTTGCGCAGTTCGGTGAGCTTCCCCTCGTCGGCGCGCGAGGAGAGAAAAAGCATCTCGGTGACGACGAGTTCCAAAACGGCGTCGCCGAGAAATTCCAGCCGCTCGTTGTCCCTCTCCCCTTCCGCTTTGGCGAGGGAAGAATGGGTAAACGCCGTCAATAGGAGCTTTTTATCGCGGAAGGTGTAGCCGACCGTCTGCTCGATGGCGCAATATTCCGCCTCGCCGAAGGGCCGGGGGCGGTTCATTCGCCCTTCTCCGCGGAGAGCGGCGAGTGTTCGAGCATCTCCGAAATGTTTTGGATAAGGCCGCCGCGGAAGGCGTCCGCAGCCTGCAAGACGGAAGCCGTGACCGTCCGCGCCTTGGCCTCGCCGTGGCACTTGACGACCACCTTTTTGAGCCCCAAAAAGACGGAACCGCCGAAGCGGGCGTAATCGAGCATCGATCTGAGCCCCTTGATCGGCTTCTTGGCGAAGAGGTAGGAGAGCTTGCTCCCGAACGAACGCCTGAACTCCCTCTCCAATACGGTAGTGACCGTCTTGCCGCAGCCCTCGATGGCCTTCAAGGCGATGTTGCCCGAAAAGCCGTCGGCAACGGCGACGTCGATATCGCCGAACATGAGGTCCCTGCCCTCGACGTTCCCGACAAAGTTGATGCCCTCCGTCTCTTTGAGAAGGGCGTAGGCCTCTTGGTGCAGGGGATCGCCCTTGTGCGCCTCCGTCCCGTTGTTGAGGAGGCCGACGCGGGGATCTTCGATGCCGTAGGCGGCCTTCGCATAGGCGGAAGCCATCACGCCGAATTGGGCGAGATAGGCGCTCTTGCACTCGGCATTGGCGCCGCAGTCGCAAAGGAGGGTGGCCCCGCCGCGCACGTTGGGAATGCCCGGGCAGAGCGCGGGACGCATGACGCCCTTGATCCTGCCGACGAGCATGATCCCGCCCGTGAGCACCGCCCCCGTGGAACCTGCGGAGACGAGACCGCCCACGTCGTCGCGGGAGCGAAGGAGCTGCATGCCTACGACGAGGGAACTGTCCTTCTTCGCGCGGACGGCCTGCGTGGGGATATCGTCGCCCGTGATGACCTGCGAGCAGTGTACGATCTCCACGCGGCTCGCATCGTAATGATATTTCAAAAGCTCGTGCCCGACGAGATGTTCGTCGCCCGTCAGCACGATGGAGAGATCTTTCCTCTTTTCGAGCGCTTCGACGGCGCCCTTCACGATCTCGGCGGGCGCATTGTCGCCGCCCATCGCGTCAACAACGATTTTGAGCATACTTTCTCCAAAAGAAGTGTTTATTTACAATAGTACACGAAATGATTATACCATTTTGACGAAAAAAACACAATACTTTGGGGGCAATTTCCCGAGAATTTTCTCCCGCGAAGGGCGCGAAAAAGCCCTCCCATACGGGAGGGCGTTGCTCTTTTTTATTTGTCTGTCAGGTTCCGAAATCGAGAACGTTTGTCAAGGCCTCGTTGCCCGAGGCGACGTCGACCTTCGCCCATGCGGCCTCGTCGCCCGCGAAGTGCACAGCCGTGAGGCCGCTGCACCCGTAGAAGGCGTAGCTGCCGATCTTCTTGATGTCGGCGGTGAGCGTGACCGAAGTGATCTTCGTGCGGCCGTAGAAAGCCTCTGCGTTGATGGTATCGAAGCCCGCGAGAATGCTGACCGCGCCCTCGACCTGCATGGGAACGTGCACGATGCCCGTGACCGTCGTCTTTTCGCCCGAGGTGCGGAGCGCGTAGAGGATGCCGTTCTGGCTCTTGAAGTATGTGTTCTTCTCGGCGACCGTGATGCTCTTCATGGCTGTGCAGCCCTCAAAGGCGTTGGCGCTCACGTTGGAGACGCGTTCGCCGAACGTGACGTTTTCGAGCGCGGTGCAATTGTAGAACACATAATTGGCGAGTGTGGCGTTGGGGAGTTTATCCTCCTCATTTTGACGCACGCCGTCGGGGACCTCGAAGGAGGCGAGCGACGTGCAGTAGGCAAAAGCATTCGCGCCGATCGACGTGACGTCTCCGGTGAGCGTGATGCCTTCGAGCCCTTCGCAGTGCGCAAAGGCATTGGCGCCGACGGTGGTGAGCCCTGCGGGGAGCACGACTTCCCGGATCTTCGTGCAGTACTCGAAGGTGTTTGCGGGGATCGTTTCGACGCCTGCGGGGATCTCGACCTTGCCCGTCAAGGCAATGGGTACGGTAAAGAAGGTATAGACCGTCACAGTATTATTGGACACCTTCTTCGTCGCGACAGAGTACAGGACGCCGCTCTTCGCAAAGAAGGCTTCGTTCCCCTCCTCGACGGTGATGCTTTCGAGGCTGTTGCAACCGAGGAAGGCCCCCTCGCCGATCTCGGCGAGACCCGCGGGAAGGGCGACGGTTTGGATGTCCTTCATGAAGCGGAAGGCGTAGGGCGCGATCTTTTTGACCGTCGCGGGAAGGGTGACGGCCGTCTGGTCGCTGCCGTAGAGCACGGTGCCCGTCGCCTTTTCGATGAGGCAGCCCGCCGCGGCTTCGTATTCGGCATTGCCCTCTGCGGTGATGCTTTTAAGGCCGCTGCAACCGAAGAATGCCCTCTCGCCGATGGTAACGACGGATGCGGGGATGGCGACCGAGCCGAGGCTCACGCAGTCGAAAAAGGCGTAGCTGCCGATCTCGGTGATGTGCGCGGGGAGCTCTGCCGAGTTGAGGTTGCCGCATTCCGCAAACAGGCCGTCGGGGATCTTTGTGAGGCTTTCGGGAAGGGTCGCCCTTTCGAGACTGTCGCAGGAGGCAAGTGCCCGCGCCCCCACCGTCGGAACTTGGTCTGCGGGGGCATCGGGAATGGCGATCTCGGTAAGCGTATCGCAATTTTCAAACGCGCCTGCGCCGATGACCCTCGCCGCGTCGGGAAGTGCGATCGCTTTCAGGGCGGTGCAGTTCGCAAAGGCGGCGTCCCCGATCTCGATGACAGAGGCGGGAAGGGAAACATTTTCGAGCGACGTGCAACCCGAAAAGGCATTCGCGCCGATGGCGTTTCCGCCGCCCACCGTCACCTTGGTGATAAGGCCGCAACGGTAGAATGCACCCGCGGGGACCTCTTTGAGCGTCGCGGGAAGGGTGACTTCCCCTTCGAGCGCGGCGGGGGCGCACACGAGCTCCGTCTGCGCCTGATTATAGAGGATACCTCCCGCCACGGTGAAGGAGGTGTTCGACGCGTCCACCGTGACCTTCCCGAGGGAGACGCAGCCCATAAAGGCTCCGCCGCCCACTTCGGTAAGGCTCGCGGGAAGAGAGACGTCTTTGAGCGCGCAATCCGCGAATGCGCCTTCGCCGATGGAGACGAGGCCCGCGGGGAAATTGACGGTCGCAAGGGCGTTGCAGCCCGAAAAGGCGTTATCCCCGATCGAGAGGACGCCCGCTTCGAGCTCCACGCTCTCCAAAAAGCCGTAACCCGCAAAGGCGCCGTCCGCAATATAGACGGGCGATCCGCTGTGCTCGGCGGGAACGGTGACCGAGGAAGGGAGGCGGGCGGTATCGATCGCGCCCTCGCTGTCCATGGGGAGAACTATCCCCGTCACGGCATAGGCCTCCCGTTCATCGTCGTATTCAAAGGAAAGTCCGACCTGCCCGTCGTCTCCGCCGCCGCATGCGGCAAGGCCCATGGAAAGGCAGAGCGCGCCCGCCGCGGTGAGCATTCCAAGCAAGAGTTTGCGTTTCATGAGATCCTCCAAAAGGGTGAAAAGGTTATAGGTTGCCCGTGATGGCGAGCACGATGACGAATACCAAAGCAAACGCGAAGAGGGTGCAGAACATCGGGATGAGCATGCGCTTGACGACGGCAAAGTACGTTCTGATCTTCTCGCGGGCGGTGGACTTCTGCCGCGGCACGTTCCCGTGGCGGCGCGTCGCACTCATGTCCGCGATCTGCGAACCGTCGTCGATATACACGATCTTCTGCTCTTTTTTGGGCGTCCCCTCTTCGGCGGACGCCTCCGCATCGCGTTTCTTCCGCTTCATCAGTCCTCCTGCGAATAGCAATGGCAGGCCACGAAATGGCCGGGTTCGTATTCCTTATACTTGGGCGCGATGTGCTTGCAGATCTCCATGGCGTGCGGGCAACGGGTGTTGAACTTGCAGCCCTTGGGCGGATCCGCCGGGGACGGGATATCCCCGTTCAGAACGATACGCTCCATCTTCACGTCGGGGTTGGGGTTGGGCACTGCCGAGAAGAGCGCCTGCGTGTAGGGGTGCATGGGATGGGAGAAGATGGCCTTCTTATCGCCGAATTCCACCATCGAGCCGAGATACATGACGCCGATCTTATCCGAGATGTGCTTGATGACGGAAAGGTCGTGCGAGATGAACAGATACGTGAGCCCCAACTCTTGCTGCAACTGTTTCAGAAGGTTGATGATCTGCGCCTGAATGGAGACGTCGAGCGCGGAGACGGGCTCGTCGCAGATGACGAGCTTGGGCTTGACCGAAAGGGCGCGCGCAATGCAGATACGCTGGCGCTGTCCGCCCGAAAATTCGTGCGGGTAACGCTCGTAATAATAGTCGCGCAGGCCGCATTGCTCCATAATCTGCATGACGTAATCCTTGATCTCCCCCTTGGGCACGATCTTGTGCACTTTGACGGGCTCGGAGAGGATACCGCCCACCGTACTGCGCGGCGGCAGGGAGGAATACGGGTCCTGGAAGATGATCTGCATCTGGGTGCGCAGGGGGCGCATCTCCTTGGGTTTGTAGGCCGCGATGTCCTTCCCCTCGAAGAAGATCTGCCCGCCCGTGGGCTGGTAGAGCTTTAAGACCGACCTGCCCATCGTGGTCTTGCCGCAGCCGCTCTCGCCGACGATACCGAGCGTTTCGCCCGCTTTCAGCTTGAAGGAGACGTCGTCCACCGCGCGGAGGGCGAGCGTCACTTTGCCGCCGATCGTCTTTTTGAGCGGGAAGTACATTTTGAGGTGCCGCACTTCCAAAAGGACGTTTTCGTCGGGAGGAAGGTCCTTATCGGCTTCCGCCTTCCTCTCGCGCAGGGCATGCTCGCGCTTGGATTCCAGCACATCGTCGAAGCCCGCGAAGTTGCCCGTCGCGACGCATTCCGCATAGTTCGCTTCGAGCTCCTCCTGCGTCTGCACTTTGTCCACGATGGCCTGCTCTTCCCGCTCGCGCTTTTTGACGACGACGCGGAAGAGTACAAACCCCGCAAGGATGAGGAGCGCGACGACGGCAAGCATCACGCCGGCCGCAATGATCTGTCCGCCGCTCACGGCGGCAAGTAAAGCGTTTGTCACTTTGCGTCCCCCTCCTTGTTTTCGTCATAGAGATGGCACGCGACGTAGTGCGTCGGGCTGACCTGCACCATGGCAGGATAATCGCCGAAGCATGCCTTCTTGCAGCTCGAGCAGCGCTCGCGGAAGTAGCAATAATCGGGCATATCGATGGGATTGGGCACGTTGCCGGGAATGTTGAACAGCGTGTCCTTATCCGAATCCATGACGGGCTTGGACTTTTGCAGGCCGATGGTATAGGGGTGCATCGGGTGATGGAAGATCTCCGATGCCGTGCCCCTCTCGATGATGCGGCCCGCATACATGACGACGACGAAGTCTGCCATCTCGGCGATGATGCCGAGATCGTGCGTGATGAGCAAAATGGAGCCGTTGATGCGCTTCTTCAAGTCGCGCAGAAGATCGAGGATCTGCGCCTGAATGGTGACGTCGAGCGCCGTCGTGGGCTCGTCGGCGATGATGAGGCGGGGATTGCCCGCGAGCGCCATGGAGATCATGACGCGCTGGCGCATACCGCCCGAGAGCTCGTGCGGGTAGGATTTATACACCCGCTCGGGCATGGCGATGCCGACGAGGTTGAGCATCTCGATGGAGCGCCGCTTCGCATCCGCCTTGGTGGAACCGGGGAAGTGCAAAAACGTCACTTCGTCGAGCTGGTTGCCGATGGTGAACACGGGATTGAGGGAGGTCATGGGTTCCTGGAAGATCATCGCGATCTGCCTGCCGCGGAGACGGTACATCTCCTTGATGGGCATCTCGGCGATGTTGAACACCTTCTCCTCCATCTCGTATTGAAGCGTGCCGTATTCGTCGCGCTTTTGCTTTTCTTGGAGCACGGGCTTGCCCTCTTTATCGAGGACGGGTCTGCCCTTTTTGTCCTTCTTCTCTTCAAAGACGGGGTTGCCCTCTTCATCCGTTTCCCAAATGGGAATGGGCTTGCCCTTCTCGTCGAGCTTGAAATCGTACGATTTGAAGCGGATCTCGCCCGAGACGATCTGCCCCGCAGGCCCTTGCAGGAGCTGCATGATGGACATGCTCGTGACGGATTTGCCGCAGCCGCTCTCGCCGACGACGCCGACGGTCGAACCCTGCGGCACCTCGAAGGAAACGCCGTTCACGGCCTTCACGACGCCCTGTTCGGTGAAGAAATAGGTGTGCAGATCTTCGACTTCGAGGATGTTCTTATCATCCTTCAAGGTCGTGAGAAATTCCTCTTCCTTGGCCTTGCGGCGCTTCTTCTTTTCGAGGGCGCGCGTGACTTTATTGTTGGACTTGACGATGGCGCGAATCTCTTTGCCCGTCAAATAGTTTCTGTTCTTCTTTTTTTCCGCCTTGGGCGCATTGACTTCCGAGCTCATGCGTCACCTCCTTGCCTTGGGATCGAGCGCGTCGCGTAGACCGTCGCCGATGAAGTTGAAGCCGAGCACCGCAAGGATGATGCAAAGTCCGGGCGGTATCCAGACGTTGAAATAGTTCGCCATGACGTTGGGATCCTCCGTGACGATGTTGATCATCGTCCCCCATGCGGCATAGGGCGCCTGCACGCCGAGGCCGAGGTAGGAGAGCGTCGCCTCCGAGAGGATCATGCTGCCCAAAGAAAGCGTCATCGAGACGATGAGCTGGGGCAAGACGTTGGGAACGAGGTGCTTGAAGATCTTGCGCGACGTGGAGAAACCCATCGCCTCCGCCGCGACCATATATTCCTGTTCCCGCAAGAACAGGATCTGCCCTCGCACGAGGCGGGCGGTGCCCGGCCACGAGATGAAGGTCAAAAACAGCATCAGAAGGTATATTCGGTACTGCGGATCGATATGCCATGAATCGAACAGCGTGCCAACGATGAGCATGATGGGCAGCGACGGGATACACATGAGGATATCGCAGATACGCATGATGACCTCGTCCACCTTCTTGCCGAAGTACCCCGCGATGCCCCCGAAGAGGACGCCGAGGAAGGTCACGGCAAAGACGGCGATGAAGCTGATAGACAGCGAGATCCTGCCGCCGTACATGAGGCGGGTGAACACGTCCATGCCCTGCACGTCGGTGCCGAGGATGTGATCGCCGTTCATGGGTGCGAGTTTGTTGACGGGCTGGGAACTTTCGACGACCTGCGTGAAGGTATATTCCGACCCGTCGTCGTCATAGACCGTCACTTCCGCGGTGTCGCAATCCACCCTGCCGCCGTTATCGTATTCGATCTCGCCCCAACGGTTATAGACGACGGGGCCGAGCCACGAAAAGATGATGAGCGCGACGATGATGACGAGCCCGACGATGGAGAGCTTGGAGCGGAAGAAGCGGCGGGCGACCATGCGCGCGGGCGAAAGGAGGCGCACGTTCTTATCGAGCGCGTTCTCCTCGTCTTGCGCGGCCTTTATGGCCTCTTCTTCGGCGATCTCTTCCGAAATCCGGGCGGCATTCTCCTCTACGGCTTCCTCCGCGACGGGGCCCGCCGTTTCGAGGGCGAGTTTTTCGAAGTTTTCTTCCATATCTCTCTCCCTCCCTTAATAGAGTTTGACGCGCGGGTCAACGACGGCGTACATGAGGTCGGTGAGGAGCACCCCGATGACGCTCAAAAATGCGAGGAACATGTTATAGCCCATGATGAACGGGATATCCGCGCTCTGCATGGCCTTTAAGGCGACGTTCCCGATGCCGGGAAGGTCGAACACCTGCTCGGTGATCATGGCGCCCGAGAAGAGCGACGGGAGCACGCCCGCGAGCATGGTGACTATGGGGATCATCGTATTGCGGAAGGCATGTTTATAGATGACCTTGCTCTCGGGCAGGCCCTTCGCCCTCGCCGTTCGGATGTAGTCGGAATTGAGCACTTCCAGCATATTGGTCCGCTGGTATCGCATCGTTCCGCCTACGCTCAAAAATACCATGACGAAGATAGGCAGCACCAAATGCCACAAATAATCGACGATGAGGTTGAAGCCCGTGAGCGTCTTTGTCGCGTCGCCGAGCGTGCTGTAAGGGAACCAGCCGAGCCTCTGCGCGAACACGATCTGCAAGAATCTCCCGAAGAAGAAGGACGGGAGAGAGATGCCGAGCATGACGATGACGGTAACGACATAGTCGCGAATGGAATATTGGTGCGTCGCGGCGGTCACGCCGAGCGGGATCGCGATGAGGTACTCGAAGATGATCGCGATAAACGCCACGATGAACGAGACGGTCATCTTCTGCGCGATGACGTTGAGCACGGGCTGCTTATAGACAAAGCTGGTGCCGAGATCAAGACGCGCAAGGCTCCACAGCCAGCTGCCGTACCCCGAGAGGATACCGACGAAGCTGTTGTCGCCGAGGCCGTACATCTTGTACATCGCGTCCACCGTCTCCTGCGGGATCTGCGCACCCCCCTGGTTCATCTGCATGATCTGCTGCTCGATGAAGTCCACGGGCATCAGTCTTACGAGAACGTAGAGGATGAGCGAGACGCCGAGAAGGATAAGGACGGCGAGCCCGATTCTTTTGAGGATATATTTTAGCATAGGATCGCTCCGATGTTGTTTGCATCGCGGAAGGAATTACTTCCGCGTATGGCGCGCAATGCGCCCGCTTCCCCGCACACCCACCCCCTGCGGGGCAGGCGGCGCGGCTGTTTTTTAATCCATTCCTACCATTTTCACTTCCCAGATCCTGGAAAGAGGCGAGGTGAAGGGATTGTTGAGGAGTTCGCCGTCTTTGTGCGGCAAGCTCTCGATATCGATGACCTTGGTGTTGAGCCCGTACATGACCTGACGCTGATAGACGGGAAGCTCGACTGCAAGTTCGAGCACGAGTTCCATAGCGCTCTTGTAGGACTTGGCGCGATCTTCCTCGACGAGCGTCTCGCGGCCCTCTTCGATATAGACGGCGAGATCTTTGAGGATCCTGTTCTCCTCGGAGTAGTTCGTAGGATCGGCAAGGATCTCGGGATAGCCCCATGCGAGGACGGAGGTCGCCGTGGAGTTCTTATGATAGACCTGATACATATCGGGGTCGATCGTGGAGCCCCATGCTGCCGCCCAGACGGCGAGCGAACCCGTGGAGAGCTTGGTGAGGGCGTTGACGTCGGGCGAGATGGTGATCTTCCAACCGCATTCTTCGAGCAACGTCTTGGCGTGCTGGAACACGGCGTAGCAAGGGTGCTCGGTGAGGCTCGCGCCCGCGATCGTGAAGGTCACGCTGAGGGCGGGATTGCCCTCTTGGACGTTGGCCTGCGCCATCAAGTTACGGATGAGGGTCTTTGCCGCGGCGTCGCTCTTCTTCGTCGCGTAATTGGTGCCGTTTTCGTCCTCTTTGTATTGAGGATAGTTGAGGGGGTTCATCTTGTTGCCCTCGGTGCGGGGATATGCCCAGCTGACGAGGGACATCGGCCAATAGATGGTCTCGACGGTGCCCGGGCGGTAGTAGCTCTTTGCACGGTCGGTATCCATGGCCGCCATGATGGCGCGGCGGAGATAGATGTTGGGGACCTTGCCCGCATTGATGCCGATGTAGCCGTAGCCGAGCTGCCACGTTTCGAGGTGGGTGACGCCCTTCATCCCACTGAGGGTATCGTAGTTCTCGCGCGTGAGCTGGGGTTCGACGTAGTCGACGCTACCCTGTTTGAGGGCGGGAATGGCGTTGGCCGAGGAAACGACCTGGTAGCGCATCTTCTCGATATAGGGAGCATGAAGGCTCTCGTCCGCGTCCTCGACATCCTGGAAGAAGTTCCGGTTGGCCTTGTAGTAGACGATGTTGTTGTTCATGAAGCCCGCATAGCTCGGGTAATCGTTGTTGCCGCGGTCGGTCGCGACGTAGGGGCCTGCGCCGAGGGGCACGCCGTTCTTGGTGACATTGTTGAAGTTGAGGGTGACGTTATTGCCGCTCTCGTCCCTATAAGTGTAGGTCTTGGCGTTGCCCTGCAAGACACTCGTCTGGAAGTCGAAATCCGACCAACGGACGCCGAATTTATCCTTTTCGATATCCACCGCGAGGTCGGTCTGCGAAGGATCGGAGTAGTAGTGCCAAGGGGCGACGGTGAAGCCGAAGTTCCAGATGGCCTTGGGGTCGGTGCCCTCGACGGTGATCTGCAACACGTCGTAGGTATCGGGGTCGGCGGGCCTGCCGAGCGCGTCGTGCTCTTGCGCGACGTTGTAGGTGCGGGCATTGGAGCCGTCCGCATCGGTGAGCTCGACCGTCTGCTGCGCGGTGGTATGGCCGAGGGAGACGATGCCTTCGATGCGCGAATATTGGAGCTGGTTCTTGCCCACTTGCTCGTGCATGAGGACGTCCCTTGCGAGACCCGTGAAATCGGTAAGGAGCTGCTGCGCGGTCTGCCAGCCGGTAATGATCTCGTGGAACTTGTTCTCGACATTATCGTTGTAGACGCGTTGGAGAGCCTGCTGCTTCGTCTTGATCTGATTCTCATCGTAACCGAGGGTGACCTTGGTGATGTGGTTCAAATTGTCCTTCCCGTTGACCTTCTCGTACTCGTAGGTGACATAATTCTCGTATGCCATGAAGGAGCTCACCTCGTCGAACTTGAAGCCGGAAGAGTTGGTCTCTTCCTGACCGGGCTGGTTGGTGTAGGGAGCTTCCGCGAACTGCGACTGCGCCGAAGCCCAATCCGTTTCGAGTTCCTTCCAGAAGAGGCCCTCTTCGGGATGGCCCTCCGTGCCGACGACCTTGTTGTAGTCTTCGAGGAGCTGCTTCTTCGCCTCTTCGTCGGTGACGGCCACGTAGCCCTTGCCCGAATCGCCGGCGTCGCCGAAGGGCGCGATGGCGAGCTTATAGGCTTCCCAACCGATGTTGTAGTTCTCGATATCCTCTTTGGTGAGGGTCGTGATCTTGTTGCGCATCTTCGCGACGTCGGCATGGAAGTCCTCGCTCGTCTGGTTGCGTCTGCCGACGCCCTGGAAGAGCTTGACGAGCGCGTCGATACGGCTGCGCGCACGGCCGCCCGCCGTGATGGTGAGATTGTCCTCGGCGGTGCTATCGGAGTTGTTGGTCTGCAAACGGTATTCCTGCAAGCCCTTGATCTTGGTGGAATACATCGTCGTCGAACCCGTGTAGGCGGGATCGAGATAGACGTAGAGGTTGAACATGACGTCGTTCATCGTGAGCGGCACGCCGTCCGAGAACTTGATGCCGTTTTTGAGGACGAATGTATAGACCGTCTCGCCGTTTTCCGATTTCTCCGAATAGTCCTTGACGACGACGGGTTCCTTGTCGCCATAGGCGATGTGGCCCTCTTCATCGGTGGAGAGCATGGAGATCTGTGTTTGCCCGACAACGCTCATATCCGTTCCCGCTGTGGAATAGAAGGGATTGAACAGACCGTTCAATTCCTCGGACATGAGGACGAGCGCATCCTTCTTGCCGCCGCAGCCGGCAAAGGCCGCGAGGGCGCCGCACATGAGCACGCCGCCGAGCGCGACGCTTGTAATGCGCACTGCCTTTCTGCTTTTTTTCATAAACGTTTCCTCCGTTTTATTTTAGATTTTTTATGCGTTATGCCTCTTCTTGTATGGGTTCTTCGAGAACGGTCATGATGACCTGCCCGTATTCGAAGTCCTCGCTTGATTCTTTGGCCCAGCTGACCGAGAGCGTCTTGCCGTAGATGGGATTGCCGTACTTATCCTGACTGTAAATATGGGTCGCGGCTTGCGCGTCGATCTTCGCCTCGATGTCGAAGTTCAGGAAGGCTTCGAGGTCCTCCCCGAGGACGTTCCCCGCAACGATGCCGACGGTAAAGGTCTTTATGGGGGTGCCCGCCTTCGCGCCGCTCACCGAGATGAGGTCGCGTCCGCCGACATAGAGGTTGCCGCTCACTTTTACCCCTTCGAAATTGGCCGCTGTCACCTTATCCGAAACTTCGCCCGCAAAGAGGCCGAAACTTCCCTTCTTCGACCCGCCCTTGCTCGGGCGCGCCCCCGCCTCGATGGTGTAGGAGACGTTCTCGAACGCGATGTCTTGCAGGTGCGCCTCTTCCGTAAATGTCCCGAAGAGGCCGCCGTGCACGAGCTGGGGATTTTCGGAGCGGGCGTCGGTCTGCCGCGAGGTGATGTTATAGAGCGTGTGCCCGTTCCCTTGGAAGGCTCCCGTGAAGGTAAAGTTCGAGAAGTTCCATAAGATCTCCGAACAGTTGAGGTCGGAAAGGATCTCGTAGCATCCGTCGGGGTAGGCGTTGGTCGCGAGCTGGGAGGCGTTGGAGATGCGGAACCAGTTCCCCTCCTTCCACGTCGTGTAGAGCTTGACGGAAGTCCCCGTCGCCGTGCCGGTCTCGTAGTCGGTGATGCCGTGGTGCGGGATGCTCCGCTCATAGACGTTGAGCATGTCGCCGTCGGCATAGGGCTGCTTGCACTCCGGGTCGGCATAGAGGGCCGTGAGGGTGAAGTTTTGGGCCGGGATGCCCTTCTTCTCGTCCGCCTCGATCGCGTAGCGGGGCACCGAGCCGTAGTCGATGCTCCCCGTCGCATCGTCCCATGTGGGGATGTCGATTTGGTCGACGGCGGCAGGCTTCGTGAGGGTCGCATACTGCTCCCACTCGTTCGCCTCGTTGAGACGGTAGAAATCATAGGTGTAGTTGGGCGCCCATGCGGCATACAGGCGGAAGGCCTTCACCGTCTTGCCCTTGTCGTATTCCTCGTCCTCGAGGTCGTCGAGGGTCACGCGGTCCTTGCCGAAATCCCAGAGCCCTTCATAGGAATAGGCCTGCGGTTTGCCCGCATCGGAGACATATTCGAAGCAGAGGTTCCCCTCTTCGTCCCTGACGGCCACGCCGTTCTCGGTGACGACGCGGGGAATGTAGCAGATATTGCCCTCATCGTCCAAGGGATTGCCGTCTTTGTCGACGCGGGGCAAGCGTTCGCGGTACCAACCGACGAGGGTGTAGCCGCTGCGCGTCGCCGTGCTCGTGCCGGCGTTGTTGCTCCCGCGGTCGGGATCGCCGGGCTCGAGGAGCTTCACGCCGCCGTCTGCCACATCGTCGTAGCGGAGCGCGTCGAAGAAATCGTACTTCTCGTCGCCGCCGACGATGCCGCCGTTCTTATCGTAGTGAACGATGACGTTCCTCCCCTGTTTGACGAGGCGGGAGAGCGTGCCCTCACGCGTATCCGCTCCCGCGCATGCTCCGAGGGCGAGCGTAAGGCACGCCCCGAGCGCACAGGAGAGGATAATGATGGTTTTCGTCCTGTTTTTCATATCCGATCCTTCAAGTTATTCGTTGGTCTCGCCGTCGTCGCCTTCGTCCGCGCCGTCCTTGCCCTTCTTGCGGGAGAGCAGGAGCGCCGTCATGACGATGACCGCCGCGCCGAGGACGCCGCATACGACCGCAAGTGCGACCGTGGTGATATCCGAACCGCCCTTCTCGGGCTCGGGCGGCGTGACGGGATCGAGCCCGCCCGTGACCTTGTTGACGCTCTCTTCGACGTCGAGGAGCTTCTGATAGTTGGAGATGAGGGCGCGCTGTTCATCGGACGAGATGGCGTCGTAGAGCGCACGGGCCTCATCGATGACGGCCTTGTAGGAGGCAAGCGTCTCCTCCGTGATATCCCTTGCATCGGGAAGGACGCTGATCGCGCGGATGACGGCGCGGGTCGTTGCGTCGGGAGCCGCGGCGCCGTTGAGCACGGTGTCGAAGTACTGCCCGTAGATGAAGTTCTCGTAACCCGTTCCGTTCTTCGGGCGGACCATGATGAGGTCGCCCTTCGTCTTGCCGATATAATCGACGAAGTTCGCGCCATAGAAGTAACTCGTCGCATCGACAAACCACATGTCATATTTGAGAATGCCGAGGTCCTCGTAGTTGTAGCCGTTGAGCGAACTCTGGATATAGTGCCCGGGGAGATTGTTGTTCTCGCCGCCTTCGATCTGATAGTTCACGTCGTACTGCTCTTCGAGGATGGGCGCGCTGAGGCTCGTGAACACGACGATCTTGAGCTTGTTCGCGCCGTAGAAGGCCTTGTCGCCGATGGCGGCGAGGGAGGTGGGAAGATCGACCCGCTCGAGCTGGGTGTTCATGAACGCACCCGCCGCGATACGGACGGTGCCCTCTTCCACCGTGTAGGACTTGGCCTCCGAAGTCGCGGGATAGGCGATGAGTTCGAGCCCATAGAGGTAGTACTGCTTCTGGCCGTTGACCGTACGCAACCCGCGCAGATCGCCGCCAGCAAATTCCGTCTTGCGGTAGAGGACGCCGCCGATGACGGATACGGTATCGCCGATATCGTAGGTATCGACGTCGTTGCCCTTGTCGTCCTTGCGGGTGAATACGGTGGGATCGCCCGCGAAGGGATTATCGCCGAGGTCGGAGAGGCTCTCGCCGAGCACGACGCCCGTGATGCCCTCGTTATAGGCAAAGGCGAGA
Organism: uncultured Clostridia bacterium; assembly: GCA_947625555.1. Classification (GTDB taxonomy): domain Bacteria; phylum Bacillota; class Clostridia; order Christensenellales; family Borkfalkiaceae; genus Gallimonas. The sequence goes on along the minus strand of CANQOT010000008.1, from coordinate 10,097 downwards.
TCGCCGACGGAGGTGACGCTGCCGAGGTCGAGTTCGCCCGTAAGCGCCGCGTGCTCGAAGGCATGCGCCCCGACGGAGCGGACATATTTGAGATTGTTGACCTCCGAAAGGTTGGCGTTGTTCACGAACGCATAGTCGCCGATGATCGTCTCCGTCGCCGCGGCGGTAGCGGTGGGCTCCTCCTCTGCGGGAGCGGGAAGGGTCACCGTCGTGAGCGAAGCCGCATTCTCGAAGGCATGGACGCCGATGGAGACGACCTTCGAAAGGTCTATGGAGGACATCGCCGCGGCATAGGTCGTCGATGTTTCGTTGTCGAAGAAGGCATCGGTCGAATAGGAACCGAAGGCGTAATCGCCGATCTTTTCGACATTTTCGAGGTTGATCGAGGAGATCCTGGTGCCGAAGAAGGCGCGGGGCGCGATCTCATTGAGATGTTCGCCCAACTTCACGGTCGCGAGCGCGGTGTTGAAGGCAAACGCGCTCTCGCCGATACGGGTCGCCGACGTGAGGTCGATGGTCCTCAGACCGCCCGCCTGCACCCCATGGCTCTCTGTATAGTAATCGTATGCCCCATCATCCAACACGGCGAGGCCCGTCTGAATGCCCGCAAAGGCGTTGTTGCCGATGGTCGTCACGCCCGAAAGCTCGGCGTTCGTGAGGGCGGTCGAGAGGAAGAAGGCATAGTTGCCGATGGTGACGTTGTCGCCCAGCTTCGCGGTGCGGAGCGCCGTCTGGAAGGCGAACGCATAGTTGCCGATGGCGACGTTGTCGCCCGTCGTGAGGGTGTTCAGCCTGCTCGTTTCGGTGAGGTAGCCGACCTCGTACATCGTGGTGGTCGTGCCGTCGGGGTATCTGACGTTGTACGATTCGTAGCCGCCATAGGCCGCGCTGTTCGCAAAGGCGTAATTGCCGATCGTGACGTTGTCGCCGATCTTGACGGTCGCGATGCTCGTCGCGCCCGCAAAGGCATAGGCGTCGATGGTGGCCCCGTCGGGGATCTCGACGGCGGTGAGCTGGCTGCCGTAGAAGGCGTATGCGCCGATCGATGTGACCTTGGAGAAATCAAATCTCCTGATAGCCGTACCGTAGAAGGCGTATTCGGGGATATTCGTCACGTCGCCGAGGGTGACGGACGTGAGCGTCGGGCAATCGTAGAAGGCGCTCTCGCCGATCTCCGTCACGTTGTTGAGGATGACGTTGGTGAGGCGGCCGAGCCCCGCAAAGGCGCCCGCGCCCACCTTGGTGATGTTCGCATCGGAATAGGTGCCCGTGAGCGTGGGAACGACGCAGAGGAGTTCCTTCTCGTTCCCCTCGCCGATGCGGTAGAGGCTCCTGTGATCGTCGCTCACGGCGAAGGTCTTGTTGCCCTCCGCAACGCCGAAGGTCGCGATGCCCGTGCCCTTGAAGGCGTTACGGTCGATGCTCTCGACGTCCTTGCCAAGGACGATGGTCGAGAGGTTCTTATCGCCGAGGAAGAGGCCCTCGGGAATGTTCGCCGCGTTGATGGTCGGGATGTTCGTAAGGCTCTCGTCGTTCGCGAAGGCGCCCTCGCCGAGCTTCACGGTAGAGGCTTTGATCACGAGGGTATCGATGTCGCGGATGCCCGAGAAGGCATACGCGCCGATGGACTGCGCCGTCGCGGGAAGTTCGAGACGTCCGCCGAGGCGGCTGTTCGCAAAGGCGTAGTTCCCGACTGCGATCACGTTGGAGAGCTTTGCCTCTTGGAGGCCCGTATTGCGGAAGGCATCCTGGTTGATGAGCTGGACGTATTCAAGCCCCTGCACTTCTTTGAGCTTGGGGCAATCCATGAAGGCGCCCACGCCGATCTGTTTGAGCGTCGAGGGAAGGACGACCTTTTCGAGGCCATCCATGCCCGCGAACGCGTACATATTGATCATCTCGACGCCTTCGGGAATGATGACTTCCTTGATATGGTCGTTCTCGCCGACGAACCACATCTTGGTGTAATAGGGATCCTCTTCGTCGATGATGTCGTCGGGTCCCTTCGGGACGAGGTCATAGTGCGAGAACGCAAACTGTTCGATGGTGGTGAGGCCGTGGTCCTCGCCGAGGTCCGCGCCGATATCCACGACGCCGTTGGGAACGCCGTCCACGATCTGCCCGATGCCGCGGTAACCCGTAAGGAAGGGACCGTTGCGCTCGTAGGGATCCTTGACGTTGATGGTGACATAGGCGCTGATGAGCGTCGTGCCGTTCAGCTTGACGCTGACTTCGATGGAGGTGCCGCCCTCGCGGAGCGCTTCGATCTGCCCATCTGCGTTCACCGTCGCGATACGCGCGTTGTTGCTCCTGAATACCACCTCGACGCCGCTCTCGAAGGAGAGGAGCTCATAGGTGAGCGTCACCTTCTCGGAGGGATACATCGAAAGATAGTAGGAATCGTTGGAGATGTTCGCGGGGAAGAGCGTCTCGTCCCCCGTCTCGCCGATGCTGCGGTCCTCCGAACGGAGCATATAGAAGGCGTTGTCCGTCTTGTAGCTCGTGAGGCGGAAACTGCTGATGCCCGCGGAGTCGAGCGGCTTATAGCCCTCGTCGCCGGGACCGAGAACGACGACCTTCACGGACGCGATCTGCTTAGAGCCGAGATCTTCGAGATCGGTCTCCGAGTTGTTGAACTTCCGCGTGACGAGGAGGGTCGTTTCCCCTTTCGTGATACCGATGAGCCTGTTGCCAACGATCTTGGCGACGTTCTCGCCGCCTTCCGCGATGGTATATTCGAGCGCGCTCGCCCACTCCGTGGTAGGATAGACGGTGGGATCGAGGATATACTTTTGGTTGGGGCTCAACGTGATGGTCTGAATGCCGTTATCGTCCGTCGTCACCATGTCGCCCGTAAATTCCACGCTCTGCACGTTATCGGGGACCTTGATCTCGAAGGTGGAGATGTTGAGCGCATAGTCGAAGAGCTGGACGGTGAAGGTGTTGGGATGCGCCGCCGTCGCGATCTCCTTCATGTGATCGGTGAGTTCAAGGATGATATCCGTCGTCGTGTTGGCGGACGAAGCGGAGATGGCTACGGGATAGTTGCTGAAACCGGGCATGTCGAGCAAATAATCGGAATCGGGCCCGGCGAGCTTCATATAGCCGAGGAAGGCGCCTGCCGCATAATGATTATCATATACGGAAATGCGCGCGTATGTGCGCGTCTTGGGCGCGGAGGGATCGGACCTGTCGAGTTCGGTGTAGAACTCCACGCCCGTCACGGCGGGAGCCTGGAAGTCGGTCACGAACGGGAACTCGAACACGTTCCGCTTGTTGTTCTGCGAATCCCTGGTGCCGTAGTCGAGGTACCCTTCGAGGCGCACCATGTACTTCGTGTTGTTTTTGAGGTCGTGTTCGGGAATGCTGAACCCGATATCCACGGTGGAGTTGTAGAAGCTGCTGCCCGAGCCGTACGTCTTGCGGATGTTGGTCTCCGTCTTGCTCCAAATGACCTCCCCCGTCGACGTATCCGTGATGGTGATATCGACGTACTTGGAGGCGCGGAGCATGCCCGCCCAGACGGCATAGAGGGAATTGACGCCGTTGCTGTTCTGCTGGTTGGTGAGGGCGATGTGTTCGCGCGACGCCGCGATCTGCTTCGTCGAAGGATCCTGCAAGAACGGGAAGGAGCCGAGATACATGATATAGTCGGAATACATCGAGCCGATGGGCTGGGTCGCATAGGCGTCGGGCATCTTCTTGTCGTCGGGGTCGATGGCGTTGTCGAGCTCATCGGGATTGGTCTCGAAGTAGTCGAGGTCGAAAAGGGGCGCTTCCGTCCAGTCGCCGTAGAAGGCGAGGAAGGGAACGTTGAGGTCGATATTCGTATTCTTCTTCGCATCGAGGGTGATGAAGCCCTCGACATACATGCCGTTTGCGAAGCTCTGTTCGAGATATTGCTTATCCGAATCGGAGAGCGCGATGCGGACGGTCACGGTGACGTCCCCCTTCGCGGGCACGGTGACGGAGTTGCCTTTATGGGCGGCGCCGTCCACTTCGGTGACGGTCACATCGGGCGAGAGTTTGTAGCCCTTCTCGGTGACGGTGCTGTCGCCGCGGACGGTGAGTGTCTCGCTCACGCCTTCGGTCTGCACGAGGGCCCCCACTTTGTAGGTGAGCGCCTTATCCGAGACGTTGTTGATGGTAAAGACGAGGTCGTAGATGCCCGTCCTGTCGCGGTCGTCGCCGTATTCGAGCTTGGCCTTATCCATCACATGCTCGTCGTCGACGATAAAGCGGGGCGAACCGTCGTAGAGGTGCTCGTCGTTGCGCTCGTAGGTCGTAAGGTATGCGGGCGTGTTGAGCGCCTCGGTGAGGTTGGCAAGGCCCGCGCCCTGCTTGCGGACGGCATAGGGCAGCCCGTTGGTGTTATAGGCGATGTCCGCCGTGGACATCAGGATCTGGTTGACGCGTGCGGTCACTTCCCGCCTCGTCTCGTCGGAATCGTCCGTGAGGCCGAACTTCTCCTTCACATATTCGCGAAGAATGGCCGAGACGCCCGCCTGGTTGGGCGAAGCCATCGAGGTGCCCGAGAGACGGTCGTACTTCTGCCCGGGGACGGCGGAAAGGATCTCGCCGCCGTGTGCGGTGATCTCGGGCTTGATGCGGAGATCGGGCGTGGGACCCCAGCTCGAGAAGTCGGACATGAAGGGCCCGGCGACCTGGTCGCGGCTTATGGTGATCTTGCCCGTCTTGTTCTTTGCGAGGATCTCGCCGTTGTCCTGCGAGATGGAGCAGATGGCGCCCTTGACGCCGCCCACCGTCATCGAGATATCGCCCGAGACGTTGTTGTAGACGATGATACCTGCGGCGTGCATATCCTCGATGGCGACCCGCGCCTTTTCCTCGAAGGAATTGCTGCCGCGGCGCACGAGGGCGATCTTGCCCGTCATGTCGAGGCCCGAATAGTCGGCATAAGAACCGATGCCGGGGATGGTGACGTATTCAAAGACCTTGGAGTCCACGCCGTAAGGTTTGAGGATCTCGTCGACGAAATCCATGGGCTCGGAGGCGGAGTCGGCCGCCTCGGTGAAGTACATGATCTCCTTGCCGTATTTGAGATAGGACGTCTTGACGCCGCTGATGGAGGCGACGGAGAGCGCCGAGGAATAGGTGGAAGGCGTACCGACGGTCGCGGAGTCGGGGTTGGAGGTAAGGCCCAAATTCCCGTTCTTCGCAGAACCGAAGGTCGAGTTGTAGTCGTTGGAAGCGGCGGCGACGAGGCTGATGCCCGCCTTGCCGACGTTCTCGTAGGCGGTGCGCTGGGCTTCGTCGTCCTCTACGGTGAAGCCCGCGGACATGCCGAGGGACATGTTGATGACGTCGACGCCGAGCTTGACGCAGTCCTCGATGGCGGCCGTGATCCACGATTGCTTTGCGCCCGTGGCCGTATCCGAGAACACCTTCATCGCGGCGAGCTGTGCGAGGGGCGCGACGCCCACGATCGTGGGATCCCCCTCCTTGTTCTTGGAGGAACCCCTGTTGTCGCCGAGGATGATGCCCGCGACATGGGTGCCGTGTTCGCTATCGAGGGGATAGACGTCGGTATCCTTGTCGGCATAGTCGTAGGCGAAGGGGATCTTGTCGTTCACATAGACCTTCTCGGAGGAGAGCCCGCGGGTGTACTGCGCCGCTTGGAGGTCGCCGACGAGCCCGTCGAGCTTGCTGCGCGTCATGTAGAGATTGTTCTCGTCCACTTCGCGCGCGAAAACTTCGGGGTCGAGCACGGAGTGGGTGTAGTCGTAGCCCGTATCGAGGACGGCGATGAGCGTGCCCTCGCCCCTGTAAGGGGAATCGGCGCTGTTGAAGATACCCGTATCGTAGACGTTGACCTTGTTCTCGACAAGGGTCGCCTCTGCGGGGGCGTATTCTTCGCTGATGGAGGGAATGGCGTCCGTCCCGTCGAGGGCGGAGACGATCTTCTCGTACTCCTGCGCCTTCACGACGAGTTCGAACCCGCCGAGAACGGTATCGTAGCTCGCGCCGAGTTCATACTTCACGCCGGCGTTTTGGATGCGGGAGAGCGCCTTCGCGTTCGCGCGCGAAATTTTCGCGACGACCTTGCCGCCCGCTTCGGAATCGGCAAAGGCGGAGATGCTCCCATAGCGGGAGAGGGCGTTCTGCGCCTCGTATGCCGTGATGAGGGTGGTATCCGTCGTGCGGACGATGACGGAGATCTCTCTGTCGGCGTCGATGCCCGAGGGGAGCTTGCGCACCACATCGGAATTGAAGGAGTCCGCAAGGTTGGAGGCGACCTTATCCGTCACATCGGTGATCGTCTCGCCCTTGCTTGCGGAAGCCGCCAAAGTGGGCTCCCCTCTCTTCCCGACGGAAATAAGCTGCGCGGCCGTAAAGGAGCCGACCATCAGGGCGGCCGCCGCACAGATCGTAGTTTTTCTCAATATGCTTCCCAATTTTGCCATGATACTTTCCTCACTTTCCGCGGCCCGTCCCCCGCCCGAAAATTTCTTCTACACGAAAACGGGCGCGTTTTGGACGCGCGAAAAAAATATGACACATATCTGTGCCCTTCATTCGTGAATAAATTATACCATTCGAAGTGCGGCTTGTCAAACGAAAACCGCGCCCGATTCGAATTACAATATTTTGTAATTTATTCACATTTTAGAGTGGAATTGCGTAAAAACTTTGCATTTTTGTACCGTTTTCTTCACGATTATAATGTGAATCATTTGAAAAATTGTTATTCCGCGCGGCCGACCCATCGTGAAAGCGGGGATTTTTTTGTGTATGAATTTTTGAAAATGATGTGAAAATTGACTTAAAAATGAATTTATGCAATTTTTATTGATGAGAAAATTCAAGATTTCGGGCACAATTATTCCATTCGCGAAGCACGAAAGGCTTCCCCCCAAGGGGGGGAAGCTGTCACCGCAGGTGACTGATGAGGGTAAAGCGCCTCCTTGGGGAGGAGCTGTCACGCGCAGCGTGACTGAGGTGGGGGGTGTTTTAGAACGTCACCCCACCCCCTTAATCCCCCTCCCATGGAGGGGGCGCAATAACAAAAAAACCGAGGGAACCTCGGTTTTTTTGTACTTTACTTTGTTCTCATAACTTCCCCTACCCCCTTGCGGGGGTCGGTGCGGAGATGGGGACCCCGCACCGACGAAGGGAAATTATGGAGGGTGAACTGTTCCAAGCCTTCCCCCGTCTACGGGGGAAGGTGGCACGCCGCGTGCGGCGTGACGAATGAGGGTGCCTCATTCCGAGCGAAGCGAGTGAATCTTGGCTCCTCCGTGGGAGGAGCTGTCACGCGTGAGCGTGACTGTGGTGGGGCGAGCTATCATTTCGTCATGTTGAGCCGCGCGGTACGCGCGTGTCGAAACATCTCCTTATTTTTATAATGCGGAGACCCTTCGACAGGCTACTTCGCCTTCGGCTCGTGCCGACCTTGGATAATCAATAGAAGCCGCGGTCGGGGCAGGGTGACGTAATTAGAATGTCACCCCACCCCCTTGATCCCCCTCCCATGGAGGGGGCGCAATAACAAAAAAACCGAGGAGACCTCGGTTTTTTTGTATTTTTACTTTGTTCTCATAACTTCCCCTACCCCCTTGCGGGGGTCGGTGCGGAGATGGGGACCCCCGCACCGACGAGGGAATTTATGGAGGGTGAACTGTTCCAAGCCTTCCCCCGTCTACGGGGGAAGGTGTCACGTCGCGTGCGGCGTGACGAATGAGGGTGCCTCATTCCGAGCGAAGCGAGTGAATCTTGGCTCCTCCGTGGGAGGAGCTGTCACGCGTGAGCGTGACTGAGGTGGGGCGTGTTCTATTCCGTCATTCCGAGCGTAGTCGAGGAATGACCTTATTATATAAGGAGATGTTTCGACAAGCTCAACATGACGTAATTAGAAGCAATACCCCCACCTGTCTCACTGCGTTCGCCACCCGCCCCCGTAAACAGGGGCAGGTCACCCCACCCCCTACCCCCCTCCCATGGAGAGGGCAAGATTCGCTCGGGGCTGCGCCCCTCGGAATGAGGACGGAAAACAGGGGTAGGTCCCCCACACCCCTACCCCCCTCCCATGGAGGGGGCAGGGGTAAAATGCGGGTTAGTCTTTCTTTTCGGGCAACATTGCAACCTCGACGGGGGCAACGGTAACCGCCTCGGTGGGGATCGCGGAGATGATACTTGCCTTGGCACTCCACTTGTTGGCCGTCTTGTATGCCTCCACGCTCTCCGCGGGCACGTAGATATTTGTAAGCGCATTACACATCACGAAAAGTGAAGTCGAACCTGCCTTGGGCGGCGTCACCGCCTTGATCGTGATCGTTTTTAATTGCGAGCACATACTTGCGATGCCTCTTAGAAGGCTTTCGAATTTATCGCCGAATACCAAGCTCGTAAGCCGCGTGCAACTCATGAAAGATACGCCTGCCATCGTTTTCAAACTTTCAAATTCAGCGGATACGATCGAGGAGCTCGTAAAAACGGCGCTGCCCAGCGTCTCTACCTTGGGGAAAGCAACGTTTCCAAGCGTCGTCGTACTCCTAAACGCATACGAGTTTAATGTAATGGCATTCGGCAAATTGATCGTTTGCAGTTTATCGTTGTAGCAGAATGCTGAGTTCCCCACTGTTTCCACGCTATCAAAGGTTACCTCTGTTGCGGTATTATAATAGAAGTAAGCATAGAGCGTCTTGCCGTCCATGGAGAGTAGGGCACCGTTCTCCATTTTGAAATTCTTGTTCCCGGGCGCGACTGTCACCGACTTCACTTTTTTCCAATTCGTTTCGTTCGGATAATTGCTTGCGTCGTCGAGCTTGCCGAACAAGTCGCCGAGCGCTTCGGGGAACACTTTGAGATTGGCGGGAATGACGAGGTTTTCGAAATCGCCCGTGTATTCCTGGAATGTTCCGTCGGGAGCGATTTTCCAATCCGGATCTGCCTCTTGCTTGTAGCCGCATTCACAGGTGTCGCCGCTTCCGAAGTCATGCGGCGCAACGGTCGTTTGGTCTTTCTCGTTGTCCTGCGGGCACTTCTTCCAGTGCTCCTCGGTATCGTAATCCCAAACCGTATAGCGATGTGCGTGCGCGATTGCCACGTCGGAATCGCCCACTTTCCAAGTCACGCGGTACCAACCGTTCGGCCCACCGCCCGTGGAGAGATTGCCATCCATACCCGTGGGATAGTAGCCGGCGTTGACGTTCCCTACCTTGTAGTTCCAGACCTTCCACTGGTCATAGATGGAAAGTTCGACCTCGATCGCGAAGGTCTCCCCATCGTCCTGCAACTCCATTTTGTAGCACTTCGAAGGGACGTTTGCAACGCCGATCATAGACGGCCAATCGGAGGTAGCCTTCGAAGCGATCTTTCCGACGAGGTACATCTCATACTGCGACTCGACGCCGAGGGGTTCGAGCTCTTTGATGAGGCGAACTTCCACTTTGTTGGCCTTCATATCGCCGTCCTTCGTCGTACGAATGGTGAACTCATACTCGCCGTCCTTGCCCTTTTGCACGGTGATGTTATCCGAGGTCTCGGACGCGCGGGCGAATGCGCCCGTAACTGCGCTCACATCGAGGTCGGGCAGGGTGAACACGAGCTCGTCGTGCCAAACCGCCTTGCTGTTGCCGCTCTCATCTGTCTCTTGGGTGATCGCGTTCTTTTCGATGAATTTGAATTCATCGGCGGAATACAGTTCCATTGTGAAGGTGTAGACGGTGTTGCCGTTTGCGTCCTTGTGGGGCGCTTTGGCAAATTGGAAACCCGTCTTGGGGCCGTCCCACGTGCCGTTTTTCAATGTTCCCATGCCACCGCCGACAACGTAGAACTCGCGGGTGTCGAGGTCGGCGTCGGGAGTTTCATCGCCGCCTTCGCCGGGCTTCTTCGCACCGCAGACGCAGTCGCCATTGGTGAAGTCGTGATTTGCTTTGGTGGTCTCGTCGATGTTCGACTTGTCCGTCCCGTGCTCATCGCAGTACTTCCAGTGTTGGGTCTCGTTGTAGTCCCACGCGTCGTAGGTATGCGTGTGTTCGGGCGTGTCGGGCGTCTTTTCGCCGCAGGCGGAGATGCCCACGCCGAGGGTCGCGGCCATCGCGAGCGACAATCCCACAATGAGCCATTTTTGTTTG
>CANQOT010000007.1 GCA_947625555.1 uncultured Clostridia bacterium | reverse complement strand
CCCCCCCCCCCCCCCCCTGTCAAGAGGTTTTGTAAAAATTTTTTAATTTTTCTAAAAAATTTTTTTCGAGGGGGGTGGGGGTGGGGGGCTGTTAGGGGGGCCTTTAAGAGGGAAACTATGGGAAAAGAGAAGAAAAAGGCTCCTCCGTGGGAGGAGCTGTCTCGCGTGAGCGAGACTGAGGTGGGGCGAGCTATAATTTCGTCATGTTGAGCCGCGCGGTACGCGCGTGTCGAAACATTTCCGCATTATAATAAGGAGATTCCTCGACAGGCTACTTCGCCTTCGGCTCGTGCCGACCTTGGATAATCAATAGAAGCTGCGGTCGGGGCGGAATGACGTAATTAGAATGTCACCCCACCCCCTTGATCCCCCTCCCATGGAGGGGGCAAGATTCACTCGCTTCGCTCGGAATGAGGGCGTAAACAGGGGCAGGTCCCCCCACCCCCCTACCCCCCTCCCATGGAGGGGGCTTGCGGACTTCGTACTTCGGAATCCTTCGACTTCGCCCTACGGGCTCCGCTCAGGATGACGCGTCAGACGAGGGGCAAGATTCACTCGCTTCGCTCGGAATGAGGGCGTAAACAGGGGCAGGTCACCCCACCCCCCTACCCCCCTCCCATGGAGGGGGTAGAGCTCCTCCCTCGGGAGGAGCTGTCTGCAACGCAGACTGAGGTGGGGCGTGTTTTAGAACGTCACCCCACCCCCCTACCCCCCCTCCCATGGAGGGGGCTTGCGGACTGCGTATTAGGGGATTCTCTCGGGCTACGCCCTCGGAATGACACGTTTAACAAGGGGCAAGATTCACTCGCTTCGCTCGGAATGAGGACGAAGGACGGAATGAGGACGGGCGGAAGGCATAGAAAAACCGCGGCGCTGAGGCGCCGCGGCATTGGATTTGTTATATCAGTATGACCTCAATACTTCGTCACCTTCACGGAGCGAAGATAGATGGGCTCGGCTATGGGCGTTTGGAAGGTCGCCTCGAGCTTGCTGTCTTGAAGAGCGGGGAAGGGCTCGTGAAGGTTAAGCGTCTCCGTGATCTCCTGCGTGAAGCTCTCTTCGTCGGAAAGACTTTCCTTATACTCCGCGACTGCGGCGAGAAGGCCCTCTTCCAATACCGAATAGTCCTTGATCTTGCCGAATACGCAATAGGAGCTGTGCCCCGTCGGGACCGTCGTGGAGAGCTGGGTATAGAAGAGCGACGTCGCACTGTTGAGCTTGTACGTCTCGTATTGGAGAGGTTCGCCGTTGTTGTTCTTGCCCTTATCGGCACGGCTCACGGTGACCTGTTCGCCAAAGCTGCCCTTATTGGAATAATACATGACGAGCGCGCCCTGCGTGTGGCTGTATTCCGTGCCGCCGCTGACTTGGAACTTGGGCGAAAATTCGCCGTACACGGTGTAGAGGCCCGCGCCCTTATCGGGCTTTTCGGCAGTGCCCGCAGTCTCCCAAACGGACTGCGTGAAGGTCTTGCCGAGAGCTTTTTCGAGCTCTTTTACGACGGTGAAGTAATCGATCTCTTCGAGGTCGCCGTCGCGAACGGTATAGCCGCCCGTCATGAGATAGTCGTCGGTGAAATCGTGGACGACGAAGTTCTGCCCGTCGTAATAGCCGGCGTCGGCAAGTTCGATGAAGTGCTTGACCGTCTGCGGAGCATCGTGGCGGGAGAGAACGTATTCCACTTTATACTCCTGCCCCTTGAACTCGTAGGTAATGGTGACTTCGGGATGATCGCTCGAACATGCGGCGAGCATGCCGCACGCCCCTGCCGTCAAGACGGCCCCGACCGTTACGACCGCGATGCGGCGAAGAATTTTTTTGTTCATGAAACGCCTCCTGATTGGGCTCTTTGCCCCTCTATTGTACCCATATTTGCGCCTTCCGTCAAGCGCTTTTGATGATTTCGGCATGAAATTTACGGAAAAGAGCCGCAGCGAAAACTGCGGCTCCTCGAAAGCATTGCTTATTTGAGCTCTGCGGTAGCGCCCGCTTCCTTGAGCTTGGCAAGAGCGGCCTCGGCATCTGCCTTGGGAACGGCTTCTTTGAGCACGCCGAGAGATTCGACCGCCTTCTTCGCATCCGCAAGGCCGAGACCGGTAAATTCGCGGACGGCCTTGATGACGGCGATCTTGTTCGCGCCGAAATCTTTGAGGACGATATCGAACTCCGTCTTTTCCTCTTCCTGAGGAGCAGCCTCTGCGGGAGCAGCGCCGCCGCCGACCGCGACTGCCGCCGCCGCGGAAACGCCGAATTCCTCTTCGAGCGCCTTCACAAATTCGTTGAGCTCGACGACCGTCATGCCCTTGACTTCTTCAATAAACTTCTGAACATCCATTTTTGGTATCCTCCGATAATTTTTAAGATTTTTGATCTGCGATTGCCTTCAAAACAAACGCAAGATTTGCGATGGGCGACTGCAAGCAGCCGAGCATCTTTGCGATGAGCACCTCTCTCGAAGGGATCGCCGCGAGCTTTTTGACACCTTCCGCGTCCACATACGCGCCGTTGACATAGGCGCTCTTCGGGACGATCTTGTCCGCCAGCACAGGGGTCTCCTTCACGGCCTTGGCGATGATCGAGCAACCGCTCGTCTCGTCGGGGCAGAAGATGAAGGCCGTTGCGCCGTTCAGGTCGGCGTCGAACTGCGTCACGCCAAGTTCGTCGAACGCCTTGCGGACAAGGGTGTTTTTGTAGACCTTGTACTCGCAGGATGCGGCGCGAAACTTGTTGCGGAGCATCGTGACCTCGGCGACGGTGAGCCGATCGTAGTGCGTGAGCACGACGGATTTGCTTGCGCCGATCTTTGCCTTGATCTCTTCGACGACTTCCTTTTTAGCCTCTAAATTTGCCGACATATTGCCTCCTTTTAGGCCTTACGGCCCGATTTTGGTTTGGGTGCGAAACCCAAAAATGAAGCTCCGTACGCAGACATGGTACGGAGCGATTTCTTAAAGAGCCTTTAAGAAGCCAACCTCGACGGGATATTTGAGCGCGGCGCGCACCCGTTGTCTGCGGTTTGTTCTGTGTTTAGTTTAGCATACCGCGGCCACGCTGTCAAGCGTTTTTGCGGTGCGAATTGCGAGGGAGCCGCTTTGGGCGCCGAACTTCGTACTTCGGGATGTTTCGGCTCCGCCTCCGCTCAACATGACGCAGTACCCCTCACGGACTTCGTATCAGGGGATCCGCTCGGGCTACGCCCTCGGGATGACGGGGAACCCTTACGGACTTCCGTCGAACGCGGAGAAGCAAGCAAGACAAGGAGGGCGAGGCTTTTCGCAGCCCGCGTACTTTTGCCGCACGTGGGCAAGAAAAACGTAGCCCGACACAGTATTGCGCTGCTTATACGCGTTTCGCTTACTTCGAGTAGGTGGTTTTTACACCGGGGCCCATCGTCGAAGTCAACGTTATACTCTTCAAATACTGCCCCTTCGCTGCCGCGGGCTTCGCCTTGACGATCGCATCCATGAGCGCGTTGAAGTTTTCGAGGATCTTCTCCTGCCCGAAACTCTTCTTGCCGATGGGGCAGTGGATGATGGCCGTCTTATCGAGACGGTACTCGACCTTACCTGCCTTGACTTCGGCGACTGCTTTCGCGACGTCCATCGTGACCGTGCCCGACTTGGGGTTGGGCATGAGGCCCTTCGGGCCGAGGATACGGCCGATACGGCCGACGACGCCCATCATATCGGGGGTGGTGATCATGACATCGAAGCCGAACCAGTTCTCCGTCTGGATCTTCTGGATCATCTCTTCCGCGCCGACGAAATCCGCGCCTGCGGCCTGGGCTGCATCCGCTCTCTCGCCCTTGGCGACGACGAGCACGCGCTTGGTTTTACCCGTACCGTTGGGGAGGACGAGCACGCCGCGGACCTGCTGGTCGGCCTGACGGGGATCGACGCCGAGGCGGATGTGGATCTCCACCGTCTCGTCGAATTTGGCCTTTGCATTGTTCAAAACGATGCCGATCGCTTCGCTCGCTTCGTAGGTCTTTGCGCGGTCGTAGGATTTGAGGCTATCCGAATACTTTTTACCGTATTTCATTTCGCGTACCTCCTCATTCCTCGACGGTGATGCCCATCGAACGGGCGGTGCCCTTGATCATGCTCATCGCGCTCTCGAGCGTGGAGCAGTTGAGGTCGGGCATCTTCGTCTTTGCGATCTCTTCCACCTGCGCCTTGGTGAGCTTGCCCACCTTGGTCTTGTTGGGGGTGGCGGAGGCCGTTTCGAGCCCGAGCGCCTTCTTGATAAGGACGGGGGCGGGCGGGGTTTTCAAAACGAACGTGAAGGAACGATCCTGGTAGATCGTCATCACGACGGGAATGATGAGCCCCTCCTGCGATGCGGTCTTGGCGTTGAACTCCTTGGTAAAGCCGGGGATGTTGATCCCGTGAGGGCCGAGCGTAGAACCTACGGGCGGACCGGGGGTGGCTTTACCGGCAGGAAGTTGCAGCTTGACGACTGCGGTGATCTTCTTTGCCATAGTAAACTTCTCCTATATTTGTGGTACTTATGACGGCAGAAAGATTTACCGTCTCCCACTTGTTTTTCGACGAAAATCTTGTAGACAATATTTTCGTCGAGGAAACCTGTATCGATGCCTCAATCAGCGCCGTCCTCTCGTTCGTTTCATCGGACAAAAAGCACATAAATGTGCAAATTGAGGCGCGCTTGCGGAGGGGGACCCTCCTTGCGCACGAATTTTATTCGTCTCTATTCTTCGTCGTCGCGGGGGATCTCGACGGCGTCGGGCGCGATCTTCGTCATCTGGATATACTCCACTTCGACGTCCTGCTCGCGGCCGAACATCGTGATGGAGACCTTCGCGCGCTGCGTCTCGTCGTTGACCTCTTTGAGCGTGCCGATAAAGCCTTCGAGGGGACCGTTGTCGATGGTGACCCTGTCGCCCGCCTTGAAGTCGGCATCCACGACAAAGTCTTCGAGGCGCATCTTGCGGATCTCGTCCTCCTTCATGGGAATGGGACGGCCCTGCGGCCCGACGAAGCCCGTGACCCCTCTCGTGTTCGTGACAAGATACCAAAGCTGGTTGGAGTAGATCATCTTGATGAACACATAGCAAGGGAGGAGCTTGCGCTCGACGACCTTCTTCTTGCCGTTTGCCTTTTCCTCGATGGTCTGCTCGGTCGGGATCTTGACGTCGACGATCTGGTCGCTTAAATTATTGTTTTCGATGAGCCGAAAAAGGCTCTCCTTCACCATGGCCTCGTAGCCCGAGTAGGTGTGAAGGATATACCACTTCGGCTCGGTATCCGCGATCGGTACCATGCTTTATACCACCCCGCTGCTTCCGCCACCCTTGGTGAGAAGCTCCAAAAGCTCCGTAAAGCCCACGTTCACGCAGGTGACGATGATCGTGAAGATGAGCACGATCACGATGACGACGCCCGTAGCCTTCAAGGCCTTGGGAACGGTCGGCCACGTGACGCGTTTGAGCTCGGAGAACGTCTCCTTCAACCTTCTGCCCATGCGGACGAAGATGTTCGGCTTCTTGTTCTTATCGGCTTTCGAAGGCTTTGAAGCGGGCGCGGCGCCCTTCTTCTCAACGTCCTTATCGTTCTTTGCCATAATTTTTCTCCGTTGCGCGTTGCGTGCGCCTTACTTGGATTCCTTGTGCAGAGTGTGCTTTTTGCAAGTGGGACAATACTTTTTCAGTTCAAGACGATCGGGGTCGTTGCGCTTGTTCTTGAAACTATCGTAGTTTCTGTTCTTGCACTCGGTACACTCAAAGGTGATCTTCTGCCGCGTGGATTTGACAGCCATGGTGTGAAAACTCCATACAAAAAAATTACACCCCTCAGGTGCGTATTTTGAGTTTAACACACTGCGGGGCGGTTGTCAACCGATTTTGAGAGAATTTCAAAGTTTTTTTATAAAGTTTACAAAACTTTTGCCCTTACAGGGCGACATACTGCGAAAGCGCGGGGAGCGCGGCGTCCGTCTGATAGGCGATATACGCCCGCAACAGGCGGAGCGCGCGGCGGTATCCGTCCGCCTCCGCATGCGCCCCCTCTCCGTCGGGAAAGGTCTTGTCGATCGAATAGAGCGCACTTCGGATGGCATCGTAGGTGGAGGGGCTGGCGGGCACGCCGACGGCGCAATCCGAACAGTTGAAGGCGCCCGTCTGCAAGTCGAAATAGCGGCGGCCCGAGAGCTTCTTGCCGCAGACGGGGCAATCCCCCGCCGAGAGCGGATAGCCCGCGAGCATGACGGCTTCCGCCAAAAATTTCACGAGGGCGGGATCGGGTGCGGCGAGGTTTTGTTCGATCTCCCCGAGGGCGGTGACGGCGCAGACGAGGAGGGGTCCCGCCGCCATGTTCTCCATCGCGAACAGGTCGCACACCTCGGTGACGCAGGCGGCCGCATAGTAGGCGCCCACGTTGGTCCTCAAATCGTAGAACCCGTCGTGGAGGGAAGCCTGCGTGACGGTGTTCCTCCCCCCCTTCTCGGCGAGGACGTATTCGGCAAAACAAAAAGGCTGCGACGCAAACCGAAGTTTTGCGCCCGCCTTCCGCACCCCCTTCATCGCCGCGCCGATCTTGCCGCGCTCGGCGGTAAGGAGGGTCACCATCCTGTCGTTTTCGCCGTAGTCCACCGCTCTTAAAAGCAGGGCGTCCATTTTGAGATCCATTACAGATAAATCTCCCGACGCCCGAAAGCCCGTCATTTCAGGCGTTTATAGAGCATGTAGTAGCTGAAATTTCCCGTTTTCTTGAAGAGGTCCCAAGCGATATCCCTTGCGCTCTTTCCTTCCTTTTCCTTCATACCCGCAGTATGCGGAGATGGGCGGACTTTATTCCCCGGAGTAGCCGAACTCCTTCATAAGCCGCCCCTCGTCGCGCCAATCCTCGCGGACCTTCACATAAACGGTGAGAAAGACCTTTGCGCCGAGAAACTTTTCCATATCCTTGCGGGCGAAGGAGGCGACCTCTTTGAGGGCCGCGCCCTGTTTGCCGATGAGGATGGCCTTGTGGTTCTTCTTCTCGCAGACGATGTCGAGGTTGATCTCGTACGCGCCGTTTTCGTGCCTTTCGAAGGTGTTGACGACGACGGCGACGCCGTGCGGGATCTCCTTCTCGTATTTGAGGAGGATCTTCTCGCGCATGAGTTCGGCGACCATGAACTTTTCGCTGCGGTCGGAGACGATGTCGTCGGGGAAGAGCGGCTCTCCCTCGGGGAGCATGGCGGCGATCGCCTGTTCGAGTTTTTTGACATTGATGCCCTTCCGCGCGGACACGGGGTACACGTCGGCCGTCACGCCCGCCTCGAAGATGGTCTTGACGTCCTCGGGAATGCGCTCCCGCGGCATGATGTCGATCTTGGTATATGCCACGATCATGGGGACGCCGAGCTCCATGTACTTCTTCATGAGGGCGGTATCCCCCTCCTTGACGCCCGCGTGGCCGTCGTGGACGAAGAGGATGGCGTCGACGTCCTTTGCCGTCCTGTCCGTCGTCTGCATCATGAGCCCCGTCAGGGCATTGCGCTGCTTGTAGATGCCGGGCGTATCGGCAAAGGCGATCTGATAGTCCTCGCGCGTGAGGATGCCGAGGATGCGGTCCCGCGTCGTCTGGGGTTTGGGAGAGACGATGGCGACCTTCTCGCCGACGAGCACGTTGACGAGCGTGGATTTTCCCGCATTGGCCCTGCCGATGACGGCGACCGTTCCGCTCCTCATGCCTTTCTCTCCAATCCAAGCGTTTTCATGATCTCTTCCTCGCGCGCCCGCATGACGCGCCTGTCCTCTTCATTGATATGGTCGTAGCCGAGGCAGTGCAAGAACCCGTGCACGATGAGGTAGCACACCTCCCTCTCGTAGGAATGGCCGTACTCCCCGGCCTGTTCGCGCGCCCGCTTCTCGCAGAGGACGACGCTGCCGAGATACATGCGGGCGGGAACATTCTCCCCCTCCGCCTCGTAGGCGGGCTCGATGCAGTCGGCATGTTCCGCCGCGACGACGGGCTCCCCCGCTTTGAGGTCGGCCGCGGGAAAGCTCAAAACGTCGGTGATGCTGTCTATCCCGCGCTCGCGCAAATTGAGGGTGCGGATCTCCTCCTCGGAGACGAACAAGAGCTCGAGCGTGAGGGGCATGTCCGCGTCGGCGGCCTCTCCGAGCGCCCTTTCGAGCGTCCCTTTGCCCTCGAAGGACTCGCCGTCGATAATGAGGTCAGTCATCGGTCTCCTCCGTCTTGACCGCCTGTTTTTCGCGGTTGAAGCGGATCTCGGGGTATTCGACGCGGTGGTGGTTGACGCCCGAGAGCGCCTCGACGATGGTCATCTTGATGATGGAGAGCTCCTTCATCGTGATATCGCACTCGTCGAACTGTTTGAGGTCCATGCGCTCCTCGATGATGGCGCGGCAGAGTTTTTCGACGTTCTCGGGAGAACGGTCGGCGCTCGCCCGCGCCGCCGCCTCCGCCGCGTCCGCGATCATGACGATGGCCGCGATCTTGGTCTGCGGAATGGGCCCGAGATAGCTGAAATCTTTGAGGTCGGCGTCGCCCGAATAGCGCACCGCCTTATCGTAGAAATATTTGATGGGGAGCGTCCCGTGGTGCTCGCGGGCGACGTCGGCGATCTCCTTGGGCAGGTGGTTCTGCACCAGAAGTTCGTAACCGTCGCGCGTGTGGGAGCGGATGATATCTGCCGAGAGCTCGGGCGTGAGCTCGTTATGGACGTTGTAATCGGTTTGGTTTTCGGTGAAGCAGTCGGGCTGTTTGAGCTTGCCGACGTCATGGTAATAGGCGGCCGCACGGGCGAGCTCGGCGTTCTCCCCGATCGCCACGGCGCAGCTCTCGGCGAGCTGTGCGACGATGAGGCAGTGGTTGAAGGTGCCGGGAGCCTCGGCTTTGAGGCGGACGAGGAGGGCGGCGTTGGTGCTCGTCAGCTCGCGCAGGCGGAAGGTCGTGAGGCGGTTGAAGATGGATTCGAACAGGGGCATGAACGCGATCGCGCACACCGAGGAGACGATGCAGCCCAAGATCTGGTAGCCCGCCGAGGAGACGTAGTTGATCCAATTATAGGACTTGTTGGGGATCTGGAAGAAGAAGATGATGAGCACCGTCGGCACCGCGAGCAAAAAGCCCGTGAGAAGGAGCCCGAAGCGGTTCTTCACCTTGCTCGCGACAAACACGGCGAAGGTGCCCGAGACAAAGCCGAGGAGCATGGTCGTATAGACGAGTTCGGCCGTCATCGCAATGTTGTTGCCGAACAGGTCGATGGAGAACATGAGAAAGACGAAGAGGAAATTGAGGAAGAGCGCCTGCCGCCTGTTCTTCAAAAAGAGCCAAAGAAGGGCGAACATCGCATACGGGCGGGCGTAGATGGAGACGAACCTGCCGAAGATGTAGCAGATGATGGCCGAAAAGATGATGACGGAGAAAAAGAGGGCGACGTTGGAGAGCTTGTAGAGAAATTCGCGGTCCTCGAAGTAGAAGTAGAAATACCCGATGCCGAAGATGAAGAAGGCCGCGACGATGATGGAGAACACGTCGGAGGAGTTCTGCCTGAAAAACGCCTTCCACCCCGACGGATCGTTGACGATGAACATCAACAAAACGACGAGGAGCACCAGCGCATAGCACGCCAAAAAGACGAAGGCGCTCGCGATGAGCCTCCGCTTGTCCCGCTCGCTTTTCTTGCCGAGCTCGGTCACATGTTTCATGATCTCTCCCCCTTCTTTCGTTTGCTTTCGTCCCGCTCATAGGCCTTGACGATGCGGGAAACGAGCGGATGCCGCACGACGTCGCGCTCGGTGAGTTTGCAGACGGCGATATCCTCGACGTCCTCCAAGATCCTGACGGCATGGCGCAGGCCGCTCGACTTGCCGTCGGGCAGGTCGGTCTGCGTGAGGTCGCCCGTGACGACCATCCTGCTCCCCTCGCCGAGACGGGTCAAAAACATCTTCATCTGTTCGCGGGTGGCGTTCTGCGCCTCGTCCAAAATGACGAAGGCGTCCGAGAGCGTCCTCCCGCGCATATAGGCGAGCGGCGCGACCTCGATCGTCCCCTTTTCCATGAGTTTTGTATAGGTCTCGGGGCCGAAGAGCTCCTGCAAGGCGTCGTACAGGGGGCGAAGGTAGGGGTCCACCTTGGTCTGCAAGTCCCCCGGGAGGAAGCCGAGCTTTTCGCCCGCCTCGACCGCGGGGCGCGTCAGAATGATCCTCTCCGCCTCTTTGCCCTTGTAGGCGGCGACGGCGAGACAGACGGCAAGGTAGGTCTTGCCCGTGCCCGCGGGACCCACGCCGAAGGTGACGGTGTGGCTCTTGACCGCCTCGACATACTTCTTCTGCCCCACCGTCTTGCACTTGACGGGCTTGCCCTTCGCCGTGATGGCGACGACGCCCTTCATCACGCCCTCGATCTCGGAGGCGTTGCCCTCCCGCGCAAGTTCGATGCAATAGAGCAGACGGGAGCGGTCGATGACTTCGCCCGCTTCGATGACTTTGAGAAGGCTCTCCGCGACGGCCGCCGCAACGTCCGCCGCATCCCCCTCGAAGGAGACTGCGGTCCCGTCCACGTGCGCCGTAACGCCGAGCTCCCGCGCAATGGTATTGATGTTTTCGTCGAATGTGCCGAGCAGCTTTTGCAGCTTGTCCAGCGCACCTGTATCGACCGATGCCAAATGGCGCCTCCTATGTAAGACCCAACGCCGCCGTGGAGAACGCCGTTCCCCCGATGCGGCAACCTTTTTCCGTCTTGGTGATGCGGAGATCTTCGAGCGGGCCGAAATCGAGATAGGCCTGTGCGAGCGCCTCTTCTTCCGAGGCGGCATATTCCCGCTCCGCCGCATAGCGCACCGTGATGCGCGCCATGACGACGGCCTCGCGCCGCTCCCCGCCGATCTCCGAAAAGTTCCCGACGACGACATCGCCCAGCCTCACGCGGTCCCCCTCCTTGCACAGGGGCGTGCCGCGCACGACGACGAGCTCTTCCACCGTCCCCGTCGCGGGGGAGAGAAGGGGCATGCTCTTTTGCGCCTGCGCACTGTCGCCCACTTCCACGTCGACGGTGAGGACGCCGCCGCGGAAGCGAAAGGAACAAAATTCCACGCGGTCGAGCTCTAAAATTTTCGCGGTGAGCGCACCCGTATCGGCGGGAAAGGCAGAGAAGGTCGTTACGCCCTCTTCCTTTAAGATCTGCGCGATCTCCCGCGCATAGTATGCCCCGCTTCCCGCGATCTCTACGCGCAAAACACGGCTCTCCAAAAAGAGCGCCGCGCCGCAAAAGACGGCCGCACCGAGGATGAGCCCCGCCGCACGCCTGCACGCCGCGCCGAGCGCATAAAGGCCGCGATAGCGAATATTTTCTACATTATAACACGACTGCCGTAAAATTGCAAAGGCTTTTTTGCGGTCTTTGGCCGCTACTTTAAGGCGTACGGAGGTTTTCGACAAACTTTTTGCGTAAAGTACCGGAATGCCCGCGCGGACGAGCTTATCGGGGGCGCGGTAGGCGGAGAGGCTCTCCACGGTAAATTCGACGGACGCACGCACCGCTCTTATTCCTCCCGCGAGACGCCGCGGATATCGCCGAGGACGGCGGCGTCGCCCGCACAGTATTTGCCGAGGGCGAGGTCCTTCCCCTCCACGCACACCCCGCCCCGCCTGCCGAGAAAGACGATGCGCTCCGCGGAAAATTCGGAGATACGCTTCACGTTCTGAAAGTATCCCCCGCGGCCGTCGACGACGGTGTATTGCACGCGGGTGACTTCCCCCTCTCCGCCGAGCAGTTTGAAGATTTCCTCTTTGAGCCTCATTGCTATTATGTATATGAATGCTCTGCGCGATTTATTTTTTGGAACAACAAAACCGTGAAAGAAGGTAGAGGGGTCTTTCCCTCATTCCGCCCCTCCTCATTCCGAGGCCACACCGTGGCCGAGTGAATCTTATCCCCGCTGTCATACCGAGCCGAAGGCGAGTGTATCCCCTAATACGAAGTCCGCAAGGTAACCGCGTCATTCTGAGGCGCAGCCGAAGAATCCCGAAGTACGAAGTCCGCAAGGCTTCCCCCGTAGACGGGGGAAGCTGTCACCGCAGGTGACTGATGAGGGTAAAGCTCCTCCCTCGGGAGGAGCTGGCGAGGCGAAGCCGAGACGGAGGTGGGGATTATACAACAAAAAAACCGAGGAACCCTCGGTTTTTTTGTACTTTACTTTGTTCTCATAACTCCCCCTACCCCCTTGCGGGGGTCGGTGCGGAGATGGGGACCCCGCACCGACGAAGGGAAATTATGAAAAAGGGTGAGCTGTGTAACTGTCATACCGAACCCACGCAGTGGGTGAGTGTATCCCCTAATACGTAGTCCGTAAGGCTCCTCCGTGGGAGGAGCTGTCACGCGCGAGCGTGACTGTGGTGGGGCGTGTTCTATTTCGTCATTCCGAGCGTAGTCGAGGAATGACCTTATTATATAAGGAGATGTTTCGACAAGCTCAACATGACGCAATTAGAAGCAATGCCCCCACCTGTCACGGCTTTGCCGTGCCACCCGCCCCCGTAAACAGGGGCAGGTCCCCCACACTCCTACCCCTCTCCCCAAGGAGAGGGTGGGTTGGGCGTTTATTCAGTCTTTCTTTTCGGGCAACATTGCGACCTCGACGGGGGCAACGGACACCGCCTCGGTGATCGCAAAGATCTTTGCGGCGTTTGATTTCCAAGCAGTCTTGTAGGCATCAACACTGCCCTCGGGCACATAGATCTTCAATTCTTTATGGCAGAAGGCGGCAAAAGATCCAGTAACTCCCGCGGGAGGCGTTGTCGCCTTGACCGTAATGGAAGTAAGTTGAGGACACTGTGTAATTGTCATTGAGGCTCCAACTGTTTTGAGCTTATCGCCAAGAACTACGGTTGTCAAAGAATTACAACCATTTATCGACGACATCGGCATTGTTGTTACGCTCTCCAACGTTATGCTTGTGGCAGAAGAATCTGCTATCGCACTCCCAGTCAAGGTCTCGACTTTGGGGAACGATAAATCCTTGATTGCTGTCGTCTCTAAAAATGCAAACTTATTCAACGTAACGGCATTCGGGAGATTGACCGTTTGCAGTTTATCGTTATAGCAGAACGCCGAATGCCCCACCGTCTCCACGCTCTCAAAGGTGACTTCCGTCGCTGTGTTATAATAGAAGTATGCATAGAGCGTCTTTCCGTCTGCGGAGAGCAGGGCACCGTTTTCCATTTTGAATTTCTTGTTCCCGGGCGCGACCGTCACCGACTTCACTTTTTTCCAATTCGTCTCGTTCGGATAATTGTTTGCGTCGTTGAGCTTGCCGAACAAGTCGCCGAGCGCTTCGGGGAACACTTTGAGATTGGCGGGAATGACGAGGTTTTCAAAATCGCCTTCATACCCTTGGAACGTCCCGTTCGCATCGATCTTCCAGTTGGGGTCGGCTTCCTGTTTATAACCGCATTCGCAGGTGTCTCCATTCGAGAAATCATGCGGTGCGCGGGTGGTATCGTCAATGGAGCCGTCGTTTGCGACGCACTTCTTCCAGTGCTCTTCGGTATCGTAATCCCAAGCCGTATAGCGGTGTGCGTGCGCGATCGTCACGTTGGCGTCGCCCACCTTCCATGTCACGCGGTACCAGCCGTCGGGACCACCACCAGTGGAAAGGTTCCCCTCTACTCCCGTGGGGTAATACCCAGCATTAACGTTCCCGACTTTGTAGTTCCAGACCTTCCATTGATCGGCTTTCGAGAGCTCTACTTCTATGGCGAAAGTCTCCTCATCGTCCTGCAACTCCATTTTGTAGCACTTTGAAGGGACGTTTGCAACGCCAAGCATAGACGGCCAATCGGAAGTTGCCTTGCTCGCAATTTTTCCGACAAGATACATCTCGTACTGCGACTCGATGCCGAGGGGTTCGAGCTCCTTCACGAGACGCACTTCTACCTTATTGGCCTTCATATCGCCGTCTTTTTGGGTGCGGATCGTGAACTCGTACTCGCCGTCCATATCTTTTAAGACGGTGATATTGTCCGACGTTTCGGACGCGCGTGCGAATGCGCCCGTGACCGAACTCACGTCAAGATCGGGCAGGGTGAACACCAGTTCATCGTGCCAGACGGCCTTGCTGTTGCCGCTTGCGTCCGTCTCTTGGGTGATTGCGTTCTTCTCGATGAATTTGAACTCATCGGCGGAGTAAAGTTCCATTGTGAAGGTGTAGACGGTGTTGCCGTTTGCATCCTTGTGGGGCGCTTTTGCGAATTGGAAGCCTGTCTTGGGGCCGTCCCAAGTGCCGTTTTTTAACGTTCCCATGCCACCGCCGACGACATAAAATTCGCGCGTGTCGAGGTCGGCGTCGGGGGTCTCCTCTCCTTCCGTCGCGCCGCATTCGCATTTGCCGTCCTGCCCGAAGCTGTGATTTGCCTTGGTGCTCTCGTCGATGTTGGACTTGTCGGTGCCGTGCTCGTCGCAGTACTTCCAGTGCTGGGTCTCGTCGTAATCCCAAGCGTCGTAGGTGTGCGTGTGCTCCGTGGGAGTGGGCGGGGTGTCGGGTTCCTTTTCGCCGCCGCAGGCGGAGATGCCCACGCCGAGGGTCGCGGCCATCGCGAGCGACAATCCCACAATGAGCCATTTTTGTTTGTTCATAGTTTTCCTCCATAATGAAAATTTTTGTCATTTATAATGACATCTTATATATTACCCCCCCCGTGCATTTGTCAAGTGTTTTTTGATAATTTTTTCATTTTTTTGCAAAATTTTTTTCAAAGGCCCAAAATTTATAATAAATTGAGCGAATTTTGAGGGTTTGAAGCAGGAAGTTATAAACAATGGAAAAAAGAAACCCTCTCCTTGGGGAGAGGGATCAAAGGGTGTGGGGTGTCCTGAATGTCGACATTATTATATGGAATGGCGAGTGGACACCCCACCTCAGTCTCGGCTTCGCCTCGACAGCTCCTCCCCGAGGAGGAGCTTTACCCTCATCAGTCACCTTCGGTGACAGCTTCCCCCCCTTGGGGGGAAGCCTTGCGGACTGCGTACTTCGGGATCCTTCGGTCGCTTCGCGCACTCAGGATGACGCGAACCTAATAAGGATATGTTTCGACACGCGCGTACCGCGCGGCTCAACATGACGTGATTAGAATGTCACCCCACCCCCCTACCCCCCTCCCATGGAGGGGGCTTGCGGACTGCGTACTTCGGGATCCTTCGACTTCGCCCTACGGGCTCCGCTCAGGATGACGCGACCCCCTGCGCGGGGCAAGATTCACTCACCCGCTTCGCGGGTTCGGAATGAGGACGAAGGGCGGGCGGAGGAAATTACGAAAATGACGTGCAAAATCGCTTGACAAGGGCAATGGAACCGTGATAGAATCAAGAAAAATAAGGAGTTTGCGGCATGCAAAGTTTGCGTCTCGACAATCGAATGATGCGAATGAGCACATCCCGGGCAGAAATGCGCGGGCTGATCGCCGTGGAAAAATAACTCCCCTTTCAGCTCTTATCGCGTCGGTTTCTCCCCGGGAATTTTTCATCCCGGGGTTTTTTATTTCTTTCAGGAAGGTAGTCTATGATCGAACTCCGCCATATCGGCAAAATCTATCCCTCTTCGGGCGGGGACGTCGTCGCGCTCGAGGATATCTCTCTCACCATTCCCGACGGCGCCGTCTTTGGCATCATCGGGCTTTCGGGAGCGGGAAAGAGCACCCTCGTGCGGTGCATCAATCTTTTGGAGCGGCCCACTTCGGGGCAGGTGCTCATCGACGGCGAGGACCTCACAAAGGCCAAAAAGAAGCGTCTGCTCGCGATCCGCAGGGGGATCGGTATGATCTTCCAAAACTTCAACCTCCTGGAACAGCGCAACGTCGAGGCCAACGTGCGCTTCCCCCTTGAAGTTGCCCATGTCCCCCGCGCGGAGGCGAAGGAGCGCATTGCAAAACTCCTCGACCTCGTGGGGCTTTCGGAGAAGGCCAAGGCCTACCCTTCAGAGCTCTCGGGCGGGCAAAAACAGCGCGTCGCGATCGCCCGCGCCCTCGCCTTAAACCCTAAATATCTTCTCTGCGACGAAGCGACGAGCGCGCTTGACCCCAACACGACGACTTCCATCCTCCAACTCCTCAAAGAGATCAACCAAACGCTCGGGGTCACCATCGTCGTCATCACGCACGAGATGCGGGTGGTCGAGAGCATCTGTACGGACGTGGCCGTCATCGATCGAAGCCGCATTGCCGAACAGGGCAAGGTGGAAGATGTGTTTGCCTTCCCCCGCTCGGAGATCGCGAAGGAGCTCATCATTCCCAACCTCATCCGCTCGCTGCAAAATGCGGGCGGGAAGAAGCTCCGCCTCGTTTTTAACGGGGAGGAAGCAGACATGCCTATCATCTCTGCGCTCGCGATGGCGTGCGGCGTCGCCGTGAACATCCTCTACGCGGATACCAAAAACATCGACGGAAAGACGTACGGGCACATGGTCATCTCCCTCCCCGAGGGGGAGACGGAGGAGACCGTCAAACGCTTTCTTACCCAAAAGAACGTCGTTTTTAAGGAGGAGATCTGATGCAATCGTTGCTTTTGAGCAAGCTGTTCGGCCAACTGGGCGCCACGGGCTTTTTGGAAGGCCTCGGCATCACCCTCTACCATACCGTCATTTCGGCGGCGTTTGCCTATCTCTTGGGGCTCCCGCTCGGAATCCTGCTTTGCGTGACGGACAGGGGGGGCATCCGCCCCATCGTATGGCTCAATAAGATCGTGGGATTTTTGGTGAACATCCTCCGCAGTATCCCCTTCATCATCCTCATGGTCGCCCTCATCCCCGCGGCGCGGGCGATCGTGGGAACGAGCATCGGGGACGAGGCGATGATCTTCATGCTCGTCGTCGCGGCGACACCCTATGTGGCCCGCATGGTGGAGAGTTCCGTGAAAGAGGTGGACAAAGGCGTCATCGAGGCGGCGCGGGCGATGGGGACGGGGACGTTTGGCATCATCTGCAAGGTCCTCATTCCCGAAGCGAAGCCCTCGCTCATCGTGGGAGCAGTCATCTCCACGGTGACCATCGTCGGTTATTCTGCCATGGCGGGCACCATTGCGGGAGGCGGGTTGGGCGCCATCGCCGTCACAAAGGCGCGCACGTCCAATGCGCAGGACGTCATCTGGCTGTGCGTCGCCCTCATCGTCATCCTCGTACAGGTCTTACAGGAGGCCGGCATGTACCTTGCGAAACGGCTGGATAAACGGATAACCCGAAATCATAAAAATAAAAAAATCAATATAAAGGAGTAAATATTATGAAAAAAGTACTGACAGCCATTCTCTCGGCGGCGCTGGCCGCCTGCACCCTCTTCGGCTTCGCCGCTTGCGGAAGCGCGGGGATCGACAAGCACCCCTACACCATCACGGTGGGCGCGAGCCAGACCCCCCATGCGGAGATCTTGAACGTGATCGAAGAGGACCTCGCCGCCTACGGCTACACCCTCGAAGTGAAGGTGTTCGACGACTACATCACCCCCAACATTGCGCTCGAGGACGGCGATATCGACGCCAACTACTTCCAGCACACCCCCTACCTCAACACCTTCAACGCAGAGCACGGCACCCACCTCTCTTCTGCGGGGAAGATCCACTATGAGCCCTTCGGCATCTACGGCAAAGGGGTGACGCAGGAGGACTATGCGGCAGTCAAAACGGGCAGGACCATTCTCGTCCCGAACGACGGTTCCAACCTCGCCCGCGCGCTCTACCTCTTGCAGGATGAGGGATACATCACCTTGAAGAGCGCATCTTTTACCGAGTCGCTCACCACCGAGGACATCGCGGACGACAAGGGCAATACCGTAAAGGCGGCCGAGGCGCAGACGGTCGCGCAGCTTCTGGAAGAATCCAAGGCGGGGGCCATCGCCGTCATCAACGGCAACTATGCCCTGCAAGCGGGGCTCAAATCGCAGGATGCGCTCGCCTTTGAGGACGCATCGGGCGACGCCGCACAGCTCTATGCGAATATCATCGCCGTGAAGAAGGGAAACGAGACCCATCCCAAGATCAAGGCCCTTCTTACCGCTCTCTGCACGGAAAAGGTCGCCTCCTTCATTGCGGAAACGTACAGCGGCGCAGTTCTCCCCGTCTTTTCGGCGGAATGAGGACAGGGCGCAGGGCGGGAAAAATCATGAAGCGTTCGTGCCCTCATTCCGAGGGCGTAGCCCGAGTGAATCTTTGTCCCTGCTGTCATACCGAGGGGCAACGCCCCGAGTGTATCCCCTAATACGAAGTCCGAAAGCCTTCCCCCGTCTACGGGGGAAGGTGTCACGCCGCGTGCGGCGTGACGAATGAGGGTGATGACCTGCCCCCGTTTACGGGGGCGGGTGGCGAACGTAGTGAGACAGGTGGGGGCTTCCCATGTTCAACCCCCACCACCGCCTACGCGGGAGCTGTCTCACGCGGGTAGAGCCCCGCGTTCGGTCACCGTTCGCGCCTTCCGATGCGCTCACTCACCGCAAAACGCAGCGCACGGCACACTGTGCCGATGCGCAGAACTGCGTTTTGCGCCCCCTTCAAAGGGGGCAGCTCTTCGAACTTCGTACTTCGGGATCCTTCGACTTCGCCCTACGGGCTCCGCTCAGGATGACGCGTTAGAGGGGCAAGATTCACTCACCCGCTTTGCGGGTTCGGAATGAGGGTGAAGGCGGAATGAGGGGGAAGGGCGGGGTGAAAGACAAAATAATAGCCGCGGGGACGCGGCTATCGGTTTTCTTGTATGCGGTTCTCAAAACGCGCGAACGGTTTTTTACTTCTTGTATGCGTCCTTACCGTACAGAGCGGAGAGGTTATCGGCATACTTTTTCGCCTTGTCGAACTGTTTGAGTTCGTAGCTCGAGGAGGCCTCGGAAAGGGCCGCCTTTTGCTCCTTGGTGAGTTTGGTCGGCACTTCGACGATCGCACGCAAATAGAGATTGCCCGTGCCGTTTTTCGATTTGATCCCCTTGCCGCGGACGGTGAACGTCGTGCCCGTCTGCGTCCCTTCGGGAATGGTGTACTCGATGGCGTCGTCGAGGGTGGGCACAAAGACCTTTCCGCCGAGCGCCGCCGCCGTGAAGGGAATGGGCAGATCGACGTAGAGGTCGAGGTTCTTCCGCTGGAAAAGTTTATGCGGTTCGACGCGGAAAACGACGATGAGGTCCCCCGGTTCACCCCCCTCCGTGCTTGCCTGCCCGAAGCCGCGTTTGCGCATATAAGAATTGGTATCCGCGCCCGCGGGGATATCGAGGGTAACCGTCGTCTCGCGGCGGACAGAGCCCTTCCCCTTGCAGTCGGGGCATTTTTCCAAAATGATGCGCCCCTTGCCTCCGCAATCCGGGCACGGACCCACGCGCACCGTTCTGCCGAACATCGTCTCCTGCGCGAAACGCACCTGTCCGCGGCCGCCGCACTTTTGGCACGTCTTGAAGGCCGAGCCGTTCCGCGCGCCCGTGCCTCTGCATGCGGGGCAGGGTTCGTTGCGAAGGTAGGTAAGGTTCCTTCTGCATCCCTTGGCGGCGTCCATAAAGGAGAGCGTCATTTGGATCTGCACGTCGTCGCCCGTCGTATCGCGGTGGACGGAGCCCCCGCCGAAGCCCTGAAAGATGGATTCGAAAATATCTCCGAAGCCGCCGAAACCGCCCCCGCCGAAGCCTTCGGGGCCACCCATGCCCGGATGTTCCTGCTCGTAATCGTACGCGGCGCGCTTCTGCTTATCCGAGAGCACCTCGTTGGCCTCGTTGATCTCCTTGAATTTTTCGGCGGCGGAAGCGTCCCCGGGGTGAAGGTCGGGGTGATACTGCTTGACGAGCTTTTTATAGGCCGCCTTGATCTCCTCCTCGGTCGCATTTTTGGAGACGCCGAGGACCTCGTAGTAGTTCTTTTTTTCGGGCATAGAAGCTCCTTTTCATGCCGAAAGAGGATGCGAAAAGCCATCCTCTTTAAGGTGCGTTTTTATGTTGTCGGACCCGCAGACCGCGGACATGGTATGGGCCTTTTTGTTTTGCGGTAAAGGACTTCGTACTTCGGGATCCTTCGCTTCGCTCAGGATGACGCGGTACCCCCCCCCTGCGCAAAACAAAATTTGTGAACCCGTTCCCAATCGCTTGCCATAGGCGGAATTGATTTCCGCCGTGGGCGCCTCAATTTGCGCATTTATGCGCTTCTTGCCCGATGAAACGAACGAGAGGACCGCGCATATTCAGACGCTAACGGCTATTTCCTCGCGCGTATTTGTTTTCGAAGAAAAGAAATCGCGCGAAATGGGTTTACTGATGGAACTCCGTATCTCCGCCGTCGGGTTCTTGCGGGCCTTGGCCGCCCTGCGCGCCGCCCGCCTGTTGGTACATCTTCGCGATGACGGGCTGGATCTTCTTGGAGAGCTCCTCGAAGGCCGCGTTGTACTTTTCTTCATCGTCCGCCTCAAGCTCCTTCTTCGCCTCGTCGACGGCCGACTGCAACACCTGCTTATCCTCTTCGGAGAGTTTGCCCTCGCCGTCGCGCAGCGTCTGTTCGACGGAGAAAATGAGCCCGTCGAGCTTGTTGCGCGCGTCCACTTTGGACTTGCGCTTCTTATCTTCCTCGGCGTACTGCTCGGCGTCCTTCACCGCCCTGTTGATCTCGTCCTCCGAAAGGTTGGTGGAAGAGGTGATCGTGATGTCGGTGGACTTGCCCGTGCCGAGATCCTTCGCCTCGACGTGCACGATGCCATTCGCATCGACGTCGAAGGTGACTTCGATCTGCGGGATGCCGCGGGGCGCGGGTGCGATGCCCGTGAGCATGAAGCGGCCCATCGTCTTGTTGTCGCGGCAGAACTCGCGTTCGCCCTGCAAGATGTGGATCTCCACGCTCGTCTGGTTATCCGCCGCCGTCGAGAAAACTTGCGACTTCTTGACGGGGATGGTGGTATTTCTGTCGATGAGACGGGTGAACACGCCACCCAGGGTCTCGATGCCGAGGGAAAGCGGCATGACATCGAGAAGGAGCACATCCTTCACTTCGCCCGTGAGGACGCCGCCCTGGATGGCCGCGCCGACCGCGACGCACTCGTCGGGGTTGATGCCCTTGAAGGGCTCCTTGCCCGTGATCTCCTTGACCTTCTGCACGACTGCGGGAACGCGGGTCGAACCGCCGACCAGGATGACCTTGTCGATATCGTTATACGAAAGGCCCGCATCCTTCATGGCGAGGCGCATGGGCTCGGCCGTCTTTTCGATGAGGTCGGCGATGAGCGCTTCGAACTTCTGACGGGTGATCTCGAGCTCCAAATGCGCGGGACCCGCATCCGTCATGGAGATGAAGGGCAGGGAGACGGAGGTCTGGTTCATGCCCGAAAGTTCGATCTTCGCCTTTTCGGCAGCCTCTTTGAGGCGCTGCATCGCCATCTTATCCTTGGAGAGGTCGACGCCGTGGCTCTTCTTGAATTCGCCGACCATGTAGTCCATGAGGCGCTTATCGAAATCGTCGCCGCCGAGCATGTTGTTGCCGTTGGTGGCGAGCACTTCGAACACGCCGTCCGAAATTTCGAGAATGGAGACGTCGAAGGTCCCGCCGCCGAGGTCGTAGATCATGACCTTGCTCGATTCCTTCTCCTTATCGAGGCCGTAGGCAAGGGCGGCCGCGGTGGGCTCGTTGATGATGCGCAGAACGTTGAGGCCCGCGATCTTGCCCGCATCCTTGGTGGCCTGACGCTGGGCGTCGGTGAAGTATGCGGGGCAGGTGATGACGGCGTCCGTCACTTTCCCGCCGAGATAGGCCTCGGCGTCCGCCTTCAATTTCGAAAGGATCATCGCCGAGATCTCCTGCGGAGAATAGCTCTTCTCGTCGATCTTGACCTTATAATCCGACCCCATCTTGCGTTTGATGGAGATGACCGTCTTATCGGGGTTGGCGACGGCCTGCCGCTTTGCGACCTGCCCGACGACGCGGGAGCCGTCCTTCTGGAACGCGACGACGGAGGGGGTCGTTCTCGCCCCTTCCGCATTGGCGATGACGACGGGCTCGCCGCCCTCCATCACCGCGACGCACGAATTGGTCGTACCCAAATCGATACCGATTACTTTACTCATATAAACACCTCTTTCTTTATTCAAAATTTATATCGAACACATCTTGGCTCCCCCTCGAGGGGAGCTGTCTGCAACGCAGACTAAGGGGGTGTTCACCCCTTCCGTCACAGCAAGGACACTACCGCACGACGACTACCTGTGCGAAGCGGAGGACCTTGCCGTTTTGCTCGTAGCCCTTCCTGTACACCTCGCGCACGAGGCCGCTCTCCTCCCCTTCGGCGGGATCCACGGCCATGATGGCTTCGCTGTTATCCGCATCGAAAGGTTGGCCGGCGGGGTCGATCACCTTGATGTTCTCCTCTTCGAGGATCTTCCCGAAGGCGGCAATGACCATCTCGATGCCCTTCTTCGTCTTTTCGTCGCCGCAGACCGCGATGGCGCGGTCGAGATTATCGGCGATGGGGAAGAGTTTGGAGACGACGTCCGCCCTTCCCTCCGCATACCGCTTTGCGCAATCGTTTTTCGTGCGTTTGCGGTAGTTTTCGTACTCCGCCGTAACGGAATACCACTTGCGTTTATAGTCCTCGGCGAGGGCGAGCGCTTCCTTCAAAGCATTCTCCTCTGCGGAGGGCGCCTCCTGCCCGCTTTGGGCCTGTTCGGTTTGCGCCTTCTCGGCCTCCCCTGCCGCTTCCGCCGCGGGAGCCTCTTCTTCGATGTCCTTTTCTCTTTCCTTCTTCGACACGGTTGCACCTTGCGTTTTTTTCTATCCTATATATAACGGAACTTTTACCCTTCTAAACATTCAAACGAAAATTTTTTGCGGAAAATCGGGATTTCGCTCTTTACATTCCTTCCATTTTACGTTACAATGTTAAAAGAACGTTTGAATTATCCGCCGACGGGCGAAGATAAGGGGATGAATATGGAAAGAAACGCATTCGAACTGTTCGCAAAGCGCAACAATAAGGTGAGGATCCGCGTCATGCAGGGGCACTTCGTCACCCAGCATTCGCACGTCAACTACTGCGTCGACCTCACCCGCATGAAAACGGAGGCTCCCCTCGCCCGCGCGGCCGCAAAACTGTTTGCCGAGAGCTTCTCGGGCGTCGCCGTCGATACCATCATCACCCTCGACCATATGAAGATGGTGGGCGCCTTCCTCGCCGAGGAATTTTCCCACTCCTCGGGCATCAATATGAAGCAGGAGATCGCCGTCATTTCCCCCGAATTTACCAAGGACGAAAAGCTCATTCTGCGCGATAACCTCGTGCCCTATGTGAAGAACAGACATGTGCTCATCCTCTCGGCGACGGCGACCACGGGCATTGCCGCCATGGGCGCCATCCGCGGCATTCGCTACTACGACGGCGACCCCGTGGGCGTGGCGACGGTGTTCGGCGGGAACTTCGAGATCCCGGGCGTCGTCGTAAAACAGCTCATCGGCATCGAGGACCTGCCCGCGTATAAGTCCTACCGCCCCGGCGAGTGCCCGCTCTGCAAACAGGGGCAAAAGATCGACGCTCTCATCAACGCCTACGGCTATTCGAAGATTTGATTTTTTCGCGCGACCCTCGCGCGATTTTTTTTGGAAAAGTCCGTAGGGCACCCCTGCCGTCCGCCCCGTCCTCATTCCGCCCCTCCTCATTCCGAGGCCACACCGTGGCCGAGTGAATCTTATCCCCGCTGTCATACCGAGCCGAAGGCGAGTGTATCCCCTAATACGAAGTCCGCAAGGTAACCGCGTCATTCTGAGGCGCAGCCGAAGAATCCCGAAGTACGAAGTCCGCAAGGCTTCCCCCGTAGACGGGGGAAGCTGTCACCGCAGGTGACTGATGAGGGTAAAGCTCCTCCCTCGGGAGGAGCTGGCGAGGCGAAGCCGAGACGGAGGTGGGGATTATACAACAAAAAAACCGAGGAACCCTCGGTTTTTTTGTACTTTACTTTGTTCTCATAACTCCCCCTACCCCCTTGCGGGGGTCGGTGCGGAGATGGGGACCCCGCACCGACGAAGGGAAATTATGAAAAAGGGTGAGCTGTGTAACTGTCATACCGAACCCACGCAGTGGGTGAGTGTATCCCCTAATACGTAGTCCGTAAGGCTCCTCCGTGGGAGGAGCTGTCACGCGCGAGCGTGACTGTGGTGGGGCGTGTTCTATTTCGTCATTCCGAGCGTAGTCGAGGAATGACCTTATTATATAAGGAGATGTTTCGACAAGCTCAACATGACGCAATTAGAAGCAATGCCCCCACCTGTCACGGCTTTGCCGTGCCACCCGCCCCCGTAAACAGGGGCAGGTCACCCCACACCCCTACCCCTCTCCCCAAGGAGAGGGTAGGGTTGGGCGTTTATTCAGTCCTTCTTTTCGGGTAACATTGCAACTTCGACGGGGGCGACGGATACTGCCTCGGTGGGGATTGCCTCGATCTTATCAGCGACCTTCGTCCAAGCGGCCTTATAAGCCTCTACGCTCTCGGCAGGGACATAGATCTTGCCCGAAAATTGATAATAGAATGTCGGAGCGGGAGTCAAAGGCGTTTTCGCTTTGAATGTGAACGTTATGTTTGTTACCGTCAACCCGCCAAAGCTCACTGTTCTGGGAGTATGCGACAGGTTTTCTCCGAAAACAATGGATTTGATATTGCTTGCGCTTTTGAACGGATCGCCGTAAAACCCCGTTATCCCATCCAATTCAATATCCTCAATCGAGGATTCTTGAAATGCCCCCGAATAAAGCAGTTCGGTACCGGGAAGAGAAATCTTTTTCAGGCCACTCACATAGGCGAATGCTCCCGTCCACACTGTCTTTGCATTGGGAAGTCCGAGGGATTGAAGATTTTTGTTTCCGGAGAATGCTGCTTGTTTGACCTCCGTCACGCTATCGAAGGTGGCTTCCGTTGCGGTGTTATAGTAGAAATAGGCATAGAGGGTCTTTCCGTCCGCGGAGAGCAGTGCGCCGTTTTCCATTTTGAAATTCTTGTTCCCGGGCGCGACCGTCACGGATTTAACTTTTTGCCAATTCGCGTCAGAAGGATAATATTGACTATTGGATTGTTTGCGTCCGAAGAGATCGCCAAGAGCAGGGAACGTCGTAAGATTTGCAGGAATAACCATGTTTTCGTAGTTCCCCGTGTAGCTTTCCAGCGTGCCGTCGTCTTTGACCTTCCAATCCGGGTCTGCCGCTTGCTTATAGCCGCATTCGCAGGTATCGCCGTTGGTGAAATCATGCGGTGCGCGGGTGGTATCGTCAATGGATCCGTCGTTTGCGACACACTTCTTCCAGTGCTCCTCGGTGTCGTAATCCCAAACCGTATAGCGGTGTGCGTGCGCGATCGTCACGTTGGCGTCGCCCACCTTCCAAGTCACGCGGTACCAGCCGTCGGGACCACCGCCCGTGGAAAGGTTTCCATCAATACCCGTGGGATAGTAGCCGGCGTTGACGTTCCCGACCTTGTAGTTCCAGACCTTCCACTGGTCATAGCCGGAAAGCTCAACTTCAATCGCGAAGGTCTCCTCATCGTCCTGCAACTCCATTTTGTAGCACTTCGAAGGGACATTCGCAACGCCGAGCATGGACGGCCAGTCGGAAGTTGCCTTGCTCGCAATTTTTCCGACAAGATACATCTCGTACTGCGACTCGACGCCGAGGGGTTCGAGCTCCTTCACGAGACGAACTTCTACCTTATTCGCCTTCATGTCGCCGTCTTTCGTCGTACGAATGGTAAATTCATATTCGCCGTCCATATCTTTTAGAACGGTGATGTTGTCCGACGTCTCGGACGCGCGGGCGAATGCGCCCGTGACCGAGCTTACGTCAAGATCGGGCAGGGTGAACACGAGTTCATCGTGCCAAACGGCCTTGCTGTTGCCGCTCTCATCTGTCTCTTGGGTGATCGCGTTCTTCTCGATAAATTTGAACTCATCGGCGGAATAGAGCTCCATTGTGAAGGTATAGACAGTGTTGCCGTTCGCATCCTTGTGGGGCGCTTTGGCGAATTGGAAGCCGGCCTTGGGGCCGTCCCAAGTGCCGTTCTTTAACGTTCCCATGCCGCCACCGACGACATAGAACTCGCGCGTGTCGAGGTCGGCGTCGGGGATCTCTCCCCCTTCCGTTGCGCCGCATTCGCATTTGCCGTCTTTGAAAGTATGGTTCGCGCGCGTGGTCTCGTCGATGTTGGACTTGTCGGTGCCGTGCTCGTCGCAGTACTTCCAGTGTTGCGTGTCGTTGTAGTCCCACGCATCATAGGTGTGCGTGTGTTCCGTGGGAGTGGGCGGGGTGTCGGGGTCCTTGTCGCCGCCGCAGGCGGAGATGCCCACGCCGAGGGTCGCGGCCATCGCGAGCGACAATCCCACAATGAGCCATTTTTGTTTGTTCATAGTTTTCCTCCATAATGAAAATTTTTGTCATTTATAATGACATCTTATATATTACCCCCCCCGTGCATTTGTCAAGTGTTTTTTGATAATTTTTTCATTTTTTTGCAAAAATTTTTTCAAAAGCCCAAAATTTATAATAAATTGAGCGAATTTTGAGGGTTTGAAGGGAAAAGTTATGAACAATGGAAGAAGAAAGAAAGGCTCCTCCGTGGGAGGAGCCAAGATTCACTCGGCCATTACATGGCCTCGGAATGAGGAAAGGCTTCCCCACCTTGGGGGAAGCCTTATTTATAATAAGGATATGTTTCGACACGCGCGTACCGCGCGGCTCAACATGACGTATTTGGAATGTCACCCCACCCCCCTACCCCCCTCCCATGGAGGGGGCAAGATTCACTCGGGGCTTCGCCCCTACTTCGCGCTACGCGCTCGTGCCGCGCTTAGTAGACAATAATGCGCGCGGGACGGAATGAGGAAGGGAATGAGGAAATTTTGGCAGAGAGAGGCGGGGGGAGGGGTTCGCGTATGATACAATAGTTCTGCGGCGGGAAAGATGAGGTGGACTTTATGTCGTTCATTGAGATCTTAAACACGTTCCGCGCTTACGGCGTCGACGTGCTCTTGCTCGCGTTCGGAGTGACGCTCATCGTGTCTCTCCTCAAAAAGACGGTCATGAAGAATGTCCCGAAAAAGGTGTTCGTGGTACTGCCCTTCGCCATCGGGCTCGTCCTCTATGCGGTATTCCGCGCCCTCGTGACGATGAGCCCCGAACCATTCACGTCGGACATTGCGAGGACCTTGGAAGGCGGCTTTGCTTGCGGTTGCAGCGCGACGCTCTACTACGTCATCTACGAACAGTTCATCCGTGGCAAGAGCGTTTCCCCCCTCTATCCCCTTCTCGAAGGCGTCGTGCCCGAAGAGAGGCGGCAGGAGGCGGCAAGCGCGCTCTACAAGGGGAGCAAAGTCCTTCCCGAAGAGGAGCGCTTTTCGTACTTCAAGGAGAACCTGAATACGTATTGCGACCCACCTATGTCCGAGGAGGAGCTATCCGAAATCGCCCTTCTTCTCTCCGATTTCCTCTCCTCCCTCAAAAAAAAGTGACCGGCTTTTCCGCCCTGCGGCCCTCCGCGGGGCGGTTTTTGTTTCCCGCAGCGGTGTGCCGCATAAAAAACGCACCGCTCTCCATACTTTTTGTATGAAAACTGTCACGGGCGACCTCAAAAAGAACTTGGACGCCCTTAAAAAACTGCTGCCCGCCGATGATATCCTGACCTTCGAGTTCACCTCGGACAAGGGGTTGAAATTCGCCGCCGTGTTCGCCGACCCCATCACGGACAAGGAACTTTTGGGCGAACAGGTCGTGCGGGCGCTCAAATATTTCGACGGCAAGCCTACGGCCGAAGCGGTGGGCAAGCACATCACTTCCCCCGAGATGAAGCGGGAAAAGGCCCTCGACAAGCTCGCCGCGGAGGTGCTCGCGGGCAATCCCGTGCTCCTCTGGGAGGGCATGGACGAGGGCATCGTCGTGGGGACGAAGAAGGTGTTCACCCGCGCCATTTCGGAACCCTCGACGGACGTCGCCGTCAAGGGCCCCCGCGAGGGTTTCATCGAGGACGTAAAGACCAACACTTCGCTCATTCGCCGCCGCCTGAAAACGGGCGAACTCAAAATCGAGATGATCGAAGTGGGGCGCCGTTCCAAGACGTTCGTCGCGCTGTGCTACCTCGACGGCACGGCTGTAAAGGAGACGGTGGAAGAGGTCAAGCAGAAGATCCAAGAGATCGACATCGACATCGTGCCCGATTCTTCCTACCTCACCCACTTCCTCGCCTCCCGTCCCTATTCCCTCGTCAAACAGGTGGGCACGACGGAGAAGCCCGATATCTTCTGCGCGAAGCTGGCCGAGGGGCGGGTGGGGCTCATCGTCGACGGCTCCCCCATCGCCCTCACGGTGCCCTATCTTCTCGTCGAGGACTTTCAATCGAGCGAGGATTACTTCGTTCCGCCCTACCGCGCGACCTTTACGCGGCTTTTGCGCCTCTTCGCCCTCATCGTGGCCATCTACCTTCCCGCCTTCTACATCGCCGGGCAACTCTTCAAACTGCAACTCTTCCCGGTGAAGCTCCTCCTCACCATTGCGGGAAGTATCCGCGATATCCCCTTCTCGCCGTCGCTCGAAATGCTCCTCGTCCTGCTCGTTCTGGAAGTTCTGAACGAAGCGAGCATCCGCATGCCCAAATATGTGGGGATGGCGCTCTCCGTCGTGGGGGCGCTCGTTTTGGGCGAGACGGCCGTCTCGGCAGGGTTTGTCTCCACCCCCGCCATCATCATTATCGCCTTCTCGGGCATCGGGCTGTATGCCGTGCCCAATCTCATCGAACAGACGAGCGTCGTGCGGCTCGCGATGCTCCTCGTCGCGGGGAGCGTGGGGACGTACGGCATCATTTTGCTCACGGCGTTCATTCTCTTGTACCTTGTGACGACGGAGAACTTCGGCGCACCCCTTCTTTCACCCTTCTCCCCCATCGTGGGGAAGGACCTGCGCGACAGCGTTCTCAAATACAATTTAGGCTCCCTCGACACCCGTCCCAAGACGCTCAAAAGTCCCAACAGAAGGAGGCTCAAATGACAAAGAAAATCGCTCCGAGACAGATCTATCTCCTCCTCGCGTGCATCGCGCCCGTTGGAAAGCTCGTCTTTTTGCCCGCGCATCTTGCGCGCTATGCGCAAAACGACCTGCTTTTCCCCGCCCTCGTGCAATATCTCGTGCAGGCGGGCGCCGTATTTTTGGTGCTGCTCCTCGCAAAGCGGGGCATGAGCTTTTACGAGATGTTGGAAAACACCTTCGGCAAGATCGCGGCGAAGATCCTTATTTGCATCTTCGGGCTCTTCCTCTTATACTGCTCCTTCCTGCCCCTTCTCGAACAGCAACTCTTCGTGCAGAGCGAATTTTACGATACGCTGCCCTCGCTCGTGGCGTTCGGGCCCTTCTTTATTTTCAGCGTGTATCTATGTTCGAAGCCCCTCTCCTCCTTCGGAAGGACCTGGGATATCCTTGCCCCGCTTGCGGCGGCGGGGTTCGTCGGCATCCTCCTCCTCTCGGTGGGGAGCGCGGACTTCGGCGCCCTTGCGCCCGCGGGTGCGGCGGGCGGGAGCGGCTTTTTGCAAGCCACAGCCGGGGCGACGAGCTGGTTCTTCGATGCCGCCATCCTCATGACCCTCCTCGGGAAGTTCGAATACCGAAAGGGCATGGCGTGGAAGGGGACGCTGTGCTATCTCGCGGGCGGGGCGGCGGTGCTCTTCTTCCTCGCCACCTTCTACGGCATCTTCGGGCCGCTCGCCTTCAACCAGCTCTTCGGCTTTTCCAAGACCTCAAAGTACTTCGCGGGCATCACCGTGCTCGGCCGCATCGACTATATCTTCATCTACGGGCTCGCCCTCGTGATGGCCTTCTACGTCGCCCTTCCCCTGCAAGGCGGGATCGACTGTGCGGTGCAGGCCATCGGGGAGAAAAAGTATTTGCGCACCTTCCTCTCGATCGGCGCCAACGCCGTCCTCTTCGCCCTTCTCATCGTGCTCGAATACCGCATGAAGGATGTTTTAAGCGTCATTTCGGGCACCCTGTTCTGGATCTTCCCCATCTTCTTCCTCCTCGTGCCCGCCCTCTCTTTGCTCCTTCGGAGGCGCCGCCGTGAAGTTTAAGAAATTCGTCCGCACCATTCCGATGAAGCTCTACGTCCTGCTCGCCGTTGTCATTTTGTTTGCGTTCTTCTCCAACGACTTTGGGCTCGTGGATATCCAAAAGACGGCCATCATTCTCGCCGCCGCCATCGACAAGACGGAAGAGGGGTTCTCGCTCACCGCACAGATCGCCGTGCCCAAGGGGAGCGACCGCACGACGGGCGGCACTTCGAGCGTGGAGATCGAGGCCGAGGGCAAGACGGTCTCCGACTGCATCACCCT
The DNA here is from genome assembly GCA_947625555.1 of uncultured Clostridia bacterium. Classification (GTDB taxonomy): domain Bacteria; phylum Bacillota; class Clostridia; order Christensenellales; family Borkfalkiaceae; genus Gallimonas. The sequence goes on along the minus strand of CANQOT010000007.1, from coordinate 51,102 downwards.
CATCTACACCAAGACGGGATGGGTGCCCAAGCTCGTATTCTGCAACCTCATCCTTCTCGGCGAAGATGCGGCGAAGGCCGACATGATGGACAGCCTCAACTACTTTTTGCGCAACGAGTACATGCCCGATACCTGCCTCCTCGCCGTGAGCGAAGGGAAGGCGGGCGAGCTCCTCTCCTCGCAGAGCGCCATCGACGATGCCTCGTCGCTCGCCATCACAAAACTCTTTTCCGACGCCGCCCAAAAGTCGGGTAAAGTGATGCCCTGTACCCTCAAAGATTTTGCGATCGGCGTCTATGGCGTCTCGAAGAGCGGGTTTCTCCCCTATGTGCGCTCCACCCCCCAACAGGGCGAACAGGACGGGGGCGGCTCGGGAAGTTCGGGCGGTTCGGGCGGTTCGGGAGGCTCGTCGGGCGGAGGCGGCGGGCAGGAGCCCCAACAGATTTACAGCGCCGACCAAACGGCCATCTTTTCGGACGGGAAGATGGTGGGCCTCCTCCCCCGCGAACAGACCTTTGCGTTCAGCCTCTTGAAGGGGAAGGTATTCGCGGGCACCTTCAACGCCATGGACGACGGGCAGCCCATCACCCTCTCCATTATCAAAAACAACGGCGGCGTGAAGCTCGAAGCAAAGGAGGGCCTCACGGCAAAATTTTCCATCGACCTGCTCGTCCGCCTGTGCTGCCGCAGTACGTCGGTGCCCGTGGACGACGGCCTCGGCGATACGGTGCCCGAAAAGATCTTGCAGAGCGCCAAAACGACGGTGGAGGGCTACGTCGAGGACCTCTTCGAAAACTGCAAGGCGTGCGGGTGCGACCTCTTTAACCTGAAACAGAGCCTCTACCGCTCTTCTCTCAAAAAATACGCAAAGTGGAAGGATAACTTCCTCCCCTCCGTCTCGGCCGAGACAAAGGTCGAGATGCGGACGAGAAAATAGCCGCAAACAGACCGCCGCCCGCGGACATGGTACCCGCAGGCGGCGTTTTTATATGCTCTATTGCGGACATGGGTGCCGCGTTTTTCGTCTAACTCAAAGCGACGTCGAGGATCATCATGAGGCAGAAACCGAAGAGGATCCCGAGCGAGGCGGCCGTCTTGTTCCCCGCAAAGCATTCGGGAATGAGTTCGGAGCAGACGACGGCGATCATTGCTCCCGCCGAGAAGGCGAGCGCCCACGGAAGGAGCCCGCTCACGAGCGTCGCCGCGACCGCACCCAACACGCAGGCGGGGATCTCCACCGCACCCGACCCCTGCGAAAAGAGGCAACTCTTCAAGGGAGACATGCCGCCCGCGCGGAGGGGAAAGGCCACGCACGCCCCTTCGGGGAAGTTCTGCACCGCGATCCCCACCGCAAAGAGAAGGGCGGGGATCATGGCGTCTTGCGCGCCCGCTGCCGCCGCGATCGCCACCCCCACCGCCATGCCCTCGGGAATGTTGTGAATGGTCACGGCGAGGTACATGAGGCCGTTCCGCGTACCCATGCTGCCAAAACCCTTTTTGCGCCGCGTGAGAAGGACGTCCGCGAGAATGAGGAGCCCGCCGCCGAGGAGAAAACCGATCGTCACCGTCAGATAGGGCGGCAGAACGCTCTCGTATTCGAGCGCGGGAAGGAGGAGCGAAAAGAAACTCGCCGCGATCATGATGCCCGCGGAAAAACCCGTAAGCAGGGTGATCGCCAGACTGTTCAATTTTTTGGAGAAGAAAACGAGACATGCGCCGAGCGCCGTCGCCGCGAAGAGCATGAGGGAGACGAGAAGCGCCTGCTGCCACGATGCCAGCCCGAAAAGCCACTGCATTTGTAAGACCCCCGATCTTTTCCGCAAATGTGCGGACACTGCATCATATGCCGCAGGTCAAGGCTCCTGCCCCTTCCCTTGGGAACTGAGGAAGGGATAAACTTTTGTCTTGCAAAAAGGCCTCCCCGTGAACGGGGAGGCCTTCGGTATTACGTTTTTAGTCTTTCTTCCCGGGGAGCATGGCGACTTCGGCGGGAGCGCTCTCCGTCGCAGCGGCGGGAGCAAAGGTCACATCAAAGAGGAAGGCGGAATTCTGAAGATTTTTGCCCGTTTTCGTGTTGACGGTGAAATAAAGATTCTTGCCAACGTCCTCTTCCTTGAAAGTGATCGTCATGCTGTGGAAGGCGCTGCCGAGTGCAGGATCCAACACGATCTGCTGCTTCCACTTCTCTATCGTCGTGCCCGACCAACGTCCGCCATATACAGGGCCCCAGCCGAAATCACCCCATGTTGTGCCCGTTTCGAGCGGGATATCATTGACTGCCAAAAAGTCGAGGACGAGATCCGAAGTACCGACGACGCCCCTTTCCCAGCTGCAGACGATATCCATCGTCACCGTGAGCGAGCCCGCCTTTTCGATCTTGTAGCCGAGGTAGGCTCCGCCGTAGTCGGAACCGGTAGCATGCGTGATCTTTGTGTAATACTTTGTGTCATTCTCGATGACAACGGGAGGTTTTGCTTCGCGACTGTCGATCGCATATGCAAATTCCGCGTACTTATCGTAGCTGACGGGGACTGCCGCGCCGCATTTCTCACACTTGGCTTGAATGGTGCCGCCGTCCGCCACGCCTTTCGGCAGGGTGTCTGCCGTAAAGTCAAAGACGATCTCGTCGTGCGTGCAGTCGTCCGACTTCACCGCCCCGCAGGTGCACTTGCCCGTCGCGGGGTCGTAGGTGTGGTTTTCCACCGTGCTCTCGTCTATATAGCCCTCCGTCGGGCATTCCATCCAATGTCGGGTCGCATCCTTATTCTGTTGGGTGAAATGATGGACATGCCGCGTCTGACCGCACACGTCGCATTTCTCGTCTTGATCGTTCTCCCAGATATGATCGACGCGGGAACCTTCCTTCTCGTCGTCGCCGAGCCACCAAAGCGACCAGTGCTGCGTATCGTCCTTTTTGATGACATTGTAATCATGCTTGTGTTCGAGCAGGGTAAAAGTGACGTCGGTATCGCCTTTCTTCCAGCTGATCTTATACTCTCCACTCGCCTTGTGGCAGGTGCCGTCCTTGTCGCCGCCCACCGTCCAGTTGTTGTTCACGCCGTCGGGATAATACTTCTTGCTGACGGAATCGAAGAGCTTGAAGTTCTCGCTCGTCGTATAGCCGTCCTCTTTATAGCCGCCCAAACGAAGCGTGAGGCTCCATTCGGCCGCCTCGGCGTCGTAATTGAGTCTGAGGCAGCCCGTAACGGTCCCTCCCAGCCCCGGCCACTTCGTCGAATAGCGGGAAAGATTGCCGACGATGTAAATCTGCTCCGTCGGGGCGGGCGGAGGCGTGGCCGGCTTCTTTGCGCCGCAGACGCAGTCACCGCTCGAAAAGTCGTGATCGGCGCGGGTCGTCTCGTCGATGTTCGACTTGTCGTCACCGTGCTCGTCGCAGTACTTCCAGTGCTGCGTTTCGCTGTGGTCCCAGGCGTCGTAGGTGTGCGTGTGCTCCTGTTCGCCTCCGCACGCCGAGATGCCGACGCCGAGGCTCGCGGCCATCACGAGCGACAAGCCCGCGATAAGCCATTTCTGTTTGTCCATAAATTCCCTCCGAAAAAATTTTTTTACCGTTTCCCCATGAAACGAGTAATTCCATTATAACGCTCCTCCCCCCGCTGTCAAGAGCGTTCCCCAAATTCGTTCCAAATTTTTGGGGGGAGATTCACCGATCCCGCATGTTTATAAAGGGCATCAGGTGCGGTTCTGAATGAGTAAACGGATAAATCCGAGCGTCAGTTTTCTTTCGCGGATGTCGAGCGAGCGGAACATCTCGCCGAACTCGGCTTCGAGATAACCCGTCCCCGCCGATGCTCCCGTGACGAATACGGAAAGGTCGCACCCGAGGGCGTTTGCGATGGCTGCGAGAAGGTCGAGGCTGATCTTCGTGACCCCGCGCTCGACCTGACTGACATATCCGATGCTCACATCGAGCTTCTCCGCAAGGGCCTCCTGCGTCATCCCGCTCTGCTTCCGTGCGGCTTGGATCCTTTTCCCGACCAGCTTGTAATCTACATTCATGGCATCCCCCTCACGGATAGCATATAATAGCAATAACTTAAAAAGAAGATAGTAATAAATTTATTTTTAGTTATTACTGTTGACATTTGCAACTTTTCTATGCTATGATTGTCAAAAGAATGCCATAAAGGGAAGAACAGCATGTGGTGGATCGTAATACTTACCGCATCCGCAACGGCGATCGGGGGATGTATCGGGCTGGCCGTCGCGCACGAACGTCCTTTGCGCGGCAAAAAAAGGCGCCTTGGCGAAACCGTTCCCGCCCCCGTCTGTGCATGGCTCAAAGGTTGCCCCGTCGTACGGCTCGAAAATGCCGCGGCGCTCAAAAAACTCTCACACGGGCATACCTTTCATGACGGGCAGAGCCTGCCTCTCCATATGGGCAAGCGGGGCGGGGCCCTCTTCTTTCTTCCGGCCAAAGAGCTTCCGCACAAAAGGGCCGTGCCCTTTTCCCTCCCCCTCTCGGAGATCGGATACTTCGAGGACCGCGGCAAGATCGCGGTGCATCTCATCCGGGGGAAGGGAGGCGAACTGCTCTTCGCGCAGGAAGATCTTCAAACATTCCGCGACATCATCCCCGAAAAGGAGTTCGGGAGCAAAAAAGGACAATAAAGCGGCGAGGTTTATCTCGCCGCTTTCGTATCAATGATATTTTCATGCGAAAACTTCCGATCGCTTATGCGATCCTCTCTTGCAGTTCTTTCAAAAAGACTTCGGCGCACTTGGGGAACACCTGATATTTTTTCCAAGCGATGTCGAGATGAGAAACGAGTTTCGGAAAGAGCGGGCGGAAGCAAAGTTCACTCTTCCCCGACGTATTGATGATGTGTTCAAGCCCAACGGCATATCCCATGCCCTCGGCGACAAGCAAGGAAGCGTTAAACAAAAGGTCGTATGTGGCGACGATATTCAGCTCATCCGACTTCCTTTGAAACCAATCGGTGATGACGCTTTTGTCCAACGAATGGCGGGAGCGGATGATGGGCGCCTCCCATAGATCTTCGGGCGTGATCACCTCCTTTTCCGCGAGCGGACTGTCTTTCCGCATGAGAACGCCCCAAGTATCTACGAGCGGCAAACGGAGATAGTCGTACTTTGTGAGATCTGCGGGTTCGATGAAGATGCCGAAGTCGATGAGGCCTTTGTCGAGCTTTTCCATGATGGTCGTCATATCCCCGCTGAACAAATGAAATTTGACGGCGGGATATTTTTCCCGCACGGCATGAGCGGCTTTCGCTACGATCTGTAAGACGTAACTTTCGCCCCCGCCGATATAGACGTCGCCCCGAATTTCCGTGACGGGCGCGGAAAGCTCGATCTCCGTCTTTTTTTGCAGCTCCAAAATTTCTTCGGCACGCTTTTTGAGAAGTTCTCCCGCTTCTGTGAGCGTGATCTTTCTGCTCCCGCGGAGAAAGAGCTGTTGACCGAGCTCCTCCTCCAAATGCTTCATTTGCCGCGAAAGGTTGGGCTGGGACACATACAACGCTTCCGCCGCTTTCAAGATGCTTTCTTCCCGTGCAACTGCCAAAAAATATTTGAGTTCACGTAATTCCATAAAACACTCCTTTTGAAAATATTATATCGCCGAAACTATACTTGTCAAGCATAGAATATCTATAAAATATAAGTATTTGACATATTATTTGTTTCCGCACTAAAATATTGGTGTAAAGCGAGGCGAATATGAACAGAGAACAATTTAGCGAGGCTATAAAAGCAAGAACTTACCTTGTCGCAGGCTCTGAAACGCACCTCTATATGCACGAAATGTCGCAGAGGGCGCTCCGCTATACGTCAGAGATCAACGGAAAGTATCACGGACCCGAAGATGTGCGACGGCTTTTCTTCGAGTTGATCGGGAAAGAGGAGGACGACTCTTTCGGATTGTTCCCGCCCTTTTTCACAGACTACGGATTGAACATCACTTTGGGCAAGCGCGTCTTTATCAATTCGGGCTGCTGTTTTCAGGATCAAGGCGGGATCGAGATCGGCGACGACGTCCTCATCGGCCAACAGGTAGTCATCGCGACGCTCGATCACGATTTGGATCCCGCAAAGCGCGGGAACATGCTCCCCGCTCCCGTGAAGATCGGCAGCAAAGTCTGGATCGGCGCACATGCGACCATTCTCCCCGGCGTCACCATCGGCGAAGGGGCAGTCGTGGGAGCGGGGGCGGTCGTCACAAAGGATGTGCCCCCCTGCGCCGTCGTCGCGGGCGTACCCGCACGCATTCTGAAAAATATCGGGGGTCCCGTTCCCCCGCTAAATATGAGAAAGGAGTAATTTATGAACGGAAATTTCACCTATTGCAATCCCACCAAACTCTATTTCGGCGTGGACGCGCTCGAAAATTTATGCCTCGAACTTCCGAAATACGGCAAAAACGTGATGCTCTCCTATGGCGGAGGGTCGGTGAAGCGCAACGGCATTTACGAGAAGGTCGTCGCCCTTTTGAAGGCGAACGGAAAAAACATCATCGAGGACGGCGGCGTGATGCCCAATCCCACCATCGAGCGCGTGATGGAGGGCGTCGGACGGGCGCGGATGGGAAAGGCCGACCTCATCCTTGCCGTCGGGGGCGGCTCGGTGTGCGACTATGCGAAGGCGGTATCTGTGTCCGTAAATTGCGAGGAAGATATTTGGGAGAAGTACTTCATTCGCTTTGAGGACGTCGACTGCGCAATCGTCCCCGTCGGGTGCGTGCTCACCATGGTTGGTACGGGCAGCGAGATGAACGGCGGCTCGGTCATCACCAACCATAGAGAAAAGCTCAAGATCGGGCATGTATTCGGGGAAAACGTCTTTCCGAAGTTTGCCGTCCTCAACCCCGAATTTACCTTCACGCTCCCCCGCTACCAGATGATCGCGGGAATCTACGACATCATGTCGCACATTCTCGAACAGTACTTTTCGGGCACGGACGACAACACGAGCGACTATATCGCCGAAGGGCTCCTGCGCTCTCTCATCCATAGCGCGGATATCGCCGCCGAAGATCCCCTCGACTATGAGGCGCGGAGCAATCTCATGTGGACGGCGACGTGGGCGCTCAATACTCTGATCGCAAAGGGCAAGACGACGGATTGGATGGTGCACATGCTCGGGCAGGCGGTGGGCGCATTCACCGACGCGACCCACGGCATGACGCTCTCTGCCGTTACGATGCCCTACTATCGCTATATCCTCCCCTATGGGACGAAGAAATTCGCGCGGTATGCTGTCAACGTATGGGGCGTAAACGAGGCGGGAAAGAGCGAGACTGCCGTCGCCTACGAGGGGCTGGAACGCATGGAAGCATGGATGAAAAAGCTCGGGCTCGTGATGGACCTCACTTCGCTCGGTGCGACCAAAGATATGCTCGACGGCATGGTGAAAAGCACCCTCATCATGGACGGCGGTTATAAAGTCATGAATGAAAAGGATATCCGCGCCGTGCTTTCGGCAAGTTTTTGAGAGGGAGACCGATCATGAAAAAGTTGCTTTCCGCCGCTTTGGCGGCATGTATGCTACTCCTCTGTACGGCATGCGGGGCTTCTTCCCCCAAATCCCCGGAAACGGAAAACGGCCCACCCATGTCCGAAACAGGCAACGTGCTGATCGCGTATTTTTCCTGCACGGGAACGACGAAAGGCGTTGCGGAACAGATCGAGGCAAAGACGGACGGAACGCTCTATGAAATTGTGCCGCAAATCCCTTATACCGAAGCCGACCTCGATTATTATTCGGGAGGCAGAGCAGATAAGGAACAAGCCGATCCATCCGCTCGCCCTGCGATAAGCGGGAGCGTGGAGAACATGGATAAATACAAATTCGTCTTTTTGGGCTATCCCATCTGGCATAGTCAAGCGCCGAAAATCATCTATACCTTCCTTGAAAGCTACGATTTTTCGGGCAAGACGATCATTCCGTTCTGCACCTCCGAAAGTAGCGGGATCGGTTCGAGCGCGACGAATTTACATTCCCTCGTAAGCGGCGCAACTTGGCTTGACGGCAGAAGATTCCCCTCGGGAACTTCGCAAAGCACGGTCGATGAATGGGTGGATTCGCTCGGACTGAAATTTACGCCCGACGTCTCCGCGTTCGACTTGGAAAGCGGCAAAAACGGACACGCCCCCACTGTAACTCTCAACAGCGGATATGAAATGCCGATCCTAGGACTTGGCACTTACTCTCTTACGGGCGAAACGTGCAAAGCCTCGGTGAAAGCGGCACTGGATTCCGGCGTTCGCCTCATCGACACCGCGCACATGTACGGCAACGAAAGGGAGATCGGAGAAGCGATACGGGAATCGAACGTCCCGCGCGAAGAGATTTTCGTCATCACGAAGATCTACCCCGGCGAACAATATTCTCACCCCGAAGAGGCGATACAGGAAGCGCTCGACAAACTCAATATCGGCTATATCGACATGATGCTCTTGCACCATCCCGGCGCGAATGACGTCAAGGCGTATCAGGCGATGGAAAAAGCTGTCGCGGATGGCAAGATACGTTCCCTCGGACTTTCGAATTGGTATATCGAGGAGATCGACGACTTCATTGCGCAGGTGGACATCATGCCCGCGCTCGTGCAGAACGAGATCCACCCCTACTATCAGGAGCAAGCCGTCGTGCCGTATATGCACAATTTGGGGATCGTCGTGCAGGCTTGGTATCCGTTCGGCGGCAGAGGACATACGGGCGAACTCTTGGGTGATGAAACGATCGTAAAAATAGCCGAGGCGCACGGCGTGACGGCGGCGCAAGTCATTTTGCGTTGGCATTTACAGCGCGGCGTTGTGGCGATCCCCGGTTCAAGCAACCCCGACCATATCCTCGAAAATATCTCGGTGTTCGGCTTCTCCTTGACAAGCGAAGAAATGAACGAGATCGCCGCGCTCGACAGGAACGAAAAACACGATTGGTATTGAGGGGAATAGGAAAAGGAATTTGAAAACAAAAAAGAACAATAAAAAAGACGGGAACACCGTTTGGGCTCCCGTCTTTTTTATTTTATTTTTCCCATGAAAGCGGTTCGCCGCCGAGAATATGGATGTGCAGGTGCGGAACGGATTGCCCGGCCGCCTCCCCTTGGTTCATGACGAGGCGGTACCCGTCCGCAAGCCCCCACGCGCTCGCGTGCGCCCCGATCTTTTGAAGGGCCCGTCCGAGCAGGGCCGCGCGGGCATCGTCGAGTTCGGCGACCGTCTTGAAGTGCTCTTTGGGAATGCAGAGAAGGTGGATCTTCGTGAGCGGATTGATATCCTTGAAGACGAGGATCTCGTCGTCCTCATACACCTTTTGCGAGGGGATCTCCCCCCGCGCGATCTTGCAGAAAATGCAGTTTTCCATCTTTCATATCTCCTTTACGATCACGGCCTGTGCGCCGTGCGGAATGCTTTTTATGAGCCGAACCTCGTACATGCCCCCCTCGTTTGCGCTCTCGCAATGCACGCGGATGTAATTTTCGGTATAACCGCCGTCCCCTTCGAAGAGTGCGACGAGCGTCTTTCCGATAAAGCGGGAGATGTAGCGTTCCTCCGCCGAATTGGCCGCTTGGAGCATGCGCGCCATGCGCTCCTTCTTCACCGATGCGGGAAGATCTTCGAGCTTTGCGGCGTTCGTCCCCTTGCGCATGGAGAAGGGGAAGGCGTGCACATGGGCAAAGCCCGCTTCCTCCACGATGGAGAGGGAATTTTGAAAGTCCTCCTCCCTTTCGGTGGGGAACCCCACGATGATGTCCGTCGTGATCGCGGCGTCGGGAAAGACGCCGTATATTTTTTTGCAAGCGGCGAGGTATTCCTCGCGGGTATAGTGGCGGTTCATCGCTTTGAGGACGGGCGTAGACCCGCTCTGCAACGAGAGGTGGAAGTGGGGCGCGACATTCCCCGCAGCCGCCATCTTCTCCAAAAGATCGTCGGTGACCGCGCTCACTTCGAGGGAGCCGAGGCGAATGCGGGCGGGAACATCCTTTAAGGCTTCAAGAAGGTCGCCGAGGCCGCGGTCCCCGTCGCGGTAGGACGAAAGATCGATGCCCGTGAGCACGATCTCGCGCGCAGTGCACCCCTTTGCCTCCTCTAAAACGCTTTCGAGGCTCCGCGAGCGCGACCTTCCGCGCAGGTAGGGAATGAGGCAATAGGAACAGAAGCGGTTGCACCCGTCCTGCACGCGCAGATAGGCGCGGGTCTTAGTGCGTTTGGGCAGGGGGAGTTCGCAAAAGGCCGTCTCTGCGGCAAAATCGCCCGAAGGGTCTCCCCCGTCGAGGAAGGCGAGCGCCCCGTCCTTGTGCATCGCCCCCGCAACGTAGACGACGCCCTCCTTTTTGGAGAACGCCTCGGGCGCGTTCTGCGAAGCGCAGCCGAGCACGACGATCTTCGCCGCGGGGTTGAACTTCCGCATGCGGGAAACGGCCTGGCGGGACTTGCGTTCGGCCTCCGCCGTCACGGCGCAGGTATTGAGGAGGTAGAGGTCGGCATAGCCGAGCTCATCCGTAACCTCGAAGCCGCGCTCTTCGAGCCCGCGCATGAGCGAGGCGCTCTCCGCTTCGTTTTGCTTGCACCCGAGGGTGAACACACAGGCCTTCATCCGAGTTCCCCCATACGGTAGGCAACGACGGCAAGACAGGCGATGGCCGCCGTCTCTGCGCGCAAAATGCGCCGCCCCAGCGAAATGCCCGTAAAGCCCGCCGCCTTTGCGAGGGCAAATTCCTCTTGCGTGAAGCCGCCCTCACTGCCTACCATGACCGCGCATGAACCGTTGATCTCGGGCATAGTGCCCTCGTTTTCCGTCAGAAATTCACAGGCGAACAGTTTGGTATCGTACCCCTTCGCGGCTTCGAGCGCGGCGGAAAAACTCTCGCAAAACTCAACGGGCGGGGCGACCGTCCGCAGGCACTGCTTGGCCGCCTCGTGCGAGACGCGCCCCAGCCGTTCCAGCTTGTTCCCGTTCATGAAGGCGGAGGAATAGCGCGAAGAAAAGACGACGATGCGGCTCGCCCCCAGCTCCACGGCCTTTTGCACGACGAGCTCCGTCTTATCCCCTTTGAGGGCGCCGATGAGGATACAATAATCGCGCCGCGGTTCGCGGTCCGAGGTCCTCTCCCCCGTCACATGTAACAAAAGTCCTCCCCTTTCCGCCCGCTCGACAATGGCCGAATATTCCTTGCCGCTGCCGTCGAGAAGGGTGACTTCGTCGCCCGCTGTGAGGCGCAGGACATTTCGCGCATGGCGGAATTCCTCGCCCGAGAGGACGACTTCCTCGGAAATATGTTCAACAAAAAAACGCTTGGGAACCGACATTTTAAGCCCCTCCCTTCAAGACAAAGGCGTACCATTCGCCCTTGCGCACTTCGCGGACGAGCCCCAGCCCGACGGCCGCAAAGGCCTCCTTCACCGTTGCGCGGCGATCCTCGATGATGCCCGAGAGGATGACCGTTCCGCCCCCCTTCAAATGGGAGGGAATGGCGGGGGCGAGGCGGACGAGGATCTCCGCCGTGATGTTGGCGAGGATGAGGTCGGCGGAAAACTTCGCGCCCTCGGTAAGGTCGCTTTTCACGATGGTGAGCTTCTCCCCGACGCCGTTTTTTTGAGCATTGTGCGCGGCGCTCGCGACGGCGACGGGGTCGATATCGGTGAGGAAGCACCGCTCTGCCCCGAGTTTGGCCGCGGAAATGCCCAAAATGCCGCTTCCGCAGCCCACGTCGAGCACGGTATCCCCCCTGCGAAGATATTCCTGCATGAGGGAAACGCACATCGCAGTCGTCTCGTGCTCGCCCGTGCCGAAGGCCATATTGGAATCGAGGAGAACGACCTCTTCGCCCTCTTTTTTCTCATAACGGATCCACTCGGGCACGACGACGATGCACCCCAAATGAATGGGACGGAAGTGCTTCTTCCAGATGTCGATCCAGTCGTCGCCGTCGATCTCCCGCCGCGTCTCTTCGAGCGTGCCGAAGTCGATCTCCCCCGCCGCACGGTCGCGACAGGCGTAGATATCGCGCATGATGAGCGGGATATCCCCCTCGCGCGAAGGTTCTAAAAAGGCCTTGACGAGCGCTTCGGACGAAACATTTTGCAAACTTTCGTCGAGATAATCCCAAAAGACGCCGGTCTCCCCCCGTTGAAGGGCGATGACGTCGGCATAGTCGGAGACGGCGACGCCGCCCTCGGTGTAATTCCAGAGGATATCGGCGACGAGTTCGCTCGCCTCGCTCGTCGTGCGAATGGTAAGTTCGATATATTTCATAAGGGTATTATAAAATGCACATTAAAAAATGTCAAGAAAAACCCCCTGCGCCCCTTCCGCATTCCGCCCCATCCTCATTCCGAACCGCCGTAGGCGGTGAGTGAATCTTTTCATGCGAAATCCATGACTTACAGATTCACTCGGGGCGTTGCCCCTCGGAATGAGGGCAGGAACTTCGTACTTCGGGATCCTTCACTTCGTTCAGGATGACGCGTTTGACGAGGATACCCTCATCAGTCACCTGCGGTGACAGCTTCCCCCCCTTGGGGGGAAGCCTTTCCCCCCGAAAATGGAACCGATGGCGCCCGAAGGCGCCATCGGAGGAGGTAGTTATGACTCGCGAATGAAGCGAATAACTAACTAAATTTCGGGCGTACAGATACGCCCGCGCAGTATAACCGCTAAATTTCGGGCGTACAGTGCACCCGTGGTCGCAGTATAACCGCTAATTTCGGGCATTCGTATACGCCCGGGGGTCGCAACGGATAACCGACTAATTTTGGCCGTCCATATGCGTCCAGTGGTCGCACTTAATGCAAGCGTTGCCCAGATCTTCGGTATAGAATACATCGTCCCACGTGTAGGAATCGCCGCGGGGGCGAATATTCTTTACCGCCATGAACGAAGGCAACTCTCCCTTCATGCGCTTGGGGATCAAGATCGCCGTGTTCGAACCTTCCGTCTCGTCGATGTAGAGGATAGTGTGATCGATCCCATTGATGACAAGTTCCATTCCTATTTTCATGTTGTTCCCTCCTTCCCCGGAATAAAATTTGACTTACGAGATACCTTGTGAATATATGCAATAATGCAAGGGGTGATTATGAATTGACCTCCGCCCTGACCCCCCTCTCCGAAAGGAGAGGGGGTTATTAGGGAGGGTTTCGCGGTTACTCGCGAAATCTATGAACAGACGTCCTTTAACATCTTTATTGTATCACATCCTTCGGAAGTTTGCAAGTGTTTTTCGAAAGTAATTTAATAATTATTTTTATTTATATATACATAAAAAAATATGCGAAACTTAAAAAATATCTTTTTTGTCCATAATATGGGCGAACAGGAGGAGTTCCCGCGCAAATAAATTCAAAAATTTGCGCAAAACTTTCTCTTGACCGAAAAAATGTCTTGTGTTATAATTTTACCGTGTAGGAACCGGCCATGACCATTTATGATATTGCGAACCACTTCAAGATCTCGCCCTCGACGGTCTCCAAGGCCCTCAACGGCGCATCCGACATTTCTCCCGAAAAGCGGCGGGAGATCTTGGAATACGCAGCTGCCGTAGGCTACAATTCGCGCAGGAAGAACTCGATCAAGCGCTATATCGCCCTGCTTTGGGACAAGGGTCCCGAAGCGAACGCCCCCCTTGCCGCCGCAGCCGACGCCTTCATCGCGGCGGCCGACAGGCAGCTCGTCGCGGTGGAAGAGCACCGCATGGACGAGAACTTCGATTTGGAGAGCTTCCTTTCCGCGCACTCCTATTCGGGGATCTTCGCCCCCGACGTGGGGTGTTTTTCCCTCGCCTATCGGAAGCTGAAAGAAACCACGGTGCCCCTCGTGCTTCTCGGTTGCACCGTACCCGACAATGCCCTCGTTTCGAGCGTCTGCGGCAACGACCTCATGGCCGCGGCGCGGGCGGTCGAATACCTCTCGTCGCTCGGGCACAGGCAGATCGCCTTCATCGGCGGGGTAGGCAATTCCCCCGTGATCGCGGAACGCTTCGCCGGGTACATCTTCGGGCTGCAACAGAACGGGCTGCCCTATCAGTACGATCTGACCTACTTCGGTCCCATCGAACGGCAGACGGGCCTCGACGCCGCGGAATACTTCCTTGCCAAGAACAAGCGGATCACCGCCTTTGTGTGCGCGTCCGAGCAGATCGCCGCACCCCTCATCGGCTCGTTAAGGGTGGCGCACTTTTCGGTGCCCAACGACTATTCCGTCATCACCTTTAACGACGCCTTCACCCTCGGCGAGGGGCCGCTCACCGCGACCTCCATCTTGCAGGATTACAAGAAGGTGGGCGAGGAGGCCTTTGCGGCGCTCAAAGTCTCGATGCAGGGCTACCCCGCGCAGCACCCGATGGTAAATCGCGTCATGCTCGAAAAGCAGCTCACCTGTACCGTCAAGAAGAAGTTCTTCCCTTCCGACCTCTACTGACGAGGGCGTATTCCGGACATGGGAAAGGGCGGGAGTCGTAGTCCCGCCCTGGTTTTGGCTGCCTTTTTTCTCCCGCGATCTCTCGCGGGAGATTTTTGCAAAAAGTTATTCGGTTACCGGGGGTTCGGCCACGGGCGTGACCTTGATGTCGGGAGCGCCCGTACCCCATTCGATGACGTATTCGCCGTCATAACCCGTGTAGTTGTTGCCAACGCCGGAGGGATAGTACGCATCCGTCACGAGGTTGTAGACCTTGAACTCGTCGGTGGGGATCAACTTGACCGTCGCCGTCCACTTGTCGGTCTCCTCGTCGTACTCCAACTTGATGCAGTTGGTCGCAACGTCGGTCAGGGAAGGCCAGTTGTTGGTGGGATGGCTCGCGATCGTGCCGACGACATACATCTCGTACAACGTGATTTCGGGGGGTTCCTTCTCTGAACGTGTGTACGTCAACGTGATGGTAACGGCTTGCGTTTCGGTATTTTGTTCGACAACCATGATAAAGTTGTAATACCCGCTCTTGACCGCCTCGATGTTGCCGAGCCCGCCGTCGGCGAAATAGGCATTCTCGTTTTCGAAAATGTTGTCGAACTGCGCGACAACGCCTGCCTTCCAGCCCGTATCGTCGGGAGTCTCACTGCTCCCGTCGGTGTAGAGCAGCTTGAACGCGTCGCCCGGATACATGAGCATTTCGGGGAGAACAACCACGCCGGTATAGCTATCGGCCACCCGATACTTCTCCACGAACTCCGTCCAGCTGCACTCTTCGAGGTACCCCGCGCCGTTGCCTACGATGTACCACCCTTGTGCGGGCAGTTCGGGCTCGGGTTCGGGCTCCTCCTGTGCGTTGGCCTTCAACATCGTCACGCCCGTCAGGACGAAGAGCGCGGCGAGGAAGAAAGCGACGAATGATGTGAGCAACCACTTCATTCTTTTAGCCATTATAGTTTCCTCCTTAAAAATTATTTTTTTGCGCGAATTTTCGCGTTCGCACCAATTTTGTCTTTTGAACATCAAGAAGCTATGGAACCCCTTTCGGGGGTCGGTGCGAGAATGGGGGTCCCGCACCGACGAGGGAAATTATGAAGGGTGTAAGCGAATTGAATTTTGAATGATTTTTGAATGGTTGGTTTGTGTTGGGTAAATATGTTGGGGCAAATATGTTTGGGGCAAATATGTTGGGGCAAGGGTTCCCCTCATACCGAGGGCGTAGCCCGAGTGTATCTTGGCTCCTCCGTGGGGGGAGCTGTCACGCGCAGCGTGACTGAGGTGGGGCGTTCGCCGTCATACCGAACCCACGCAGTGGGTGAGTGTATCCCCTTATACGTAGTCCGTAAGGCTCCTCCGTGGGAGGAGCTTTCACGCGTGAGCGTGACTGTGGTGGGGCGTGTTATAATTCCGTCATGTTGAGCGGAGGCGGAGCCGAAGTCGAAACATCTCCGCATTATAAAATATGGAGATTCCTCGACTACGCTCGGAATGACGTGATTAGAATGTCACCCCACCCCCCTACCCCCCTCCCATGGAGGGGGCGGTAACGTGGGCAAGGGGTCCCCTCATACCGAGGGCGTAGCCCGAGTGTATCTTGGCTCCTCCGTGGGAGGAGCTGTCACGCGTGAGCGTGACTGTGGTGGGGCGTGTTTTAGAACGTCACCCCACCCCCCTACCCCCCTCCCATGGAGGGGGCGGTAACGCGGGCAAGGGGTCCCCTCATACCGAGGGGCAACGCCCCGAGTGTATCTTGGCTCCTCCGTGGGAGGAGCTGTCACGCGCAGCGTGACTATGGGGGCGTGTTATAATTCCGTCATGTTGAGCGGAGGCGGAGCCGAAGTCGAAACATCTCCGCATTATAAAATATGGAGATTCCTCGACTACGCTCGGAATGACGTGATTAGAACGTCACCCCACCCCCTTGGTCCCCCTCCCGAGGGAGGGGGTTTATAGAGCGCCTCCTCGGGGAGGAGCTGGCACCGCAGGTGACTGAGGTGGGGCGTGCTATAATTCCGTCATTCCGCCCCGACCGCGGCTTCTATTGATTATCCAAGGTCGGCACGAGCCGAAGGCGAAGTAGCGTAGTCGAGGAATGACCTCATTATAATATGGAGATGTTTCGACTTCGCTCAACATGACGTATTTAGGAGCAATGCCCCCACCTGTCACGGCTTCGCCGTGCCACCCGCCCCCGTAAACAGGGGCAGGTCACCCCACCCCCCTACCCCCCTCCCATGGAGGGGGCGGTAACGTGGGCAAGGGTTCCCCTCATACCGAGGGCGTAGCCCGAGTGTATCTTGGCTCCTCCGTGGGAGGAGCTGTCACGCGCAGCGTGACTGAGGTGGGGCGTTCGCTGTCATACCGAACCGTGCGCGGTCTTTCCCCTCATTCCGAACCGCCGTAGGCGGTGAGTGAATCTTTTCAGCAATCCGTGGCTTACAGATTCGCTCGGGGCTTCGCCCCTCGGAATGAGGAAGGAAGGAAAAAACTTATTAGTCCTCTTTGCCGGGCAACATTGCAACTTCCTTTGCTGCGCTGCTTGCCCCGGCGGCCTGCGTAAAGCCCTTAACGGACACCAAATACGCCAATTTATCCACGCTGTTAAGCGTCGCATTGGCAGAACTGACAAATACGATCGCTACGCAAACGGTTTTTCCTTCCGCCACATCGGTATCTTGGACGGTGAACGTCAGCGAATTGAACGGTACGTTCTTGCCGTCTTCATAGCCATCGATCTGAACATTATATTTTTCCAAATCCGAAAACAGACTACCATTTTTACCTGATGCGATTGCGGCCAAATTCGATGTGAAAGCCATCGGATATGCGTTTCCGATATATAATCCATGCAGCTGAACCGTGTCACAGGACGACATCAATTTCCCTTCAAATTTTATTGTATAGGTCCCTGCCTGAGACGTAGAAAACTTGAAGCCATTGATCCCTCTCAAATAATAATTGCCGTCTTGCGATATTTCTGTCGAAGGCACAAGCACACTCCCGGCCATGCCCGTATTAACCCCCTTCACATAGGTGACGTCCTCCGTAGCCAAGCAGTCGGGGCAGGTCTTTTGCAGGGTGCCGCCCTCCGCTTTCGCTTCGGGAAGTTCCGTATAGGCGAAGGCAAAGCCTTTCTCGTGCTGGCAGCCCTCGGGGGCCTTCTGCCCGCAGACGCAGTCGCCGTTCGTGAAGTCATGGTCTTGCTTTTCGACGCCGGGTTCTACCGTGCCGTCGAGGGTGCACACCTTCCAGTGCTGGTTTTCGTCCTTATCGTAGGCCGTGAAGTCGTGGTCGTGCACCTTCCAAGTGGGGGTCTTGCCCTTCTCCCAGCTCACGATGTAGCCGTTGTCCTCTTCGACGGCGAGGCCCGTAATGTTTACGACCGTGCCGGGGTAGCTGATGCCCTTGACGGCGTCGTACACTCTGAACCTATCATTGGTCGAGAGTAAAACTTCGGCCTCGTAGGTCTTGCCGTCGGCGCCGAGCTCCATCTTGATGCAGTTCGCGCGCACCTCTTCGAGGACGTCTTTGCCCTGCCTCTGCCAAACTTCGGGTAAGTTGCTCCCGGGCTGGGAAGCAATCGTCCCCACAAGATAAATTTCGGGTATATGATAACCGCACTCGCACGCGCCGTCCTTAATGGTATGGTCGGCCTTGGTCGTCTCGTCGATGTTGCTCTTGTCGTCGCCGTGCTCGTCGCAATATTTCCAATGTTGGGTATCATCATAGTCCCACGCGTCGTAGTTATGTTCGTGGGTGGGCGTGGGCTTCTTCGCGCCGCAGACGCAGTCGCCGTTTGTAAAATCGTGGTCTGCCTTGGTGCTCTCGTCGATGTTGCTCTTATCGCTGCCGTGCTCGTCGCAGTACTTCCAATGTTGCGTGTCGTTGTGGTCCCACGCGTCGTAAGTGTGGGTGTGCCCGCCGCAGGCCGAAATCCCTACCCCGATGCTTGCGGCCATCGCAAGGGTGAGCCCTGCGATCAAAAACTTTTTGATTTTTTTCATAATTCCATAACTCCTTTGATTATTTTTATTTTGTGGGTGCTACGACCACCTCACGCCGCATATTATAACAACATTTTTTCAGGAAGTCAATGGTTATTTCGAAAATAATTTGTTTATTTTTTTCATTTAATTTCGGGGTATGAGGTTTCGAAATTACACTTTTTGACCGTGAAAAGTTTTTGTTTGATCTTTTGTACAATTTTTTGAGCCGCTTTTGCACTGTTTTTGCGCTGTTTTTGGCCATTTTGGCAATTTTTGACCGTTTGGGGGCCGTTTTTGGGCAATCTTTTGTGAAATTATTGAACAATTTTGCAATTTTTTGCGCTGCTTTTGCGCCGCCGCGCTTCTTTTGAGGGTCTTACACTTATATAGACGTATCGACCGCCCAAAAAGTTACATCTTTTTCTAAAAAATTTTTTGAAATTTTTTTGAGGGGGGACATGGCTCCTCCGTGGGAGGGGCTGTCACGCGCACGCGTGACTGTGGTGGGGCGTGTTCTTTTTCGTCATGTTGAGCGAAGGCGGAGCCGAAGTCGAAACATCTCCATATTATAGAATAAGGTCATTCCTCGACTACGCTCGGAATGACGTGATTAGAACGTCACCCCACCCCCCTACCCCCCTCCCATGGAGGGGGCGGTAACGCATGGCTCCTCCGTGGGAGGAGCTGTCACGCTCGCGCGTGACTGTGGTGGGGCGTGTTCTTTTTCGTCATGTTGAGCGGAGGCGAAGCCGAAGTCGAAACATCTCCATATTTTTATAATGCAGAGACCCTTCGACAGGCTACTTCGCCTTCGGCTCGTGCCGACCTTGGATAATCAATAGAAACCGCGGTCGGGGCGGAATGACGTGATTAGAACGTCACCCCACCCCCCTACCCCCCTCCCATGGAGGGGGCGGTAACGCATGGCTCCTCCGTGGGAGGAGCTGTCACGCGCACGCGTGACTGTGGTGGGGCGAGCTATACTTTCGTCATGTTGAGCGGAGGTGGAGCCGAAGTCGAAACATCTCCGCATTATAAAATAAGGAGACCCTTCGACAGGCTACTTCGCCTTCGGCTCGTGCCGACCTTGGATAATCAATAGAAGCCGCGGTCGGGACAGAGTGACGAATTTGAACGTCACCCCACCCCCCTACCCCCCTCCCATGGAGGGGGCAAGATTCACTCGGCCACTATGTGGCCTCGGAATGAGGGTGAGGGGCGGGCTACGCCCTCGGAATGACACGTTTGACAAGGCGGGGGTTCCCACTGTCATACCGAGCCGAAGGCGAGTGTATCCCCTTATACGAAGTCCGTGTTTTCATTTAGGGGATTCTCTCGGGCTACGCCCTCGGAATGACGCGTTGGACAAAGGGCAAGATTCACTCGCTTCGCTCGGAATGAGGGCGCCGCCCCCATGGAGGGGGCAAGATTCACTCACCCCTTTCAGGGGTTCGGAATGAGGATACCCTCATCAGTCACCTGCGGTGACAGCTTCCCCCCCTTGGGGGGAAGCCTTTCCAAAAAAATCCGCCCGAAAAGTCGGGCGGAGCAACTCATTCTCTTGGAATTTCATTCTTCCCTTATAAAATTGGTGCGCAGGCGGGGCTGCTCGGGGGCGGGAACAAATATTCCCTGCAATTCGCCCGCTTCCTTACACTTCATGAGCCACGCCGTGTACCGCGCAAGCGTGCGCATCGTCTGCAACCCCTCGGCGTCCTTCTTCACTTCCTCGGGCGTGTTGCCGTGCACCTGGTTCCAATATTGCGAGGAGACAACGGGCATGCAGTTCATCATGAAATATTTGTTGAGGCGGTCGAAGGCCGCGCTCGCACCCCCGCGCCTGCAACTGACGACGGCCGCGCCCAATTTTCCCGCCATCTTCCTGCCCGCAACGTAAAAGAGACGGTCTAAAAAGGCCGTGACCTGCCCGCTCGGGCCCGCATAGTAGACGGGCGAGCCCACGATGAGGGCTTCGAAACTCTCCACGCGGCGGGCAACATTGTTGACAAGGTCGTCAAAGACGCAAAGCCCCTCCCTCTTGCAATGTCCGCAGGCGATACAGCCCGCAACGGGCCTCTTGCCCAGCCATAAAATTTCGCTCTCCACGCCCTCTCTTTTGAGCGTTTCGGCCACTTCCGACAGCGCGGTATAAGTACACCCCTTCTCGTTGGGGCTGCCGTTTATAAGGAGCGCTTTCATCGTCCTTCCCCCTTTCAATATATTTATGATAGAAGGCGGACTTCAATCCGCCTTGAACTTGCGATCGGGATCTTCCTCTTTCCCCTGTGCGGAGCCGTCGCAGGGCGCGGCCTCATGGGCCTCCTCGCTCTCGTGGAAGTAGCGGAGATACATCTTGCGGCAATACCTGCCCACTTCCTCGTCCTCGGCGGGCGTCCCGTCGAAGGAATACTGCCCGTTGACGCGCCACGCATTGAGCAGGGAGATCTTCACGGCGTCCTCGGGACAGCCGAACGCGCACGCCATGCAGCCGACGCAGTGCATGCCGAAGTGCGGCCTGCCCTTCTTCATATGAATGTTGCCGCGCGGGCAGAGGCTGACGCATGCGCCGCAACCCACGCACTTCTTCTTGGAGGCGTGGAAGGTCTTGCCGAGAATGGGCATCGCGGGGTGCTCGATGCGCACGGCAAACGCCGCCGCCCGCCGCACGGGACCCACGTGCTTCAAATTCTCCGCGCCCTCCAAAATGGCCTTCGTATCGCGCGGGATACGGAGTTCCACCGCCTGCCACATGCGCGCGGCCATGCCGTCGGAATGGCGGAAGATGATGTTGTAGGGCATCACATAGACGAACTCCCCCTTCACCGCATAGCCGCGGCGCTTCAAGATCCTCCTCGGCGAGATGCCCGAGGCGTCGTTGAGCTTGGAGGGCTCGCCCGAGGTGCGCAGAAGATAGACGGGCATCTGCTCCGTCTTGGGGAGCGTCTTTATAAACTTCAATACCGCTTTGGGGGCGTTGAACGCGTGCACGGGATAGCCCAAAATGAGCATATCGTACTCCCCGATCGCGGGCATGGGCGTCTCCTTTCGGATGAGGACCACTTCGGCGGCGTGACCTTGTTTGCGGATCTCCTCCGCCATGCGCTCGGCGACGCGCTTGGTGTTCCCCGTTCCCGAAAAGACGGCAAGGAGCGTTCTCATCTCTCATCCTCCCCGAATTTTTGGGCGAAGCAGGAACCGTCTTCATTGAGACCGTAGGTGTAATTTTCCTCCTTCCCGTGCGAATCGTACCAGACCTGTGCGACGAAGGGACTGTACTTTGCGATGCGGTCGAAGTTCCACGGCGCGGGCTGGCAGCACTGCGGGCACCAATGCCCCCCGCGAAGGACGGTGTAGGCGCTCGCCTTAAAGGTGTGCCCGTCGTGGCACTTCCACATGAGTTTCTCGTAAGGGTCGCCGCCGTAGACTTCGCTCACGAGCTCGCCGCCGCGGAAGCGCGCCGCGCCCTGTAAGTCCTCCTTCGTCCATGCGGACATGGGCTTTTCTTCGTCGTAACCGTGGTCCAAAAGGGCGGCGTTTTGCTTATCGCGCATCGCGTCGTAATCGCCGAAATCCCCCCTCGCGATGAGCTTATAGTCCTTCCAATCGTGCGAGAGGGTCCGGGCTTCCTCCATGGAGCCGAAGGTGGCGATGACGCGCGCTTCGTCCTTGTTCTTCACCCAGCGGTAGGGCGAATTGCGGTGGTTGCGCAAGCGGCGGAAGAGGAAGAGGTCGATGAGCCCGCGCGGAACGAGCTTGCCCAGCTTATAGAGCTTGTGCTGCGAACCGATCCACTTCCAATATTCGTGGACGTCGTCGCGCTGGTAGGAGAAGAGCTCTTCGAGCTCGCCGCCGTCGTAGAACCAAAGTCCGTGGAAGTTGCGCGAGGCGAGCCAATGGGGCTTGAAGAACTTTTCCGCCGAGCCGCCGATGATGGCGAACCCGTCGTTGAAGGTATCGTAACCCGTCTCCATGCCCTTGAACCCTGCGCCGATGTTGTAGATCTTCTTCCAAAATTGCGGCACTTCCCCCTTCCCGTCGCGCTCCAAAATGCGCTTTATGAGGTAGCCGCTGTCCCGCGAGCTCACCCACTCCAAGGGGGCGTTCGCCGCCGTATGGAACATGAGACCGTCGGAGATGTTATCGTGCATCATGTTGGGGTGCAACATCGCCGTCTGACGGAGGACGGCCCAGCAGTCGAGGCCTGCGTCGAGGCAATAGCGCTCGCCGTAGAGCTTGTCCATCGCGTAATGGTCGAAGGGGCTCACGAGGAGCGGGTCGCCGACGCGGCCGAAGGGATGCTTTTCGTTGCGGTTGCCGTAGAGGGCGACCGTCGAGATATGGATATATTTGGGTTGGGGAGAGCAGGCCTTCACGGCGTCGATGATGGCGACGGCCCCGCGCTTGTTGCACTCCTCGCTCGCCGCAGGGCTCGCATCGGATGCGGGCGGAATGACGGCCGCCATGTGCACGACGTAGTCGACCCCCTCGACGAGCTTTGCGCAGTTGGCGGGGTCGGCGATGGTCCCGCGCACGATCTGAATGCGGTCGCCGTATCTCTTTTTGAGCTGTTTCGCGAGTTTGTCGTTCTTCTTTTTATCGGAAAGGAGCACGCGGACATAGGTCACGGAAGAAAGCTCCATCGTCTGGCGGAGCGCTTCCCTTCCCATATTCCCGCTTGTACCCGTCATTGCAATTTTCATAGGCCGATCCCCTTTTTTGCATGCGTAACTCATCCGTCGGAGCGGATTGCAAGTTATAGTATAACTTGTTTACAACAGCTTGTCAACCGTGTAACGGTTTTTCATGACAAAAAAGAAAGTAGGAGCCGCCCGTAGCTCTGTTGCGGGCGGCAAAGGTCGTGGTCTTTCTTCATGAACGGACGGCGGCGGGAGCCTTCGGATGCTTCATCGTGAGGGAGATGCGCATCTTCTTCTCGTCCACGTCTTTCACCCAAACGGTGACGACGTCGCCCACGGAGACGACCTCCGAGGGATGGCGGATGAACCTATCCGAGATCTCGGAAATGTGCACGAGGCCGTCCTGGTGCACGCCGATATCGACGAAGGCGCCGAAGTCGATGACGTTGCGCACCGTGCCTTTGAGCTCCATGCCGGGCTTCAAGTCCTTGATCTCCATAACGTCGGTGCGCAGAAGGGGCGCGGGGAGCTCGTCGCGGGGGTCGCGGCCGGGCTTCATGAGTTCGGTGATGATGTCGGAGAGGGTGGGAACGCCCACGCCGCACGCTTGTGCCGCCTTGGCCTCCCCCTGCGCCTTGATGCGTTCCCGAAGCCCCGCAAGTCTGCCCGCACGCACGTCCTCGGCGGTGAAGCCGCAAAGGGCGAGAAGTTTTTCC
Source organism: uncultured Clostridia bacterium (assembly GCA_947625555.1). Taxonomy (GTDB): domain Bacteria; phylum Bacillota; class Clostridia; order Christensenellales; family Borkfalkiaceae; genus Gallimonas. Next base: position 27,366 of record CANQOT010000007.1, on the reverse strand, counting down.
GCCGCCGCATAGCTCTCGGGGTGCACGGCAGTGTTATCGAGCACCTCGCGGCTCTCGGGCACGCGCAAAAAGCCCGCGCACTGCTCGAAGGCCTTTGCGCCCAACCCCTTGACTTTGAGGATCTGCTTCCTCGACGTGAACGAGCCGTTCTCCTCGCGATATTTGACGATGTTCGCCGCGACGCCCGCATTGAGCCCCGCCACGCGGGCGAGAAGGGGCGCGGAGGCCGTGTTCACATCCACCCCCACCGCGTTGACGCAGTCCTCGACGACGGCGTCGAGCGCTTCCGAGAGGCGCTTTTCGGGCATGTCGTGCTGGTACTGCCCCACGCCGATGGACTTGGGGTCGATCTTGACGAGCTCGGCCAAGGGGTCCTGCAACCTTCTCGCAATGGAGACGGCCGAGCGGAGATTGACGTCGAACTCGGGAAATTCCTTGGCCGCAAGGGGGGAGGCGGAATAGACGGAAGCCCCCGCCTCGCTCACGATCATATAGGAAACGCCCGCACCATGTCCGAGGGAGGCGATGAGTTCCACCGTCATCTGCTCGGTCTCGCGGCTCGCCGTGCCGTTGCCGATGGCGATGTGTTGCACCTTGTGTTTTTTGATGAGTGCGGAGAGCTTTTCGATGCACTCCCGCTTTTGCCGTTCGCCGTAGGTCGGGTAGACGACTGCCGTATCGAGCACCTTGCCCGTGCCGTCGACGACGGCCACCTTGCAGCCCATGCGGTACCCGGGGTCGAGCCCCATCGTGACGAAGCCCTTGACGGGCGGCTGCATCAAAAGGGGCTTCAAATTGAGGGCGAACTGCCCGATCGCCCCCTCGCTCGCCGCATCCGTCAGCATGGAGCGGATCTCGCGCTCGACGGAGGGGAAGATGAGGCGGTCGTAGGCGTCCCCCGCCGCCGCCTCCACGAAGGCGGTGGAATTGCAGGAAGGCTTCTTCACCACCCGCCGCGTGACGAGCCCCAGGGCGACTTCGCGGTCTATTTCGATGGCGACTTTGAGAACTTCCTCCCGCTCCCCGCGGTTGAAGGCGAGCACCTGGTGCCCCGCCACCTTGCACACGGGCGAGCTGAACCGGTAGTAATTGCGGTAGACGGTATCCTCGGGGTCCTTCTTTGCGGCCTCGGTGACGACGGAAGCATATTTTACGAAGAAGTTGCGGAGGGCCTTCCGAACGTCGGCGTCGTCCGAGATCCATTCGGCGACGATGTCGCCCGCCCCCGCGAGGGCGTCCTCGACGCTCTCCACCTTCTTTTCGGGGTCGATGTACTTTTGCGCCTCCTCCTCGGGCACGGGGCAATCGGCCTCCTGTGCGAAGAGAAGTGCGGCGAGGGGTTCGAGCCCCTTCTCCTTGGCGACGGTCGCGCGGGTGCGGCGCTTCTGCTTATAGGGGCGGTAGAGATCCTCCACTTCGGCGAGGGTCGCGGCGCCGTCGATGGCCGCGGACAGCTCGGGGGTGAGCTTGCCCTGCGCTTCGATGGAGTTTTTGACCTCCGTCCGCCGCGCTTCGAGGTTGCGCAGATATTGGAGACGGTCGGCAAGGGTGCGAATGGTCTGATCGTCCATGGTGCCGTGCATCTCCTTGCGGTACCGGGCGATGAAGGGCACGGTGTTGCCCTCGTCGAGGAGGGTGACGACATTTTGAACATGGTCCTCGCGCTTGCCGAGTTCCTGCGCTAAAATTTGTACGATGGTCTGCATAATTCTCCTTCAAAAACTCTCCGCCGCTTATTGAGACGGAGATGGTCCTATTCTATCACATTGCGAGGTTTTTTACAAGAAAAATTTGTACGACGGAAAAGGGCCGCCCGCCGCACATTGCGGCGGGCGGCGTAGAAAAAACAAGGGAGATATTTGTCTCCCTTGGATCCATATCGAAATTAAGGATAGCGCAAACGCTTTTACATCAGCGGCGTGCCCCTGCGGGCGATCACAGAAAGATCTCATCTTTGATGAGGCGAAAACTGCGGCGCGTCAGGGTGAAATCCGGCTCGAGCTCGAAAACGCCGCGGAAGATGAAATACTTTTGATCGAATTTTTCAAAGACAATTCTTGTATGCACTACCAGCCCCATATCGATCTCGCTCGGGTACGTAGGAGCGCCCACATATTCTTCGACGATCTGTACGTTTTGCCTCGTGTCCTTCCAACCCGAACGGACTTTGCCGTCCAATCGCGGCATCCAAAGCATTTCGCCGGTAGCCAAAAATCGATACGCTTTCATGTACCTCTTATAATGGGTGCCGAGCAGCCCGTTCAGAAGTTCCGCGTTAGTCTCGGCGTAAATTATGTCGCCTGCTTTAATTGTTTTCATTTTGTTCTCCTTTTTTATTTTCTATTTCGTTCAAAATGGTTTTCGCCTGCTCGATGATTTCGCTTGAAAACACGTCGCCGAACGTCTCGGTAATGTAGTGCAACGCACATTCCGTCAGCCCCGAATCGACAATTTTTTTCGCGGCGGAAAGGCGCACTTGCCGCTCGGGAAAGTAGTGGTCGGACACGTTGATGTCGGGGATAGGAAGCCGCTTGATCTGCGGGTAGTATTCGATGAAAAACTGCATGCCGCACTCCTCAAGGAGCGCTTTGCAAGTTGCGGTGTCCCGTTCTTGTTTTTGCTTTTGGGCCTCCTCTTCCGCTTTCTGCCGTTCCTCTTCCGCTTGTTGTTGTTTTTCAAGCAAAAACGGGGGCGGGTTTGTTTTCCATTCCCGCTTGATGAGAACACAGTTTTGAATGAGAAACCCGCTTGAAATTATAAGGAAGAGATGGGAGAGAAGCATGCCGCCGAGGTGATAAGAAACCGATTTTACATCGTCGGAAATAGTTCCGTACGTTCCCGCCATGAGCGCGATTATACATGCAAAAATCATTACAACAAATACGGCAACGGGAATAAAATTGACAATGATATAAATCTTAATTCGCGTAACATCATTATTTTGACTTGATTCTTTATAACTTTCTTTCATTTCATTATTTGACGCAAAACGAGCTTGTCTTTGGAGCTTCATTCTCCATACAAAGGGCTTTTGCGCGAAATTTTTTGAAAAGAAATAAGTAAAAATTGCGAGCTCAAAATATCCCAAACAATAGATAAAGTCCCAGGTTATCTCCTTCGCCAAATCTGCCGTTTTATACGGGTCCAGAGTGTCTCTCCAAAATTCCTCTCCGCCCCAAAAATTACAGATATAAGACCAGGAAAGGTCCTGCGGATGTGAACTCATCCAATCATACAGATACCACTTCCAGAAAAGATATGTATATGTACAAAGGGCACATAAAATAAGCGCAATCAAAGAAAGCCTCTTCACATATTTCAAATTCCTCTTAATGCGGACGTCTTGGTACTCTCTGTACATATTTTGCTCCTCAAAAATAAAAAGTGCGCCGACCGAAGCCGGCGCGCTACAAAACGCAAACTCCGATCGTCGCCAAACAATCATGATGAAGCACGGAATGATCCTACCCTCGTCACTGGAATTTGCAGTCCTGCCAAATTCGTACAAGGGTAGTATGTGTCATGGAAATAAAAAGCCCGTGCTCCCGCCATGGGCTCATGATTGTTTGGCATATTCAGTATATCACAAAATGGGCGGATTTGTCAAATTGAATTTTTTTAAGAAAAAATCTTGCGAAAATCTATATATTTCAAATTCAATATATGTGAAACTCGACCGTCGCCAAACGATCGCTTGCACGCCTTATGAGAAAAGGACAACGAATTTTTCGTTGTCCTTTTCGCTATCGCATACGGCGGGCGGCCCGTCTTTCTCCCGTTCAGATCATGAGCAGGATGCTCGCGAATTGGAGCGCCGTGCCGAGGAGCACGAAGAGGTGCCAAACGGAGTGAAAATAGCGGACCTTCTTTCCGAAGGCGAAGAAGGCGATGCCCGCGGTGTAGGCGATCCCGCCCGCAAGAAGGAGCCAAAAGCATGCCGCGGAGACGCGGGGCAGGAGAGCGGGAATGAAGGCGATCGCCATCCAACCCATCACGACATAGAGGGCCATCGAGATGCCCTTGACGACCTTGTTGTTCATGCGGATGGCGTTCATCGTGATGCCCGCCGCGGCGCACACCCATTGCGCGGCAAAGACCGTCCACCCCACCGTCGTCCCGTAAAGGGGAATGAGGCAGTAGGGCGTATAGGTGCCCGCGATGAGGAGGAAGATCGTGCAGTGGTCGAAGATGCGGAACACCCGCTTCGCCCTGCCCACGGGCAGGAAATGGTAGAGCGCACTCATCGTATAGAGGACGATGATCGAGACGCCGAATGCGGCGACGGAGAGCTGTTCCGCCGTCCCGTGCGCCCGCAGTGCGAGCGTGAGCCATGCGCACAGCCCGAACGCCCCGCCCACGATGTGCGATACGGCGTTGAAGATCTCCTCCCCCTTGGTATAGCGCGGTAAAGATTTTGCTCTCGAAGGAGCCGTCATTGCGGTTTCCATAGCCGCCTCCCGTTGTTTTTTCTCCCATTCTACGCGGGAAGGCCCAAAAAGGCAACCTACTTCTTTCCTCCCCCGTCCTACTCCGAAAATGGGAAAATCCACCTCGGATTTTGGGGATTCTATCGGATTTTTATGCACTCTACCGGGAGTAGAATTTCAAAAAAACGCGGTGTATATCCGCAAAAAAGCCTTTCTCCCATTATTCGACAAGGGTAGACGGTATCCCCGCCCGTATGCGTTCGCCGTTCCTTTATAATGACAAAAAACTCTCTTTGGGAAAGGAACCTCTATGAAACGCGTCGAAAAAAAGACGGTGCTCACCTACCTTCTCATTGCCGCCGCCATGGCGCTCTTGAACTTTGCGCTCCCCTGCCGCGAACCGCTCTCCTTCGCCCTCTTCTTTGCGGGCATCGCCTGCGGGCTCGACCCCTTCCTCCTGTGCGGGGAATATGTCGCCGCTTCGGCCGCGCGCGCCGACCTCTACGCCTTCCTCTCCGCGCTCATTCAGGCGGCGTTCTTCCTCGTCGTGACGTGCCTCTACCGCCGCTTCCGCCGCAAGATCGGCTACGAACGGCTGCTCTTTGCGCTCGCCGCCCAGCTCCCCTTTATCTTTTTGTTCCCCCATGCGGGCTATGCCCTCCTTCCCCTCTCGCCCACGTTGCAAAAGCTCATCCTCGGCGCGTTCTTCGTCCTCATGTCCCTCCTCTTCGAGGGCGGGCTCTCGGCCGTCTTGCACCGCGCGTTCCGCTGCAAACTCTCGGCGGGAGAGCTCGTGGAGATCGCTTTGATGTGGCTCTTCACGGGCATGGGTGCCATCTTTTCGCTCGGGAACGAATTTTTCTATGCCATCTCGCTCACGGCGCTCCTCTTTGCCGTCGTGCTTTTGAAAAACGCCGCGGCCGCCCCCTTCGCCGTCGTGCTCTCCTTCCCCCTGTGCGTCGCACGGGCAAGCCTTATCCCCCTCGCCTACTACGCCATCTTTGCCTCGGCGATGCTGCTCGTCGTCCCCTACGGCAAGACGGCCGCCGCCCTCGCCCTTCTGGCCGTATTCCCCGCGGCGATGTATCTCGACGGCCTGTTCGCGCGCACCACTCTCGAGATCGTCCTCACGCTCATCTCCTGTGCCCTGCCCGTCGTGCTCGTCCTCTCTCTTCCCGAAAAACTTATGCGCCGCGCCAAGAAAACGCTGCTTTTCTACCGCGAACGCACCCTCCCGCGCATCGCCGTCAACAGGAGCCGCCGCGCCGTCGGAGAACAGCTCTTCGAGGTGAGCTCCCTCTTCCGCGAGATCGAATCGGCCTTCGATTGGAAAGAGCCCGAGGACGGATCGGCCGTCAAACTGCGCGGAAAACTTTTGCGAAGCCTCTGCGACGGTTGCCCTTCCCGCGCCAACTGCGAGCGGGGAGGGCTCTATGCGAGCCTCGATAAACTCATCGCCGTCGGGAAAGCAAAGGGCAAGGTCAACCTCATCGACCTGCCCGTCGAGCTTTCACGGATGTGCCAAAATTCCGCGGGGCTCCTCTTCGCCCTCAACAAACACCTCGAAGATTACGGCCGCGTTGCGCTCGAACTGGAAGCGGCGCGGGAGGGACGGCAGCTCCTCGCCCGTCAGGCGCATGGCGTGAGCGAAATTTTGCGGGATATCGCCCTCGAACAGAGCGAGGAGTTCGTCTTTTCGGATGAGGAGAGCATCATCTCCGCCGCCCTCGCGAAGGAGGGGCTGTTGAGCTCGGAGATCTTTTTATACGGCGAGGGCGTCAATGAGACCGTCTCCCTCACCCTCGAGAGCAACGCATCGGGCAAGCGGGTCGCGCAGATCCTCTCCAAGGCCCTCGGCGTACCCCTCGCCCTCTCCGAGAAGATCCCCCTGACTTCCGACCGCGCTTGCTTCATTTTCCGGCGTAAGCCCTGCTTCGATGCGGCGTTCGGCATCGCTTCCTGCCCCAAAGAGGGCGAGACGGCCAGCGGGGATACCCATTCCATCCTCAAAATCGACGAGAGGCGGTTCATCGTCGCCCTCTCCGACGGTATGGGCAGCGGAGAGGCGGCGCACGACGTCTCCGACCACACCCTCTCTCTGCTCGAAAGTTTTTATAAGGCGAAGATGCCCTCGGAGACGGTGCTCGGGACGGTGAACAGCCTCATCGCGTTTTCGACGGAAGAGACCTTCTCGTGCCTGGACCTCGCCGCCGTCAACCTCGATACGGGCATCGCGGATATCGTCAAGATCGGCTCGCCCGTCGGCTTTGTCCTCTCGGGAGAGACGTTGCAGGTCTTGGAGGGGGAATCGCTTCCCATGGGCGTGCTCGAAGCGGTGCACCCCGCCGTCTTGCGCGTGGAGCTCAAAGAAAACGATTTTATGGTGTTTATGAGCGACGGTATCACGGCGGCATTCGGCTCCTCTTCGGAGCTTTGCGCCTATCTTTCGCGCATGCACCCGCTCAATCCGCAGTCGCTCGCCGAGGAGATTTTGCGGAACGCTTTGGAGCGCTACCACGGCGTAGCGGAGGACGACATGACCGTCCTCGCCGTCAAACTCACCAAATCCGCCTGAAACCCCCGCGACGAAGTTCGTAGCCTTCCCCCGTCTACGGGGGGACGCAATGGCTGTTTTCTAAAACTTAATAATCGTTTAATCAAAACTTAACAACGGTTGTTTAGATTTCACAAAACAATGTATTATAATGGAGATACGATGGCAACTGATACGGAACTTACACATTTAATTAAAGATCGCATCCTCTATTTCATGAAGGCGCGGGATCTTTCCTTTAAGGACTTATCGGAACTCTCGGGCGTTTCCGAGGTCGGGATCAGGAATTGGTTCCCAAAAAAGAACTATATCCCCACGATCCCCGCTCTCGAAAAGATCATACAGGCGTTGGAGATCTACCCCTACGCATTGTTCTGCAACGATGAGGACGTTATGCCCGTCAGCTCCGAAGATAAGGAGCTTCTGAAAAAGATCGGACAGCTATCGAACAAGCAACGAGCGGCCATTAGCGAACTCCTTGATAACATGATCGACCCAAACGATGCCCCATAGATAAGGATAAATTATGGATCCACAACACTTTAATCGCTTGCTACGAAGGATCGCTACGGATAGCAGTGCGTTCAAGGAACTGTATGACGCATATTACAGTAAAATAAAACTTCATGTTCACCGCCGCTTCGGAAAATTGATCTCCGCAGACGATATCGCACAAGATGTTTTCGTCTCCCTCCTCACATTGAAGCCGGAAAGCGATATCATCTATCCTACCACTTGGCTCATGCGGCTTGCCGATAACCACGCAACAGACTTATTGCGCCTCCGCCACGAAGAGATCGCTCTGACCGAGAATATCCAAGTTCCGTTCAGCATCGACAACGCCATTTTGCATACCGATCTGCAAGCGGTACTGAAACATCTCGATCCCCTTTCGCAACAGATCATATACTTACACGTTTGGGAAGGATACAGCCATCAAGAGATTGCCGAGGAGCTACATATCACCTGCACCAACGTTCGCGTGAGGGTGAGCCGAGCCTACAAAATAATCAAAAATTTTTTGTAACATTTTTCTGCTTTACTTCGTCTATATAAATGAAATCATTTTGTACAAAGGAGAAAAGAAACATGTTACATTTTGCAACCATCGTTTTGAGCGCTTTCATGGCAGTGGGTATGGGGACGATGCCCGCATGCTTACGGAATGCGGAACAGGACGAACCCGTTTACTACCAAGAGACGAACGGATTTTACGGCGATTCGTCCTCATCGGCTTATAACGTAGTCGTTAAAATTCCCTATACCTCCAAAACCTTGACCGCAACGCACTGTTTGGCTTATCGTTTCCCTACTTTTAATTATGCACCCGTCGCCGGCTGCTGCGGCGCGATCGCAGGCGCGAACGCAATCGCCTTCTACGACCGCTATGACGAAAATCTCATCCCCAACCATGTCTCCGGGCAACCGATCTTCAACTCCTATGCTTACAGTATTGGCGACCAATACACGAATGCCCTGATCTCGCAGCTGTACGAATACATGGCGGGCGACGGCGTGGGAATGACGGAAAAACAGTTCAAAGACGGTTTTACAAGGTATTGCAAGGAAAAGGGCAAATCCGTCAGCTTCACTTCCTGCATGAGTTCGGGGGATTTGGATTACGCCAAGCTCCAAACCAATATGAAGACCAACCAACCCATCCTTTTGTTTTTAAGTAGTTACAATGTGTTGAAAATGTATGTGGGAAGCGATTATGATTCATATGCCTATCGCGTATCGAGCACGGCCCATATCATGGTGGGCTATGGATATAAGAGCTATACTTATGTAACTTCGGAAGGCACCAAACATTACGATCTTGTATCGGTAAGCTCGGGGCTTTTCGAAAGCGGAGATTCCGACTTCTTTGATATCGATTATCAAACAAAAATAGACGACGCACTGGCGGTAAATATTTATTAGTATGAGAGTCAAAAAATATCTTGAACAACAAGCCGAAAAAGACAGACGGGCGATCATGACCGAAGGCGACGAGAAGTTCCTGCAGGAGACGATGGCGCGCATCGACGGCGCTCCCTCTCCCGCGCCGCGCAGCTCTTCGAAGTTGAAATCTTGGCTGACGTGCGCCATGGCTTGCGCCGTTGTAATCGCCTGTGTTCTCGTTTTTTGCCCGCTGGGACAAGGCGCCGCCTATTTGGAGAACAACTTTGTCATAAGCGACTCCACCTTGCAGGAAATGGATGCGGATATGAAAAAGTTTGCGTTTGACATCGACGAGACGTTGTATACCGTCACCGTTCAAAAGACGACGGACAGCGTTAGCGGCGATGTTATAATGTACCACGCAACTATCTCAAGCCTTGATTCGCTTGTAAATATGACACTTGTTGCTGTTTGCAATGAAAACTATCAATATCACGAAGTGGAAATCACAAATGAATTTGTGACCGAAAATCTTTCCTCTTATGAGATACGCTACTGGTCTTATACTGATCCGCAGCCTGATTTTGGTGTAGATATATATCATGTCGAAGCGCAAATTCGAAAGGGTAAAGAGTACGTCTATTTAACGAATTATGTTGAAACCGTATTTGACGGGCAGCCCAAGTTCCTCGATCTCGTGCAAACTTTGATAAAATAACAGACCACCCCCTTCCCCTTTCCCCGCCGTATAGCGGGGATCTTTTTGAGCAATTTTCATAATATTTGTCGAAAAATAAATTTTTTTGAAAAATCTTGTAACATTTTGCCCTTTCAACTCGTCTGTATGAGTATGAAACGTTTACAGGAGTTCATATATCTTATGGAAGCACCTCATGGCCTTTCCGACATCGAACAACAATGTAATGCTTATTTCAGCCATGTCCCGCGCTGCGTTATCGGCGTGATGTTTTTGAACCCTTCCAACCCGCAGGCTTTTTCTATCCTGCGCGGAATGGACTATTACAATGCCCGAAGCGGTATGGATTTTCATTTCTTTATCCCGGGACAAGCCAACGGCGCAAATTGGGAACATAGACCGCAAAAAATATACGAGAGTTTCAACGCCAATACCTTTACAGAGTGCATTCGGGAGCTCGAAAAGAGCCTCCCCGACTATCATTATTCGGAAAAACCCGAACTGCTCTTTTTCGACGTTGAATACGGCAACCCCGATTGGAAGAAGTCTCTTGTCCTGCAACTTGATGAGATTGAAAAATCAAGCGGACAGGACTTTGAGACGATCTTCCAAAAAATATACCAAAGTTTTGTTGTTGTCAATACGACCTCGATCATAACGTTGGGGAGCGAGATCGGGATCGACGTCGCAAAAAGATCGCTTCTTGACAGCCTGAAACATATGCTCAAAAGGATCCCGCTCGTAAGCGATCTTGTGAGCAACTCCCGCGGGATTTATTTCAAATAACCCCACCCGGCCGAGAAGCATAGTACTGCTCCCTGCCGTCTTTATCCATTCACGATAGACGACAAATCCCGATAGCAAAACTGCTATCGGGATTTTGCACTGTCCGAATCGGACGTAAATAAATGACGTCTTTGTTCTCGCAAAAAAGATTTTGCAGAAAGATTTTTTGCGAAGAGGAGCGGCAGGCGTAAAAGGAAAGAAACGGCTAAAAGCCGTTTCTTTGAACCGTCGCCTTGCCGCGACGTGTCTTTGTTTCACCAAATGACTGCCCTACTGCCGATTGGAAAATCGGCTTTTCTGTGCAATCGGAAGTGTGCCAAAGACTTGCCGCTCGTGGCTATCTTGATATTCTTCCTTTTCAAGTGCGCCAAGCACCTTATATGTTCTTGGCTTCCTTGTGTCCTTCATTGACGGCTTATGACTTGCCCTCTAACCCATCAATCAGGGAACTTATCGAATCGTAAACGGGCTTCTCGCCGCTTTCGATTTTTTCTTTTGTTTCGTCAATCTCCCGCCGAAGCTCTTCCACATAACCGTCGCGTCCAAACCATATCTCATTGGCGTTCTTCGGCAACGGCGGTGGCTCCGAAGGCTTTATTGTTTTGTCCCGTGGCTTCTTCATCGCCGCCGCAATTTCTGCCGCTTTTTGGGGATCACGAAGAATTAAATCTTCTTCAAACGCATTTGCCATGACACAAACTTCCTTTACAGTATCATCTTGGGAAGCGCGTACTGATACGGCACTTTCAGATTTCTACCCGCATCCAATTCCTCTCGATGATCGGGCGGGAAGAACACTTCCATTTTTCCCGTGTTCTTATGGACGATGCAGGGCGAATAGCACGCCACTTCCGACTCGTCGGAACTCGACATTATCACATAGCCGCTCTTCACGTCGCGGATGCCGATGATGTACTTCTCCTTGCCAATCGCCTTTTTACACGCTTCCATGAGCGTAACCGCTCTGTTGTTTTCTCCGATGAACCCGAACAACGAGGGCATCCCGACAACGCGGCGTATCTCTTTGGTCAGGTCGTTCAAGCCGATTTGCCCGCCATGCAACGAACAGCTATATTCGTCCTTGCTTCCGTCTGAATAGAACAGTTGAAGTGTCCACTTCCCCACGTCCGTCTGATATTCGTACAGTTCTTCTCCCGTGGAAAACCGTTCTGCAATCTTATCGAGCAAACGCCTTGCCTGCGCGGGATAGCATCTCAACCATTGGCGGTACAACTCCACGTTCATGTAGTTGTAGACAGTAAGAAAAATTCGTCCGTCGCGGCGTATCGTGAGCCGTTGGACTATCTCGTCGTCCTGTGCGGGACAACTTCCGTAACATAAGTTATCGGACACAAGCTGAATTTTTTCTACCGTCTTATCCGTCATTGGTCGCCCTTATTCTCATCCTCTTCTTTCTTCCTTATCTCTTCATCCAACCTCATGCGAATACGCGCAAACGCTTCGTCGGCGGGAATGAGTCTGCCCGCCTTGACATCTTCCTCTCCCGCCGCAAGCTTGCGATATATTTCACATTCATCCAATACGTCTTGGGAAGGCAAAACGACGGGGAATGGGACTCCCCTCGTATATACCAACTGATAGAGGTAGATGTTGATTGCCGTGTCGAACGGCAAGCCAAGTTTTCTGCATATCTCTTTTGCAGGTTCGATTATCCACTTATCGAGGGAAATCGTAACCTTTTTCTTTTCAAATTTCTCGCTTTCCGTTATCATCTTATCTCCCTTAACCGTCCCCGAAAACATCCGAGAAGTACGGATTCCAATTCAGATTTGATAGCGACTGCAAGTGTTCACGCGCCGCCTCTTCGCTGTCAAACAAGCCCTCAACGATACCAAGCGTGTTTTCGATAGAACCCACGCTAACTTTTATTATCCCTGGATGCCCCCATATCATCTCGCCGAGCGGAAGCCAACACTTCTCGTCGATTTTCTTATCGGCGTACATCGGCTTGTCGATTTTCGCCCATAGAACCGTATAGAACTTCCGATTATGTTGGAAGATGCACACCTTTCCTACGACACGCGCCGCTCGGACGGTGTAGTAGAACCCATAGGCGTTTTCAAAATCGTAGTTCAAATCATCAAACTCAAATTCCTGCTCGTAACGTTTGGACACGCGGTAGGCAAAACGCCTTTTTGCATACGCCACAGTATGCGTAATACCTCTTTCCCCTGCCGCAAAATGCTCGAACGTGTTTTGGAGTTCCTCTAACTGATTATCTCCAAGTGCTTCAATCATGGCAAAGCCGTCTTTTATCGTCCCGATGTACGGCTTCGCACCTGAATAATACGGCGGTGTACCGTAGTCGTCAAGCTGATAGAGGAAGTAGTCTTGGCGCGGCGACCACCTCTTGCGCGGGGGCTTCTTCTGAATGAGTTCGTTTATTCCCGCCTCGGCAAGGTCGTCTGCCTTGACAAGCTGTACGCTTCCCTCTCCGATCTGAACAAATGCCACTTCGCTCCCGCGAACCAATCCTAACTGTTGCCGAATTGCCGCAGGTATCGTAACGCGCCCGTTCTGATCTATTTTAACAGTCCAAATCATCGTCGTTCCTATTCGTCGTCATCCATCATGTCCATGATAAGGAAGTCGTCCACTTCCTTCTCCTCGTCCGTGCTGTCATCATCGGTCGTCATGTGCGGGAAAATCTTTTCGTACTTCCCGTCGGTGCGACTGTTCTGCACCGAATTACTCTTCTTTCCCTTATCCGAAGATAATCCTGCCGCCGCGACAAAACAGCCAAGACACGGCAAGAACGTCAAAAGGCATAACGCTAAACCTGCCGCTCTCCAATCCCCTTCACAGAAAATAGCTACCATAGCGAACCCTATGGATGCGGCAAGCAATATGACGGCGGCAATGAGCGCCTTTTTCACAGTCTTGTTCTTCACGCTTTCTCGTAACCGTTCGCCAAAAGTTCTTCCACCCACTCTTCAAACGTGGGAAAGTCCTTCTTGCTCCACTCAAACTCAATCGTTACGGCAACATCCTTTGCGACGAGCTTCCACTTGCTGACGGTTTCTTTCGCCTGATAGAGCATCTCGCCCTTTTTGAAAGTCCCCTTGTCCGAATTGCTTGTCTGAACAACAACTTCTACCTTTGCCATTTTCTTTTCTCCTTTATGATTTATCCGAAATATCTGTCCAACTGTTTGATTACATCGGGCGTATCCTCGCAATACGACGGATGAATACCCGCGTAGACGATTACCTGCCCGATTTTCACATTCAACGGAAGAAAGAAGCTACTTTGCGATGTCTTGTTTTTGTAGTTCTTATCCCAAATGTCCTCGACGCGCCACTCGATCAACTCTTTTTCCTCGTTATATAAGAGGATATACAACAATGACCGCTCCTTGACCTTCCCGCTGAAAACCGTCGTGTAGGTGAGCAGGTTCGTCCAATATTCCCCGTCGTTATTTTGTTCCTTGAAAAAGACACACTTGACTTCCTCAATCCCCGTGTATTCCTCAATGATGTACTTTATAAGCGACTTCGGTATCTTCTCTCCTTTCTTAAAACGAGCCGTCATGATCGGCGCATCTGCGTTTGGCTGTGCCAACTCCGCATCCACGTCGAGCGTAGCGATGCTTTTGATGTTCTCTGCCCGTTCGACCTCCTCTTCGTCGTCCTCATCTACCTGCGGAATAATGGACAGTTGCGGGATGTGCTTTCTGTCGTCCAAGTGAAGCTCAAACGAGAACGGATAACGGTTGAAAAAGATTTCAGGCATTATTCTTCTGACTTCAAAACCCGAACCGCCCGTATAGGAAGCGTTGTCCAAAACCTCTATCAGATCGCCATCTTTATCGTAGATTTCCCCACGAAGGGAAAACCGCCCTTTGAGATTTTTGGCGATTATCTCTCCCTGAACTATGAGAATACTGTCAAAATCGGGTAGCCAATGGCAATAGAAATGGATGTCGTCTATCCCAACTCGCTTCTCTTCTTCACGGTCGCGTTTGATAAAATCGGGCGCAACTCGGTATGATTTTTTGAATGAATACCCGTAATTATCTTCCGACGTGTCTATGTCGGCTTCTTCGACTTTCTTCTTCTTTTCCTCTACTTTGGGCGGGCTGACTTTGACGGTCGCATGGACGGGTATAACGTATTCTACATCTTCTTCGTCGTCATTGTCATCATCGTCCGTGTCAAACTCGTCCACTTCCTCGTCCATGTCGTCTGCATCGAGGTCTGCATCAAGGTCGTCATCGTCGTCATCATCGCCGAAGTCCGTAGTGGTTTTCCTTTGCGACTTCTCAAATGCTTCGCGTTCCTCCCGCTCGTTCTCTTCCACCCAAAAACGCTCCTCGGAATCGTAATGACCGTCCTTGTCGTGGTCGTAAAATCCAAGGGGATCCATCATCTTATAGAGGTCGTCAAAAAAGTCCTTATCTTTATCCATACAAACTTCTCCTCAACTTAAAAGTCCAACTGATCGAAGATTTCTCCGTCGATGCCGAAAATCATATCAATCGGGACAAGTTCTCCCGTAGACATCTGAATTTGCCTTTCGTACTGTTTGAATTTCTTCACGATGCCCGTTATCGTGATATACGCTCCGCCGCTCTTCTTTTCGTCGGGCTTGAAATAAGTGATGATGACTTCGGGCTGGCTGTCCAACATATCCATGAGGAACACTAACCTCTCATTCGTCGTCGCCTTCATTTCCTCGGACGGCTCGGTGTATTCGTCCGTCAAACGCGCCGTTTCCTTTATGGAGTCGGCGTGTCCCGTCAATGCCGCAAACGGCGAGAACTGCGCCGCGCGGTCGTACATTGACATTCTCGGATGAACGTCGGACTGATGATGCGGCAGGTCGATGATTGCGCCGTATTTTTTTCTGACTTCTTCTCTCACGCCTTATGCCCGCCTATTTGTTCGTTGCGCTCCTTCGCGGTCGCGCCCTCTTGCAAGTTCATCCCTTTCAGGATAGCGTTCTTCCCGAAGCGCTTCTTAATGCCGAGGACGGCTTTCTGCACATTCTTTTCTCTGTTTTCCTCTTTCTCCTGCGCTTCGATCTGCGATACGTCGGTGAAGAAGTCCAACTGCACGTTCCCCGCCTGCTTCTTTGCTTCCTCCTCGGTTATCAACTTCGCCGCGCAGACGTTGATGCGCCTTATGAGCAAGTCCTTATTGACGATGCTGTCATAGAGTTCAAGCGTTGCCTCGGTTATCAGTTTCGAAGAGGAAGTGTACTTATTCAGGTTCTTTGTCCCGTGGGAATGTTTTGGAATGAGCCGCCCGTAATGGTCTTGGGTTATCTCGCCGTGATACTTCACGCGGATATTGGGGTTCGCTATGTTCTCAATGTCATAGCCGATAGTCAGGACAATTTGATTGGTTACAAGTCCCTTGTCTACCAAATCAAGCACGAGCAAATCTATCATCTCGTTGACGATAAGCCTTGCCTGTGCCGCATCATACGGGCTGTGCAGAACTTGTCCCGAACTGATGCTGTTCGTACTCGGTTTATAAGCCTTTATGTCGGAAATTAGGCACGGCTCCCACCCCCACGCATGGTCTATAAGAAGCTCTGCGTTTATCCCGAACAGTTTATAGAGCAAGTCCTCATTGTAGTAGTCGGTTGATTTTCCGAGGGAACACTTTGCGATGTCCCCCATAGTATAAAGCCCTACCTCTTCGAGCTTGGAAGCATATCCCCTGCCGACTCTCCAAAAATCGGTCAGCGGTCTGTGATCCCAAAGTTCTTCCCGATAAGACTTTTCGTCAAGCTCTGCGATGCGAACGCCGTCCTTATCTGCCGCGACGTGCTTTGCGACAATATCCATTGCCACTTTGCAAAGGTAGAGGTTCGTTCCGATCCCCGCCGTCGCCGTGATGCCCGTTTCCGCTAAAACGTCCTGAATGACTTTGCGCACCAAATCATGCGCCGTCATCTTTTTCGTTTTGAGATAGTCGGTCGCATCAATAAACACTTCGTCAATCGAATAGTCGTGAATATCTTCGGGCGCGAAGTATTTCAGATAGATGCTGTAAATCTTGTTGCTGTACTTGGAATAAAGCGCCATTCTCGGCGGCGCGGTGATGTAATCAATCGCAAGCGACGGGTTCTCTTTCAGTTCCAAATCGTTGTAGGACGATCCCTCTAACTTCCTGTTCGGCGCTTTTCTCCTGCGTTCGTTGTTTGCCGCCTTGACTTGCTGTATCGCTTCAAAAAGTCTTGCCCTGCCTGAAATCCCATACGCTTTTAGCGACGGGGACACGGCAAGGCAAATCGTTTTCTCTGTTCTGCTCTCGTCGGCGACGAGCAAATTCGTCGTCAAAGGGTCTAATTTGCGTTCAACACATTCCACCGAGGCGTAAAAAGACTTCAAGTCAATCGCAAAATATGTCCTTTGCTTGTCCATATACACCTCCGTAATTATTTCAATCGCCGTCCTTGACGATCTCCACCTCTAAAATATCATTCAGTTTGCAGTCCAACGCCTTGCAAATCTTAATGAGCGCGTCCAAATGGACGGACTCTCCTTTGCCGAGCTTTGACATGAGTTCGTTCGTCAGCCCTGCCTTGATACGCAGGTCTTGCTTCCGCATCTTCTTTTCGATCAGAATTTTCCACAAGCCGTCGTAGCTTATTTTTACTCCGTCTACCATAGCACCCCGCCTTTACTTTTTTTCGATCTTCTCTTTCATGGCGTTATAGCCCGCGACGACCAAATCAACTTTGGTTATCCTGTTCTCCGTCAAGAAAGCGTTGATTTCTTCATACGTCGCTCGTGGCATCATCGCCTGAAAATTGCAACTCGTTTGCTTCCGCTCTTCCTTGTTCCTGTCCTCGTATTTTCTCTTTGACAGGCGGCGCGGCGTATCTTCCAATTTTGTTGGCATAGCGTAAAAGTCCTTTTCCCTATTCTTCTACGCATATCATTATAACACTTTTTCGGGTTTATATCAAGTGTTTTCTGTCGTATATATACACCACAATTCTAATCTTCGATGACAAGGCAATTCACGATGCCCGAATACGCCGTGCATCCGTCTATTGCAATTATCCCGTCGTCCATATACGGCTCGAATGATTTCTGCCAATCTATGCGGCTCTTCTGCGGAAATTCTTTCCGCGTCTGCCGCAGGTGCGACCATCCCCACGAACAATGGAAATGTCCGCAGACAATGGTTTTGCCCTCTTCCTTTACACCCTGCGAATGGGCGAGCATCCCGTTCGTCCAACGCGCCTCGCGCCACTTCTCCTCTCCGACTTCACGCCACTTCTCTATGGGCAGATAATTTTCTCCCCAATAGTTCTTCACGCCGAGGCACGGTATCCAACCGTGAACGAAAATGTAATGCTCGGTTTCAAAGTAGTCAATGGTTTTCGGAATGATCTCCTTGATATACGGCGTGTCGTTCATCTTCGCAACGATGTCCTTGTAGTCATCGGAGAACACGTCCATACCCGTCAAGTCCGCAACGGTCTTGACCGTGCCGTTGCTCCAATGATGCGAATACACGATTTCCCGCCCGAAGTAATACTCCGCGTTCTCCATGAGTTCCAATATCAAGTCCTCATGGTTGCCGCGTATCAGTATCACCTCGTCCTTTTCAATGAGTTCCGTTATAAAACGCTGTACTTCAACCGATTCGTCCCCTCTGTCAAACAAATCTCCGCAGACTATGAGTTTGTGCGGTTCTTTATCGTCAAAATAGCCCTTTTCCGTAAGGGCTTTTTGAAGTTCGCTGTAAAAGCTGTGTACATCTGCAACGACGTAATATCTCATTCTTGCTGTTCCTCTGCCGCGTCCGCCGCCTGCGCTTGCGCTTCTTCCATTAGTTGTATCTCGTCTTTGCTACTCAAAATCTCGTCGAGCGTTACGGGTTCATAGTTCCAAAGCATACACCCGACGTTATAAATCTGCGGTTCATAGCCGTTGTTCCTGATCGCCTGAATGATGCCAAGTTCCAAGTAATGCTCCTCGGTGTTATGCGAATGACCGTGCAGGTGGATAGCGTTGTTCCGATGCCCGTTATAGAATGGCATGAAATAGTGGCTCAAAATGCACCGTCGCACCGTACCGTCCGAAAGCGCGACACAAATGTCGTCATAATCTTTTAGACCGGCAAGCATCTTTTTCGCTCCTGCGTTTTTTATAAACCTGTCGTGGTTGCCCTTAATCAGAATGATCTGACCGTTCAAACGTTTTATGATATTGACCGCCTCGTTGTTTGCCGCCTTCCAAATGAAGTCGCCGAGGACGTAGACGAGATCACCTTTTTCGACTTTGTTGTTCCAACGCCGTATCAGTTCCTCGTCCATTTCATCCACAGATGCAAACGGGCGGTTGTCAAACTTCAAGACGTTTTCATGCCCGAAATGCAGATCGCTCGTAAAAAATGTCCTCATCGCTTCAATTTTACCTCTTCTATCGGTTGCCAATCAATCAAATCGAATATCTTTTTATGGAATTTCTCGTCGTAATGTCTGAAATCATTCACGACTTTCTTCGGGAAAGAGAGTTGGCAATACGCGGGGAAGTCGTCGCAGGACACGAAGCCGATCAAGTCCCCTTCCTTTATGTACGAAATCGTTTCTTCGGGACAAGGGAAGATGAACGGCACACCCGTGTCTTTCAATGCAAGATAGCTTTTTATCATCCCGTGAATGTTCCAATTCGGGTTGCCCGAAAATGAGAAGTAATATCCGTTCTCCGTTCGGTTGGGGGCAAGATAGATGCGTGTCCTACTACTGCCGCGCACAATACCCCACGGATGACCGCCCCACCTTCCGTATTCTCCATGACAAAATGCGTCAAAATCCTGTGTCGAGTCATAGTCGATATAACGTTCCAAAACGCCCCCGCCGAAGTCCTCTGCAAACCTGAAAAACGCTCTCTTCGGTTCGTCGGGAACATCCTCTTCCATTGCCAAATAGCACGGATAGAGCATCTCGAAATACTTCATGAACGTCATATCCTTGATGCAATTTTCGGGGACTTTTTCTCTGCTCTCATTTACGATAAAAGCGAGGAAGCGCTCCCGCTCTTCTTCGCTCACGTTCCCGTATTGCTCCTTCCGCAATTCGGGAAAAGTGTCCCAATAAGTCTTTCTCGAAATCGTTCCGTACCTGTACTTGTAGGGCAAATTCTTTGCCACTTTCTCGTTATACGTTCCTTTTTCGAGTTCCCTTATCGTTTCCCAAACGCGATCCCTTATCCAACCCAAAATCTCAACGCAATTCACACCGTTCACGTCATCGCTCAACGCATCTGCCGCCAGCGTGAACTCCAAGTGATCGAGGGACATCATCTTCCCGTACTTGTCGTTGACAGCATGAAAGACGAACCAAATCGGATCGTCGGGATAGCACCTCAAAAATTCCCTTTTGCTCTTTATGCTTTCATCGCGCCACTTGTACCGTTTGTAATCGTCAAACGATTCCCGCGCATCCGTAAGCCAAAGCATCTTGACGTCGTTCTTTGACGTACACTCTATACGGGACATCATGTGCATAATATCATCGTATATGCTCATGGACGGCGTATCTAACGCCTTTATCGTTTCACGAAAGAACGCTACTCTACGCGCCTCTATTGCTCTCATACCTCTTTTGTCCTCCTATTCCAAATGCCAAATCCAATATTGTCCTTGCTTTTTCGACCTGATGCCGAGCGAAGCCTTTGCGCGGACTACCGTCCGCTTGCTAAACCCTTGCTTGTCCATATAGTCGAACACTTCCGTGCATCTAACTCCTTGCTCGCCTATGTACTCTTTCAGGATTTCTTCGCACTTATGAAGCACACTCACTTCCGAGTTCTCCTGCCCTTCGACGTATTGCCAATCTGTCAGCTTGCCGCTTTTCAATGAGAATTGCAGGTTTTTCCCGTTCGGCGCGAGATTGCTCTTGACCTGTACGACCTGTCGGAAATCGTCATCGTTGTCATCATCGGACTTCCGCACCATTAAAACGCTTCTCGCGGCGGCGACAATATCTATCGAGCCGAGCGTTCTGTATATGTCTTTCCCACCGTCCTTCTTGTTCAGATGCCCTATCAGAATTATGGCGCAGTTCGTCCGTTCCGCGACTTTACATAGGTTCGTCATGAGCGGTCTGATGTCATTTGCTCGTACCATGTCGCCATCGCCCATATATGCTTGTATGGGGTCTAAAATCAGGACACGCGCGTTCGCCTCTATGATTGCCTTTTCAAGTCTGCTGTCGGCAAGCGACAACGGCGTATCATCTTCCAAGATGAAACATATCCTGTCGCAGTCTGCCCCGTATCGTTCAAGACGGGGTTTTATCGTATCTGCCGCGCCGTCCTCTCTGTTCTGATAGATGATATTCTGCATTTCAACGGGCTTGTCGGAGAGCGGCATCGGAAGTCCCCTTGACAAGAGCATAGCAAGGTACAACGCGAACGACGTTTTGCCGCTTGCGGGATCGCCCTGAATAATGGTTATCTTGCCATACGGGATATACGGATACCACAGCCACTCAACCGACTTGCTCTCGATCCTGCTGTAATACTCTATCTGCTTTCTTTCGGACATGGTTACTCTCCTGTCTATACTCATACACAATTATTATAGAGCATCCGATAGGAAAGCCATTTACGCACAAATCATAATTTTTTTACACAGTTGTAGAAAATTTGAAGTGTGCCAAACTTTCGGGCTGTTCTATACCAAAAAATCTTGGTATTCTTGGCAATGTTCCCTCTGTCAGTCCCCGACTTTTTCCTCGACGGAATAGCCGCCTTTAAGGATGATCGTGAGCGTTTTATCCTTTGCCACCCTGATACACTCCACGACACAGCGCACAACATTATCGCGGTATGTAACGAAGTTCTCCTGCTCCTCAAACATTGCCTTTATCTGCTCGATTTCAGCCCGAACTTTCGGCATCTGATCTAACTTCTGTTTTTGCAAGTCCCGCTGTTGCCGAAGCGCGACCAACTGTTGCGACATCTTCTGAATTTCAACGTCGTACTTCCCCTTGTCCCCCTGCGTCCGCTCCCGAAGCATGATGACTTCATCAAGGTTGTCGTTGATCTGTTGCATCTGCTTTTCAATCGCGTAAACGTCAAGCGTTTCGTCCGCTCCCGTCGTCGCATACGTCAACGCGGTCGTGATACAGTCCATAGCCCCGCCGAAGTCCTTGTACGCTTTGAGAAGTCCACGGCAAATTGCCTCTTGAAGTTTATCCTCATGCAAGGTGGGCGAGTCCTGACACGCTACCGTACCGTTTTCGATACGGTTAATACAACGCCATACACCTACCTTCTCGCCGTTCTTCTTGATCCATATTCTACGCCGATATGCACTTCCGCACTCACCGCAGACGAGAAGCTCCGACAAGGCATACTTCGCGCTGTATCTGCCGATTTCAGTCCTTGCCCTTTCAGACACCCTGCGCTTCGTCGTCCGACGTGCCATTTCCGCTTGCACGGCTTGAAAGTCCTCTCTCGATATGATTGCAGGATGATTGTTCTGAATGAAATACTTCGGCATTTCTCCCCTGTTCTTGTGGACTTTCTTGTGTATCGGGTTGTCTACGAAAGTTTTCTGCAAGAGCAAGTCCCCGCAGTAACGTTCGTTACAGAGAATGTTCTTTATGGCGTTCTTCGACCAAGTTAGGTCGCCTTTCTTCGTCGGTATTTTATTCTCGATCAAGTAGTCCATGATGACGTTCAAACTGTCGCCATTTAGATACATCTCATAGATTTTACGAATATGCGCCGCTTCCTCTTCAACGATTTTCGGCTCGCCGTCCTCGCCTTTTTCATACCCAAGTATATTATATCTGAATTTGAATGTCCCCGACTTCATACGCTGTTGGATGCCCCAACGCACGTTCGCGCTTATCGTTTCGCTTTCCGATTGTGCCATGACCGAATGTAGTCCCAAGAACATCTCGTTCTCGACTTTGAGCGTATCCAAGCATTGTTCCTCGAAGTACACGCCGATGCCTTTGTCCTTGAGCTTTCTCACTATCCGAAGCGCATCAACCGTGTTACGGGCAAACCGTGCGACCGACTTGCAGAGAATATAATCTACGCGCCCGCGCTCGCAGTCCCGTATCATACGGTTGAAGTTATCGCGCTTTTTGAGCATCGTTCCCGTGATACCCTCGTCGGCATAGATGTCCGCTAACTTCCAACGGGGATTCTTCGCTATCGCATCGGTGTAATAGGCGACCTGCGCCCTGTAACTTTCCAACTGATCGTCGGAGTCCGTAGACACGCGGCAATACGCCGCAACGCGCATCTGCCTGTACTCGTCGCGCTTCGACGAAAGCATAGGGTTCGCTTCGATTTTCGTGATAATCTTCGCGCCCTGCTCCACTCTTTTACACCTCCTTTGCGTTCGTTAGTTCTGCTCCGTTATCGAACAAGACCGTGATGCACCCTGCCTTGTCGATAGAGAGCTTCTTGATATGTTTTTCGATGAACTCTCTGCTTATCGAACTTTGTGCAAGAGCGTCTGCACAATCTTTGACAAGCATTTCCGTATAGATGTCGGGGCTGTTCTCGTTGAGAGCTTCAAACCTCAACGACACAAGTTCAAAGATAAGCCTCTTCCCCACGGTGAATGTCGGCGATTTGCTTCCGAAGATACGGTTGACCTCGTTCTGACAACGCTTCAATTCAAGATTTGCCATCCGCTCGTCCCTGCTCGGAACGGCGTTATCGGGGTTTTCTACGACTTTCTGCAAGATAGCGTTTACCCCGCCGAATATGACAGCATCCGAGATATAAATATCGTTCGAGCATCCACAGCGGCAAAGCCATTTCTCACGACTGCGCCACTTGGATATTCTCCGCATCGGGCTACCGCATTGGGCGCAGGTGATCTTATTGTTCCGCAGGTATTCTATCTCCTCGTCGAAGTGTATCTTCTTCGCGCCTTTCTCCGATTTCAGTTGCCGCGCATAGACAAAATCGTCCTCGTCAACGATCTGCGGATAGCCGTCCGCACCGATATACTTCTCGTTGTCGATGATACGAGCGATACGGTTCTTGTTCCATTGGCAATTCCCCAAAAAGAACTCCACGCCCTCAATAGTCAATTCGCCCGCTATTTCGTCAAGACGTTTCCCATCTATGTACTCGGCAAAGATACGGTTCACCACCTCTGCTTCCTCGGCGATGATAGACAGCTTCCCGTCCTGCATCCCATATCCGTAACTTATCATCCGATTTGCCATTTTACCGCCTCACTTTGAGTTCCAATCCGCCCTTCAATTTGAACGTGAACGAGCCGTCCTGCTCGACGTAAAGCACGTCCATGATTTCGTCATAGAGTTCGGGACTGAACTCTGTTATTGCTTGGGGTTGCCGCTCCAAAACACGAGCCAACACCCTCAACTCCTCTATGCACCTTTCCTCTTCATCGGCACTCAACAGCTTCAATCTCCGACTGCGAAGTTCCGTTATCTTCTTCTTTATCCTGTCCGATTTCTCCGAATAGGTTACTTGGTCTATGTTCCCTGCCGCGAGCATCTCTGCGTATGCCCTGTTCTGCGTAGAAAGTGTCGCAAGGTCGCCGTCGATTTCGGCTAATTCATTGTTCCCCAAATTGCATTTGACTTTCAAGGACGATAAGAGATTGATAGGTTCGTCTATCAGTTTCTTCCTGTTCGCTTGCAGGACGTTGAACATCCTCAAAAAAGCGTTCTCAAACTCTTCGGTTCTCACCTTCGGCGCATGGCAAATATCTATCGCCTTGCCCATTTTCGTACAGCACCATGTTTCGGTCGATACGCCGCACATCGTGTGAAATATCCAACCGCACTTTCGACAGCGTATCTTCCCCGTGAAAAACGGCTTTCTCTTCCCGTCGCTCTTCAAGTATTTATCCGTCCTGCTTTCCATGATGCGTTTGGCGGCTTGGAAGTCCTCTCTCGATATGATTGCGGGGTTGGCGTTTTCGACAAAATATCTATCCTCTTCCCCGCGATTTCGTCTGCTCCGAAGCGGCAACACGTTCGGTGTATATGTCTTGTGCATCATAAAGTCGCCACAATACCTCTCGTTATTAAGAATGTACTGTACGCGCCCGCGCGTCCATACCATGTCCGTGTCCTCGTGCCTCTGCATATATTTCACGATTGCGGTCGAACCGATGCCCGACAGATACAATCTGAATATCGTCTTGATTTTCTCGGCTTCTTCGGGAACGATTATCATTTCCTTATCTACGAGCCGATACCCATACGGAACGATACCGGGGCAATACGTTCCGTTCTCCATTTTCATGCGGACGGATGTTGCCATTCGCCGCGAATGATTGAGCGCCTCGCTCTGCGCGAACGCACTCTTTATGTAGAGCATCATCTCCGAGTTCATCTTGTCCGTGTCAATCTTGTCGTTCTCGAAGTACACACTCACGCCGTTGTTTTTCAGTTCCCTTATGGCTTCGATGCAATCAAGCGAATTGCGGGCAAAGCGGAAGATGCTCTTTACCAAAATACGGTCGAGCTTGCCGTTCCTCGCGTCCTTTAACATACGCATGAACTCCTCGCGCTTCTTCATCTCCGTCCCCGTGATGCCCTCGTCCGCATAAATGTCCACAAGGCGCATACGGTCATTCGACCGAATGTATTCGGTGTAATACTGCACCTGCGCCAAGAACGAATTGATTTGGTCTTTATGATCGGACGACACACGACAGTACGCACCCACTCTGATAACGTCCTGCTCGTCGAGATATTTTGTTGCCCTGATTACTTGAACTTCCTTTGCCATTTCCTTACCCTACTGCCATTTTGCGACAGCCTAACTGCTCCGCACACTTTTGATTGATTTTCTCCGCCATTGCCTTGTCAATCGCGCCCTTCTCAAACAGATCCATGAGCATTGAATAGACAATCGCGTATTTGACTTCATCCTTATCCTTGTTCTCCACGCTTCCTCTCCCGAAAAAGAAAGAGATGAAGCGTTTTCTACGGCATAATCGCCAACACTTCATCTCTGTGTTCTTTGATTATGCCGTAGCATAAGTTATTCAGTTTTCACTCGGTCGCGCAGATACCCTCCGCGCTTCCTTTACAACGCTTCCTTAATCGGACTCGTAGACGATTTGGGTGAGAATTGCCTCGTCGATAATCCTCTGCATCTCCGTCAAGCGCCTGACATCTTCCATGTAGTCGCCCGTGCGCTTGAACTTTTCCTTCTTGGACAGTTGCTCGTACATCGTGTCGTACAGGTCCTGCGCCCTCTCGTCCACGCCGTGAAGGTATTCGGGAAGATTGCCCGCGAGGGACAGAAGTTTTGCGAAGTTGTGTTCCTCAATGTACTGCTTCGCCAACGTTCCGTACTTCCCATACTTCTGTTCTTTGGGCTTGACTTCGCTTTGGTAGACCTTGATCTCCTCTTCTGTCAAGTCCTCGCCCGCTTCTGCTTTGCGCATGATTGCTTCTTTGTCCATACTAACCTCCTGTTTTTCATGTGTCGTATATATACGAACCACTATAATCATACACCCTTCTTGCGGAAGAGTCAAGCTATTTTGCGGAAAATTAGAGATAGTTTCGTGATTTTTAGAGATTACTCTTTCTCAACCGCAAATTTTCGCCATTTTTTGTCAAGTTACGAGCGCGGCAATGCCTCTGACAAGGAACGGTGCGGCAACAAGAATTGCGAAAATCACGATGATGCCGACGACGTAGTTGACGAGCATCTTCTTCGCTTTCTCCTTATCCTCATTCTTATGGGCGATGATGATAGCGACTCCGATTGCGATGCTCCATACGCCCGCCGTCGCCAAGAATACCCATATCATGTACGGACGATACTGCTCAAACAGGTACTCGACGTAGTTTGTAACCTCGTCATACTGATTGCCAAGCTCTTGCGTGTAGTGATCGCCGCAGACCGTGCAGGTATAGGTTCTCCTCGTATTTCCGTTTGAACTTTGCACGTCGGAAATCATGTAGTTATGCCCGTTCGCTGGGATCTTCGTTTCAAAAGAATAGCCGCAGGTGTCGCATACGCTTTTCCGCGTCCCCTCTTGCGTACACGTCGCTTCGCGCACGACGGTGTTCGTATAGTCATGTCCCGTTGGCAGACTTCCGTCCGACTCAGACTTTTCATAGCCGCATACCTGACAATGATAGACCGTTTTCCCGCCCTCGGTACAGCTCGCAGGGACTTCCGACGTTTCAAAGTTATGCCCAAGCGGTTGCGATACGTTGTCCCTGTAACTGTCCCCACACCGACTGCACTCATGAAGCGTATAGCCGCCCTCGGTACAAGTCGCGGGATATGTCCTTTCAACGTAGCTATGTCCGCTTGCTTCTGTCGTTCCGCTTCGATATTCGTCCCCGCATCGACTGCAAGTATAGAGCGTGTAACCGCCCTCGGTACACTTCGGAGATACGACCGTTGCCCTGTAATTATGACCGAGCGCTCTCGATACCGTATCTCGGTAGTTGTAGCCGCACTTCGTGCAGGTGTAGATCGTATATCCCTCTTCGGTACAAGTCGCCGCCGTCGTTTTGGTCGTGAAGCTATGTCCCGTCCCGTTTTCATCGGTGTAATCCGTATAGCTGTATTGACACCTTGAACAGGTGTAGACAAACTTCTCCCCCGTGCAGGTAGCAGACGTTTCTACCGTATAACTATGTCCCAACGCGGGTATTCGGCTGTCTACATAGGTCGTATTGCAACGCGAACAGACATGAGTTGTATATCCCTCTTCCGTACAGGTCGGCGGCGTGGTCGTGCTGTCATAGCTATGACCGAGCGCATCCGATTGATTGCTCTGATAGGTATTGCCACACCGCGTACACCTGTTCGTCGTGTAGCCGCCCGACGTGCAAGTGGGCGGCGTCGTCGTTGCGCTGTAACTGTGTCCGAGCGCGGATGTCGGGTTATCCGTATAAGAATGACCGCACGAGCATCTATAAGTCGTATAACCGTCTGTCGTGCAGGTCGGCTTCGTTACGGTCGTAGTATAGCTGTGAACGTGGTAGTCGATTTTGAAAGAGAACGTACAGATGATTTGTACGATGCGTTGCACCGTTCGGATAGG
>CANQOT010000006.1 GCA_947625555.1 uncultured Clostridia bacterium | reverse complement strand
GCGAGCTCCCCTTTGGCGGGAGAGAGTCTCTCCCGCGCCTTCAAGGGGAAATCATCGAGCGCGAGCTCGTTTTCGATACTTGATTTTTGAAATGCTGTCCGTTACCAAGGTCTATCCCTCCATTATGCTCTCCTATTATATCATATCAGTCACCCTTTTGTAAAGGGCGAGATGTCGCAAAAGTGCGACAATTTATTGTTTCCTTTGCTCATAAAAAATAGCCGAGAGCTGCCCCACCCTCGGCTTAAAAAAGCGGCATCTATTATCGGATTTGCCCGCTTGTTTTTGGCTATATTTTATGTCGATTTGAGCGTGTTTTTTAGACTTTTCATCGGTCGTAAAATTGCCCAAATCAGACTTTTCATAGAGTACACGCTCACTTCAAACCCCCAAAACTGCTTGTTCCTTTGTGGCAGAGAAATCAAATCGTTGTTCCTATGAAAAGTCTGCACCCCGTCAAAACCCCATATTTTGGGGCAAAACTGCCCCCAAAATGGCATATTTAGTGTTAGACTTTTTCCGCTCAAACAAAGGGGTCGATGACGTGCACGCTCTCGTCAAATTCGGGATAGACGAGCCCCTCGCGCGTGCAAAATCTTCCGTAGCGCCGCGCCTGTTTGGTCGTCTCGTCCATCGTCGCCTCCAAGAGGGCGATCTCCTTTTTGGGAAGGTAGGGATTGTCTGCCCATTCCATAAATTCGTACCAGATCTCGGGGTCGCTTTTCGGGTTGAGGTAGATCTGTTCGTAGACGAAGGTCAAGCCCTTCAAGGGCGTCATCGTGCCGAAGATATCCCCCTCGCGGTCGGCGACGCGCATGCGGCACTCCTCGTAGATGTCCTTGGGCGGCTCCTCGTCGAACCAGACGAAGTCGAGCGAGCTCCCCTGAAAGCGTTCCCTGCCTTGGTCGCAGCTCTTGAACCCGATGACGGAGATGCCGCCGAACACGTTCTTCACCCTGATCTGATCGATGATGCCCGCGGCGGGGCTATCCTTTCTGCCGCTCGCCATCACGATGTCGTCGATCCAATCGGGGCGGAGATAGTGCAGGATCTTGCTTTGGGCGACGTCGCGCTGGACCTGTGCTGTGAGCGAGACCACCCAACCGAACACGTTGGGCCTGTTCTTGCGGTACGGGTGGGTCCCGCGGGCGAGCCAAACCGCCTCGGCCGCGCCGCATTCCGTCTTGCCCGAACGGTTCCCGCCGAATACCCAGCGGTTGCGCTTCTTGCACTTGTGGAAGGCAAGTTGCTTCTTGTGCTTGATCTTCCCCGCGTTGTAGTGCGCGAGGTGATCGTTTTCCGCCCGCCGCCTCTGTTCCTCTTCGATCGCGCGGATCATCTGCATTACTTCGTTCATTTTCGTCAAAAACTTCCCGAACCCGCGATAATTTCTGCGCTATCATAGCGCCTATGAAACGATTTATCCTTCTCCTCGTGCCCCTTCTTATGGGCATCGCCCTCGCGCCCGCACCGCCCGCGGCGAAGGCAGGGGCAGATACCCTCCGCTATGCCGTGGCCGCCGATTCCAACGTGTGGTTCTACTCCTCGGAGAGCGAAGAGGCCAAAGTCTTTTTGTTGCCCGAGACGTACTATGTGCGCGTCCTCAACGAGGGCGAACGTTTCTCCGCCGTCGAATACCTCGTCAACGACGCCCCCTACCGCAAGATCATGGGGTACTGCGAGACGGCCGCCCTCACCTTTGTGGACTTCATTCCCGCCCGCCCCTTCCTCCGCAAGCAGATCACCGTCTCCTATTCCATCGCCGCGGACGACGCGTTTGCCGACGCCTTCCCCGACGTGTTCGGGAGCATCGAGCGGACCTTCGTCTATTACGGCCTGCGCTACGAGAACGGCGACCGCTACGCCTATGTGCTCTACGACGGCACGTTCGGCTATATCCCCATCGAAGAGGAACCCGTGTTCGAGCGCAACGACGACTATTTGAGCGTCCCCTCGGGGTCGGTGGAAGGCGCGAAGCCCTCCGCAAAGGGCGGACTTTCGGCCATCGAGATCGTCGCGATCTGCATCGCGTGTGTCGCCGCCGTCGCCGTCGCCGCGCTCGTCGTGAGGGGCAAGCGCAAATCGGCCCCCGCCGACCCCGACCGAACGGAATTCTGAATGCCCGCCGTCCGCTTGAAATGCAGGGCGTATTCCCTGCCCGCGGAGAGGACGCGGTAGAGGTGCGAAAAGGGCGCATAGCCCTCGAAATCATGCTTGTAACGCTCATCCGACCAGCCCAAAAACATGAGGCGGGCGCGGATCTTTTGAAGAAGCGCATTTTGCTTGCGGAAGTAGGTCCTGACAGAATACGAGGGTACCATGTCCGCGTACAGGGCGAGTTTTTTCTTCCTGCGGAAGTATTTATATTCGAGCAAAAACCTCTCCTCTCCGTTCAGATCGCGGAGGACGAGGATGAGCTGTTCTTTGAGGCGAAGAAGGCGGTCGGCCGCGAGAAGTTCGTCCGCCACTTCCGAACAGGCGTCCAGCGAACTCTTGGGCGAGGAAAAGGAGAGCGCCGCCTTGTTTTGCGCGGCGACCTCGGAGGCCTCGGCAAGATCGCCGAGCCACGGATAGGCATATAAGAAAAGTTTTACGATCGTTGTGTTCATCGGTAGCACCCATCAACCAGACTGTCCGTCATACAAGCGCCGTTTGCATTACGAACGTTTGTTTGTGTCTCTATTGTACCATGGAAAGTTGACAGACGGCCGCCTGTATGACGAGATTTTTTGAAAAAAGTTTTTGAGCAAAAACGTTGCGTTCTCTTCGCGCGCATGATATAATTAGCCTGTATGAATATTTCAAGAAAGAACATTAACATAGGGATCGCCGCGGCGCTCGTTGCCTCTCTCGCCTGTGCGGGGGGCGCTGCGTCGCTCGTTTCGCATGCGGCAGAGCTTACGAGGGCTACCGCATCGCTCTTTTTGCCCTCTTCCTACGAACAGTATCTGGAATTGAATGCGCCCTCCGTGGCCGCCCTCTCCGAAGGGCACATCGCCATTGCCGACGGGGATACCCTCTACATCTACGACCGTACCGAAAATTCTTACACTTCTTCCCCTCTTCCCGAGGAGGAGCGCGTGACCCAGCTTGGCTTTGCGGGCGAACGGCTCTTTGTCTCCACACGTTCGGCCAGCAACAGCTTCTACGAATATAATTTTGAAACAAATAGTCTTTCCAAATCGGACATCAACTTTTCGACCTTCTGCATCGACGGGGATACCCTTTATACCGCAAACGTCGGCGGTCAAGAGACGACGATCGCCTCCTACGATATCTCTACCCTCGTCGAAAGTTCCCCTACGGCGACTACCCTCGGCACCCTCAAAAACAATGCAACTCCCAGCATGACGATGCTCGGCGGAAAGCTCTACTGCGCGTTCGGTCATGTCGTCTACTATCAGAACAGTCAAAATAAATTTGATGACGACACCTGCTTCTTCCTCTCGATAAACGCCCCGGACGTTACACAAGTGCAGAGCGTCTGCGCACTCGGGGACAAGTTCTACTACACGGCCAAAGACGGCCTGTACCGCACCGATATCGCGGGCAACAGCCAACTCATCACGGAGGGCGAAAACTTCACCGCCCTCACCGCCTACGACGGCAAGCTCTACATGATCGTGGAAAGTTCCGTCAAGGAACTCGCCCTCACGGAGGAAGGCGCAACGTTTACGGGCTACGAGATCGCCTCTGCCTCCCCTTCCGTGAACAGGCTTTCGGGGGCGGTGGATACCGCGCGGGCGGGCGATCTTCTCGTCACCGCCGACGCGGGCAATAAGCGCGTGAGCGTGTGCGATTTTTCGACGGGGGAATATTTCGCCATCGGTTGCCCCGACGGGGATTTTTCGCCCGGGATCGTCGCGACGGACGGCTCCGTCATCGCCGTCGTCTCGGGAAAGACCATCTATTCCTGCACCTATACGGGGAAGGACGGCATGCAGTTCGAGGCCGCCTGCGAACCCGCGCAAAATACCATCCACGGCCTTGCGTGCGTCTATGGGGAGATCTACTATGTGACGGGCAACGCCTACGGCAAGGTGGGCGGCGAGACCGTCTTTCACGATAGCTACGGTTCCCCCGTCGCCCTCGCCTCCGATGTGTACGGCGATCTGTTCGTCGTGTATGAGGCGAGCCGCGAGGTCGTCCGCTTCACCGAAAAGGAATTTTGCGACGCCAAAGCCGCGGGCGAGAAGCTCTCCTTCACCCTGCCCGAAGATTTCGCCTGCCTGCGCGCCGACTACGAGGGGAACCTCTACTATCTCTGCGACGGCGCACTCCGCCGCAACGACAGCGAAGAGGTCGCGACGGTGCACGGGAGCGATTACGTCTATACCATGTCCGAGGATGGGCCCTCCGCTTTTGCCCTCGGCTACGAGGACGACACCGTCTATTTCCTCTTCGGCGACTACATCGTCGCGTCCGCACGCGGCGCGCTCGATATCCCCACGCTCGATGAGATCGACGCGGAGGGCGTGTATGAACAGGTCTTTGCCCCGCACGGCAAAGAAAACCTATTCGTCGATATCCCCGCGGGCACGATCGGAATCCGCACCGACCTTTCCGCTTTGCGCGAGGAAGATCCCGCCTGCTTCCCCTACGCCTTCTATTTCAGGATGCAGGAGGACGCGCGCGGCGTGCTGCTCGCCGAGAAGAACGGGTTCGCCCTCGTCGTGCTCTATGAGATCGGCGAGACGGAGCGCGACTTCACCGTGAGCCTCTTCCGCATCGACCCCGAGCAGGACGGGCTCCTCGTCGATGAGAGCGAATATTGGACGGAGGGAGAGTGCACGCGGTACCTCACGAGCGACGTCTCGGTATATTTCTACCCCTGCCTGCCTTCTGCCCTCGCCGACGCCCGCCTTTTGCGCGGCAGCCGCGTGAAGGTGCTCGGCGCAGTCCGTACCATCGACCAGCATGACTACGCACTCGTCGAATACGAGACGCCCGCGCGCGAGGTCGCCCGCGGCTATGTGCCCGTCGACTATCTGACCGATATCGACCCCGAATACACGGGGCAGGAGCAATTCCTCTTTGCCACCCTCAAAAAGGCGGGGAGCGAGGGCTATCCCTTCGTCTCGGAGGACGGCGAGATCCTCACCCTTCACGGCGGCGAACGCGTCCGTCTCGAAGACATGGGCGACGGGAGCTATCTCGCGCGCTATACCGCCGAGGACGGCAAGACTTACTCCGCCGTCGTCGCGAAGAAAAACCTCGATTGGGGCGAGAATGACGCATTGCGCATCTCCCTTATCGTCATCCTCTCCGTGACGGCCGTGCTCATCGTCGGCCTGTACGTCTGGTTCCTTCCCCGCAAGCCCAAGGGTTCGAAAAAGTGACCCCTGCCCTATAAAACGCTCCTAATTTATGCGCTATCCCCGCCGCGGCGGGGATATTTTTTTGCGCTCCGTATGGCGTTTTCTTTCAATAAATTTGCCCTCGCTTTCATATACTTGGATTGTATGAAAAAAATCTTGTTCACGGGCGGGGGAAGCGCGGGGCACGTCGTACCCAACCTCGCCCTCATGCGGGAGCTCAAATTCACCCACGAGCTCCTCTATATGGGTTCGGGCGGCATCGAAGAGAGGCTTGCCACCGAGGCGGGCTACCCCTTCCTCCGCGTCGAATGCCCCAAGCTCGTGCGCGCTTTCACCCTCGAAAATTTCAAGATCCCCTTCCGCCTCCGCCGTGCCTGCCGCAAGGCCCTCGCCCTCCTTAAAGAAAAAAAGCCCGACCTCGTCTTTTCCAAGGGGGGCTATGTGAGCTATCCCGCCGTCTGGGCGGCCGCCAAATTGAAGATCCCCGTCCTCACGCACGAGAGCGACCTTTCGGCGGGGCTGTGCACCAAGCTCATCGCGAAGAAGTGCGAGGCCGTCCTCACCTCCTTCCCGGAGACCGCGAAACGCTTCCAAAAGGGCGTGTATGTCGGTTCCCCCGTGCGAAGGGAGGTGCTTTCGGGCGACAGGGCGCGGGCGCGCAAGAAGTTCGGCCTCCCCGAAAAGGGCCCCGTCCTCCTCGTCTTTGGCGGCGGGAGCGGCAGCCGTGCGCTCAACGAGGCCGTCGTGGGCGACCTTCCGCGCCTTTTGGAGCGCTTCTCCATTCTGCACATTACGGGCGGGCAGTGCATTCCCGAGCGGCGGGAAAAGGCAGGGAAAAATCTCTACATCGCGCGCGATTTCGAGGCCGATATGGGCAGCGCATACGCCGCGGCCGACATCGTCCTTTGCCGCGCGGGCAGCAACACCCTCTTCGAACTGCTCGCGCTCAAAAAGCGCGCCGTGCTCGTTCCCCTTTCGCACGCCTCGCGGGGCGATCAGGCCGAAAATGCCCGCTATTTCGCCCAAAAGGGGCTTTTCCGCGTCCTTCCCGAAGAAGCACTCGGCTCGCTTTCGGACGTCCTCATCGAGACGGAAAAAGACCCCGCTCTCGGCGAAAGGCTGCAAAGTTGCGGGGTGGAGAGCGGCACGGACGCCATCGTGCAATTCATCAAAAAGACGCTTGCGGGTCAGGTTGCAGGCGGGGCGAGGGTGTAGCCGTTCCCGAAGAGGTCGGCCTGCAAGTAGGTCTCGGGGATCTTGCCCACGAGCACGCTCTCGCAGATGAGCACCTCGGTGAGCGAGGCGAAGTTGCTCGAACCCGACGGCATGATGATGGAGATATCGGCCACAATTTCGAGATAGATGGAGTGCTTCGTCTGGTTGATGCCCGCCTCCTCGAATTTGGAGACAAAGCGGCAGCCGACGTTGGAGATGGGGATGATCTTCATGTGGATCTTGGGCCCGAAGCCTGCCCAAGCCTCGATGCCGAAGAAGGCCCCGAGGGGCACGTCCACCCCGCCTTCGGACATCGTCTGCAAGTTTTGCTGCGACATGTAGGCCGCGTCACGCGCAATGCGGTTGATTTGAAGGGCGTCCGAAGTGATGGCGAGGATCTCGCCCGCGCTGTCGCGGTGCACCGTGATAAGGTCCTCGTAGCGGACTTCGTCGGAGAGGGTGTAATAGATGGCGTCGTTGACGGCGACGGTGGTGATGGAGCGCATATTGGCCTCGGCGACCGATTTCAGGACGCGCGTCGCATTGACGTGGAAGAGGACGATGAGGACGATGAAAAGGGCGAGAACGATGAGCGCGATAACGATGCGCCTTACCCTCGATGCGCGGCGGGTGCGGTATTTCACATGGCTATCGTATGCCTGCGCGCCCGCACGATATGCGCCGAAAGGATTATTTAGACGAATATCGAAATAAAGAAAAAATGGGGATTTTTTTGAAAAATTTCTTGGGGAAATTTTGCGCAAAAGCTATTTAGATAAATATCGAAATAAAAGAAAATCAAAGAAAAACACGGCACAAAGCCGTGTTTTTTTGCGTTTTTCCGTCGCCCTATTCCAAGGGAAACGGATAATAGTATTTTTTGCCCTGCGCGATCTCCGCCCTGCCGTTTAAGGCATCGGCAAGCGCGCGGGAGAACGCCTCTGCATCCCCCTCTTGGACGGCGATATGGAAGGTCGCCTTCTCGGCATAATCGGAGGAAAGCGGCGAAGCCTTATGCTCTTCGAAAAAGCGCAGGCAGGCGCTCACCTCGGGGTAGTTGACGGTAACTTCGAGCTCGGTGCAGACGGCATAGAGGCGCAGATCGGCCCGCTTGACGGCTTCCGCCGCCGCGGCCGAATAGGCCCGCACGAGCCCGCCCGCGCCTAACTTGATTCCGCCGAAATAGCGCACGACGGCCAGCGTGACCTCGCGAAGGGAATGCGCCTTCACCACGCCGAGGATGGGCATCCCCGCCGTCCCTTGCGGTTCGCCGTCGTCGGAAAACCGCTGCAAATTGCCCTCCTTATCGGCCACGAAGCCGTAGCAGACGTGCGTAGCGAGCGGATGGAGCGCGCGGATGTGCGCAAGGTAGGCCCTCGCATCCTCTTCGCCCGCCGTCCGCGCGAGGTAGGCAATGAAGCGGGACCTCTCGATGACGATCTCCGCCACGGCCTCGCCCGCAGCGGAACGGTACTCCGTCATACGCGCACGACCTTGATGCGGACTTTCTTCCCCTTAAAGAGGGTAAAGTTCCCCTCGGGCAGGGGCGCATTGAAATCGGTGACCTTCTCCCCGTCCAAAGAGACGCCGCCCTGTTCGATGAGCCGCCTCGCCTCGCCGTTGGACTTGCACAGTCCCGTCGCGACGAGGGCTTCGAGGGCAGTCTTACAAGTTGCGGGAATGGCCGCTTCGGGCATCTCGCCCTCTCCCCCAAACGCGCCCTTCGCCTCGGACTGCGCCTTTTGCGCCTTCTCTTCGCCGTGCACCATCTTGGTGAGTTCGAAGGCAAGCCGCTCCTTTGCGGCGTTGATGCGCTCGTCCTTGTAGCGGCAGAGCTCCTCGATCTCTTCGAGGGGCAAAAACGTGAGAAGTTGAAGGCGTGTCTCGACGTCGGCGTCGCTTGTATTCCGCCAATATTGGTAGAACTCGTAGGGGCTCGTCTTGTTTTCGTCGAGCCACACGGCGCCCTTTTGCGTCTTGCCCATCTTCTTGCCTTCGCCCGTCGTGAGGAGGCGGAAGGTCATCGCATAGGCGGGCTTATGCTCTTTTCTGCGGATGAGGTCGGCGCCCGCCAAGATGTTGCTCCACTGGTCGTCGCCGCCGAGTTCGAGGGAACATCCGTACTTTTGGTGCAGGACGAGGAAATCGTACGCCTGCATGAGCATATAGTTAAATTCGAGGAAAGAAAGGCCCCGCTCCATGCGCGTCTTGAAGCACTCCGCCGTGAGCATCTTATTCACGGAGAAATGCGCCCCGATGTCGCGCAAAAAGTCGATATAATTCAAATTCAAAAGCCAATCGGCGTTGTTGACGACGATCGCGGCATTGGGCCCGTCGAAGCGCAAAAAGCGGCTCATCTGCTTTTTGAAGCACTCCACATGATGGGCGATGGTCTCCTTCGTCATCATGGTACGCATATCCGTGCGGCCCGTGGGATCCCCCACCATCGCGGTGCCGCCGCCGATGAGCACGATGGGCGTGTGCCCCGCATCCTGCATGTGCTTCATCGCGATGAGCTGCATGAAGTGCCCGATATGCAGGCTGTCCGCCGTCGGGTCGTAGCCCGTGTAGAAGCGCACGCTCTCCCGCCCCAACATCTCGTAGAGTTCGTCCTCGTAGACGGTCTGTTTGATAAATCCCCGCGCACGCAGGGTATCCATTACGTTTGCCATGTTCTGCTCCTTCCGTATTAAAAAAAATCGGCTCACGCTGCGCCGCGTAAACCGTTCCTCTTCTACAAATCTACGCGCAAAAAAACCGCATCAATGCAGCGGGCAATACGCGCCGTAAATTGTGAGAGAGAGGCTTTCCATGCTTCACATTATACGCCGCCCGAAGGCGTTTGTCAAACAAATCGTGAAATGTTACGAAAAATTATGCGAAAAGGGCCTCGCGCACCCGTTCTTCGGCCCGCTCACGCACGTTGAGGCCGTGGAGAGCCGCGAGCTCGGATAGCATGTCCTCGAAGCTCTTTTTCATGGAGAGCCGCGCGGCGAGCTCCTCGTTGCGCGCCCTTTTCTTCTCTTCGTGAAAGATCCTGACCCTTTCCTCGGCAAAATCGCATTTCATGCCCCTATTATATGGCGGAATAGTTGACATATGCCTGTCAGGTATGATAATATTTTTTTGAAAAACAAAAAAATGTTTGAATCGCGCGGCGAACGCTTTGCGGCGCGGACGAAAGAGGAAGCCATGAAGTATCAGATCATGATCGGGATCTTGTTCACTCTCCTTGCAAGGCGCAAGGTCTCGGCGGGCGAGCTCGCCAAAAAGTACGAATGCTCGGTGCGTTCCATCTACCGCTATGTGGAGGAGCTCATCATTGCGGGGATCCCCGTCGACATCGCCCGCGGCGCGGGCGGAGGCATCTACATCTCGGACGCCTACAAGCTCCCCAAGGGCTTCATGACGAAGGAGGAATACGGCCGCACGCTCGACGCGATGCAGGCCATGCTCTCCGAATCGGGCGACCCCGTCCTCAAAAGCGCAATCGAAAAGGTCTCGGCGCAGGTCAAATCGGAACGCAAGGACGACAGCGTCTCGGGCAACATTCTCGTCGACAGCGGCACGTGGGGCGACGAGCGGAAGTTCTCCGAAAAGCTCTCCCTCGTCGAACGGGCGACCGCCGACTGCGAGGCGCTCGAAATCGACTACATCGCGCGCACGGGCGAGCGGACGCGGCGCGTCGTCCTGCCCCATCTGCTTATCTACAAACAGCGCATCTGGTACCTGTATGCCTTTTGCCGGCTGCGCGGGGAGTTCCGCACCTTCAAGATCGGCCGCATGCGCTCCATCGTAAAGACGGGCGAGACCTTCGAAAAGCTCCCCTTCGAGAAGGAAAATATCCCCCTCTCCTTCTGGCGGGACGGCGAAAACGACGTGGACGCGCGCTTCGAGATCGCCCCGGAAACGCTCCCCTTCGCCGAGGAATGGCTGGGCATCGAAAACGTGCGCGAGGAGGGCGGCAAGTTCTATGCCGACGTGACGCTCCCCGACGACGAATCGCTCATCGGCACCATTTTATCGGTGGGCGCGGGGCTCACCGTCCTCGCCCCCGAAGCCTTGCGCGAGCGGGTCAAGGCCGAGGCGGAAAAACTCTTGGCGGGATATCGGAAGTAAAAACCCGCCTAAATTCTCTGTGTCATAAAATATTTTTTTGAAAGTGGTTGACAAAATCCCTCGATTTGGATATACTGTTAATAACAGAACCTCGCACGCCTCTTAACAATGCGTACCACGCGAGGTCATTTAATTTATAAGGACAAAAGAAAATGTTGAAAAAGCATCAACCGCCTTTCAGTGTCGAACAGCAACTTTTCAATTTGGAAGATCTCGGACTGATCATCGAAAATCGGGAAGAGGCAAAAAAATTTTTGAATGATGTATCTTATTTCCGTTTGATAAAAGCCTATGGATTCGGTTTGAAGGAGAAAAATCATAAGTATCACACGGGCGTCTCTTTCGACCAGATCAAGGGGCTGTATATTTTCAATGCAAAACTTCGACACCTCCTCTTTGCGGAGTTGGAAAAGGTCGAAGTGAATTTAAGATGCCGTCTTGCCAACTACTTATCCTGTAAGTATGGCGTTTTCGGTTATAAGGACAGCTCGAATTTCAAAGATGAAGCACGCCATAAAAAATTCCTTGCCGATCTTGAAGTGGAGATAGAGCGCAACAAAAAATCCGCATTTGTAAAAAACTTTCGGGAAAATTATGAGGGCGGAGATCTACCCTTCTACGCCGTTGTTGAGCTTTGCAGTTTCGGAATGCTCTCCAAGTTCTTCAAAAACATGAAGAACGAAGATAAGAAAGCGATCGGCAAGCAATATGGCATTGCATTTCCTTATTTGGAAAGCTGGTTTGAACATCTTTCATATGTACGGAATGCGTGCGCACATTACGGTAGGCTTTACAACAACAGTTCTACGATCACCCCCATCCTATTCAAACAGTACACTTCTCGAAAGATAAGCTCTTTACGCCTCTACGCTACGCTCGTCTGCTTAAAGCATTTGTTGCCCAATGATAGCCATTGGAATAAGTTTCTCGTTTCGATACAGTTGCTTTTGGAGCAATATTCCTGCGTCAACACCGATCTCATGGGCTTTCCCAAGGAAAATTGGATCTTATATTTAAGTCTGCCGGTATCGGAGTTTGAAAAGCATGGAATATGATCTCAATAGTAAAAACTGCCGCCCGCGCTTGCAAAAAGCGCGGGCGGCAGCCCTTATTTTAAGGCAATCTTCACGCCGTTTGGCGCCTCTTCTGCCACATGCGGATCATGCACTTCGAGACTTCCCCCACGATGAGGGGCACGGCGATGAGCGCGACGCAGATGAGATATTCGTCCCATGTAAGATAGATGAAGCCGAAGAACTCGTTCACGACGGGCACAAAGAGCATGAAGAGCATCACGAGCGCGGAGACGCCGATGGCGAGCGCAAGGACGGGGTTGTGCCCGTTCCCGCGGGCGAAGGCCGACTGCGTGTTGGAACGCTGGTTGGCGCTGTGCACGAGCTGGGAGCCCGCGAGCACCATAAAGCACATCGTCATCGCGGCTTCGGGCATGCCGTAGCTGTACAAGCCGATGAAGTACGCCCCGAGCGAGATCGCACTGATCGTAACGCCGTGCAGAAGTACACGAAGGATAAGGCCCCTTTCGAAGAGCGTCCCCGACTTGACGGGCGGGCGTTCCATCACGTCCCTCGCGGCAGGATCGACGCCGAGGCCGAGGGCGGGCAGGGTGTCCGTCACGAGGTTGATGATGAGCACGTGCACCGCAAGAATGGGGGCGGGAAGATTAAAGAGGGTGGCGATAAATAGCACCATGATCTCGGCAATGTTGCCCGCGAGGAGGTATTGGATGACCTTTTGGATGTTGGCGTACACCCGCCTCCCCTCGCGCACCGCGCTCTCGATGGTGGTGAAGTTGTTGTCGAGGAGGACGATATCCGAGGCGTCCTTGGCGACGTCCGTCCCCGCGCCCATCGCGACGCCGATGTCCGCGGCTTTCAGAGCAGGCGAATCGTTGACGCCGTCCCCCGTCATGGCGGCCACTTCCCCCACGCGTTGGAGCGATCTCACGATGCGCAGCTTATCCGAAGGAGAGACGCGGGCGTAGACGGAAGTCGTTCCCACCACCTTGTCGAGTTCCTCGTCGGAGAGGGCGGCAAGTTCGGCGCCCGTGAGCGCGGTATCCCCCTCGCGGAATATTTTGAGGCTGCGCGCGATGGCGACGGCCGTCGTCTTATGGTCGCCCGTGATCATCACGACGCGGATGCCCGCCCTGTGGCAGCTTTCCACCGCGCCGATGACCTCCGTCCGCGGCGGGTCGATCATGCAGGTGAGCCCGATGAAGGCGAGCCCCTCCTCCACGTCGTCCCCCTCCTTGGGGATATAGGAGATGTCCGCCGTCGCATAGCCGAGCACGCGGAGCGCTTCGCCCGAGGCCTCCTCGGCAAGGCGCAGAAATTTCTCCTTCTCCTCCGCCGTCATGGGGCGGATCCCCC
The DNA here is from genome assembly GCA_947625555.1 of uncultured Clostridia bacterium. Taxonomy (GTDB): domain Bacteria; phylum Bacillota; class Clostridia; order Christensenellales; family Borkfalkiaceae; genus Gallimonas. The sequence goes on along the minus strand of CANQOT010000006.1, from coordinate 80,122 downwards.
CATCCGTGACGATGCGGTCGCAGCGGGGCAAAAGCTCGTCGATGGCCCCCTTGGTCCAGACATGGTATGCCCCTTTATCGTCTACGACGACGGACATGCGCTTCCTGTCCGAATCGAAGGGCTGTTCGAAGAGGCGGGGATAGCGCTCTTTGAGCTCCCCTTGGTCGAGGCCGAATTTTTCGGCAAGGTCGATGAGCGCGCCCTCGGTGGGATCGCCGAGGAGCCCCTTTTCGGGCGTCTTGACGGCGTCGTTGCAGAGGGCGGCGGCGAGAAGAAGGGCGCGGCGCGTCGGCGTCACTTCGCCCGCAACGGAGAGGGTGTTCTCCTCTTCGGCCGTCGCAAAGCGGGTGACCGTCATCCTGTTCAGGGTGAGGGTGCCCGTCTTGTCGCAACATACGACGGTCGCCGAGCCCAGCGTCTCGACGGCGGGCAGGCTCCGCACGAGGGCCTGTTGCTTGGCCATCCTTTGGACGCCGAGCGCCATGACGACGGTCGCCGTCGCGGGAAGGCCCTCGGGGATCACGGAGATCGCAAGCGAGATCGCGGTGAGGAGCGGCAGCTGCCAATTCTCCTTCACGCTCCAATCGGAGACGCGCAGATACGAGATGCCGAGCATCAGAAGGGCGATGACGACGCCGACGATGGAGAGCACCTTCCCCACATGGTTGAGCTTGCGCTTCATGGGGGTCTGCAATTCGTCCGTTTCGTCGAGCATGCCCGCGATGGAGCCCACCTGCGTGCGCATGCCCGTCTCGACGACGACCCCCACGCCCGTGCCGTTCACGGAGACGCAGGAGGAATATGCCATATTTACGCGGTCGCCGAGGGGCGCGTCCTCTTTAAGGACGGTGGGCGCATCCTTTTCGACGGGAACGCTCTCCCCCGTGAGGGCGGATTCCTGCACGCTCAAATTGGACTCCTCGACAAGGCGCAGATCGGCGGGAATGACGCACCCGTCCGCGAGAATGACGATATCCCCGGGGACGAGCTCTTCGGCGGGAAGGATGCACTCCGTCCCGTCGCGGAGAACGCGCGCCACGGGGGCGCTCAAACTGCCGAGCGAGGCGAGCGCATCGGCCGCCTTCTTCTCCTGCACGATGCCGATGACGGCGTCGATGATGACGATCGCAAAGATGACCCCCGCCTCGGCGTAATCGCCGAACACGATGGAGACGACAGCGGCGATCAGGAGGATGACGACCATCACGTCTTTGAGCTGTTCCCAGAGCATCCGCCAGATCGACTTCTTTTTGCGCTCCTTTAAGACATTCTTCCCAAAGAGATTGCGCCGCCTTTCCGCCTCTTCGGTCGTAAGGCCCCCTCTCGAAGAATCTACCTCCCGCAGGGTCTCTTCCACAGACCTCGCGTGCCATGCGACGGGTCTTTCGTTTTCTTCCATAGAGATCTCCGAAAAAATCTGATACGCGTCTATTATACCACAGCAAGGGTAAAATGAAAACCGTTCGCGAGAAAAATCCCGCGAACGGCGTTTTTTACTCTTTTAGGACTCGGCGAGGAAGCCTGCCGCACGCAAACTCGCAAGGAGTGCGTTTAAGGTCGTGCCGACCTCTTCGGGGGTAGGCGTCGACTCGACGTCCGCGACCGCCGCGGCCGGGGTGATGACGCCGGGCGTTCCCGCAGGACCTTGGGGACCGACGGGGCCTTCGGGGCCCTCGGGACCTTGTTCGCCCGTCGCACCGCGCGGAATGGTGAAGGTGAAAATGGGTGCCTCGGGCGTCCCCGTCTGCGCGACGGAGGCGGGCGTATCGGGATCGGCCGTGACCGTCTGCCCGAGCGTGATGGCGGGCGTCACGCCGTCCGCCCCTGCGGGGCCTTCGGGACCCGTTTCACCCGTGGCTCCGGTAGGCCCGGTGGGACCCGTTTCACCCGTAGCTCCGGTGGGACCGGTGGGGCCCGTTTCACCCGTGGCTCCGGTAGGCCCGGTGGGACCCGTTTCACCCGTCGCTCCGGTGGGACCGGTGGGGCCCGTCGCACCCGTCGCGCTTGCGGAACCTGCGGGGCCCGTCGCACCCGTTGCGCCCGTGGGACCGGTGGGACCTATGGGGCCTTGGGGACCGGCGACGCCCTGCGCGCCTTGGGGACCTTGCGGGCCCTGTACGCCCTGCAACCCCTGCACGCCCTGCGGACCGGTCGGGCCCGTCGCGCCCGTCGCACCCGTCGCGCCGCGCGGGATGGTGAAGGTGAGCACGGCATTCGCGCCGCCCGTCGAAGTGACGGAAGCCGCCGTGCCGGGTTCGCCCGTGATCGTCTGCCCTACCGTGATCGTGGCGGGGCCCTGCGGGCCCGTGGGACCCGTGGGACCCGTTGCGCCGCGCTGCCCCGTACAGCACGGACGCCATTGGTTGCAGCCGCACGTGCAAGGGCAGTTCCCGCAGACGGAGCAACGTCTGTAAATCATCATAGTAACCTCCTGTTGGGCTCCCCGCGCCCGCGGGGAGCGCTCATAAATATCGGGCGCCGCAACAAAACGCCCTATCTCATCTTATGCGCCGCCCCGTCTCCTTGACAAACCGTACAAAAGAGGCGGACCCCGAAGGACCCGCCTCTTTTCTTTTTATCCCGCATCAGGGATTGGATGTCTGCACAGTGGTGAGCGTCGCCTGCTCCCTGCCTTCCTCCGTCGTGGAGATCGTGATCCGGACCTGCATGCCCTCGTTGTAAAGGGTTGCAGTGTACGTCTTGGTCGCCTCGTCGTAGGTGCAGCTCTCGGCAAAGTGCCACGAACCGCCGTAGTAGTAGAACGCAACGCCCTTGTCGTTATCGTCCTTGTAGATATCGACGAAGTAGAACGGACTCTCCGTGCCGTTGACGAGGAAGTAGACCGTCTTCATCTCGTGTTTTTCCACAGTCACGGACTCGTAGGGCGCAATGGGCTGAGGGGTGGCGGGCGTCTGTTCGCCGCCTTCCTCCGTCTCGCCGCCGGGGGTCTCTTCCGTCTCTTCGTCGCCGCCGGGAGCGGGCGTCTCTTCCACCGTCGCCTCTGTGAGGGTGATGATGTAGTAGGTCGTACCCGTGATCTTCCCGGTGTCCACGCCTTCGGCATCCGTGCTGAGGTGCTGACGGGTGCGCGTTATGGCATAGAATTTACCCAAGACGAAGAAGCTGTCGTCTTCAAGCTCGATCTCCTGCCCGTTCTCAAAGAGCTTGATGGTCCAGATCCCTCCGCGCGAAACGCTTTGATAGTCAGTCGCAACGACGCGCTCGACCTCCACCTTGTAGATGCCGTCTGTGAGCGTCTGCGTCTTCGTGCAGGCAAACAGATTGTAGGCGTAGACCCCGAAGGCGCTGTTGGGAAGGATCCCGAAGTAGAACTTGTAATTCTCGCCGTCCGCGCCTTGATAATCTGCGATGTAGTAGTTCGTCTCCTCATCGAACTCGTAGGGCACGTGCTTGAGAGAGGTGACGACGGTGCCGTCCTCCAAAACGAGGGCGCCTGCGCTGAGCTCTGCGTCGATATAAGGATCAGCCGGCATTCCGTCCTTATCGTACTCGCAGATGATGGTGAGCGTGCCATACTGCGTCGGATCGAGAGAATTGAGGATCGACGTCGATCCGCCGAACAATTGCAGAAGCGCGTAAAGTAAATAGTAGTCCTGATAGAAGTTATTGTTATATACGGAGATGTAGTTGCTGAGCGCCGAAACTGCGTAGGAATTTTGCGTATCTCCCGTATAGGCCACATCGATATAGTAGCGGTCGTTTTCGATGAGAACATAGAGCTCGTAGACGGCCTCTTCGCCCTCTGCGCTTGTATTCGCACGGACAACCGTGCAGACGACGGCCTCACCTTCGATCTCGACAGTGCCCCGAACGCGGAATTCCGCCGCACCCGTGGGCGTGAAGGTCAGCTCGCCGAGCGTGCCGCGCACAACATTCCCCTCTTCATCCTTCAGGGGGAAGTCGTCCTGCGACGCCGTGTCGCGGTAGAAATGGATGGCATAGCCGTCGTTGTTGTTGTAATAAATCGTGCCTTCGATCGTGATCGTCTTCTCGAAGCTCCCGAGCTCACCCACCACGTAGCCAAATTCGTTCGCAGCCGTATTTTCGGGATCGAGCAGATAGGTGGTGATCTTTCCGTCGCCGTCCACGGTGTAGTAGTAGCGGGTCTCGCCGTCCATGATCATGAAGCCGTAGGGCGTGAAGCGGAGCGAGCGCAGATCCTGCGTGTAGTAGCCGCGTTCCTTATAGACGATCTTCTCAACGGTGCCCAATGACGTATCGTAGCGGTAGAGGCAAGCGTCGGTGCCCGCGCTGTTGACATAGTAGAGGAGGCCTTTCCCGTCGGTTTCCTCGATGATAACGTAGGTCCCCCTCTCTCTGACGCCCAGCTCGGTGTAGCGAACGGCGTTGCCGATGCTATCGGGAATGAACACCGTCCAATCCGCCTTGTTGACATACTTGCGGAGGAATGCTTCCTTCTGTTCGATGATGAAGATGCGGAGAGACTGCGTGTTGGAGATGGGATAGGTACCGAGAATGCCTACCACGATGATCTCATCGCCGCCGTCGTGATATTTGATGGTGTACTGCTCCGTGGCTTCGTCGTAGGTATAGGTCCCGTTTTCATCGATGACGGTCGGTTCTTGCAGCTCTTCGGCATCCAGATCATACTTCGACACGGTAACGTGTCCGTGCCCGTCGAGCGCGTAGGAGATCCCGTTCATGTATTGGTTGTCGAAGCGCAGATAAGTGCCCGCCTCGCCCCCGCGCAGGGTGAACTTCGTGTGGTCGCTTTCATCGAGGTCGAAGTAGAGGATAACGCTGCTGCCGTTTGTAAGCGGCACGGTGAGCTCGATGGCGTCTCCATTGACGGCATACAACCCGCGGATGACGCCTTCCCCCTCTTCCGCTTCGCCTTCGGGAAGGGTGTATTCCGCCATGTAGGAATAGCCGTCGAGGGTGAGTTTGCCGCCGTCTTCCGCGGAGGTGAGCTCAAGCGCAACATCCCGATTGAACCGGGCGAAATAGGTCGCGGAGGAAGAGGAGAGCAGGATGAAATCAAAGCCATCCGTGCCATCCTTCGGCGTGAAGTGATAGACTTTCGTCTCGAACTTCGTCGCGTCGGTCTCTTCGTAGCTGCCTTCCACGACAACGGGATCGCCTTCGCTCTGCGCCGTCGTAAGCGTTGCGCCGCCCTTGCCGTCGAAGGTGAAGGTGACGCTTCTGTTCGACGTGCCGTCGGCAAGGCGTTCCGTCGCACCGCCGAGCAGCTTCTCGAGGATGGCATAAGTGCCTGCCGCGCCCTCCGCGCCCTCGGTGAGCTCGAAGTAGACATAGCTTTCACCGACGGTGATGCGGATGGTGTTCTCGTAGCCGTTCACTTCCGTAAAGACGCTCGTCACGCTCTCGGCGGCATCCGCCGCCTTGTAGATCGCAAACCCGCCGACGAGATAGAGCGTGCCGCCGTCTGCGTTCGTGTATTTCTTTTCGAAGTTTGTGGGTTCTTCCTCTCGATAGGTCACGGAGTGCCAATAGGTCACGTCCATGCCGGAGGCGACGCCGACCGAGTAGACGAAGGATTCCACCAGCGTCACATCGATGGGCTCGCGGAAGAGATCTTCCTCCGTCGCGATGGGTGTCTTGACGGTGAAGGTGTAGTTGCCCGTCGTTGCGCTGTAACTGTATTCACCCTCGGCGACCTTGACATAGACCCCTTGGCGGGTGTAGCCGTAGAGGGAGGCGTTCTTCGCGTCTTCGATGACGAGAAGGGGCGAACGGTAGTTGTTTTCCTCGTTGTTGTAGATGTATTCCTTATATGCTTGATCTTTGACTTCGAGGAGATAGGTCCTCTGCGTCGTCGGTCTGCCCGTCCCCGGATCCGTGACTTCCCGGGTCCCCGTATAGATGCGGAAGAGATGCTGCGTTCCGTTCTCTTCGGTAAGGGTGATGATGTATCCGCCGAAAACGCTTTCGGCCGCCTCGTAATACCCATCGATCACGGTGCTGCCCGCAGTGTAGGTCGCGTTGAAAGTCCCGTCGAGGGTGAGCGTTTCGCCGTTTGCGGCCGTAAAGGTATTGTCGATCGAAGATTCGTAGACCGCAAAATACTCGTTGCCGTCAATGGTGAGGTGCTTGAATGTACCATAGAGGGAGCGGTTTGACGTGGTGTAGAGGCTGATAATATCCCCTCTCGAAACGTAGATGTAGTTCGTTTGGGAGATGGTGCCGGATATGGATTGCGAGACAATGTTGGCATTGCCGAAGCCGTCCATCGTGAGGATGGCGGAATAGTAGCCGAGCTTTCCTCCCGAGACGCTGCAAAGCATGAGCGGGCCGTATTCATATTCCTCTTCGTTGCGCACCAAGAACACTCTGGTGGACGTTCCCGACGACGAATTGGTGACATAGCCGAGCATCATCGTCCACGTAACGCCCGCCAGCTCGCCCTCATCGAAGAACGCCACGAGGTTCCCGTCGTCGTCGAAGGTGTAGGAGCCCTCCGAAGCCGTCGCGCTCATGCTCGAGTGAACGGTAAATGTGATCTCGTTGTAAAAGCCGAGGGTGATGGAACGCGTTGTGTCGACGCCGTTCTGCGACGTATATTCGAGGTACTGCCCCTGTCTGTTCTCGTTGTAGTAGGCATATGTGCCATCGTAGAACTTGCCTTGCAGGGTCTTTTCCCCTCCGAGATCGAATGTAAAGGACTTGGAATTGGCACGATAGCTTCCTCTGTAGTAGTCGCCCTGCCGCAACATAACTACGTGCTCCGCATCCGTCTCGGTGTGAAAGATGAGGTCCTCGCCGCCGAAGATATCTTTTGCGCCCTCTGCCCATACGGCATAGAGCCTCTCCGCATCCACCGCGAAGGAATCCCTCTCCGCCTCGGCGGACACGTTTTGGAATTGCCCCTGCAACCATTGGGAGGCATATTCAACGCTGCCCGTGATACTCTTTGCCCAACCCACGAAGAGATAGCCCTCCGTCTCGAGCGGGAACGCCTCGTCGGTGTGCATGGGATCGGGAAGGTCCACCTCCTGCCCGAAGACGTAGCTGATGCTCTTCGTCGCATCCTCTTTGCCGTCGGGATAGTTGGTGCGGAGGGTGAGCGCGATCGTCTTCCTGTTCATATAGAACGTGTAGTCGTTCTGCGCGACCGTATCCGTGAGCGCGTGGGTCTTGTTCTCCCCTTCATGGGTCGCCACTTCGAACCCGTGGACAGTGACTTCGGGCGTGTAGTCCTGTGCGGGATAATCATATCCCGTGATATCCTCGCCCGCTTCGTACCCGTTTTGTGCAACGTTTTGAAGCCATACATGAACGGTATATTTCACCTTATAGTGCGCGGTGAGCGTGACGTTTGCCGCGGGCATGACGGCGCTCTCTTGGAGCGCAGTCCCGTTCATGAGCCATTCGCCGAAGGTGTGATCGGCATAGGTGGGCACATAGTCCTTCACTGCCTCCGCAAGGTTCGCCCCCGCTTTCAGCCAGATCTTGGGATGCTCTGCGAGCGTGCCGCCGCCCACGGAGAGGGTGACTTCGTAGAGCTGTTCCCACTTTGCGTAGAAGGTCTTGCTCTTTTCGGCGGTGAACTTCGTCACGGGGCTGCCGCTGAGCTCGGCATTTTCGTACCAGCCCTCGAAGCTGTGCCCCTCCCATTCGGGGGTGGGAAGTTCCACCTCGTCGCCTGCTTTCGCCTCGATCGCATCGATGGGATCTGCGCCGTTGGTCTCAAATTTGAATTTGACACCTTTGGATCCGCATCCCGCAAGCACGAGGCAAAGCACACTGAGTGCAAGCAAAATGCAAGTCAAAATGTTTCTTGTTGCTCTCTTCATCATAGAAGTTCTCCTTCTTTTTATTGTACCGACGACCCGTAGACCGCGTAGAGAATGGTTTCATCGGGAAGCGAGGAAAGATCGCTACCCGCTTCATATTCGGGCTGTGTCGCATTCTGCTGCGTCGACCAGCCGAGGAATTCAAAGCCTGCGCGTGCGGGAACTTTCAGGCCGCCGCGCACCTTCACGCCCTTGAGCATAAGTGCGGAAACGGATACGACATAGTCCCCTCCCTCGGAGAGCTCCGCCCCCCATACGACGGGGCGGTAGGATGCGTTCCATCTTGCGCTCCATGCCTCGGGCATCGCGTCGAGGGCGGTATAGAACGTTGTATCCGTGCCGTAGAAGACATTGTTCCCGAGATATCCGAGGCTCTCGGGCAGGATGACGGCAGGGAGTTCCAAGCAATAGAGGAACGCGCCGTCCCCGATCGATCTGATGGTTTCGGGAAGTTCGAGCGACTTGAGCGACAGGGCAAAGGCGAAGGCGTAATCGTCGATCTCCTCGAGCCCGTTTCCGAAGCTGATCTCTTCGAGGCCGGCGCATTGGTAGAAGGCGCCAACCCCGATGCGCTTGAGGGAATCGGGCAGTTCGAGCGAGACGATCCCCGCGTTGCGGAAGGCATACGCCGGGATCTCTTCAAGCCCCTCGTGTAGCGTGAGCGAGGAGAGGAACGGGCTCTCCCCGAAAGCCTCAAAGCCGAAATTCCGCACAGATCCCGGGATCTCGACGGAGACTTCCGAACACAGGCAGAAGGCATAATCTCCGATCGTGGTGAGCCCTTCGGGAAGTTTGATCTCGAGGGGCGATGCAGACGGACCGTTCTGCACGGGGGAGCCGCAGCTGAAAAATGCGAGCGACCCGATCTCCTTGACTTCCGTGCCGGAGAGGTCGATGCGGGTCAGGCTGTCGCACTGGAAGAACGCCATCTCGCCGATGGAGGTAAGCCCCTCCGGGAATCCGCCGGCGATCGTCATATGCGAACATTGGAAGAATGCGCCGGGCGCGATCTCGGTCATGTTGGTGTTCAGGGTGATCTGTTGAAGCTCGGAGCAGAACATGAACGCATCTTCGCCGATATAGCGCACGCGCGCGATCCCGTCGATCGTCGTGAGGACTTCATCGTTATAGAAAGCATAATCGGCGATGCCGCGCACGGCACGCGTACCATTGGTCACGCCGTCCCGCAAAGTGACGTTCCTCACTTCGCGATCGGGATCGAAGCCGACTACCCAGTCTCCGGCGTAATATAAGCCATACATGTCCGCATTTGCAGTGATCCCCGTGCCTTCGAATACCCTGTCTCCGATATGGGTCACCGTCTCGGGAACGAGAAGGGTGGGATCGGTCGCGTTGTTGTCGAGCGGCGTGCAGCCGTAGAAGGCATAGTCTTCGATCGATTTGAGCCCCGCATCGGATGCGCAGCGGAACCCGACTTGCGAAAGCCGCCTGCAATAGTAGAAAGCGAGCTCCCCGATCGTCTCGATCTTTGAATGCTCCTCCGTCATAAACTTCCATAGTTTCTCGCACGCTGCGAAGGCGGCGCGCCCGACATATTTCAGACTGCTCGGGATCGTCACTTGCATCAGCTCTGTGCAAGAAATGAAGACATTCTCGGCGATCCCGACCGTACCGGTTTGGAAATCGTCGGGGAAAAGCTCCGAGAGCGTCGCCTTCTGCTCCTGCGGGTAGGAGACGAGCCAGCCGTCCACATATACCGCTTCCGTCGCGGCATTCGCATAGGCGGGCGTATCGAGGAAGGCGTTGCTTCCCACGCTGCCCACGCTCTCGGGAATTTGGATATCCGTAAGGTTCGTATCCCCTTCGAAACAGCTCTCGGGGATACTCTCCGTCCCCTCGGGAAGTTCGATGTCCACAAGTATGGGGCAATTCGAGAACGCGCCATCCCCGAGCTGAAGCCCTTCGTAGGATGTCCCGCGGAAGGTCACCGAGGTGAGGGCCTCGTTGCTGTAAAACGCAGTCGGACCGATGGACTTTACCCCCTCGCCGAGTTCGACGGAGACGAGTGCATCGTCGTGCGCAAAGGCGTACTCTCCGATGGTCTCCACGCTGTCGGGAAGAACGATCTCTTTGATCGACGAGCAGTAATAGAACGCCGATTCCCCGATGCTCTTCACGTTTTCGGAGATGGTATAGGATGTGAGCGAGCCGCAATAGGCGAAGGTGAAGTCGGGAATGCTATCGAGCGTCTCGGGAAGTTCGACGCTCTCGAGCAGCGCGCAGTTCTGGAAATTGGAATCGCCGAAGCGGACGAGCTCCTTGGGGATCTCCACCGATTTGAGCCCGATGCAGTTGTAGAACACGCGGCTTCCGAAGGCGCGCACATATTTGCCGAACTTAACGGAAGTGATCTGCTGGTTGTTGCGGAAGGCACCGTCTGCGATCTCGATGATGTGCTTGCCGCGATAGTTATCCGGGATCGTCACATCCCCCGCAGAGACGCGCGCAGACGTGAGCGCCCACGCGGACCCGTCGTTCAACGCCATGAAGGTGTAGCCCATATCCTTCTCCTTTTTGAAGGAGAGGGTGAGCGACCATTCCGAATAGACGTTGTGCAGACCGCACGCGCGCACACAGATATCGTAGTCCCCTTCGGCGAGCGTCGCGAGCCCGTAGGAAGGGCGGCGCGCACTGCGCGTCGAGGAGGTCCCTGACGCGATATCGGTGATCTTTACCTCATAGCTGCGGGCGTTGTCTACGGGAGACCAAATGAGATTTTCCTCTTCGTTCGCATACAGATTGACGGGTGTGGAGAGCGTCTCATGCGAGCAGCCGGTAAAGGCAAAAGAGAGGGTCAGGATCAGGATGGCAGAGATGATCAGACTTATCTTTTTCATTTTTCTTCCTCCTTCCTCTGTTTGTATTCACGGTAGAGCTCGTGCGGCCATTTGAATTTGAACTTTCTCACGAGAATGTCGAGCAGGAACGCCACGATGGCGATGACCATGAACATGATCCTCGGGTCGTACGTCCTGTGGATCTCGGGGATGAGCCCGTCGAATACCGCAAACGGATCGAATGAGTCGACGACCTTTCCTCCCCCGTTTTGGGCAAGTTCTTTGAGCAGATTCGTCCCGTCCGTCGTGCCGTCCGTATCCACCCAATCCGTATATTCTTTGGAATAGGAGAGCGTCTTGTAGACGTAGGCTTCGGCCGTCTTTTCGTTTGCCGCATTGTAGCGCATGATCTCGATGCGATATATGCCGGGCGTCTTGATGACGAAGTCGCAGCGCGAATAGCGGTTGGCTGCGCTCAAATAGGTCGTCACATACACGTCGTCGCGTAAGATCTCATCGGGGTTTTGGATGAGGGAGACTGCGGCGCTCACATCGGCGGTGCCGTTGCTTGTGATCGGCACGATGCGTGCCTCTACCCGATCCCCCTCCCCGAGGGAGACGGAGACGCCGAGCTGGTTGATATAGTTCTCTTCGTGCAGGTTGAGCTTGATCTCCTGCGAGCGGATGCTCTCGATGGGCATGAGCCCCGCGACGACGTTCTGGATGAAGCGTTTCCCGTTGGCATCGCGGATGAACTCGCCCGACCACTCTCCGTAAAGGTCACACATAAAACTTCCCACCATGCCCCTGCCGAACCGCCATTGCGAATAGATGGGAACGCCGTATTCGCCCGTCATGACGGTCTGCGCGCTCGAACGCGCACGGGTGCCGTAAAATCCTTTGAGAACGGTGGAGAGCCGCCAATGGGTGACGAGCTGCCCGGAGTTATCCTCCTCGTCGAATGTCTCGTGCGTGAGCCCTGCGGCGAGATTGGAGAGCGGATCGGTGATGACGGGGTGGAAATCCACCTGCTCGGTCTCTTCGATCTGCTTCGCGCGGATATCGTCCTGCATGACTTTGGCGATCATATTGGGCTCTTCCAGATAGCATTGCCCGTTGCCGTATTGTTCGCTCGTGAGCGTCACCATCTTATCGTAGGCGCTGCTGAGCGAATCGCGGCTGCCGATGAGCACGACGGAGATCGTGATGCCGCTTTCCTGATTGAGGCGCTGCACGACGTCGAGATAGACGTCCTCGTCCTCGGTCGGCGCACCGTCCGTGACGAGGATGATGTGGCAGTTTTCCACCTTGCCCGAGGACTTCAAAGATCTGAGCGCGTCGCCCGCGCGTTTGATCGCGTTGGAGAAGACCGTGCTCCCCTGCGACTTTACCGAGTTGATCGCATCTTTGATCACCTGCTCCTGCGTGCGGCGGGTGGGTTGCAGAACGGTGCCATAGCTGGAAGAAAGGGTGACGACGCCGACATAGTCGCGCTCGGTGAGCACGTCGAGGCAGGCAATGGCGCCCTCCTTCGCGGCGTCGAGCTTACCGCCGCCGCTCATGGAACCCGAGACGTCGATGACGAACTCCACCCCGACGGGGGGCGTATAGGCGATCGCCTGCACGGGCAGGATCTGCTGGTAGATCGTGTTCGCGAGGTCTTGGCGGTTGTAGGCGTTCGCGACGCCCTCCTTCATGCCGCCCGTCGTAAAGACGCCGCCGCCCGCGGAATAGACGTAGTTATAGAGCAGCTCGTCGAACCCTGCCGGAAGGTCCGCATTCGAAATGTTGTTCAAAATGACCTGGTCGTATTGGCAGAGCGCATCGAGCGTGGAAGGGACCTTGGAAGTATCCGAAATGTTCACGACGTCGATATCATATTCGATCCCCTCCGTCTCTTCGAGGATGGAGCAGAGCTGCTCGGATTGGTCCTGCTGCTCAAGAATGAGGATGTCGGTAAAGACTTCCACATTGAAGTAGGAACAGTAGGTATTGTTCTGTTCGAGGGTATCGCCGTTGACCCGCGCTACCACTTCGATCGCGTGCACCCCCCTCTCGGTGAAGGACTTGCGGAAGGTGACGCTCTGCGAACCGCCGATGAGTTCGACGATCTGTTCCGCCTCGTCCATCAATACCCCATTGTCGCGGATCTCGATGGTCGCCGTTTTGTCGTTCACCGTGCTGAAAAGTTCGACGTTGAGGTTGAATTCCTCGTTCAGGCCGACGTGATAGTCGGGGAAGCCGATCCCCGTCACGCGGATGTGGTCGTCATCGTAGCTTTCGGAAATGTTCACGGTATCGACGCGGATGCCCTGTGCCGCAATGGCACGGATAACGGAACGGGCGTTTTCGTCCGTCTGCATGCCGTCCGTCACGAGCACGAGCTTCGCGGATTCGGGATAGCGGAGAAGGGTCGTCGCATAGCGCAGGGCGCCCGCGATGTTCGTCGCCGTCTTATCCGGCCCACCCTCTTCCTTCTGCACCGCCTTATAGTAGGCGTCCATGATCGCGGAAGGATCGGTGGAGAAGGGAACGGTGTAACTCTGGTCGAAGCCGAACGTCACGATGCCGATGCGGTATCCGTCGTATGCGCTCGAATCCACGAGATCCTGCACAAACAAGTCGCGGCTTGCCGCGCAGTTCTTCTCCTCCGTATCCGAGACGTCTACAAGAAGCAAGATCTCGTTTTCGTCGTTGTGTATGGTATAGCTGAACGTCATGCCCGAGAGGGCGAAGATCGCCAGCGTCAAGGCGACGCCGTGCATGATCATGGAGATGATGCGGTTGCGCGTGCGCCTGTACCGTTTGGATAGCAAGAAGTACGGCAATAGGGTGAGTACCGCCGCGGGGATAAGGAGCAGAAGTAGCCAAGGATGTGTGAAGTTTACCGTAAGTCCGTGCATCTTCTTCCTCCTTTATGATTTTTGTATGGATTTGATCGCCCACTCCACAAAGAGCAAGCCGACGAGCGCGGCGGCGAAGTAGACGAGAAGATCGTCGTAGTTTTGGATGATATCTTTCTCCGCATAGGGATCCGTGAGCGCCTCTTCCACATAGAAGATGTTGCTCTCCTCTCTGGGCGGACGCACGAAGATGCGCTCCGTCGGCGCCTTTTTCCCGAAGTACGTCGTAACGTCGAACGTATAGGTGCCCGGCGTTTCGATCGAATCGATGATATGCGGGAAGTCCGTGATCTCTTCGGGGTCGTCCATCGACTGTGCGTTTTCGAAGATCACTTTCTCGCCGCGGCCGTTCACCACGATGTTTTCTCCGATCTCGAAGGTGCTCCCCACCACCGTAGAGGGAAGGAAGTAATCGAAGAGATTGTACCACATGAGGGTCCAGTCGGGCAACATGACGAAGGTGGAATTGTGCACGCTGAATCCCATGACCGCCGTCTTGCTGTTCTTCTCGTTGCGGGCGATCAGCGCGGGGGCGCCGTTGCCGAACGTCATGAGAACCTTGTAATCGGTGGCATGGTCGATCTCGCGATAGGCGCTCACCTGTATGCTGCCCGCATTGATGTTGCGGAGCAAGGGATGATCCTCCGCGCCTTCGGAAATTTTGAGGGTCGTATATGCGGATCCGAGCGATACCTGCCTTCGCACATAGATATCCGATCCGATGGGCGCGGTGGACGGGTCGAGAAGCAGGACTACGCCGTCCGTAGGAAGCGCCTCGGGCATGGTGTGCTCGAAGATGTAGAAGTCGAAGCCGGTGAGTGCGGGCTCTGCGCCCTTCTGGACCTCGGTGACCTTGATGTCCCAACGATCGGCAAAGGCGTCGACCATGACGGGAAGCACGCCGTTGACGAAGGGGTTGGCGCCTACCTGCGAATTGTCGCCGCTCGCATATTGCACTTTCAGGACTTCTTTAAGTCCGCCGTAGATATAGAAGCTGTTGTCGATCTTGAGGCTGTCCTCTTCGTCCACGAAGACCTCGATGGAACGGAAGGTGTAGAACCGCTGCGTCGCCTCGAGATCGTGATAGAAGATATCCTGCGTCTCCTCCCCGCCGCCGTTGCGGAAGATGACCGTCTTCGTGCGGTCGCCGTCGCAGAACACGGTGTGCGTGATGGGAGGGCGGTCCACGCCGCCTTCATCCGCATCCACGGCGTTTGCGCCATACACGACGACGTTCAGATCGACGGAACGTGTCGCGCCGTAGCATGCGAGCTCGACGGTGAGCGTGTAATAGCCGTCATCGTATTCCGCCCGTGCATCGAGAATGGCGACGTTGAACGCCCCTTCGCTCTCATCCTCTCCGCCCACGGGCACGATGGTGACGTCGTCGGGCACATATTCGTAATTCTTATCCGTGTAGATCTTGACCTGCGCGTTCGGGTTTTGTGCGAGCACCGCCTCGCTCAGCTCCATCGCCTTGTCGAGATCGGACTTTCCATAGGAACATGCCACCTTCCCCTCTTCGTCGCCCTTGAGCTCGTTGAGTTTACGGATGACCGTGCTCCTATTCTCGGCGGATTCCCGCTGATAGAGAAATTCGGGCGAATCGTCGGCGAGGATGACGGAGACCTGCCCCTCCGCGCCGAATACGCTGTTGCAGTCCGCAATGGCTTTATCCACTGCGCGGGTGAAGCGCGTAGTCCCGTCCTGCGCACTTGTGTACATGCTCATCGAGGAATCGATCACGGCGATGAGTTCGTTCGCGTCGCCCTGGCTCTCAAACACGATGGCGGGCTTCGCCAAGATCAAGGCCATTGCCACGAGAATGAGCGCCTGCAAGATAAAGAGCAAAATATCGCGCAATTTGCTCGTGGGCAGACGTCTTTTCTTGTATTTCAAACTCAATTTCCAGATATGGGTACTCGAGACATGTTTGAGCTGGTAATTGGGCTTGATGATATAGATGATGATGAGTGCGATGACGCCGAGAAGGGACAGAAGCCCCAACGGCAATAGTAACTGCATCATGACATAACACCTACCTTTAAGAGCTCTCCGAAGAGGACACGCTCGATCGCCTCGTCTGTACGTACGGTGAGGAAATTCGCCCCCCGCTTCTTTGCGAACGAGCGGATATCCTCCTCAAAATCACGGAATGCCTCAAAGTAGGCATCCTGCATCGCACGGGTGATCCTGATCTTCATGTTGCGCGTATCCGAAGCATCGACGGATTCCGAGTCGATGAGGTTGACGCGTCCGTCGTAGACGGGATCCGCCTCTTCGCGCGTGAGGATTTGCAAGAGGAGGACCTGCCGCTTCTTATAGAGGAGGTAATCGACGGCTTTCTTCCAATCGCTATCGGTAAAGAAATCGGTGATGATGACGGAAAGCCCGTTGTTCTCGCCCGTATCCGTGCAGCTCTTGACGGCCTTTTCGATATCCGTCTCACCCTCGAACACCGTCTCTTCGAGCTCCCCCATCGCACGGAAGAAGGCATTCTTGCCCACCATCGTGCCGAAGGGGTTGATCGCTTGGTCGCCCCGCATAAAGTTGATGGTAAGTTTATCCATGTTCTGCACGGCCAAAAAGCCGAGTGCGGCGGTCGCGGCAACGGCATAGGCCGCCTTGCGCGGATCCGCGCTCCCCATGGATGCGGAACAATCCAAAAACAGCTGGACCTGCATCTGCCTCTCATCGGTATAGAGCCTTAAAAAGTACTTCTCGAAACGGCTGAACAGATTCCAGTCGATGCGGCGAATATCGTCTCCGAGCTGGTATTCTCTGAAATCGGCAAATTCCACCGTCTGCCCATAGGTACGGACAAGGTGTTTTCCGCCGAAATAACCGGCAAGGGAGGATTTCAAATTCAACGACATCGTCTCGAGTCTCGAGAAGAACGCGTCGTTTAAGAGGGAACCTTTCACTTATATTCAGCCTTTATTTAGGATTTTTTGTACTTTTTTTCAACCTCTCCGATGACCATGGAGATGACCTCGTCTGCCGAGATACGGTCTGCGACCGCCTCGAAGTTGAGCTTGATCCTATGACGGAGAACGGGGTAAGCGAGTTCGATCAGATCGTTATAGGCAACGTTGAACCTGCCCTTGATGAGGGCAAGGACCTTTGCCGCGGAGATGATCGCCTGTCCCGCACGGGGGGATGCGCCGACGCGGATGTATTTTTTCGCCGCATCCGTCGCACATTCGCCTTCGGGGTGCGTCGCCGCGACGAGGTACATCGCGTATTTCAAGACATCTTCCGCTACGGGGATCTGGGAGGCGATCTCGCGCATCTTCAAAAGTTCTTCGCCCGTGCAAGCCGCATCCGCGACCTCCGCCATCGTCTTCTGCGTCAGATTGACGATTTGAAGCAGCTCGTCGAGCGAGGGATCGGGCACGAGAAGTTTGAACATGAAGCGGTCCATCTGCGCTTCGGGAAGCGGATAGGTACCGTCCTGCTCGATGGGGTTCTGCGTCGCGAGGACGAAGAAGGGCTCGTTGAGCTTTCTCGAAACGCCCATGACCGTGACCGTGTGCTCCTGCATCGCCTCCAAAAGGGCGGACTGCGTCTTGGGGGTCGCACGGTTGATCTCGTCGGCGAGGATGATGTTCGAGAAGATGGGACCGGGCTGGAAGGAGAACGTCGAGTTGCCCTTCTCGTCCTTGATGATGATGTTGGTACCCGTGACGTCGGCGGGCATGAGGTCGGGCGTGAACTGGATACGGGAGAAGGGAAGGGAGAACACCCTGCCGAGGCTTCTCACAAGACGCGTCTTGCCGACGCCGGGCACACCTTCCAAAAGCACGTTGCCGCCCGCGATCATCGCAATGACGGTGCCCTGCACGACCTTTTCCTGTCCGATGACGTCGCGTGCGAGTTGCTCGAAGATCTTGTTGCATTGTTCGCTGAATTGGGTGATGTCGTTTTCTGTTACCATTTTGTATCTCTCTTTTATTGGATTTCTTTTATGAAGTCAGGGATTTGTATTCGAGCCGCCGCCAATGCCGCCTTCGCCGCCTTCGCCGCCCGTTCCGCCGCCTTGATCGGAACCGCCCGTACCGATGTTTCCGTAGTAATCGGAGATCCAACCCTTGAGCTCGTCGGGAATGTTGCTGTCGGAACCGAGACGGTCCTGCGCATCGCCATAGGAATCTTCGAAGGAATCGCCGTAGAAGTGTTTCCCGTCTTGGATCTGCTGGGTGGGATCGTCGTTACGTTTCTCGTCCTCGTCATCCTCGTTGGGATCTTCGGGCTCATTCTGATCCCTGAGGGGCGGAAGCCGGAGATTGCCCGAATTGTCGTTGCCGTTGTTGTTGCCGGGTTCGCCATTCGGATCCATGTAAAAATCTCCAACGGGATCCTCCACACTGATGCCTATGGCGATGAAGCGCGCCGAGACGTCGATATTGCCGAGCACGTTCGTATCCTGCCGGTAGGGATCGGTGACACCGTCCGACCAGCCCGCGAACGCATACCCGAATGCGGGGATGGCATAGACGGCGGGAGCATCCTCCCCTTCCTTCACTTTGATCGCGGTATCCACCGCTTCGAGCCCTGCGAGCGGGTCGTAGGGGTCTCCCGCGGTGGAGGCGAGGGTATCTGTCCAGAGCACGATCATGCCCGAGTCCGCCTGCGTGCCCATCTTATATTGGCAGGTGAAGGTGTAGAAGTGTTCGGGCCCTTCGATGAGGTCCACCCCGCTTTCGATCGCGCCCGCATAGTAGAGCGAGGAGACGGCGGTGCCGCCCACAAGCCCTATGACGAGGGAGACGACGAGCATTGTGATGAGTGCGACGGAGACGACGATCTTGAGCAACATCGAATCGACGGAGTTCATGGCGCGGATGGCGTCGTCCCTCTGCCGGGCTGCGATGTAGCTATCGTCGTTTTCGAGCTCGATCATGGTGAGCAGACGTTCTTCGAGCCCCAAGGCATCCACGCGGACCGCGATCTGTTTGGTCGTGGGGCGGAACTTCAAGAAGTAGAGCGGGAGAGAAGTTGCCGCAAGCCCGACGGCGAAGAGTGCGATCGAGAGCCAGATCCCCTCGCGGAAGCCGAAGAACCAACTGAAAAGCGATGAGATGAGAAGCGCGCCGCTGCCCGCGATGAGTCCGTAGAAGAGCGACTTCAAGATCCCCTCTTTCACGATACGTCTATGGTATTTCTTGAATAGCGTTTTCTTTTCCATATTGTTCGCTCCTTTTGACATTTTTTTGTTCTCCGTATGAAATGCGTAGACCCTCCGCGAAGATCTTTGAGGGAAATTCGCGGGGGGAGACGCTTTTCTTGGGTAAATTTTACCGAAAGTTACGCTTTGATCGCTTTATGCGCCGTAGTTGTAGACCACGGTCGGCAAGAAGTCGACGAGCCATGCGACGCCGCAGGATGCGCACACTTCGAACGCGCTGTTGCGGAAGCGGACCTCCTGATCTGCGGTCCAGTTCGCAAAGACGGTATTGACGATGTTGCCGACGCCCGCCGAGAGCTCGATGCTGTCGATCCCCGTGCAGTCCGCAAAGGCGTTGCCGCTGATCGAAATAACGTTGTCCGAAAGGACGATGTCGCCCTTGAGCGAGGTGCAACCCTTGAATGCGCTGCCGTTGATCGTCGTGACGGTCTCGGGGATGGTGATGTTTGTGAGCATCGGGCAGTTTTCGAACATGCTCGAACCGATCGTGACGAGATCTTCGGGAAGCTCGACGGTCGTAAGCGCGGTGCAATCCTTGAACAGGTAGCTCGGGACCGAAGACGATCCGTCGATTGGATTACTCTTGAAGGTCACCGTCGTGAGGTTCTGGCACTCCCAGAAGACGTAACCGCCGCTGAAGGACTGAATGGTCGCGGGGATGGTGATCTCCTCGATGCCGCTCTTCTGGAACTCACGCGAGTAGATGACGGTGCGCGGTCCGAAGTCGACGTCCTTGAGTTCTGCGCACTGGTCGAACCAGTAGGCGATCGTGTACGGCGCACCGTTCGTATCGACGGGCTCGATCGTGCTGCCCTCGAACGTGACGGATTTGATCGTGCTGAGCTGGAAGGCGTACTCCCCGAGTTTTGTGAGCGTTGCGGGGATGACGACGTCTCCGAGCTTGGTCGACTGGTACGCATACATGCCGATGCTCTCGAGAGTTTCGGGGATCTTGAGGTCGGTGAGCGACGTGCCGGCGAACGCATAGTTCGGGATCGCCTTGAGGCTCGCGGGGATATTGATCTTCGTGAGGCTCGTGCAGTTCTGGAAGAGATAGGTGCCGAGCGTCTCGATCCCTTCGGGCAGTGTCACGTCTGCAAGGCTTACGCAGTCGCGGAACGCGTAGTTGCCGATTGAGAGAAGCCCCTGCGGCAAATTCACCGTGGTGAGGTTGGCGGCGCCGTCGAATGCGTATGTGCCGATCGTGGTGATCGTATCGGGCAGGACGATCTCCGTGAAGGAGCTGTTCGCGAACGCATAGTTCGGGATCGCCGTCGCGGTAAGGCCGGAGAGGTCGAGCTTGGTCACGCCCGTGAGCGTGAAGCCGTCGAAGATGTACGCGCCGAGGGTAAAGTCGCCCGTGAGCGAGAGCGTATCGTCCGTCACGCCCACATCTTTGGGAAGTCCGACGACGGTCTTCACGCCATCTGCCGTGTTCGTGGCGGTGAGAAGCCCGTTGCTTTCGCCTGCGATATCGAAAGCATCCGTGGTGGAGGCCATATGCACGCCCGAAGCGCTGCCCGTGAACGCCGCGATCCCTTCGCAGCCGACGAACGCATATTCGCCGAGCACGGTGAGCCCGCTGCCGAGGGTGACGGTGCCCGTGATGCCGCTGTTGCGGAAGGCCTCTTTGCCGATCGCGGTGAGGTTGGCGAAGTCGAGGTTCTCGATGGTCTTGAGGCTCGTGCAGTTGAGGAACACCTGCCCGGCGATCTGCGTGATGCCCTCGGGCAGCTTCAGCGTGTGCAAGCTGGTGCAGTTCTCGAAGGTGTGTGCAGCCGTCGAATAGGTGACGTTCGTGGTCGCGCTCGTGGAAATGATCTTGAGCTGCGTCTGGGAGAGATCGAGCGTTTCAAGCGAGATGCAGTTCCTGAACGAATAGGTGCCGATGTAGTTGAGCTTGTTCGAGAGCTTGACGGAAGTCAAGTTCTCGCAGCCGTCGAACATATAGTTGCCGAGTGCAACCGCCGAGCAATTACTGAGGTCGATCTCTTGAAGGCTGACGCACTTGTTAAAGGTATAGGTCCCGAACTTGGTGATGTCCACATTGCTCAAGTCGATATGCTCGAGGCTCGAGCAGCTGCCGAACATATAGTTCTGGAACTCTGCCTTGAAGCCTTCTTCGAAGGTGACCGTGTCAAGTTCGGTGCAGCCGTTGAACATGTAGGTGTTGAGGGTCGGAACTTTCGCGGGGAAGTGCACCGTCTCGAGGGCGATGCAATCCGCAAACGCGTAGGTGCCGAACTTGGTGACGCCTGCGAAATCCTTGAGATCGATGTTGACGAACCCGGTGTTCATAAACACCTTGTTGCCCATCGTGCCGACGGTCGCGGGAAGTTTCACCGAGGAGAGCTGCGTGCAGTTCTGGAACGCCCCCTCTGCGCCGAGGAAGGACGAGCCGCCAACGCACTTCGAGAGGTCGATGCTCTCAAATCCGCAGCCGAGGAACGCGAATTTCCCGATGGAGGTCAGGTTTATAAGCGAAGTGAAGTTGAACTCGGAAAGACTTGCGCAGCCGCCGAACATATCGTCGGGGATCGAAGTGAGGTTTTCGGGCGATACGATCTCCACCTTTGTGAGGTTCGCACAACCCGAGAACGTCCCCTTGAGCGAGGTGGTCGTCGTGGCTGAGTTGCGGACCTTCGTTATGAAGGTGCTCGTTCCCGCGATCTTCGCGCTCGTGATGCCCGAATGGGCAAATGCACCGTAGAGGAACTTTTCGACCGTGGTGAAATCGTTCGCTTCGAGGTTTCCGATATAGACATATTTGAGGCTGTTCGCGCCCGAGAAGGTGCCGTTCCCGATGGATTTAATGGTCGCGGGGAGTCTCACCGTCTCAAGATTCTCGGAACCGAAAACGCCGAGAGAGGCGGGCGACGAGGCCTCCGCCTGTGCCGATCCCTTCGTATTCGAGATATGCACGACTTTTGTCATCGAGAGGTCGAGCTCCGTGAGCGAATCGCAGTAGCGGAAGGTGTTCTGCCCGAGAAATTCGATGGAAGCCGGGAGCTTGATATCGGTGAGCTGCCTATCGTACCCGAAGGTGTAGTTTGCAAGATCGGTGAGCCCCGTGCAGGCCGAGAGGTCGATCGTCTCCGCCCCCACATACGAGAGTGCGTATGCCGCAAGGCTCGTGACGGAGGAAGGAAGGGTGATCTCTTTGAGCGAGGGGCAGTTCTTGAACAGATACCCGGGAATGGCTGTGAGATTCGTGCATATCTGCAAGTTGATGGAGCGGAGCTTGAAGCAGTTCTCGAAGGCGTTCGCGCCGATCTTGGTGAGCGCGCTGCCCTGCTCGAAGACGACTTCTTCCAAATTGATGCAGTTTGCAAAGGCGCTCGCGCCGATCTCCTGCACGGTGGAGGCGATGGTGAGCTTGGTGATGCTCGCCTGCCCGTTGAAGGCGCCCTCGCCGATCGTGGTGCCGCCGATCGTCCCGAAGTCGCCCTTGACTTCCGCGAAGACGTAGAGAACGGAGTTACCCTGTGCGTCGTAGAGGACGGGCAGATCTCCCTTGTTCGAGAAGTAGTCGCTGCCCTCTGCGATCGTGATCGTTTTAAGGCTGCCGCAGCCCGTGAACACGTTATTGATATCGTGTACGGAGTTGGGAACAGTCACTTCCGTGATCTTGGTGCAGAAGCTGAACAGCTTATCGCCGAGCGTGAGCTCCTCTGCCGTGGACTCGGGGAAGACGATCTTTGTGACGCCGCTCTTCGAGAACGCCTGCTGCCCGATGCTTGCAAGATCGCTCTTGCCCTGCTTGTCGCCCTCCGTGTAGGTATCGAATGTGACGGTCCTGAGCGCGCTGTCGTTCTGGAAGACGTAGTTGCCGAGCGAGGTGACATAGGCGGGAATGGTGATGCTTTCGAGCGCCGTCGCGGTTGCAAATGCGGAATTCCCGATCGTGAGCGGAACGGGGTTCGCGCTCTGCGGCGCAAACTTCACGCTCGTGAGTTGGTTTTGCCCGGAGAATGCGTAATTCCCGATGGAGGCAAGTTTCGTCGCCTTGGAGAAGTCGATGGTCTTGAATTTTACGGTCGGAATGCTCGAGAAGATATAGCTGCCGATGCTCACGACGTTTGCGGGAACGATGAACGTCTCCTGCGGTTGAAGAAGTTTCACCGACGAGAACGCATAATCTGCAAGCGTTTTGAGCGTGCTCGGAAGCTCGATCTTGTTGAGAGATACATAGGAGAACACGCTCTCCCCAATGCTGATGGTCCCCTCGGGGATCACGAAGTCGGGATCGAGATTGGAACAGCGATAGAACGCGCTGTTGCCGATCTCAAGATTTTCCGTTCCCGGTGCGAATGTGACTTCTTCGACCTTGGAGTAGTAGAACGTGTTTTTGCCGAGCCTTTGCAGCCGCTTGGGGAAGTGGATGGTCTTGATGTGCTCGAACCTGTTCACCGACGGCGTCGTCGACATGCCGCTCCAGTAATCGGCGAACACGCCGTAGATGTTCGATCCCTCGCTGCCGCCGCCTTCCGACAAGCCGTCCTCGAGGACGAGCGGCTCTTCCCCGCCCTCTTCGAAGGTGACGTCCGCAAGGGCATAGCACCCGTAGAATGCCTTCGGATGGATGCTCGTCACGGTGTTGGGGATGGTGAGCTTGGTGATCCCCTTGAAGCTATAGAGGAGATAATCCCCCATCTCCTTGATCCCCTGCGGGAAGACGACTTCCTTAACGCTTTGGTTGTATGATCCGTATGTCGCACTATCGGTATTGAACCCGTAGAAGGCATACTTCTGGAAGGTGAGCTCGATATCGATGAGAGCGTCTTCCTCGCTCTTCGCATCGTAGAGATCGACGAGCGGAGCAAAGACGATCTTTTCAACATGGTTGATATCGCGGAAGGCGTAGGTGGCAATGTTGCGCACCGTCCCGGGAACGGTGACCGTCCCCTCTGCGCCGGGCGAGCAGTAGAATGCCTCATAGGGCACCTTCTCGACGACCTTCGTGCCATCCTTTACGATCTTGAACTCTTCGAGACCGTAGATCACGCCGTCGATCGCCGTGTAGTTCTCGTTCGCCTCGTCGACGGTGACGTTCTTCAAATTGTTGCACCCTTGGAAGATATCCCAGTGCGCGGGCGTACTCGAAGTCTCCGCAACGGCGTCGATCCTCGCAAGGTTCTTGGGAAAGTGGATGCTTTCAAGACCGTCGCAGTTGTAGAAGCAGTTCAAGCCGAGATGCACGAGGCGATCGGGAAGCTCGATATCGCTGAGCTGGGTGCACCCGTAGAAGGCGCGTGCCTCGATGGTGAGGTCCTCCGCCGTCTCCCCCCCTTCGGGTTCGAGGAAGGTGACCTTTTTGAGAGCGGTGCAGCCGTTGAAGGCATTTTCGCCCACGCTCGTAACGGATGCGGGGATGGTGATCTCCGTGAGCCCCTTCCTGTTTGCAAACGTCGAGGAGCGAATGGCGAGAACGGTATCGGGAACAATGTATGCCCCTTCCTTCTCGTTGGGATAGAACAGGATATCCGTCAATCCGATATTGTAAACGACGCTGTTCTCCTCCTTGACGTAAGGGTTATCGTGGTCGATCTCGACGGTGGTGAGCTTGGTGCCGAACACGCCCGAGTAGCTGAATGCGGGGCAGCCTGCGCCGATGTGCACCGTCGTGACATACATCAAAGAGCCGCTCTCGCTGCAGAATGCGTTTTCCTCGAAGTCGATCTCCTTCCCCGTATCGCCCGTATCGACGTCGACATAGACTTCCGTGATCTTGGAATATCTGCCGAAGGCATATGCGCCGAGGGAGACGAGGTTGGCGGGAAGACGCAGCGCATCGACGCGTGAGTTGGTGCCGCTATCGATTTTGCTCGTGGTCAGGTAGCCCGCATAGAACGCCTTTTCCTGAATGGTGAGGTCGGGGTCGCCCTTCTGCCCTTCGAAGACGATCTTGCCAAACCCGGAGGTACTTGTACCGGCGAGGTGCCCGAAGGCATTCGTCCCGATATTCCGGATCCATGCGGGGATGGTGATGCCCGTAAGTTTCTTATGCTCATAGAACGCTTCCTCGCCGATGGAGACGATGGAAGAATCGGTGATCTTGTAGTCGCCGAACTCTCTGCCCCTCGGGGCAAAGACGATCTCGTACTGTCCGCCATTCTCGCCATATTGTTGGACAAGAAGCCCGTCTATCGCAGAGAATGTGCTGCCCGCTTCCACTTCGATGGTCGTAAGCCCTTCGAAGTTGCGGAACGTCGTCTTATCGAATTCTTTCAGACGTGCGGGAAGATTGATGGAGCTGAGGGCGTCGCAGCCGTCGAACGCACCTTCGCGAATGGTGAGTTCCAACGTGCCGCCGCTCTCGAAGATGAGATCGGTGAGCCCGTCGCAGCCGTTGAACGCGCCGGTCTCGATGGTGATGACGTCCTTGGAGATCGTGAGGCTCGTAAGTTTATCGGTGTTGACGAATGCGCCCGACTGTATGACTTCGACCCCTGCGGGGATCTCGTAGCTGCCCGCCTTCGCCACAGGGAAGAAACGAAGTTCTTTGACCCCGAGAACGCTGTTCTCATAATACAAGACGCCGTCGTCGGAGAAGAAAACTTTTTCCACGCCTGTTACATCATAGATGTTGACCGCTTTGAGCGCGGTGCATTTATCGAAGACGTTGCCCGAGCCCGAGACGACCATGAGCGTGACGGTACCCGGGATATCGATCGATTCGAGTTTGCCGCACGACGTGAAGTCGAGCACACGGACGATGGGGGCCCCCTCGTATCTCTCGGGGATCCTGGCTTCGGTCACGATGCCCTGCTTGATGGCGGGACCTGCGGAGACAGACACCTCCTTCGCCCCATTGTCGTTCGTCGTGGTGGTGAAGAGGAACAGTTCCGCATACGAAGCATAAAGCGTCATATCCGAGGGTTGGAGATACTTCGTCGTGAACACGCCCTTGGCGTCTGTGAGCTGAATGCCCATGTCGTTGTTAAAGTGCCATCCGGAGAAGACGCGGTTGGTATCCAGCGAGAGCGCGATGGGAAGCGGGTTCCCGTCGATATCCGCCATATCGCCGAAACGGACCTTGACCGCTTTCAACGTCTGCGAGGTATCGCCGTACCGCCCGAGGTTGAAGGTGACCGTGTAGATGTTCGCCTCCCAACCCGCATAGAGCGTGTTGACATTTCCGGTATGATCGAATTGACTGTTTGTCGGGAATTCCGTGCGGCCGCTCACGCTTGCGGGACCCGTATACCAATGGGTGAACGTGTAGCCGGGGAACTCGGGCGTTGCGGGGTTCACGGGGTCGCCGTCTGCAAGATAGAGCGAGGCGAGCGGGTTCGCACCTTCGCGGTCCATTTGAAGGGCAAGCTCATAGACGGTGACCGTGATATGCTTGGTATCGGAGATCGACCCGTCCTTTACTTTGACGGTGATCGTCACTTCGCCCGCCTGATGGAAGACGACGTTATAGGAACTGTCCGTCACTTCGACGGGCGCATCGCTGCCCACCGTCACTTCATATGTATCGATGCCGATGATGGGATCCCAGCTGAGAACGCCGCCCCGATACGTCAGTTCGCCGAGCGTCGTCGTGCGCAGTGTGATCACACCCGATTCGAGAGAATCGTCGGCGCCCTGCGCCCGTGCGCGCACGCTGATTTTGTGGTTTTCGATTGCGCCGTTGAGGTTGAGTTCGTCGAGCGAGACCGACGTCCCCTCGCAGATGTGCTCCTCGCCGTCGGCGGTGACGATATACTTCTCTGCGCCCTCGGAGGCTTCCCATTCGAGGCTGTTCTCCGCATAGGTGAGGTCCTTCGGCGTCCCGAGACGCGTCTTTTGATAGGTGTAGGAAGTCGCCGCGGGGGAGTTCCAGCCGCGTGCGACGGGCTGAACGAGAATGGTGTATTCCCCTTTGGGGTAATATTTGAGATCGATGGAAGTCGTGTTGCCGACATTCTGTGCAAACACCGTCTCTTCGCCCTTCTTGATCGTAACAACGTAAGAGGTCGCCTCTTCGACGGCATTCCACTTGATCTGTTCCTTGGCGCTCTCTGCCTT
The DNA here is from genome assembly GCA_947625555.1 of uncultured Clostridia bacterium. GTDB lineage: Bacteria > Bacillota > Clostridia > Christensenellales > Borkfalkiaceae > Gallimonas. Next base: position 53,424 of record CANQOT010000006.1, on the reverse strand, counting down.
AATCCCCGTCACGCTCTTGAGCTCGCGCTTGTAGCGGAAGGCTTCGGAGACGGAATTTACATAGCCGTTCGCACCGACTGCCGTGACCGTGAATACAAAGCCGTTCTCGGGCATATCGCAGTCCGCAAACGACCAGCTGCGCTCCGTGCCGAGGTCGATCTCGCTATGATCGTGCCCCACGGTGCCGCATTCGACGGAGAGCAGATACTTCGCGGCGTTCTCGACGGCGTTGAAGAGGACAACATCGCCCTCCACTTCGAAGACGGAGACGCGCGCAAGCGTCTTGTTGACGAAATAACGTGTCGTCGTCTTCTCCCCGATCGTCACGGTGATCGTGTATTTGCCCGCCGCCCCGGAGGCAAAGTTGTAGGGATAGGTGGCGCCGGTGTTCGTCACATTGTTGACGAGAACCCCGCCGTCGGGCCCCAAAATGGTGATATAGTAGCGCTGGCCGAGCGTCGCCAATTTCACCTCGACGCCTGCGGAATTGACGGAGACAACGGGGCTGCCGTCGTCCCATACGGCGTAGAGGGTGGTGCTTTCCGCGAGGACCTGCTCGGCGGTGTAGAGGTAAGAAAGTTCATTCTTTGAGTAGGACTGCGAGACATACCAGCCCAAGAATTCCGCGCCCTTCTTTTGGGGCGTGGGAAGTTGCTCGGCAAAAAGCTTGTGGGCGACCGTCGTCTCGTCGGGGATCGCTTCAACGCCTTCGCCCGCGTCGAATTTCACCGTGAACTCGGGGTGGATATTCGCAACAAATCGGGCATAGAGGGTGAGATCCCCCGTGACGGGCTGCGAGAAGAGATAGGGATTTTTGAAGGTCCCATTATCCGTGTACCAACCGATGAAGACGAGGTCTTCCTGCGTCGCGGCGTCCGTCTTGGAGGGATCATCCGGCTTGGCGACCGTCTTGCCGTTGACGACCTTCTGCGCATCGACGGCGGTGCCGCCGTTCGTCTGGAACGTCACGGTGTAATCGATCTTTTTGAGGAAACGGTATGTAGCCTCTTCATAGGTAAGCGTGACGGCGTTCTCGTAATAGTTGGCGGAGAGCTCGTCGCCCTTCTTCACTTTGAGCGTGAGAAGTTCGCCGTCCAATTCATATTTGCCCGTCATCTCCTTCCCTTTCATCTCAAGGGTGAAGGTGTTGCCGAGAATGAGCTCGAGCGTGTATTCCTCCGTACCTGCGTCGTAGTAATACAGGCCCTGCTCTTCGCTCGGTTCGGGATCTTTGCCGCCGCAAGCGCCGAGAACGGCGCCGAGCGCCATGAGGATCCCCGCAAGAAATGCGAGTGTAAAGCGTTTCGCAAATTTCTTCATGGTTACAACTCCTTTTTTGAATTTATTCACTCCGCCCAATTTTTTTATTCATATCCCGAGATGTTTGCCGTAGGCGCAGGAACTATCCTTAATTAAAATATGAATCCATAATAGCATACGACCCCCACCCGTTGTCAAACAAATGACACGCAATATTTCAATTTTTTTTCTTTTTTTCGCCATTTTTGGGATACTTTTTTCTGATTTTTTTATATATTCATATTTTTTGAAATGAATATACAAAAATTTTTTCGTCGCGGGAGGCGGGCGGCACGAAAGGTCGGATATCATCATATTGTAAAAAAGAACATCGAGGTGACAAGATATGACGATATCGCTTTGCATGATCGTGAAGGATGAGGAAGAGGTGCTCGGGCGGTGCCTCGAAAGTGTCGGCGGGCTCGTCGACGAGATCGTGGTCGTCGATACGGGCTCCGCAGACGGCACGCGGGAGATCGCGGAAAGTTTGGGCGCCCGCGTCTTTCGGCTCGCGTGGGAGGACGACTTTGCCGCGGCGCGCAACTTCTCCTTCTCGCAAGCCTCGGGCGACTATCTCATGTGGCTGGATGCGGACGACGTGCTGCCGCCCGCAAGCGCGGAAAAGTTCCCCGCCCTCCGCGAAATGCTCGAAGAGACGGGCGCGGATACCGTGATGTGCCCCTACGGGACAGGCGGCCTCGTCTACCTGCGCGAACGCATTGTAAAAAACTGTGCAGACGCAAAATGGCGGGGGCATGTCCACGAGTGCATCCCTCCGTTCGGGAAGACCGTGCACTGCGATCTCTCCGTTTTGCACCTGCCTTGCGGAAGGGATAAGGGCATGCGGAACCTCTTCATCTACGAAAAATGGGCGGAAAAAGAGAAGCTCTCGGGGCGCGATCTCTTCTACTTCGGGCGGGAACTTTGCGAGCACAATCTCTACACGCAGGCCGAGGCCGTCCTTTTGGAAATGCTCGCGGGAGACGGGTGGTATGTGAACAAGATCGAGGCGTGCAAGGTACTTGCGCGTTGCCGCCTTGCAAAGGGCGATGCGAAGGGCGCGCTCTCCGCCCTCTTCGAAAGTTTCCGCTACGGGGAGCCCCGTGCCTCCGTCCTGTGCGAGCTCGGCGCCCTCTTCAAGGCGCAAAAACAGTACCGTGAAGCGGCGTATTGGTACGAGGCGGCGCTTCATGCCCGCGACCATAGCGCGGAGGGCGACTTCGAATATCCCGCCTGCCGCACCGTCACGCCCCTCTTGGAGCTCGTCGTCTGCTACTACTCCCTCGGCGAGCGGGAAAAAGCGCTCGAATGCCACAAAAAATCGGAGGCAATCGCCCCCGATCATCCGTCCGTGATATTCAATAAAAAGTTTTTCGGCCTATAATTCCCCCTCGCGGATCTCGACGGGAAAGTTCTCCGTGATGAAGGCGTAGCGCGGACAGTTTTCCTCGTGGTCGCAGATGACGCCGCATGCCTGCAAATGGGAATAGACGGTGACGGAACCGAGGTATTTGAACCCCCGTTTGACGAGCTCGGAGGCCACCATGTCCGAGAGTGCGTTGCGCGCGACCCATTCCGTCCTGTGACGCGGATAGACGAACGTCTTGCCGCCCGTGAAGCTCCAAATGAAGGCGGAAAAGGAGCCGAACTCCTCCCCGATCTCCAAAAATCTTTGGGCATTGCAGATGACGGCCCGCACCTTGCGCTCCGACTTTATCATGCCGGGCGCGCGCAAAATGCGCTCCACGTCCGCCTCGGTATAGCGGGCGACCTTCTCATAGTCGAACCCGTCGAACGCGGCGCGGAAGATCTCCCGCTTTTTGAGCATGAGCGTCCACGAGAGCCCGCACTGCATGACCTCGAGCATCAAAAATTCGAATTGCTTTTTCTCGTCGAAGAGGGGCACGCCCCACTCCGTATCGTGGTAGTGTTCGTTGAGCCCCCCGTCGCGGCACCATGCGCACTTTTCCATATGTTCCCCCTCTATTGATCTCTTTCACTTCTTAGTCATTGCGTCGATGAGTTTTTGCGTGTAAGCTGCAGGCTTTGCGGTAAGCTCCACCCAAGCAGGGCGGAATCCACACTTGAGCGCAGTATTTTTTGACCGCAAATTCGACCATGCCGCACAATAAAAGGGCACTTCCCCGCGCCGCAGGATCTCGAGGGCAAGCCTGCTCACAAGCGCGCTCCCGATGCCCCTTCTGCGAAATTGCGGCAAAACATCTACGCCGATCTGCCACATGGTATCACAATCCGCACTGCAGCCCGCAAGCCCCAAGAGCGTGTCGCCGTCGAATGCACCCACTGCAAACACGTCCCGCTCCCTATGCTCCATGGAGAGCGCATTGCTCCACATCGGAAGGTAAAAAGTTGCAAGCTGCTCCTTCTCCAGAATGCGGAGAGAAAACGGGCAGCTCAGCTCTTTCATGGCACCCATGTCCGGAAGGAAGTATTCAGCCATAAAGCAAATCCGCAAGCCGAACGACGAAAGTCCATCGCTTAAAATCTGCAGAGCGGGCGTCTCGAAGCAACGATAGAATTCAAATTTTGCGAGAAAATTTTCAACGATCTCCGCATAGGACTCTCCCACGGACGCAACAATGTTGTTCCCATAGGAAACAAGGTTGCATGAAAAAGGCAAATCAAGGTATTTGCGCGCACGCGGATCGCTTTGGGATCGGACGATCACATTTTCCGTTCGTAGAAAGTCCTCCGCGCGGCAGCCAAGGTCGATCGCGGATTGTCGCATGGCGATCTGTAAAAGTTCTCTGTTCTCCATGTTTTACCTTCCTTCCCCTCCGAGAACTTCTCAAAAGAAGAAAGGCAGACCTGCCGTCTGCCCTGTTTTGAAAAGTTCCTGTGCTACACAGCCAAATTCATTGCACGGCGCCTAAAATCCCGACGACGGCGAGAAAATCGGCGGTCTCATCAAATTCACCCGCTTCGAGCGCGGAAAGAAGTTCTTTGCAGAAGCTCCCGTCCTTTGCCTTCACCGCCTCCATTGCGAGCGCGATCGCGGGATTGCCGACGGGGAAGGATTTTTGCGTCTCGCCGACGGCAAATTCGATGACGGCCGCAAAATCCTCTTCGCTCTCCGCAAGGCGATACTTGACGCAGGCCGCCAGACCGCACACATAGGCGCGGTATGTCCCCTCTGCGTAGGGCTCGGGCGCATCCTCGGTGCCCCCCGTGACGCGTTCATCCTGTTCCCTGCAAAAATCTGCAAAGGTCGTCTTTTCGCTCTCGTAGTGATAGAGAAGTTCGAAGCGGCTCTCCGCCGTCTTATCCTTCTTGTGCTCGGCGGAGATGATGAAGGAATTTGCGAGGCAGGAGATGGATCCCGAGCGCTCGTATTCCTGGAAGGCATAGTCGCCGCTCACTTCGGTGAGCCCCAAGGATTCGGTAAAGCGCATCATCGTCGCGGGCGCGGCCAAAGAGACGATGCCGAAGATGGCGATCGCCAGAATGAGTACCACGCCGAACGTGATGAGGATGGTTTTGAAAACTATGGTTCTTGCTCGCATCGGGTAAGTTTGCTCTTTCCAATCTTTATCGCAGTATCATATTGTAACACATATATAAAAAAATTGCAAGAGAAATCGAGAATGTTGTCATGAAGAAAAGTGTCCTTTCATAACTTGATACCATGAAAAAGAAGTTTTTCGCCCTTACATGCGCGCTCGCGTGCGCGCTCCCCCTCTTTCTTCTCCTCGCGGGATGCGGAGGGAAATACGACTATGCCAAGCACCTTTCCGAAATCAAATCGGATATCTTCATCGCCGAGACGGAGGAATTTTCCGTCACCCTCTCTTTGAGCGAACGGGAGTACCCCTATGCGGACGACGGCATCGTCTGCCCCAGATCCAAGCTCGCCGAGATCTCTATCGTGGCCGAAGAGAACGCCGACTATTCCGTGTTCGTGACGGGCGAGACGGAGTGGGGCGGCGAGACCTCCTATCGCAACGTGCGGGGCGACCATTACTATTCGCAGGGGCTGGAAACCTTCCCCGAGGGCTCGGTGACGATGCGCATCGAATGGGGCGAGGAAAAGCGCGAGATCGTCGCGACGTCCGTCAAGACGGAAAAGACCATTTCGGCAGAGGAGGCCCTGCAATTTGCCGTCGCGCACGAAAAGGACGCCATTGCCCGCATGACGACGGACGGCGTCTTTGGCGGAGAGTTCCGCGTGCGCATTTTAAGGCGGGATGCGACCTACTACTATGTGGGCATCGTCGATAAGACGGGCAAGACGATCTCCCTGCTCCTCGGCAGCGAGACTGGCGAAGTCCTCGCCCGCCGTGAGAGCGTGTAGCCCCCCACCCAAGTAAATCCCCTCGATCGGCGCGGGAGCCCCTCCCCCGCCTTTTTTCTTGCAAAAATTTCCTCAAATTGCTTGACAGAAATCCGAAACCGAATTATAATTAAAATACGAAATAGAATTTTTGAGGCAAACTATGGATGAACGCACCTTTTTCGATCGGCTCGGGAAGCTCGTCTACAAGATCGACGGCGCCTACGAAGAATACGGGAGAAGTTGCAAGATCGGCTCCCCTAATCTTCTTTGGATCCTCTACGCCCTGAACGACGGCGAGCGGCACAGCCAAAAGCAGATCTGCGAGGATTGGGATATTCCGAGGAGCACGGCGAACACCATCATCAAGGATTTTAAGAATAGCGGCTATGTTTCGCTCTCGCAGATCAAGGGCGAGCGGCGCGAACTCCTCGTCTCGCTCACCCCGAGCGGAAAACAATATGCGGACGGAATTTTATCCGACCTCTACCGCAGGGAAAGGCAAATTTACGCGGAGATCGAAAACCCCGAGGCGCTTCTTTCCACATTGCAGAAATTGGCGGCGAACATGCAAAAAATCGCCGCAAAAGGAGATAAATGATGAAGAAAATTTTGGTGGCCTACTTTTCGGCAAGCGGTACGACAAAGAAGGCGGCGGCCTTGCTCGCAAGAGCCGCGGATGCCGACCTCTACGAGATCGAGCCCAAGGTCCCCTACACGGCGGCCGACCTCGATTGGACGAACAAAAAAAGTCGTTCGACTTTGGAGATGAATGACCCTTCCTCCCGCCCCGCACTTGCGGACATGGGTGCCCCCGTTTCCGTCTACGACACCGTTTTCTTGGGCTTTCCCATCTGGTGGTACACCGCGCCGACCATAATCAAGACCTTCCTCGAAAGTTACGATTTTACGGGCAAGACCGTCGTGCTCTTTGCGACGAGCGGCGGCAGCGGGCTGGGAAGAACGGAGAGCGCCTTGAAGCCGTGCGCCCCCTCCGCCGTCTGGAAGGGAGGAAAACTCATAAACGGTGCAAGCGAGAGCTCGCTCAAACTTTGGGTGGAAAGCCTGGGCTTATGAAGATCGTCGTACATGTAAATGGCGGCGGCGTATGAACTCGGCAAGACTCTGCGGGGGTGAAGTATGGCTCTTACGATCAATATCTATTATACGGGAACGGACGGCAGTGCGCGGAGGTTTGCGGAAGAGATGATCGGAAGCGGGCTTGTGGAAAAGATCCGCGCCGAGAAGGGAAACTTGCGCTATGACTACTTTCTCCCCGTGGACGACCCCGAAACAGTCCTTCTCATCGACGCTTGGGAAAGCGAGGAAGCGCTTAGGCTTCACCATAAAAGCCCAATGATGGCAGAGATCGCCGCCCTCCGCGAAAAATATCACCTCAAAATGCGCGTGCAACGATTTAGAGAAATCATGAAGTAGGCATTCAAAGAAGGCAAAATGACTTTGGATCTTGAAATTTTAGACTATGTATAGCGAACATGGGTGCTACGTATGCGCTCGGCAAGTTGAAAAACAATCAATATAAAGGAGTAATATATGGAAAAGATCACACAGGATGCGGGAAGGAAGGCGCTCGGCGAGTTCGCCCCCGATTTTGCCCACTTCAACGACGATATCCTCTTCGGCGAAAATTGGAACAATCCCGGCCTCGACCACAAGACCCGCTGCCTTGTCACCGTCGTCGCGCTCATGGCGTCGGGGATTACGGACAGTTCGCTCAAATACCATTTGGAGAATGCGAAAAAGGCGGGCGTGACGAGGAAGGAAATTGCCGCCGCCGTCACCCACGTCGCCTTCTACGCGGGCTGGCCCAAGGCATGGGCGGTGTTCAACATGGCGAAAGAAATTTGGGCCACCGAGGACGCCCAAACCGCGATGGCGGCGCATGCGAGCGAGATGGTGTTCCCCATCGGCGCGCCCAACGATGGCTTTGCGCAGTATTTCAGCGGGAAGAGCTACCTCGCCCCCATCTCCAAGGAGCAGGTGGGCATCTTCAACGTCACCTTCGAACCCGCATGCCGCAACAACTGGCACATTCACCATGCCGAAAGGGGCGGCGGGCAGATCCTCTTATGCGTCGCGGGGCACGGCTACTATCAGGAATGGGGAAAGGACGCCGTGGAAATGCACCCGGGCGACGTCGTCAACATTTCCGCGGGCGTGAAGCACTGGCATGGGGCGGCAAAAAACAGCTGGTTTTCTCATCTTGCCGTCGAGGTCCTCGGCGTGAATGCGTCCAACGAATGGCTCGAACCTGTCTCCGACGAAGATTATAACAAGTTGCCGTAACGCATGCGGGGCGAAACGCCTATCCCCTGCAATATGACAATTCGAACAATGCAAAAGCCCCGCGCCGATATGGCGCGGGGCACAATTTTACCTTCCGTTTATTCCATGTATTCCGTCAGAATTTGGTTCTGCACATAGAGGTATTCGTCCTTGATTTTCGTAATGTCCCCTGCCTCTTCAAGATAGGTTTTCGTCTTTTCGTATGCCCCCTTGAAGTCCTCCTTCCAGTCGCTCTTGAACTGCTTTTTGTAGGCGGCCGCAGAGATGCCGAACACCGTGCGAAGGCCCAGCATCACGAACTCGAACTTCGCGTCCTTCTCCGAAACTTCCTCGCTCTCGATGACGGGATAGTGCCCCGAGAGGATGCACTTCATATACTCGTCCAAATCGAAGGTGTTCGTGAACCGCTTCCCGAAAAAGAAGGAGCTCGCAGAAACGCCCAGCCCGATATATTCCCCACGCTTCCAATAATTGAGGTTGTGGCGGCTGCCGAAGCCGGGCTTGCAGAAATTGCTCACCTCGTAGCGCATGTAGCCCCGCTTTTTGAGGAGCTCATAGCCATAGTCGTAGAGGGCGGCGACCTCGTCCCCGTCGGGAAGTTCGCCGTTCAAATAGTCGGTGTAAATGGGCGTGCCGTCCTCGGGCGTGAGGGCATACATCGAGACATGGGTGGCCCCGTTTTCGTCTGCGAGGGCAATCGTCGCCGCGACGTCCTCCTTTGTCTGCCCTTTGAGACCGAGCATGATATCGGCGGAAAAATTCTCCCCGCGAAGAAGTTCTGCGCACGCGACAAAGTCCTTACTGTTGTGGATCCTTCCGATCTCTTCGAGCTGCCTATCGTTCGCCGTCTGCAAGCCCACCGAAAAGCGGTTGATCCCCGCCCGCTTGTAAATTTGTATTTTCTCCGCGTCCACCGTGCCGGGGTTCATCTCAATGGTGACCTCGGGGTCCTTGGAAAGATGAAAACTCTTTACGATCTTCGCCATAAGGGCATAGATATATTTGGGATCGACGACGGAGGGCGTTCCCCCGCCGATATACACGGTATCGAAGGTGATTTTTTCGAGCTCCTTCGCGCGCATTTCGGCTTCCTTCATAAGGCACGCCATGTACGCCTCAGCGAAGTTCAGACGGTTGGGGAAGGACGTAAAGTCGCAGTACGTGCATTTGTGTTTGCAGAAGGGAATGTGAACGTATATCCCGGGCATGGGTGCCTCCTTTTTGGTATAATGATCGCTTCGCCTATTCGCGCCAAAGGTATTTCTCCAAATCGACATAGCCGTCGACGACGGGGACGCCCTCTTCTTCGAGAAGGCGCGCCTGCACATCGGGGCCGCCGAAGGCAAACGCGGGAGCGAGCCGCCCCTCCCTGTTCACCACGCGGTGGCAGGGAACGATAATGGGCGTGGGGTTATGGTGGAGGGCATTCCCCACCTGTCTTGCCGCCCTCGGGTGCCCGATCGCGCGGGCGATCATGCCGTACGTCGTCACCTTCCCCTTGGGCACGCGGGAAACGGCCTCATATACCGCTTCGAAAAACGTCATTACTTGTCCTTATTTGTCTTTAATATCTGCATGAAAACTTCGGAGGGGACCTCGACGGTGCCCACCTTGCGCATGCGCTTTTTGCCCTCTTTTTGCTTTTCGAGGAGCTTCTTTTTCCTCGTGATGTCGCCGCCGTAACACTTGGCGAGGACGTCCTTCCGCACTGCCTTCACCGTCTCGCGGGCGATGATCTTCCCGCCGATCGCCGCCTGCACGGGCACCTCGAAGAGCTGGCGGGGGATGGCGTCCTTCAAATTTTCGCACAGCATCCTGCCGCGCGCGTACGCCCGCTCTTCGTGCACGATGAGGGAGAGCGCGTCGCAAATTTCCCCATTCAACAGAATATCGAGGCGGACGAGCGGGCTCTTTTCGTACCCCACGAGTTCGTAATCGAAGCTCGCATACCCCTTGGTGCACGATTTGAGCTCATCGAAGAAGTCGTAGACGATCTCGTTGAGGGGAAGGCGGTATTCGAGTTTGACACGCCTCGTGTCGAGGTAGGTCATATCTTTGAACACGCCGCGGCGGTCCTGGCAGAGGTCCATGATGGAGCCGAGGTAGTCAGGCGGGGTGAAGATCTCCGCCCTCACGATGGGCTCTTCCATGTAGTCGATCTCGGAGACGGGCGGCAAATGTGAGGGGTTATCCACGGACATGGTACCCCCGTTTGTCTTGTGGACAATGTAAGAGACGGACGGCGCCGTCGTGATGATCTCGAGGTTGAATTCCCGCTCGATGCGCTCCTCGACGATCTCCATATGCAGAAGCCCCAAGAATCCGCAGCGGAAGCCGAAGCCGAGCGCAACGGAATTATCGGGCTCGAAGGTGAGCGATGCATCGTTGAGTTTGAGCTTCAAAATGGCCTCTTTGAGGTCGAGGAACTTGCTCCCGTCCAAGGGATAGATGCCCGAAAAGACGACGGGCTGGACTTCCTTATAGCCGGGCAGGGGTGCGTTTGCGGGCCGAAGTGCGCCCGTCACCGTATCGCCCACGGCGACGTCCTCGATGGATTTGATGCTCGCGGCAATGTAGCCCACTTCCCCCGCCTTCAAGATCTCCTTGGGTTGCAACCCGGGCGCGAAGGCCCCCACTTCGGTCACCTCGTAGATGCGGTCGGAGCGGAAGGTCTTTATGGCGTCCCCCACCTTCACGCTGCCGTCCTTGATGCGCACGAAGAGGATGACGCCCTTGTAGTTATCGTAATAGCTATCGAAGATGAGGGCGGAAAGGGGCGCGTCGGTATCGCCGTCGGGCGGCGAAATGAACTTTACGACGGCCTCCAAAATATCGCGGATATTGGTCCCCTCTTTGGCGGAAACGCAGGGGGCTTCGGAGGCGTCGAGCCCGATGACGTCCTCGATCTCCGCCTTCGTCTCGTCGATGCGGGCGGAGGCGAGGTCGATCTTGTTGATAACGGGCACGATTTCGAGGTTGTTTTCGAGGGCGAGGTAGACGTTTGCGAGCGTCTGCGCCTCCACGCCTTGGGTCGCGTCCACCACCAAAATCGCCCCTTCGCAGGCGGCGAGAGAACGGCTCACTTCATAGGTAAAGTCGACGTGGCCGGGGGTATCGATGAGGTTGAACTCGTACTCGTTCCCGTCGAGGGCGGTATAATACATGCGGACGGGCGCGAGCTTAATGGTGATGCCGCGCTCCCGCTCGATATCCATGCTATCGAGAAGTTGCTCCTCCATATCGCGCTTGGAGACCTGCCCCGTGAGCTCCATAATGCGGTCGGCAATGGTGCTCTTCCCGTGGTCGATGTGCGCGATGATGCAGAAATTGCGTAAGAACTTGCTGGGTTTTGCCATGGTTTTATTATAGCGGTTTTGAAAAAAGATTGCAAGTATTTTGGAAAGCGTCATTCTGAGGCAATAAAGTGTATAAGACTTTCCGACAAGGCCACTCTCCGAAGAATCCCCTCAATGAAACCGCGGACTATAATAAACGACACACCATTCTTAAAATCGTCATACTGAGCGTAGCGTAGCGAAGTCGAAGTATCACATTATTTTAATACTGCGGTGATGTTTCGACACGCCCTACCGCGCGGCTCAACATGACGATTAAGAAGCGACGCCCCACCCCCTTTTCTTCCCCCTCCCCAAGGAGGGGGTTTCGTCGCATAAAAAACGCGCCGAGGCGGACATGGCGCCCACCTCGGCGGTCTCCCAGCTCATATTCTCTCTTCGCCGTCTATTACGGCTTTGCCCATTCGACGACCTCTCCCGTCGTCTCATCGAAGTGCCACCAATTTTCGCTCTCCTGCCACTTCGCCTCATCGGGTTCTCCCTCGGAGAAATAATACCGCGTGGCGTCGGTTAAATAGCTATTGCTTCCGCCAATCGAAATATTGTTCCATGTTTCGGCCTTTCCCTTATAGTAGACATTTTTCAGCCCGCTACACCCAAGGAACGCATCTTCTCCGATTGAGGTCACGCTATCGGGGATCACAATGCTTGTAAGCGGACAAGCACGGAACGCATCTTCTCCGATTGAAGTCACACCCTCGGGGATCACAATGTATTTAAGGGAAGAACACGAAGCAAATGCCCTATCTCCAATCTTTGTCGCGCTTGTGGGAATTGTAACGCTTGTAAGGCTTTCGCATAGCATGAACGCACCCTCTCCAATTTCCGTCACACCCTCGGGAATCACAAAGTTTTTAAGCGCAATGCAGTTCTCAAATGCATTTTTCCCAATCAATTTCAAGTTGCCTTTTCCTTCAAATTCCACGCTTTCAAGCGAAGTGCAGGATGCAAACGCACCTTCCCCAATCGAGATCGCGCTGATCAAAATACTTGTAAGCGACGTGCAATGACGAAATGCTTCAAATTCAATCGAAGTCACGCTCTCGGGAATCACGATTTTTGTAAGCAAAGAACGATCGTAAAACGCCTGTTCATTGATCGAGGTGATCTTATCGGAGATCGTCACAGCTCCCTTTATGGCTTTCGGGATATGTATAATTTTTGTTTTGGTTTTATCGTATAAGATTCCGTCTTGACTGCTGTAATTTTTATTTTCTTCTGCGACTTCGATCTTTTCAAGCGACCTGCAATCGTCAAATGCCGTAAAATCAATTTCGGTCACATTTTTTGGTATCGCAATATTTTTCAGTGAACTACAATTGTCGAATGCATATCGCCCGATCGTAGTCAACTTACTGTTCCCCTCAAAAGTTATACTTTCAAGCAAATCGCAACTTCTGAATGCAAAATCTGCAATCACTGTCACACTTGCGGGAATTACAATGCTTGTGATCGATTTCCCAGAAAAGGCGCCATCGATTCTCTTAATGCCGGAAAGACCTTTTACATCCGTAACGGGCACCCCATTCAAATTAAGTGTCCCGAGCGGAGTAGATTCAAATCCAAATTTAATTCTGCACCATGCGTTAATGTCGGTGATATAGATATTTTCAATCGAATAAATGCCTTCAAATGCATAGTCGCCTATCGATTTTACGCTATCGGGAATTTTGATATTTGTAAGCCATGTGCAATTTTGAAAGGCCAAAGTCGGGATCGAGGTAGTGCCCTCGGGAATGGCAAAAACCGCTTCGCCGCCGTATGCTCCTTCTGCTTCAAGCCTACAGGGGCCCTCTTTTTTTAGTTTAGAGGCAGAAGTATGCTCGCCCTCCGAATCCTCCCACTGCCATGTGACGTTTTTCCCCGAAATGGAATAATTCAATTCCATGTCTTTGATCGGCGATTTACGGAAACTCCCGTCGGAATATGTTTCGCAGAACGAAAGATTTTGTGCCGACCCCTGCACGACCTCCTCAAACGTACACTGTTGAGAATCCACAGAAGAACCTGCAAGCGTCTTTTCGGGCGCGTTTTCATGAAAGGCCGCATCGTACCATATCCTGCTCACCGAGAGTTCCCCCTCCTCATTGCGGGAGAAGGTGATCTCCGTCCTGGTGTAGACGAGGGAGGCGAGCGTCGTTTCGAGCTTCGCCATCTCCTGGAAGATCTTCTCGAACTCCTTTTCATTCTTCACATTCAGCATACGCTCTTCAAGCTCTGCCGATCTCTTCAACAAAGAGAGATAATTACTGCCCAGATACACATAGTGGGTCTCGCTGCTCTCTTCCTCGTATGGCTCGCCGAGGAGCTTTACGACTTGTTCGGGAGAATCGCCGAGATTGACCTTCTTCTCCTTCGGTCCGCCTCCGCCACCGCAGGCGGCGAGGCCCAAGGCGAGGCAGAGCGCGCCCGCGATAGCGAGCACGATGATCCAAAACTTTCTTTTCATAGGAATACCTCCAAAAAAATTTTCTGTAAAATAAAAGACGCCCCAATACGGGACGCCGCGTAAGTAGTATCCCATATTGTTGCGACACAAATGATTTTTCCTTCGGTTGATAATGGGAAAAAAAGGATACACCTATGCCCATGGTATAGCCCATTATCAACAAAATATTCATTTGTGTCGCAATGTCAGTATAGCACAAGGCGGGGGAAATTTGCAAGCGTTTTACAAAGAAAGCGCAAAAACGCGGGTTGCATTTTCAGAAAAGGTGCGGTATAATGATGGCTATGGAAAATTTCTTGACGAAAACGCCCATTGCGCACCGCGGACTGCACGATAAGGAAAAGCCCGAAAACTCCCTGCCCGCCTTCGAGGCGGCGATAGCTTGCGGCTTCCCCATCGAGACGGACGTGCGCTTCACCAAGGATAAACGGCTCGTCATCTTTCATGACGATACCCTTTATCGCATGACGGGGGACGGGCGCGCCGTTTCCGACTGTACCCTCGAAGAGCTTGACGCCCTCCTGCTCGACGGCAAGGAACGCATTCCGACGTTCGAGGACTTTCTGCATTGCGTCGCGGGGCGCACCCCCCTTCTCATCGAGATCAAGAACATGGGCGGCGTGAAGGGGGAAGAGATCGCCTCCGCCCTCGCGCATGCGCTCAAAGATTACACGGGTGAGTATGCCATCCAATCCTTCCAACCCCTCTATGTGAAGGCGTATAAGAAGGTCTGCCCCAATGTCATGTGCGGCGTTTTGGCGACGGCACAGGTAGGGAAGGACGCCTTCGGGGGCTCCCCCTTTTGGCGTATCAAGGCGCGCATCGTGAAAAATCTCTCCCTCAATTTTTGGGTGAAGCCCGACTTTGTGAGTTACTGCTTTGCCGACCTGCCGAGGAGGAAAGTGACGAAGTTCAAGGGGGTCAAACTCGGCTGGACGGTGCGCTCGCGCGAGGACGAGGCGCAAGCGCGGAAGTTTGTCGACGGTATCATCTTCGAAAACTACCTGCCTGAAATATGAGAGCAATACGGGGGGCATGACGAATGAGGACAGATGACCTGCCCCCATTTATGGGGGCGGGTCACCCCACACCCCTACCCCTCTCCCCGAGGAGAGGGTAGAGGTTGGTCTTGTCCCTCATTCCGAGGGCGTAGCCCGAGTGAATCTTAATAAGGAGATTCCTCGACTGCGCTCGGAATGACGTAATTAGAAGCAAGGCCCCCACCTGTCACGGCTTTGCCGTGCCACCCGCCCCCGTAAACAGGGGCAGGTCACCCCACCCCCTTGATCCCCCTCCCATGGAGGGGGCGCGAATAACAAAAAAACCGAGGGAACCTCGGTTTTTTTGTACTTTAATTTTTCTCATAACTTCCCCACCCCCTTGCGGGGGTCGGTGCGGAGAACGAGTCCCCGCACCGACGAAGGGAATTTATGGAGGGTAAGCTGTTTTAGCTGTCATACCGAGGGGCAACGCCCCGAGTGTATCCCCTAATACGTAGTCCGACTTTCGAGTTTTCATTTAGGGGATTCTCTCGGGCTACGCCCTCGGAATGACGCGTAGGACGCGGGCAGGTCATCATGCCCTCACCACCGCCTGCGGCGGAGCCTCCCCCCTTTGGGGGGAAGCCTTTCATTCGGGGCAGGTCACCCCACCCCCCTACCCCCCTCCCATGGAGGGGGCAGAGGGGAAGCCTTATTCAGTCCTCTTTCTTGCTTGCGGGAAGAGCCACTTCCTGCGCGGAGGCTGCCTCGGTGGGGATAGCCTCGATCTTATCGGCGAGATTGCTCCAATACTGCGCGGTCTTGTAGGTCTCTACGCTCTCGGCGGGAACATAGATCTTGGCATTCTTACATCCAAACATGAAACCCCAAGAGCTTGCCGCGGGAGGTGTCGTCGCCTTGATCGTAATGGAAGTCAATGTATCTATCATCGAGAAGATATTGCCCTCGGATACATCGGCAAGTTTTTCGCCGAATACGACGCTGACAAGCGGGCAATTATAGAAAGGATCGGATTTGATTGTTTTCACGCTCTCGAATTCAACATTCGTGATTGTTGCTCCGGAGAAGCAATATGCGGAGAGAGTCTCTGCCTTCGGGAAGGAGATCGTTTGCAGTTTGCTTGCATCATTGAATGCGTATTTTCCGATCATGATCGCGTTCGGGAAGTTCACCGTCTCGACCGTCTTATTGAAGATGAATGCGGAATTTCCTATCTCCGTGACGTTCTCAAAGGTGACTTCGGTCTCCGTGCTGTAAGGGAGATACATGTAGAGGACGGTACCGTCCTTGGAAAGGACTGCGTTGTTTTCGACCTTGAAATGTTCGTTCTTCGGGTCAACCGTCACGGACTGCACTTTGGCGAGGTTGGCGGCATCGCATTTCGCGTCCTCATATTTATTGTTTGCACCCATGCCGAAAAGCTTGCCATAGGCAGGGAAAACTTCAAGATCGGCGGGGATTTTTAGATTGACATAGTCGCCCGTATATTCGACGAGTTCGCCGCCTTCGATCTTCCAATCGGGGTCGGCTTCCTTCTGGAACCCGCACTTGCAAGTATCGCTGGTCGTGAAGTCGTGTGCCTCGACAGTGCTTTCGTCCCTCACGTCGTCCTTCGGGCACTTCATCCAATGGTTCTCCCCGTCGTAGCCCTGCATCGTGTACTTGTGAAGGTGCTCGACTTTCACGTCGTCTTGCCCGACCTTCCATGACACGCGGTAAAGCCATGTTTCACCAGTGGTGAGATTGGCAACGTTCGGGTAATATTGCTTGTTGAGGATGTTGTACACTTTGAATTGGTCGCCAATCGTAAGCTCTACATCGGCGTACCACGTATCGGTGCCGTCGAACGTCATGTGGATGCAGTTCTTTTTAACGTCTGTAAAGTCGGGCCACTGCGAATTTTTTTGTGTCTTGATCGTGCCGACGATGTACATGTCCTCCGTTGTCGTGGGAGCCGCTACGCTCTCGATGAGCTCCCAGCTCACATAGTTGTCTGCCCAAGGTGCGGGCGCGGGTTTTGTATGTACGGTGAACTTGTAGATTCCGTCCTTGCCCTTCGCGACGCCGATGTCGCCTTCGTTGCCCATGTCGATGAAAGTCCCGTCGTTGTTTTTGATCTCGGTAAGCCCGAAGAACGTGCCCTTCGTCCATGTGAGGGCGCCGTTGGTGTCTTTTTCATCTTGACGGATCTTGAACTTGTCGCCACCCGCGTAAATCTTGAATTGAATGGTGTAGAGCGTGAAGCCGTCCGCATCTTTGTGCGGTTCTTTCTTGAGCTTGAAGTTGGGTTTGAGTTCCGTCCAGCTGGCGTTTGCGAGGTCGCCCGCACCCGTGCCGGTGACCCAGAACTCGCGGGTGTCGAGGTCGGCGTCGGGGATCTCCTGTCCTTCTGTCGCACCGCATACGCATTTTCCGTCTTTGAACTCATGATTTGCCTTGGTGGTCTCGTCGATGTTGCTCTTGTCGGAGCCGTGTTCGTCGCAATACTTCCAGTGTTGCGTCGCGTTGTAGTCCCACGCGTCATAGTTGTGGGTGTGGGTTTCTCCGCCGCAGGCGGAGATGCCCACGCCGAGGGTCGCGGCCATTACGAGCGACAAACCCGCAATGAGCCAACTCTTTTTGTTCATAATTTTCCTCCTTTTTGCCCCTCTCGGGGGTTCTTCGTCTATCATTATAACTAACCAATGGTTAGAAGTCAAGCGATTTGCTAACCATTAGTTATAAATTTTTTGTATGAACGATATAGAATTATTGAAGAAAAGATTGCGGGAAGAGCTCAAAGAAAGCGGACTCACGACGGTTGAGATCGCAAGGCGGGTGGGCGTCTCGCCCGAGATGATCACACAGTACACCACGACGAAGAAACTGCCGCGACTGGATACGTTTATGCGCCTTTGCCGTGCGCTCGACCTCTCCGCTGACGAAATTTTAGGCTTAAAATAGGAAAAACGCGGGACAAAGCCAACCCCCACCACCGCCTGCGGCGGAGCCGCCCCCTTCAAAGGGGGCAGCTCTTTCCCTCATCAGTCACCTGCGGTGACAGCTTCCCCCCCTTGGGGGGAAGCCTTATATTAAGGATATGTTTCGACACGCGCGTACCGCGCGGCTCAACATGACGTATTTAGAATGTCACCCCACCCCCCTACCCCCCTCCCATGGAGGGGGCAAGATTCGCTCGGGGCTTCGCCCCTACTTCGTCGCTACGCTCCTCGTGCCGCGCTTAGTAGACAATAGTGCGCGCGGGGCGGAATGAGGGCAGGTCACCCCACCCCCCTACCCCCCTCCCATGGAGGGGGCAAGGATACACACAGCATAGAAAAAGCGGAGCCGAAAGGCTCCGCTTTTTTCGTTGACTTTGGTCGTTTGTGCTCTCGTCGATCAGACAAGGCGGATATCCATATCGGCCTGAATGATCGCAAGTTTGTCGATATCGGGAAGCAGATGTACGGTCCCGCTCAAAGATGCAATGCTATCGTCGAGCTTGACATAGATCGTCTTCTCGCCGACAAGGCAACGCGCAAAGCGCTCCTCGCCGTAATCCACGATGCCGACGACTTCGGCCTCGATGCCCTCTTCCGCAAGCGTCAGATCGTAAGGCGTGCACTCGAAACGGTACTTCTTATCGAACACGCGTTTGAGGGAGAGCGCCGCGATAAGCCTCTGCGCGATATCCTCGGGAGCGGGGAATTCCGCATTCTCGATGAGGAGCGAGAACTTGACGATCTTCTTGCGCTTGGTGAGAACGGGCTCTTCGACGGGCGTCTCCTCGATGGTGACGGGCTCCTCTTGGGGCTGTTCGCCCTCTGCGGGCGCCGCCTTGGCCGCTTTGGCCGCCTTCTTCTGCTCCTTGGCAAGGCGCTTTGCGCGCTCCTGCGCCGTCTCGGGAACGTCCTCGACGACCTTCTTCTTGACGAAGTTGCCGTCGAAACTGACGACCTCGGGCATGGGGCTGACGATCTCCTGCCCGTCGCGGAGGATGGTGATCTTCTTCATGTCGATGGAGATGCCCACCGTAGACGTCGTGACTTCCTCGTCGACGACCGCAAAGATGCGGCGGCCGCCCAGCTCCATCGAGAGGAGCTTCTTGCCGAGGATGTCCTCGATCCCGACGACCTGCGCGACGATATTGCCGCCGAGCTTGATGGCATCGGAGGGAATGAGAAGTTCGCCCGCGCCGCTTTCGCACTCGATGACGGAAGGAAGGGTTACGCTCTGGCCGAGGAAGGAAAGGGTCTTGCCCTGCACGTCGCAATCGAGATAGTTGAACTCGGGAATGCGGGGCAGGATGGAGACTTCGGTCTCGGCGTCGAAGAGGTGCACATGGTCGAGGTCGAGGGCCGCGTCGACGATCTCGCCCGCAACGTGCTCTACGTCGTCGGCGCTCTTGATGATGATCCGCGTCGAGCTCTCGGTGTAGCCGTCCCCTTCCATATTGATATCGCCGTAGATGAGGGTCTCGTTGCCGAGCTCTTCCTTGTGCGAGATCTTGACCTTGATGGTCGCGGCGGCCTTTGCCACCGTCTCGGGGTCGAGGGAGACGTTCTCCGCACGCAGACCGATGATGACGGTGGTCTCGCCGTTGAGGTAGGCGGGACGGGTCTTGTAGAAGTAGGAATAGGGCACGGTGACCTTCGCGTCGGTGTTGTGGAATGCGATCTCGACGTTGTCGCCGACCTTCTTCAAAGTGCCCTCGAAGAAGTTCATCTGCGGCGTGCCGATGAAGCCCGCGACGAACTTGTTGCCGGGGTAGTTGTAGAGGTTCTTGGGGGTATCGATCTGCTGGACGAACCCGTCCTTCATGACGACGATGCGGGTACCCATCGTCATAGCTTCGATCTGGTCGTGGGTGACGTAGATGAACGTCGTACCCAATCTCTTGTGGAGCTTGGCGATCTCGCTACGCATCTGCGTACGCAGTTTTGCGTCGAGGTTGGAGAGCGGCTCGTCGAGGAGCATGACCTTGGGTTCGCGGACGATGGCGCGGCCGAGGGAGACACGCTGGCGCTGGCCGCCCGACATCTCCTTGGGCTTCCTGCCGAGGTATTCGGTGATGCCGAGGATCTCGGCGGCCTCTTTGACGCGGCGGTTGATCTCCTCGCGCGGCATCTTGCGAAGGCGGAGGCCGAATGCGATGTTCTCAAAGACGGTCATGTGGGGATAGAGCGCGTAGTTCTGGAAAACCATTGCGATATCCCGATCCTTGGGCTCGACGTCGTTGACGACGAGGTCGCCGATTTTGAGTTCGCCCGCGGTGATATCTTCGAGACCCGCGATCATGCGGAGCGTCGTCGATTTCCCGCAGCCCGAAGGCCCGACGAATACGATGAACTCTTTATCCTCGATCTCCATCGTGAAGTCGTTGACCGCCTTTACGCCGTTGGGATACACCTTATAGATGTGTTTCAAGCTTAAACTTGCCATGATTATTTCCTTCTCTTTGAAATTTTTTGGTTGATCGACGCTGACATTTTATGCGAGGATGGCAATGCCGAAGCCGGGCACGTTGAGGGAGGAAGCGGTCCCGGAGACCGATCCCGAAACGCAGATGCCCTGTTTGAGTTTGAGGGTATCGGAGAGCCCCGTGACCGTCTGCTGCGATGCGGAGAAGTTCACGACGACGGTGACCGACTTGCCCTGATAGGTCTTGGTCATGACGAGGACGTTGCTGTTCGAAGAGGAACCGCGGGAAGGCGTTCCGCGCATGAGGGCGGGGAAGGCGTTGCGCGCGTTGTTGCAGAGCTTGTAGTAGTTGATGATGCTGTTCTTATCCGCGAGCTGTTCCTCGACGCTCCCGAACGGATAGAAGTAGTTCACATCGGGCGTAGAGGTGCCGCCGGGAGCGAAGAAAGGCGTATCCGCCGACCAACGCATACCGACGCGTACATCGCAGTCCCCTCTTCCCGCTATGGAGCCCGCAACGCCGATCTCGTCGCCGTAGTAGGAGAAGGAGTTGCCCGTGAAGAGCGAGAGAAGGCCGTAGGCAAACTTGACGCTGGTGGCATTCTTCAAGAGGGCACTGGAGATCCTGTCGACGTCGTGGTTATCGAGGAAGGGGCAAGGAATATAGCCGCTCGACATGGTGATCGAGCCGTTCATCGAATTGAAGAAGGTCGTCATCGCGGCGGAGGCTTGATTGTTGATCGTCGAAAGACGGGCGGAATTTACGATCGAGCCGCCCGGGCCGCCCGCACTGAAATCGAAGAAGTTTGCGCCGCCCGCGTTCTTATAGAAGGTTTGAATGGTGTTCGAGTTATCCCAAACTTCGCCGACGATGAAGGCCTCGGCATTGGGGTCGTTCCTCGACTCCTTGATGGCGGCGTCCGCCCAATCTTTGAGCTTTTTGGTGAACTTCGCGCTCTTTTCTTGCTGGCCTGCGAAGAAGTGGAGAGCTGCGTCGAGACGGAACCCGTCGACCTTCTCGTCCTTGATCCAGAACTCGACGATATCTTTGATTTCGTTTTGAAGGGCTGGACAATCGAGGTTGAGGTCGGGCATGTTCTTGCCGAAGTGCGCCTCGAAGTAGCGCTTCCCGCCGTAATCGACATAGTCGCTTCTCGACGTCGAGCTGTAATTGTAGTATTCAAGGTAGGTGCCGAAGCCATAAGCCGCATCTTCGAGCGCATACTTGAACCAAGGATGGTTTTCCGACGAGTGATTGATGACGAGGTCGATGATGACCTTGATGCCGAGCGAATGGGCCTTCTCAATGAGCTCGTCGAAGTCCTCCATCGTGCCGAGCTGGTGGTGAATGGACTTGTAATCGATCACGTTGTAGCCGTGATAGGAATCCGATTCGTTGATAGGCGTGAGCCAAATGCCCGTGTAGCCCAGATCGCGGATGTATTCGAGCTTGGAGGTGATGCCGTCGAGATCGCCGTAGTTATCGCCGTTCGTATCGCAGAAAGCGGACGGGAAGATCTGGTAATAAGTATCGTAGCAGTCATCGATAATGTCCTCTTCGAGGAGATCGGTGTCGCCAACGGGAGGGAGAGTGGAGGGGCCGCTTCCCATGGGCTCTTGGCACTTGTCGCAGAAGCCGTCGTTATTGCTATCGACATGGGTATGGCCGCCGACCTCCCCTTGGGTCATGGGCTCTTCGCAGCTATCGCAGAAGCCGTCGTTATTGCTATCGACATGGGTATGCCCTCCGCATGCCGCAAGCGGCAGGACGAAGGAGAGTGAGAGAAGTGTTGCAGCAAAAAATTTCGTAATCTTTTTCATAATAAAATCTCCTTTGCGGATTTACCCCTTTACGGAACCGCCTGTTACGCCTTCCACATAGTACCTCTGCAAGATGAAGAACAGGATGGTGATGGGAAGGGAGACTACGACGCCTGCCGCGCAGAAACGCTGGAAGGAATCGGAATATGTCAGGAGCGTCTGCGGCTGTACCATGTCGCGCAAGCCGACGGCCACGTTCCAATATGCGGGATTGCCGTTGGCGATGAGCGATGCGAACATGTAGTCGCCCCAAGGGCCCATGAATGCCGTAAGTAGCGTATAGACGATGATGGGCTTGGAGAGCGGCAGGATAATCTTGAAAAAGATGAGCTGCCGGCTCGCCCCGTCTATTCGGGCAGCTTCGTCCAGCGATTTGGGGATGGTATCGAAGAAGCCCTTACAGATATAGTAGCCCATACACGAGCTCCCCACATAGACGAGGATGAGCCCGACCGTACTCATATTCTGCGTAAGGCCGATGAGCTGCAGGAGGAAGTAGAGCGCCGTCATCGACATGAACCCGGGGAACATCCCGAGGATGAGCATGAGGTTCATGAGCGGCTTCCTCATCTTGAAGCGCATACGCGAGAGCGCATAGCTCGTGACGAGAACGATGACCGTCTGGACAATGGTGACGACGACGGCGATGAGGAACGTCCTGCCGTACCATGTCATGAAGTTGTAGGCTTGGAGAGATTCGATCTTCCCCGTGCCCGAGTTGTATCCCTCATTGGTGAACAGGTGGATGTAGTTATCGAACGTCCACTTCTTGGGGAAGAAGTAATTCGTGTAGTTGCCCGTCTCCCCTCTCAACGATTGGATGATGAGGTAGAAGAACGGGAAGAGCCAGATAATGCTGATAACGACAAGGATCACATAGATGATCGCATTCGTCGTGCGCCGCATCACCTTCATGCTGCGCATCTTTTTCTGTTTCGTAGTGGCTTCCATCACATGAAATCCTCCTCGTTCTTGACTGCTTTGGACCGGTTATACACGATAAGCGATATGACCGCCGTGATGAGGAACATCATAATACTGATGACGGAGGCGAGACCGTACAAGTTCTTATCCATGACGAGTTTATACAGCCATGTAATGAGAAGGTCGGTCTGCCCCGCGGGGTCGGATTTTCCGTCGGTGTAGCTGGGGCCGCCGCCCGTCAAAAGGAAGATGACGCCGAAGTTGTTGAGGTTGCCGATAAAGTTGCTGATGAGCGACGGCGTCGTAACGTGCCACACATAAGGGAGCGTGATCTTAAAGTACATTCTCACGGGGCCCGCGCCGTCGATCTTGGCAGATTCGTAGAGGTCGGCCGGGATATTCATGAGGATACCCGTGACCATGAGCATGGTGAACGGGATACCCACCCAGATGTTGATGAGGATGACCATGAACCGCGCAAGCGTCGGGTCGCCCCCCAGCCAGTTGACATGCGTGCCGAAGATCGTATTGATCGCGCCGTATAGCCCGAACATCTGGCTCATCAAAAGGAGGGAGACGAACTGCGGGACAGCGACCGTCATGATGAGGACCGTTCTCCACAGTTTTTTGAGCCTGATCCCCTTCTTGTTGATGACGAGGGCGACGATCATGCCGAGGATGTAGTTGGTGAACGTCGCAAAGAACGCCCACACGACCGTCCACAAGAGGAGCTTCCCAAAGACGCGGCCGAAGGCAACGCCTCCCGAGAACAGCGACTTGAAGTTTTCCCACCCGATCCATTGGAAGCGCTGTGCGGGCGCCATGTGCTGTTGGTCGAAGTTGGTGAAGGCCAAGAACACCATGAAGATGATGGGCAGGATCGTGAAGATCGTGAGCCCGATCAGGGGACCGGTGAGGAGCGTCTTGTGATACTGCGAATCGGCGAGTGCATTGAGATCTTCCTTCGCCGTCGTGATGTGCTGGCGCGCCTCTTGGTATTGCTGCACGGCATAGGCCGACTTGATGTTGGCATACCACGCGTAGGCAAAGGCGACGATGAAGATGATCGTGAGGATGCCGTAGAGAAGGACGAGACGGCTGTCGGAGCCGACGTCGCGGTCCACCCATTCGCCGTTCACCCAGCCGCCGGGCGCCGTAACGTGCGAACCGACGAAGCCGTCGGGCGCCGAGAGCTCGCCGAGCTGTACGCCGCCGAAGCATACCATGTACAGGATAAAGAGCACTTCAAAGGCGAGGAACATGAGCCCGCGCGCGATCTGCTTCCTCGCAAGCTGCGAAGAGCCCATGACGACGAAGGCAAGCCTCGTTTTCCAATCGCCGTGGACCATGGCGTTATAGAGCGTCGTGAAGAAGGATTTGATCGCTCCCCACACCTTGCGGGCGAGCTTGGGAATGAGGACGGTAAAGATGCTCAAAAAGGCGGCGGGGAGTTTGCGGAAAAAGGCGCAGAAGTTATAGCCGAACTTCTGCCATGCGCTCAATCCGAGGTACTCCAGTTCCGAAACTGTTTTTTCCATATAAAACCTCCGCTATTTAGGATATGGGGCAAAGCAAACTTTGCCCCATATCGTAAAGGTTATGCGATGCTCATTCGGCGGGCGTTTCGGGCTGCGAAGTGCCGTTCACATCGGCGGTAAGACCCTCGCAGAGCGTCTTGACGCGATCGTTGATATCTTTATCGCTCTTATCGTCAAGGTTCCACTTGATGATATCCTTGGCGAAGTTCTCCGCTGCCGTCCAATAGGACTGCGGGAAGGACTCTTGCAGGATGGAGAGACCGTTGTTGATCATCGCGTACATCGCCTGAACGGCTTGGTCGTTCTTGATGGCGTCCGTCTCGCGGAGTTCGAGGTTGGTGGGCTCGATGCCCGTCTGCTCGTAGCGGATCTGCTGTTGCTCCTTGCTGGCGAGGAAGGAAGCGAACTGGTGCGCGAGCGCGACGTGCTTGGAATATTGGTTGACGCCCCAGAGCTTGTAACCCGCGAAGGTGTGCCACTCATAGGTCTTGCCGTCGACGGCCTTCCAGGTAGGAAGGGTGGTCGCAGCGAAGTTGTCGCCGAGCTTTTCCTTGATGTTCGCAGCTTCCCACACGCCGCGGACGCATGCGCCGAAGGTCCCCGAGTTGAGGGTACCGCTGATCTGCGTATCGCCGTCCGTGGAGATGACGGTGAGATTCTGCTGTTCGAGCTCGTTGAGCTTGACGCCCGCGAGGTACGCATAGGAATATCTGCCGCCGTCGGGGACTTGGTCGAGGGTGGTCTCCTCGGTCAAGAGCTCCGTGCCATTCTGGCCGCCGAAGGTAACTTTGTACGAGCCGCCTGCGCCGTAAGCGAGGGAGAGCGCATACCAGCTGTTCGTGTATTCGAAGATGAACTTCTTGTTCTTCGCTTTGCACGCCGCGACGATGGAATCGAGGTCCTTCGCCTCTTCTTCGGAGACGACGCTCTTATCGTAGTAAAGGAAGAAGCCGTTATCGGTGAAGGGATAGCCGTAGTAGTTTTCGGCAACCTTGCTGCTCTCGAGAGCGGGGTTGAAGTCCGTCGTCTTGATCGCCGCGACGACCTCCGGGTTGAGGGGGGCGAGAGCGCCGACCCTCACCAGGTTGATGAGCTGGTCGTTCGCGAAAGCGTAAACGTCCGCGCCCGACTTGGGGTCGGTAGACATTTTCGAGTAAGCATCGCCCTCGCCGCAGATACCGAACTCGAACTTCACGTTGAGATCGGGATTGGCTTCCTGGAATGCCTCCGCCTGCGTTCTCAAAAGATTCTGCTGGTTGGGAGCGCCCCAAACAAGCAGTTTGGTGCCACCGCCGCCGCATGCCGCAAAGCCCGCAAGGCTCGATGCAGCCAATGCGCTACATGCAAAAAGAGCTATAAAACGTTTTCTCATCTAATTCACCTCCAAATTTATTTTTATCATTACGATAAAAGATGAGAAGTGTATTTTTAGGGTTTCCCCGTCAAACCGAACGATTTCCCCCCTTTCAAGCGGGGAAGCCCGCCGCACCCCTTCGTGCGGCGGCCGAGATGTGCCGAAAGATCACGCTTTTGTGAAAATTTTGCCGTTTTTGCGCAAAATTTTTGTGAGAAGTTCCAACTATTTGTCAATATTATACACCCGCCCAAAGCGAATTGCAAGTGTTTTGAGGAAATTTTTTACAGACTTCGTAAAATCCCTGCGCACAAAGCGCCAACTCCAATTCGCGGGAGAGACGGTGGACGGCAAGTTGATGCGCGCCTCCCCTCCCATTGCGAGCAGATCCCACATGGGAATGAGCACCGTATTCGCCCGCGAGGCATAGGCGAGGCGAATGACGCTCCTCGTCATGGCGGCCGAAGAGGTGGTATAGACCTTCACGCCGAGCGCCTCCCCCTGCGCGAGAAGATCGCGCTTGAAGCGCTCCATCTCCCACCCTTTGAGATCGTCGATATACTGCCTAAGAGGCATGTTGTCGTGCGTTCCCGTGTAGGCGACGAAGTTCTCGGTGCACAGGGCGGGCTTGTGCTCGTTGTCGGGCGAGCCGTCGAAGGCGAACTCCATGATCTTCATGCCGGGGTAGCCGACGAACTTCATGAGCCTTCTCACGCCGTCGTCGATGACGCCGAGGTCCTCCGCGACAATATTATAACCGAGCTTGTCTGCAAAGAGCGCCTCCTTGGGCCCGTCCACCCATTCGCCGATGCGGGCGTTCTTAGCGCCGTAGGGAATGGAATAGTAGCGGTCGAACCCGCG
The DNA here is from genome assembly GCA_947625555.1 of uncultured Clostridia bacterium. Lineage (GTDB taxonomy): Bacteria > Bacillota > Clostridia > Christensenellales > Borkfalkiaceae > Gallimonas. The sequence continues at coordinate 26,823 of CANQOT010000006.1, read as the reverse complement.
GAAATGGTCGATGCGGAGGATATCGAAGAGTTTGAGATTGCCGTCGATCCGCGCGCTCCACCATGAAAAGTTGTCCTTCTTCATCCCCTCCCAATCGTAGACGGGATTGCCCCAGAGCTGGCCGTCGTCCGAGAAGGCGTCGGGCGGGCACCCCGCGACCGCGGCGGGCGTCCTGTGTTCGTCCACGCGGAAGATCTTTTTCCCGTACTTCCACATCTCCACGCTGTCGTAGGCGAGGTAGAGCGGGATATCCCCCATGATCGAAATGCCGCGCGCATGGGCGTACTCCTGCACGGCATGCCACTGTTTGAGGAAGATGTACTGCGTAAAGTGCCAAAACAAGATCTCGTCCGCCGCTTCCCTTTCGAAGGCGGCGACCGTCTCCTCGTTATAAGTTTTGTAGGGTTCGTCCCATTCTATCCATGCCCTATGGCCGAATTTTTCTTTGAGGGCCATGAAGAGGGCGAAATCGGCATATTCCCCCTTTTCGACGAACGCGGAAAACTCCTCGGTGCGCTTGAAGCGGGAGAAGGCCTTCTTCAAGAGGACGATCTTATTGTAGAATTGCTTGCCGTAGTCCACGCGGCGGGGATCCCCTTTGAGGTCGGCTTCCTTGATCTCCTTTTTGGTGAGGAGCCTCTCGCCGGCCAGCGTTTCGAGGTCGATGAAATAGTAATTGAGCGCGTTGGACGAGCACGACTGATAGGGGCTGTCGCCATAGTTGGTGGGGTTGAGCGGCAGGACCTGCCAGATGCTCTGGCCCGTCTCCTGCATGAAGTCGAGGAAGGCGAACGTCTCTTTGCCGAGCGTCCCGATCCCTTCCGCGGAAGGCAGCGCCGAGATGGGCATCAAAATCCCGCAAACCCTTTTCTTTTCCATAGAGATCCCTCCGAACTGAAACATGCATACTTTGTGAAAATCCAAAAGGTATTATAGCAACAATTATTTACACTGTCAATACTCCTTTTTGAAAAAAATTGACGGTTTTTGTGTGTTGTTTGCAAACTTTTTCGCGCCCCCTGCCCACCCTTGCCGCCCTCCCCTTCGCGCCAACGGCCGCCGCCCGTCACCTTCGCCCGTAAAAATTCATCAAAAAATGCAATTATGCGCAAATATCAGCGTAAATTGACAAAAAATACATATAAATTTTTAGAAAATCATGAAAATCATTTGCATTTTTTCTGCGCTCTGTGATATGATGATAGAGATGAATTATGGAACGCGCGAGACTTTCCCGCATGCGTTCCGATCATGTTCGGAGGTTTTTTTATGAAACATTACAAGCAAATCATTTTCTCGGCGCTCTCCCTGTGCCTCGCCCTCGGCGTATGCGGCGTGGCAACGGCCTGCGGCGGCGAAAAACAGACGACCGTCGACTATTCCGTCACCGTCACCTGCGACGACAGCGCAGTGCTCGACGACGTCAAAGTCGAACTGACGAACGAGAACGGCATCACCGTCGAGGGCTGCGCGGCAAAGGCGCTCACGGCCGACAAAGCGACCTTCGAGGCCGCGCCCGGGACCTATCAGGTCGAACTTTCGGGGGTGCCCGAGGAATATACTTGGGAGCCCGCCACCGTCTCCGAGGCAAAGCCCGACGTGACCGTCGCCCTCACCCTCGCGGATACGGAAGAGAACGTTGCCTTCACGATCACAGTTGTCAACGATAAGGACGAACCCGTCGAGGGCGCGGAGATCCAGATCTGCTCCGTCGGCGACGAGGGCGGCAGCTGCTTCGGCGGCGATACGACCAAGACGGACGCGCAGGGCAAGGTCACCATCGAGGCGCCCGAAGCGACCTACGAGGTGCATATCCTCTCGGGCGTTCCCGAAGGGTATGTCTATGACAACGAAGTCGACGGCCCCAAAAATCTTCTTACGGCCGAAAAGACGGAGATCACCGTCAAACTGCTGCCGACGCCCGACGGCACCCTCGCAAACCCCTACCTCTTCGCCAGCCCCTTTGCGGGCGCGCAGACGGTGAAACTTCCCGCCTATGCGGATGATGAGGGCACTGCGTACGTCTATTACAGCTACACGGCGACGGAGACAGCCATCTATACCCTCACCTATGAAGATTCCTATATCGTGGACGTGAACATTGCCAAGGACGGCGACCACCTTCACCCCATCGCCCTTTGGAACATCAAGGCGGAATCCTATCCCTTCCAACTCAAGGCGGGCGAGACGTACAGCTTCCGCTTTGCGGACTTCCGCGCCGAAGCGGTGGGCGGCGATCTTCCCATCACGATCGCCAAGACGGCTCTCACCATTCCCGCCGCCTATGCAGGCACGTGGACGGACCTTGCAGAGGATCCTACACATACCGTCGTCCTCACAAAGAACGGCGACGCATGGACGGTCACCTATAACGGAACAGCCGTTGAGCTCGGGCTCGCGGATACGAACGGCGGATATCTCTTCACGCTTGGCGGAAAAGATTACACCATGTCCTTCCCCGAAAACGGCGCCTCCCTTCTCCTCGCTTGGGGAACGGGTGAGGACGAGAGCGTCTTCCTCTTCACCGAAGGCCATCATCCCGACCGCTCGCCCGGCACGCAGGGCAACCCCATCCCGCTCACGCAGGACGAACTTACAACGAGGACATGGTCGGAGAATACGACGGTCGAGGGGAAATTCTTCACCGTCACCGTGACCGAGACCAAGATGTACGAGCTCACCGTGACCACTGTGAGTACTGCAAACTGCGAGGCTATGATCTCCATCGAAGATGAGACGGGGCACAACGTCCTCTCCGAGTGGATGGGCGCAGTTAACGCAACTGTAAAATTCCGCCTCGATGAGGGGAAAATTTACACCATCAATGTCGGGATCGCCGATCCCACGGACGAAACGGGCATGACGAGTCCTTCGGGGACGGTCGCCTTCACCCTCGCAGAAATCGACCTCGCCGAGATCCCGCAGGAGATCCTCGATATCAACTGGGTGTGCACAAGCGGCGCGGCGACGATCACCCTTACAAAGTACACCGTGACGGTCAACGGGGAATTTCCCTTCTCGGGCGATGTGACGGCGGTCTCGACGGAGGGCGACACAACGACCATCACTTGGGGCGCGAGCGGTCACACCCTCGTCTATAACAGTGCGGAAAAGACCTTAGCCGCCACGATCGGGATCAATAGCTACAGCTTTACCGCCAAAGAAGAGAGCGGAACGATCACCCTGCCCACGGGCTGGAACGGGACTTACAAGAGCGGCGATAACGTCGTCGTCATCAACGGCACTACCATCACGATCACCTTCAAGGGCTATACAAATCTCTCCGTGACCGTCACGGGTTACGACGAGACGACGGAGACGATCACCTTCGAAGCGGAAGGCGTGACGGGGACGCTCAAAAATGAGTGGAGTTGGCAGAAAGCCACGAGCGATGAGGGCGTCGGCGCATTGAATATCACCCTCAACGGCACAAGTTGGTCGGGACTTACCAAGCAAAAATAAGAAAAGATAAACTGCCATCAAAAAGGAAGCAGTTATGAAACGAATTGTAACTTTGACGTTTGCGCTTACCCTATCCGTTTGCGTTTTGGCAAGTTGCAGGGCAGGGCCCTTTGTAAACCCCGGCGACTATCTCGGCGGGGGCGGCACGGGAGAGAGCGCGGACAACGCCGAGGACGTTACGGGCGGAGTAAAAGAGGACTTTTCCTACGAGGATTTTTCCGAATTGTCGGGGAATGCTTCTTCGGACGGTGCGACCGAAGTCCCGCCGACGGATGAAATCTATCAGATCACCCAAAGCGGGACATACCTTTTCAGCGGCAAATACGGCGGGATCGCGCTCGGCGCGGACGGCTTGAAAGTGCACCTCATCTTTGACGGTGCACAGATCTCGTCGGCATTCGACGTCGCGCTCAACGGCGCCGAGCACACAAAGGCCGAGGTCCTCATTACGCTCGTCGGCGAAAATTCCGTCTGTTGCATGGCCGAGGGCGCGAACGCCATTCACATCAAGGGAGCGCTCTCTTTGAATGGAAAAGGCTCTTTGTCGGTCACAAGCGAAGGCAAGAACGCGATCAACGTTTCCAAAAAACTTGCGATCGTCGATTGCTCGCTCACGCTCACGGCGGCAAATTACGCAATCTCCGCGCTCTCCCTCTCGGGCTCGAATTGTAAAATAAATGTTCTGTCTGCGGGCAAGGATGGGATCAAAGCGGAGTGCGACGACGGGACGACGGCATTCACGACCGCAGAGGGCTATGTTTATCTCAAAGACGTCGAGTATTCCTGCAAAACGGCGGGAGACGGCATCCAGGCCGACACCGTTGTTTATATCGACGGCGGGACCTACGATATCAAAACTACGGGTGAATTCGTTCCCAAAACGCAGATGTCCCAATATGATATGGCGGCGGCCGATTTCAAATATATTCAACAAAGCGGCGAATATAGGAGAATTGCAAGCGACGAGGCCGGCCGCTATGCTTCAAACAGCGTTTACGGACTTTCGCAAAGTTGCAAAGGAATGAAAGTCGGGGGGATCGAATATCCCGACCCCGAGAACGAGAACGGCGAAATTCAAGTTACGGAAGGCGACTACTCCATTCTGATTGAGGGCGGAACGTTCACGATCGACAGTACAGACGACGCGATCCATGCAAACAACGGAAACCTTTCGGTGAGCGGCGGAACGTTTACGATTTCCACCCTTGACGACGCCTTGACGAGCGATGCCCTCACGAAGATCTCGGGCGGCGAGATCACCGTGACAAAGAGCTATGAGGGTATCGAGGGCAGCTATGTGGAGATCGCCGGCGGCAAAATAAACCTTACGGCGAGCGACGATGGGATCAACGCCGCAAGCGACGACGCGCGCATTACGGAGCATATCATCATAAGCGGCGGCGAGATCTGCGTCAATGCCGAAGGCGACGGTGTGGATTCCAACGGATCCATCAATATGACGGGCGGCACGCTCGTCGTGTTCGGCCCGACTTCGGGCGCCAACGGTGCGCTTGACGCCGACAGGGGGATCCTGATCGACGGCGGATATCTCTTTGCGGTTGGCCCTCTCGGCATGGTGGAAACGCCTGCAAGCAATTCCAAACAGAACGTATTGTCCTATGCGCAAAATCAAGCCATCGGCGCAAATACCGTCCTGTCCCTGACCGATGAAGACGGTGCGTCGATTTTCTCCATCACCGTGAAAAAGAACTGCCAATCGATCATTGTCTCCTGCCCCGAACTTCTTGTAGGCGAGAGTTTCAAGCTCTACGGCGGCGATACGCAACTTTGTGCTTTTACGATTTCCACGGTAATTACTTCGGTCGGTTCCCAAGGGAATATGGGCAATCCGGGCGGCACTCCTCCGGGAGGCTTCGGCGGAGGTTTTGGCGGCATGGGGCCCGGACGACGGTAATTTGAACCCCTTTCAGAGCAAAACAGCGAGGAAAATTTTCTCGCTGTTTTTTTCTTTTATTTCATATAAATTCAGCCGAGGCTCTCAAAGACGCGGAGGGCGTTTCGATAGGCGATCTTTTCGGCAATGCGGCCGCCAAAGGCCTCTTCGAGATCGCCGAGAAGTTTGGGGACGCAGGCGGCGTCCTTCACATAGGGATTGGGGGGCGCGCCGTCGAAATCGGAGCCGAGCGACAGGGCGTCCTCCCCGCCGACACGCAGGATATGCCTCGCATGAGAAAGAAGGGCCTCCCTCTGCCCCCCTTCGCTCCCCTCCGCCGAGAGGAAATTCGCAAAGAAGTTGAGCCCCACCACCCCGCCGCACGCCGCGACCGTACGGATTCCCTCGTCGGAGAGATTGCGGGTGTGGAAGGATGCGGCGCGCGCATTGGAATGGCTCGCGACGAGGGGGAAGCCCTTCGCCCTGCAAATGGCGGCCGTATCGAAGACGAGGCGGTCGTTCCCGTGAGAGACGTCGGGCAGCATTTTGAGCTCGCACATGCGCTCCACACACGCCCCTCCGAAGGAGGAGAGGCCACCCATGTCCGAGGGTGAGGTGTGCGGAAAGCCGATTTCGTTGGGATAGTTCCATGTGAGCGTCATCATGCGCACGCCGCGAAAGTAGAGCCTTTCGAGCTTTTCGATGCTCCCCTCGACGGCCCCGCCCTCTTCCACCGTCAGCATGGCGTGGACCCCCTCCTTTTTTATGTCCGAAAAAGTGCGCACGGGCAAATAGCCCTCTTTCTCGCACATTGCATCGAAGCGGTCGCAGAGGGCAAGAGCGCGTTCGAAGCGGCGATCCTTTTCTTCGATGAACGCCGCGAAGCACTGCAACATGCAGCCGCCCGCATGCAGGAGCGCCTTCGTAACTTGAAAGACGCCCTCACGTTTGGTGAGAGCGTCGCAGTGCAGATCGATGTATTTCATCCCTTGTAGAACAGCCGTACGATGCAGCCGAGCATTCTCGGCAGCTTGAAGCAGATGATCATACAACCTCCTCGTTGATGATAACGAGCACATAACCTTTCTTCACCCGGAAGGAAAAGCCCTCCCCCACGGTGAGATTGGAGATGCCGCGCGTGGAGCCGTAGCAAAGTTTCAGGTCGTCGGGCGCATATTTGAGCCCCTCTATCTCCATGATATGCGCGTCGCCGCCGAAAGGCAACAGGGAAACCGTTTGCCACTTCTTTGAGGCGAACCCCTGTTCACCCTCGCCGCAGAGGGTTATTTGCGCGCCGTTCGTGAGAAGGACGGCGGAAAGCGCGCCCGCCCTTTTTGCCTTGTATAAAAGGTGCAAATTGCCGAGGAAGTGATCTTCCCTTCCCCCGCCCCCGCCGTAAAAGACGAGCTCGGCCGCGCCGAGCTCCAATGCCCTATCCACGGCGAGTTCGCCGTCCGTCTCGTCCTTTTCGGAGGGAAATTTTTCCCGCGGCGAGGGCTCGGGCGTCTCGTCCAAGGAATCGAAATCGCCCAAATTCTCGTCGATCCTGACCTTATTCTTCGCCCAAAAATACGCCCCGTCGCAACAGATGACGTAGGCGTTTTCGGCGGAAATTTCCCCTTGATAGGGCTCGCCGTTGAGGAGAATGACGGCGCGTTTTTGCACGCTCATCCGCGCAACCTCGAAATGGTCGCTTCTCTGTCGGGGGAGGAAAAGATCGCACTGCCCGCGACGATGACGTTCGCGCCCGCAGAGATGACCTCCTTCACGTTCCCCTCGGTGATGCCGCCGTCCACTTCGATATCGAGCGCTATGCGCCCGATCTTGACGGCATGGGCGCGGAGGGTGCGGATTTTATCGAGGGCGTCCACGATGAATTTCTGCCCCGCATAGCCGGGGTGGACGCTCATCACGAGGATCATGTCTGCGATCTCCATAGCGGGAAAGAGCGCTTCTGCCCGCGTCTCGGGGTTTATGACGGCGCACGCCTTCACGCCGCGGCTCTGAATGGTCCGAAGGACCGCCGGAGTCTTTTCGCCGCACGCCTCGACGTGGACGGAAATGATATCCGCGCCCGCTTTGACGAAATCTTCGATATACGTCTCGGGGTGAAGCGTCATGAGGTGGCAATCGAGGGGAAGGCGCGTGTGCGGGCGGATGGCCCCCACCGTCTGCGCGCCGAAGGTGATGGGCGGAACAAAATTTCCGTCCATGACGTCGCAATGGATAAGATCTGCGCCGCATCTTTCGAGAAGGGCGACCTCCTCGCTGAGCTTTGCAAAGTCGGCAGATAGAATGGACGGCGCGATTTTGATATTCATAGTGACCTCCTTGTGGAACGTTTGGGGTGGTTATTCGTCTTTCGAGATGTATTTTGCCCGAAGTTGCCCGCAGGCTCCGCCGATATCGGAGCCCATGCTGCGGCGCAGGGTCGCGGAGATCCCGCGCGTTAAAAGCGCCTTCAAAAAGGCCTGTGCGGTGCGCTCGTCCGTCCCCTTCAAATTGCGTTCCTTCACGGGATTGAGGCGGATGAGATTGACATGGCAGGGCCTTCCCTTCAAGAGGTCGGCGAGCGCTTCCGCATGTACCATGTCCGCGTTCTCCCCCTCGATGAGGCTATATTCGAAGATATAACGGCGGCCCGTCTTTTCGAAGTAATCGGCGCACGCGTCGAGAATTTCGGCGATGTGATACTTGTTCGCGACGGGCATCGTGCGGCGGCGTTCTTCATCCGTCACGGCGTGCAGCGAGACGGTGAGGTTGAGGGGGATCCCCTCCTCGGCAAAGCGCCTCATCTCGGGCACGAGCCCGCAGGTGGACAAAGAAATGTTGCGCGCGCTCATGTGGAGACCGCCCTCGGCGGTGAGATTGCGCAAAAATTTGACGACGTTCTGGTAGTTGTCGAAGGGTTCGCCGCTGCCCATGAGGACGACGTTGGTGACCGCCCTCTCCTTCAAAGTCCCCCCTTCCAAACGGTTGACGGCCGCGATCTCGCCCAAAATCTCGCCCGCGGAGAGGTCCCGCACGCGCCCGCCCAGCGTGGAAGCGCAGAATTTGCACCCCATGCGGCAGCCCACCTGCGTGGAGACGCACTGCGTGTTGCCGTAGTCGTAGTGCATGAGGACGCCCTCGATGAGATTGCCGTCGGCGAGCTCGAACAAGAACTTCTTCGTCCCATCCTGCGATACAAATGTATCTTTGATCTTGACGGGCTCGTCCTCGAAGCGTTCGAGGAGGTAGGCGCGGAGGGCGAACGGGACGGGGAGCGCGGAGAGCTTTTTCCCCTGCATGAGCCCCTCGAAGATCTGTTTTGCGCGGAAGGGCTTCTCGCCCGCATTTTGCACGAGCGAGAGAAGTTCTTCAAGGCTCAGATCTTGCAAAACACCCTTCATGCCTGTCTCCTGAATTTCGCGAGATAGAAGCCCGCGCCGAATGCGCGATCGGGCAGAAATTGCAGCCCATAGGTCGTCTTTTCGTGCGGGAGCGGGGAGGAAATTTCCTCGGCGGAAAAGTGCATCCTCTCGGTAAGAAAGGCGGCGCAGGCCCCGTCGTTTTCGTCGGGAAGAACGGAGCAGGTCGCATAGTAGAGCGCGCCACCCGCCTTCACATAGCGCGAACAATTCGCGAGAATGGCCCTTTGCAGAGCCACGATCCCGGACATGGTGGCCTCGTTTTTGTTCAAAACAAGGTCGGGATTCTCCGAGGCGGTGCCAAGCCCCGAACAGGGGACATCGCACAGGACCGCGTCGAATTTCCCCTCCCATGCGGGGTCGAACGCCGTAGCGTCCTTTTCAAAGACCTCGATGTTTTCCGCACCCATGCGGCGAATATAGCTCTCCATGAGCGCGACGCGGTGCGGGTGCACCTCGCACGCCGTAATACGGGCGCATTTTTCGGCGAGGAGGACGGACTTGCCGCCCGGCGCGGCGCAGGCGTCGAGGAGATGTTCGCAGGGGGCGATCGCTTCGCAGACGGCGACGGAACCCACCGATTGGAAGGTATAATCGCCGCGATCGAACCCCTCGTCCCGCGCGAAATTCTTGAAGATCTTGACCTTTTCGAAGGGCGTATCGAGGTGTTCGCGCCCGAGATAGTTCTCCATGCCGCGCAAAAAGCGTACGCTCACGCCTTGGCTTCTCGCGAGTACGATGTCCCGCACGCGGTCGCCGTACCGCTCGCGCAGGGCGCGTATCGCAAAGCGCGGGAAATTGCTCTCGACGGCGAGCCCCTCGTCCCCCTCGGGCAGGACGATATCCTCTTTTTTGAAGGCACGAAGCGCGGCATTGACAAAGCCCGCGGCCCCGCCTTTGCCGATGTGCTTCGCGAGCGCGACGGCCTCGTTGACGGCAACGGGGGGTACCATGTCCGCGTACAGCATGGCGGCAAGCGCGATTTTAAGGATGAGGCGAAGGCTCTCCTGCGGCTTCCTTTTCGCAATGCTTGCAAGGCATAGATCGAGATAGCCGTCGTGCTCCAAAACGGCGTAACAGAGCTTTACCGTGCGCCCCTTTTCCCCCGCGAGAAGGGACGAGAGGGCGATCTTCAAATGCGCGCCGCCCTTATAGACCTTCGTGAGCACTTCATACGGTTCGAGGAATATCAAATTGCATCCCCTTTGCGAGTTTTCTGCCGTTCAAAAAATCGCGTGCGGACATGCGCCGCCCGCCCGCAGGTTGCAGCTCGGTGATGCGCACCGCGCCCTCGCCGCACTTTACGACGAGCCCCTCCTTGGGGGAAGCGGCAACCACCGTTCCCGCAGGGACATCTTCGCCGCATTCCGCCTCTTCCGCAAACCAAAAATTGAGTGTAAGCTCCCCCGTGCGCGCATAGGCGAAGGGGGCGGGCGAGAGCCCGCGGATGAGGCAGGAGACCTCGCGGGAAGGCCTCGTGAAATCCACTTCGGTGCGCTCCACCTTCTTACAAACGAACCCCTGCCCCTGTTTTTGAAGGGAAAAGTTCCCCTTTTCGATGAGGGGCAGCGCCGCTACGATGAGCTCCGCGCCGAGGCGGGAGAGACGATCTGAGAGCGTGCCGCAATCGTCGCTGTCGTAGATGGGGCAGCGCTCGGAGAGCAGAATATCCCCCGTGTCCAGCCCGAGCTCCGTTTTCATGATGGTGACGCCCGTCTCGCGGCAGCCGTCGATGATGGCACGGGCAATGGGCGCGGCGCCGCGGTAGGCGGGAAGAAGGGAGGCATGGATATTCCATACGCCCAAGGGGAAGAGGTCCAAAACTTCCTGCGTCAAAATTTGCCCATAGGCGCAGGTGACCATGAGGTCTGCTTTCACGGCCGCGAGGGCGGCATAGTCGAGCCGCAATTTTTCGGGTTGAAGGACGGCAATGCCCAACCTCTCGGCCTCCTCTTTGACGGGGGAGGGGGTCAAAATGCCCTTTCTCCCCTGCGGCTTATCGGGCTGCGTGAGGACGGCGGCGACATCATATCCCGCCTCCAAAATGGCCCCGAGGGGCGCGCACGCAAATTCGGGCGTACCCGCAAATACGATCTTCATTCAGACCTCGCTCCTGATCTCGGTTGCTTTATCGGTGTACAGAATGCCGTCCAGATGATCGATCTCATGGCAGACGGCGCGGGCGAGAAAATCGCGTGCGACGAGGGAATAACGATCCCCCTTGCGGTCCTGAAAGACGACCTTGACTTTGGACGGGCGGACGACCTGCCCCGCCTTGCCGCGGATGGAGAGGCACCCCTCGGGGCCCTTTTGCTCCCCCTTCTGCCAGACGAAAACGGGGTTGATGAGTTCGAAGAACCCCTCGTCGGCGTTCACGATGACGGCGCGGACGGATACGCCCACCTGCGGGGCGGCAAGGCCCGCGCCCTCGGCGGCAAGAAGGGTTTCCTTCATATCGTCGAGAAGGGCGCAAAGCTCTTGGTCGAAGCGCGTGACGTTCGCGCATTTTTTGCGGAGGACGGGGTCCCCCACCTGTACGATTTCACGAATCATATTTCACCTTTCAGCTCAAATTGCCGGGGTTTTCCTCGACATAGATGAGCACGTTTTTATATTTTTCCTCCGCGCAAACCGCGTAGATCTCCTGCAAGAGTTCGCCGCCGCCCGCAAGGCGCATGAGCACCTGATAGCGGAATTTGTTCTGGATGCGCTTGATGGGCGCGTGCATGCGGTTGAAGAAGAGAAAGGCCTCGGGCCGGGCGGCATAGAGCGATTGGAGCTTGGAATATACCGCGCGAAGGGCTTCGAGGGTCTCCCCCTCCTCGTCCCCCGTCACCATGACGCGGACGATCCGCGCAAAGGGCGGGAACATGGTCGCCTCGCGCATCGCGATCTCGTGGGCATAAAATCCCTCGTAGTCGTATGCCGCGGCGAAGCGGAGAATGTAGTTATCGGGGTCGTAAGTCTGCAAGACGACCTCGCCCGCATCGCTCGCACGGCCGCTCCTGCCCGCGACCTGCGTGACGAGCTGGAAGGTACGCTCCCCGCTGCGGTAGTCGGGGAAGTGCAGGCTCATATCGGCGTCGAGGATACCGACCAGCGTGACTTGGGGGAAATCGTGCCCCTTGGCCACCATCTGCGTACCGACGAGGATATCCGCCTTTCGCGCGGAAAATTCTTTCAGAATACGAAAGTGCCCCTCTTTGCCCCCCGTCGTATCCATATCCATGCGCAGGATCCGCGCAGCAGGGTAGAGTTTTTTGAGTTCCGTGACGACGCGCTGGGTGCCCGTTCCGACATAGCCGATGTGCTTCCCCCCGCATTGCGGACAGGCGGAGAGCATCTTATAGCGGGCCCCGCAATAGTGGCATTTGAGGCAGTCCTCCTCGCTGTGATAGGTGAGCGATACGTCGCAGTTCTCGCACTTTGCGACATAGCCGCAGTCGCGGCAGATGACCGTCTGCGAGTATCCCCTGCGGTTGAGAAAGAGGATGGCCTGGTTGCCCTCGTCGAGGCAGTGTTTGAGCCTTTCGCGCAGCTCCGCAGAAAAAGCGGAGGGATTGCCGCGGCGCACTTCCCGCCGCATATCGACGATATGTACTTCGGGCATGGGCCGCGCGTTGATCCGATCGGGCAGGGTGATGAGCTCAAATTCCCCCGTGCGGGCGCGGCGGTAGGTCTCGACGGAGGGCGTCGCGCTCCCCAGCACGAGCTTGCACCCGTTATAGACGGCGCGGAGGCGGGCGACTTCGAAGGTATTGTAGCGCGGGGAACTCTCGGAGAGATAGCTCCCGTCGTGCTCCTCGTCGATGACGATGATGCCGACGTTTTCGACGGGGGCGAAGATGGCCGAACGCGCGCCGATGGCGATGCGGGCGTCGCCCTCCCGCAGGCGCATCCATTCGTCGAAACGTTCCCCCGCCGAGAGCCCGCTGTGCAGAATGGCGGCCTTGCTCCCGAAGCGGGCGCGGAGCTGGAAGAGCATCTGCGGCGTGAGGGAGATCTCGGGGACGAGGAAAATGGCCGTCTTGCCCTCTTTGAGGACATCGGCGATGAGGGAGAGGTAGACTTCCGTCTTGCCGCTCCCCGTCACCCCGTGGAGGAGGGAGACCGTCTTATCTGTGGTATGGACGGTATCCACCGCGCGAAGTTGCGCGGGGGTGAGCGCATGGGCGGGAGCCTCGCCCGCATCCCCCGTATAGGGGTTGCGGAATACGCGGCGGCGTTCCGCGATCACGGCGCCCTTCTCTTCGAGCGCTTTGAGCGCGCCCCCGAACTTCTCCCGCAGGAGGGCGGAATCGGCCTCCCCGTTCTCTTCGAGGAAGGCGACGAGGGCGAGCTGCTTTTCGGCGCGGGGGGGAATGGGCGGGAGCTGCCCCGAAAGGCGGCAGACGGTGCGGTAGCGTTCCCCCACCTTGCCCGTCCGCATCTCGGCGGGAAGGAAGAGGCGGAGGGTGAGCGCCATGGGCACGCGGTAGCGCGCGGCGATCTTCCCCGCGAGGAGAAGGGACTCCTTGGTGAGGGCGGGAAAGTCCTCCTCGGCGCGCAGTATTTTTTTGAGCTTTTCGGGCGGGACGTCCGTTTTTTCTTTGACGCGCATGACGAAGCCCGTCGTCACCCCGTTTCCGAAGGGTACGGCGACGCGCATGCCCGCGGCGATATTTTCTCCGCAGGCATAATCGAAAATTTTATCGACGTCGCTGTGAGCGACGTCTACAATGACTTCGGCATACATTTCTTTCGCCCGATTTGAAAAAACGGCCCCGTGGTGTGCGGGGCTCAGATTTTTCAGTCTTTGGAGCAAGCGACCTTGCCGTTCATGATCTCGTTACAGGCAACGACGATCTCCTTTTGCTTGCCGGGGAGCTCCGTCGCACCCGTCGACTGCATCTGCTCGATGATCTGCCGCGTGCGCTTTGCGACGACGATGCACAGTTCGTACCGCGAAAGGGGTTCGTCCTCTGTGCCGAGCTTTCTGATGAGGGCGTCTACCGAAGGTTCGTTGATCATTTATTCACCTCAATCCTTGTTGATTTCCTTTTCGATGATGGAGAGAAGCTCCTCTGTCGCCCTCTCCAAATTGTCGTTGACGACGACGTAATCGTAGCTGTCGCGCTGGCCGAGTTCGTAGTCCGCACGGCTCAGGCGGTAGGCCTCCGCTTCGACGGTCGTTTTATCCCTTCTCACGAGCCGCGCTTCGAGCTCCTCGCGGGAGGGCGGTGCGATGAGAATGAGGATGGTCTTTTCGGGGAAGAGTTTCTTGCAGTTCGCGCCGCCGACGACGTCGATCTCCAAAATGACCGACTTTTCTTTGAGCTGTTCCTTCACGAAGGGCAGCGGCGTGCCGTAGAAGTTGCCGAAGTGTTCGTCCGCTTCGAGAAACTCCCCCCGCTCCATGCGGGCGAGAAATTCCTCCCGCGTGATGAAGAAGTATTCCCTACCGTCCACCTCGCCGGGGCGGGGAGAACGGGTGGTGCAGGAGACCGATTCGATGAGCCGATCGTCGCGCAAAAGGATGCGGTCTACAAGTGTCCCTTTGCCGACGCCGGACGGGCCCGAAATGATAAATAGCAGATTTCTCATAGGTTATTCGAGGTTCTGGATCTGTTCCCGAACCTTTTCGATCTCGTTCTTCATGGCGAGGGCATTCTTCGTGATCTCGCCGTCGTTGGACTTTGAACAGATCGTGTTGCACTCGCGGTTAAATTCCTGAATGAGGAAGTCGAGCTTCCTGCCCACAGGCTCCGCGGAGGCGATGGCATGAAACTCTTCGATGTGGGAAGAGAGGCGCGTCAGTTCCTCGTCGATGTTGCACTTATCGGCGTACACCGCGGCCTCGGTGAGGATGCGCTGCTCCTCCACCTTCCCGGCAAGAAATTCGTTGATGCGCGAGGTGAGCTTTTCGCGGTATTCCTCCGCGACGCGGGGCGCGCGGACGGCGATGTTTTGGCGCAGGCGCGCGATCTCGTCCACCCGCATGAGGAGGTCGGCCTTCAACCTCTCCCCCTCGGCAAGGCGCATGGCGCTGTGTGCTTCGAGGGCGGCCGCAAGGGCGGTGCGGAGGGCTCCGACGAGTTCTTCGTCGGCAAAGGCACCCCCTTCGTCCTCGCGGACGATATCGGGCTGACGCAACAAAAATGCGAGCGTCACATCGTCGGTCAAGGCGGGGAGGGCGCCTTTGAGCGTATGGGCGGCTTCAACATAGGAGCGCGCGAGGGCGACGTCGACAAAGAGGCTCTTCGCGCGTTCGCGCTTATCGGAGAGGGTCACAAAGACGTCGACATGCCCGCGGGAAATGCTGCCGCGCACGAGGCTGCGGACGAGCTCTTCGTAGGGAAGGAAGATGCGCGGGCTCTTCATGGCAAAATCGAGGAAGCGGTTGTTGACCGATTTCACCTCGACGGTGAGCTCGATCCCGCCCGCCTTGTATTCCCCTTTGCCGTAGCCCGTCATACTGCGCATATCCGTATCTCCTCTTTCGATGAATAATTATATCACACGCGCGCGCATAAAGTCAAACGTTTCGCCCTTTCTTTTTCCCAACAATTTACGGGTTCAGCATTTTGAGAAATTCTTCCTCGCCGATGACGGGGATGCCCAGCCCGCGCGCCTTGTCGAGCTTGCTGCCCGCCTTCTCGCCCGCGATGACGAGCGTCGTCTTGGAAGAGACCGCGCTTTGGCATACGCCGCCGAGCGCTTCGATGCGTTTTTGGGCCTCGGGCCGCGACATGGTACCCAGCGAGCCCGTCAAGACGACGTTTTGGCCCGCGAATACGCCGACGGAGATCTTCTTCTTGACGAAGGGTTTTACCCCCGCTTCTTCGAGGCGGGCGATCTCGGCGCGGTTCTCGGGGTCGGCGAAATAGTCGAGGACGTAACGGGCGGTGATATCCCCCACGTTCTCCACCGCGATCAGTTCCTCATAGGTGAGCGCGGCGATATTTTCGAGACTGCCGAAGTCGGCAAGATCGCGTGCGGCGACGCGGCCGATGCCGTCGATGCCGAGGGCGTAGAGGAACCTGTCGAGCGGGATGCGCTTGCTGTTTTCGATGGCGGTGAGCAGGTTGCCGATCTTCCTTTCCTTAAAGCCTTCGAACCCCGCAAAATCATTCTCCGTGAGGCGGTAGAGGTCGGAAAAATATTTGACTCCCCTCTTTTCGAAGAGCAGGGTGAGGGTCGCCTCGCTCATGCCGTCGATATCGGCCGCATTCTTGGAGCAATAGTGCGTGAGCTTTTGCACGACGCGGGGCCGGCAGAGCTCGTTGGGACAGAAGAGATTGGCGCCCACCTCCTTGATGGGAGAGCCGCAATAGGGGCAGACGGCGGGCTTTTCGACGGGCGTCGCCCCCTCCACGTGGGAGATGGCGCCGAGGATCTCGGGAATGACCTCGTTGGAACGCCGCACGAGGACAAGGGAGCCCACCTTCACATCCTTGCGGGTGAGGTCGCCGAAGTTGTTGAGCGTGGCGCGGCGCACCGTCGCGCCGGCGAGCTCGACGGGCTCGATTTCGGCAAGGGGGGTGAGTTTTCCCGTTCTCCCCACCTGCCAGAACACGCGGAGCACCGTGGACTGCGCCTCCTCCGCCTCGAATTTATAGGCCATCGCCCACCGCGGGAATTTATCGGTGGCGCCCATGTCCTCGCGGATCGCCTCTTCGTTGACTTTGACGACGGCGCCGTCGGTGAGATAGTCGATCTCCCGCCTCTCCACTTCGATCTCGTCGATGGCGGCCTTCACGGCCTCGGGCGTTTGGCAGATCTTGAAGAAGGGGTAGATTTTGAAGCCCTCGCGGCGCAAAAATTCCCGCGCTTCCACCTGCGAGGAGACGCCCCCCTCGCTCATATAATTGATGTCGTAGAACAAGATCTCGGGCTCGCGCGTCGCGGTGACCTTGGGGTCGAGAGTGCGGATGGCTCCCGCCGCCGCATTGCGCGCATTTTTGAGGGGTTCGTCGGGGTGCGCCGCATTGTATTTTTCGAGCGCGGAGAGGCGGATGACGGCCTCCCCCCGCACTTCGAGGGTGCCTTGGTAGGAGATTTTGAGAGGGAAGCTCTTCACGGTGAGCACTTGCGCGGTGACGTCCTCCCCCTCTACGCCGTTGCCGCGGGTGGTCGCGCGGACGAAGGAGCCGCCCTCGTAGGTGAGGCAGACGGTGAGGCCGTCGTACTTATATTCGACGGTATAGGTGGCGTCGCCCGCCTTTTTGACGCGGGTGAAGAAGGCGTCGAGCTCATCCTCCGAGACGGCCTTGTCGAGGCTGTAAAGGCGGGAGATGTGCGCGTGCCGTTCGAACCCCTTGACGGGCTCGCCCCCCACCCGCCGCGTGGGCGAATCGGCGAGCACTACCCCCGTCTCGCGCTCCAACTCTTTGAGCTCGTCGTAGAGGCGGTCGTATTCCCTGTCGGGAACGCTCGGGGCATCGAGGACATAGTATTCGTACGCCCACTTGTTCAAGGTGTCGATGAGCCGTTGCATGCGTTCCGTATCGTTCATATCTTTCTCCCTAATTCAGGATTTCCAAGGGGGCGAGGGCGGCCGCGAGGTCCTTGTTCCCCACCGATCCGAAGTGGACGGTCACGATGAGATTTTTATCCTGCCCGCGCAGCGCGATGACGGTGCCCTCGCCGAACCGCGTATGCTTCACGCGCGTGCCGATGGAGTAGCCCGAGGTATCCCGCCGCGGCGCCGCAGGGGGCATACCCACGGACATGGTAGCCCGATTGAAGCTCACGGGCGGTTTCTTCTCGCCGCCGAAAGTGCCGAACGTCTCCGTCTGACCGCCTTCGGAATAACTTCCGACGCGGCGCGGCGCCGAGCCCGAAAAGCCGCCCCGTCCGCCCGAAAAGCCGTAGCCGAACCGCCTTCCTCCCCCCTCGTAGCCCCCCGCGTAACGGAGAGCATCGGAGCGTTTGGGAAGGTCGAGCAGGCCGCCCAGCTCTTCCACGAACCGCGAACGCGCGGTGGGCTCCCGCCGCCCATAGAGATAGCGGCTCACACTGCGCGTGAGGTAGAGTTTTTCGCGCGCCCGCGTGATGGCGACGTACATGAGCCGCCGCTCCTCTTCGAGGCCGTCCTTGCCGTCGATGGCGCGCGAGGAGGGCATGATGTTCTCTTCGAGCCCCACCAAAAAGACGCAGCGGAATTCCAGCCCCTTGACGGCGTGAATGGTCGCGAGCGTCACATAGTCGCCCTCGTCCATCTCGTCGGTATCCGAAAAGAGGCTGATCTGTTGAAGATATTCCGAGAGGGACGCCTCGCCGTTCATGCGCACGTATTCGTCGACGGAGTTCTTGAATTCGTCGAGGTTGGCGCGCTTCGCGGCGCCCTCGTCCGTCCCGTCGTCGTACTGTTCGTACATGCCCGAGGTTTTGAGGATGTGCTCGACGAGGGCGTCTACGGGCATCGTCTGCGAGAGCGCGACGAGCTCTTTGACGTAGGCGCCAAAGGCCTTCAATCTGGCCTTCGAGGCGGCATTTAAGGGGAGCATGTCCGCATCGAGCACCGCATCATAGACGGATAAGTCCTCCTGCTCGGCATATTCGAGAAGGGCCTGCACCGTCCTATCGCCGATGCCGCGGCGCGGCACGTTGACGATGCGCAGGCAGGCCTCGCTGTCGAAGGGATTGGAGACGAGGCGAAGGTACGCGAGGATATCCTTGATCTCCTTGCGTTCGAAGAATTTGAAGCCGCCGAACACCTTATACGAGATGCCGTACTTGGTAAATTCCTGCTCGAAGGCGCGCGTTAAGGCGTTGATGCGCATGAGCACGGCGAAATCGGAGAGCTTGTAGCCGTGATAGCGGAGCTCGGAGATGGTACGGGCGCAGTAGAGCGCTTCGCCCAGCTCCTCGTCGGCCTCATAGTAGACGGGCTTCTCGCCCGCGGGGGCCTCCGTCCAGAGGTTCTTCCCCTTGCGGTGGGAATTGTGCGCGATCGAGGCGTTGGCGAGCTTCAAAATGGCGCCCGTCGAGCGGTAGTTGCGTTCGAGTTTATAGACCTTGGCCTTGGGGAAGCTCTTCTCGAAATGCAGAATGTTTTCGATCTCCGCCCCCCGCCAGCCGTAGATGCTCTGGTCGTCGTCGCCGACGGCAAAGAGGTTCCCGTGCACCGAGGAAAGGAGCTTGATGATATCGAACTGCACGGCGTTGGTATCCTGGAACTCATCGACGTGGATGTAGCGGAACCGCCCCGCGAGATAGGCGAGCGCATCCCCGTCCTCGGCAAGAAGGGCCCGCGCCTCGGTGAGGAGGTCGTCGAAATCGAGGGCGTTGTATGCCTTCAAGTGGGCGTCGTACTTCAAATAGATCTTCATCGACGCCTCGATGTTGCGCTCATAGCGGTATCTCTTTCCGTACTCTTCGGGCGAAAGGCCGAGCATCTTCGCGTTGGAGATATGGTATTTGGCCGATTTTAAGATGCTCTCGTCGTCGTAGCCGCATTCCTTGAAGGCCTGTTTGATGACGGCGCTCCGCTCCTGTTCGGAATAGATGGAAAAATTCTCGTTGAGCCCCCTGCGTTCGGCATAGAGGCGCAAAATTTTGACGCACATGGAGTGGATGGTGCACACCCACATCCGCCTCGTATCCGTCACGCGCTCGATGCGTTCCTTCATCTCCCCCGCCGCCTTGTTCGTAAAGGTGATGGCGAGGATGTTCTCGGGCGGGACGCCCTTCTCCGCAATGAGGTATTCGATGCGGGAGGTGAGGACGCGCGTCTTTCCGCTGCCCGCTCCCGCAAGCACCAAAACCGCGCCCTCGGTATCGAGAACGGGCAGGCGCTGTTCGCTGTTCAACTCTTCCAAAAGTTCCATACTCCTTTATTATATCATAAAGGAAGGCGCTTTTCAAGCGTTGGACCGCGGTTTTCGCGGGAGAATTTGCGCCGCACGCGCAAAGGGGCGGGCGGGGTCAGCTCCTCCCTTTCAGCTCGAATTCATACTCGCGCTTGAACCGTTCGAGAGCGGCGAGGTACTTCCCCGAAAGTTCCAGATTATAGCGCTGTTTTTCGGCATACGAAAGCGTCTCGTAATATGCCCTGTCGGTGAGCCTGCCGATCGCATCCGAGACCTCGCCCTCGGTGAGGAGCAGATTTTTGACTTTTTCGTAAAACTCATCGGGCGTCTCCCCCTTGATGCTGGAAGCCACCTTCTCCTGGAAGTACCGTTCGAGCTTGCTTTCGTTGATCCCCTGTTCCTTGGCGTGGGTACGCTCGGAGGCGAGCTTTTCCTCGCACTCCTGCCAGAACCCTTTCTTCATCCGCCGCTTCGCCTCTTTTGCAAGCGCTTTCAGACTACGTTCCATGATCTTGCTCCTTTTTGCACGTTCCGACTTTTTTCGCACAAAAAAATCCGTAACTTCCGTTACGGATCTTTCGTTTAATTTCTGCTTCTCTTTCTCGCCGCTTCCGACTTTTTGCGCTTCTTCACGGAGGGCTTCTCGTAGAACTCCTTCTTGCGGAGATCACCGATGATGCCGTCGCGCGAGCACTTTCTCTTGAACCTGCGGAGCGCGGATTCGAGATTTTCGTTATCGCCGACCCTGATCGTGGACATATTCAACCCTCCTTCGCCGAAGCACTTATTACTTCGTCATTATAGCAGAGCCCCGCCCCGCTTGTCAATGATTTTTCCCCTTCTTTCGGAAATTTTTTCCAAAGCAAAACGCCCTCTTGAGAGGGCGCCTTGTCGATTGCCGTTTGCCGTGGAAATTATCCCACGAATTCGGGATCGGGAGCCATTTCGGCTTTGTCTTCGAAGCCGATAATGTCCTCGATGTTTTTGTAGCTTGAAAGGTCGGTGGGCGCCGTGACCTTGTCATTCGTCTTTTCGACTGAGAGGGAGAGGCTCAAAGAACCGCTGCCCGAGATGATGAAGGTCTCATCCTCGCCGCTGAAGTCCAAAGTCATGGAGGTGACACCGACGTCGAGATCGAGGCCGATCTGCTTGAGATTGTTGTTCGAATCGAGCTGCAGATACACTTCGACCGTCTGCTTCGAGAATTTGACACTGTCAAGCATGGCAAGGAGGAGATCGTCTTCCTCCTCTTCGACATCGTACTCTTCGCCCTGCGCGAAGCTGTAAATGCCCTTGATGAGGTCGACGAGCTGGAAGCTCACCTTGACTTTGAGGCCGTTCGACGCATCGAAGTAGACCTTGCCGCCGAGCTGCTTCACCATCACAAGGATGCTGCCGAGATTATACAAGCTGGCGGGACCTTCTGCGGCGACCTGCTGTGCGAAATATGTCTCTTCTACGTCAAAACCGCCCATGTCGACGAAGAACTTGCTCGCGCCATCAAAGAGCCCGCCCTTGCCGATGAGGTCCTGTTCAGCTTCCGTACCGAACTTATACTTGGCAGTCTTGAGCTCGGCATAGAGCTTTGCATCGTCCCCGCCAACAACGGTGTAGATGTTCGTTTCGACATTCGCCTTGACGTCGGTGGTCGGAGCTGTCCCGGTCTCGGGAAGTTCGGGAGGATCCACATCGATATTGGCGTCGGGATCTTGGTCGGGATCCATCATCGAGAGGAGATATTTCAAATATTCTACGCCGTATGTAGGACCCTTGCCCTCGAGGGAGACCTTCGCGCTGCCCGTTCCCTCAAAAGAAGTCCCCTCATCCGTATTGTAGGCGACATTTACGAAATAGTTGAGTTCTTCGCCGAGTTTCGCCTGCAAGGGCCATACGACATCGCCGATGGTGAGGTCGATTTTGCCGTCGACATCGAGCTTTTCCTGCGCCTTTGCGCCGATGGTCCAACTGTCAGGGTCGCTGCCGACAAGGGCGGTCAACAGATCGATCGAACCGGCCTTATTGGCGATGTCTTGCTCTGTCGCTTCGGTGTAGTGGCCTTCGATCTTGCCGTCGTCGCCGCTACTATTCGGGCCGCATGCGCATACGCCGACGAGTGCGCCCGCCATCATGACAGAGGCGAGCATGAGTGCTAATTTTTTCATATGAACCTCCTAAATTTGAGAATGCTATTCTCTCATGACGCATATTGTATTCCTTTCGGATTTTTTTGTCAAGGAAAACGAACTTTTATCGCGAAAATTTTCTCACATCCCTCAATTCCCCTCCGCGGAAAATTGCCCATCATATAAAATTATAACGGAAAACAAAGGATTTTCGGGAGAGAGAAGTTGCATTTTGACGAAATTATGATATAATGAATGTAATATTGTTTCGAGAGGATATCATGAGCTATCTATCCTTAAAAAACGTGGGCAAACAGTACCGGACGGGGTCGGTCTATGTGGACGCCTTGAAGGACGTCTCCTTCGAACTTGAAAACGGCGAATTTGTCGTCGTGCTCGGCTCTTCGGGCGCGGGGAAAACCACCCTTTTGAACCTTCTCGGCGGCATGGATACGGCCACCGAGGGGCAGATCGTCGTCGATGGGAAGGAGATCACCGCCCTGAACCGCAGGGGGCTTACCGAGTACAGGCGGAGCGACGTGGGGTTTGTGTTCCAATTCTACAACCTCATGCCCAACCTCACCGCGCTCGAAAATGTGGAGATCGCCATCGAGATCTGCAAAAATGCCCTCGACCCCAAGGAAATTTTGACGCAGGTGGGGCTCGAAGAGCGGATGGCGAACTTCCCCGCCCAGCTCTCGGGGGGCGAACAGCAGCGCGTCTCCATCGCCCGCGCCGTCGCCAAAAATCCCAAACTTCTGCTCTGCGACGAACCCACTGGCGCGCTCGACTACGAGACGGGCAAGAAGATCTTGAAGCTCCTCTACGACCTCTCGCGCGAGCAAAAGCGGCTCGTCATCATCGTCACGCACAACGCCGCCTTGAAGGACATGGCGGATAAGGTCATCCATATCAAGAGCGGCGTCATCGAAAACATCGAAGTCAACGAACATCCTACCCCCATCGAGGAGATCGAGTGGTGAAAACGTACCTCAAAACATTTGCGCGCATGTTCAAACGGCATGCGACCCGCCTCATCTCCGTGTTCCTCATGGTGACGCTCTCCGTCGGCTTCTCGGCGGGCATCGGCATGGCGACGGACAAGATGAAGTATGCGCTCGGGGAACTCTACGAGAAAAACAATTTGAGCGATTTCATCGTGCGCGGCGCGGGCGATCTTTCGGGGAAGAAGGCGGAGCTTGAAGACCTCGGCTTCGACGTCGAGACGGGCGGGATCCTCGAATTTGAAGAAAATACCTTCGAGCAGGAATTTCTCGGGCAAAAACTTTCCGTAACCTTCGAGGGCACAGGCGAGGGCGTGACGCGCATCTACCTCTTCCCCGAAGAAGAGGACGTGCGGCAAAACCGCGTTGACACGTTAAACGAGGCACCCATGCCCGAGACTGCCCCCTCGGATAGCATTCCCGTCGCCGTGGAACGCGCGACCGCGCAACTCAAAGAATACGCCCTCGGCGACGAGATCACGGCGACCGTTTCCGCGATGAGCAGAGAGCAAACGCTCACCTTCGTCGTGACCGAGATCGTGCAAAATCCCCTCCACCTCGCCGTGCGGCGCGATCCGAGCATGTCGAAAGTGGACGGCGAAGAGGACCAATATAAAGAACTCGAAAGCATCTTCTACCTTCGGCAAAATACATTCTTTGTCGCGGGCGCTCAAAGCGCTTTCCCCCTCAACAGTCTCTATATTTCCATCCCGTCGCTCAAAGATCGGGGCGGCATCGGGGGTGCGCTCTTCGACAATGGGTACGAAAGCAAGCTCAAAGCCGCGCGCAGCACCATCGAGGGCCTCTTCAAAGACGAACTTCAAGCGGGAACGCTCGCCGTTCTCTCCCTGTACGAAAATTTTACCTATGCTTCCTATTATAATTACGCGGATAAGGTCGAAATGATCGGCTATGTTCTCATGGTCGTATTCGTGCTCGTCACCCTCCTCGTCGTGCTCTCGACGATGACGCGGCTTTTGGACGAAGAGCGCGCGCAGATCGCCTGCCTCATGACGCTCGGCTATTCCCCCGCAAGGATCCTTTTGAAGTATCTCCTCTTCGCCCTCGTGGGCACCCTCATCGGCGCGGTCGGGGGATATTTCGCCTCCCTCGGGCTCGCGTATGTCATCTTTGTGAATTTCAAGTGGAACTACTCCATGCCCGCCTTCCCCATGGAAGGGCCCATTGCATTCTTCTTGATCGTGACGAGCATCATCCTCGTCGCAACGCTGGCGGCGACCCTCATCGCGGGGCTGAAAAAGACGAAAGCGCGCCCCGCCGCACTTCTGCGTCCCAAGTCGCCGCGGCCGGGGAAGAAGGTCATCTTCGAGCGCATTCCCGCCCTGTGGCGCCGCATTCCCTTCAAGATGAAGTCCACCCTCCGCAACGTGCTCCGCTTCAAGACGCGTTTTATCATGACGGTCGTCGCTGTTTTGGCTTCGACGGGCCTCGTGGTCGCGGGGCTCGCCGTGCTCGACTGCTGTATCTTCCAGGAGATCGGGACGTTTGCGATGATCGTCGTCGCCATCGTCGTGCTCGTGTTTGCCGCGCTCTTGAACGCCGTCGTCATCTATACTTTGACAAATATCAATATTTCCGAACGCGAACGCGAGCTCGCCACCCTGATGGTGCTCGGCTACCACGATAAGGAAGTGACGCTCTACGTCTACCGCGAGATCTACATCACGAGCGCGATCGGCATCGTGCTCGGCATCCCCTTCGGGGCGATGCTGTGCGCCTTTGTGTTTTCGCTCATGACGCTCGGCTCGCTCGGCGCGGTCAACGTGTATGTATGGTTTGTCGCGCCCGTGATGTCGCTGCTCTTCACCTTCCTTGCGACCCTTCTCCTCAGGCGGAAGATCGTCAAGATCGACATGAACGCCTCCTTAAAGGCCATGGAATAAATCCCCACCCCTGCTATCATTTCGAGGGAGTGAGCAAACTGCGCGCAGGTTAACCGCGTCATCCTGAGCGGAGCCCGTAGGGCGAAGTCGAAGGATCCCGAAGTACGAAGTCCGTGCCCTCATTCCGCCCCGCGGCGCAGTTCAACGCGTCATTCTGAGGCAAAGCCGAAGAATCCCGAAGTACGAAGTCCACCCTCATTCCGAACCGCCGTAGGCGGTGAGTGAATCTTTTCATGCGAAATCCCTAACTTACAGATTCGCTCGGGGCTTCGCCCCTCGGAATGAGGACGTAACCAACCCATGGAGGTGGGGAATACAACAAAAAAACCGAGGAAACCTCGGTTTTTTTGTACTTTAATTTGTTCTCATAACCTCTCCTACCCCTTGCGGGGTCGGTGCGAGGATGGGGCCCCGCACCGACGAGGGAAATTATGGAGGGTGAGCTGGGTATAATGGGCGAAAGTCTAACGCGTCCGTAAGGCTCCTCCGTGGGAGGAGCTGTCACGCGCGAGCGTGACTGTGGTTGGGGCGTGTTCTATTCCGTCATTCCGAGCGTAGTCGAGGAATGACCTTATTATATAAGGAGATGTTTCGACAAGCTCAACATGACGCAATTAGAAGCAATGCCCCCACCTGTCACGGCTTTGCCGTGCCACCCGCCCCCGTAAACAGGGGCAGGTCACCCCACCCCCTTGATCCCCCTCCCATGGAGGGGGCAGGGGGGAAGCCTTATTTAGTCCTTCTTTTCGGGCAACATTGCAACTTCCTGTACCGAAGCGGCGGCTGCGGCGGACTTTGTCACCGTTACCAAGTGGGCCAGGGAATTGGCAGGCGCATCACTGTTATGAGCAATGTCCAGAGATCCGCTAAGCCACAACGTAACATACAATTCTCCCCCCTGGAGCTGTTCGTCCGTGACCGTGAAGGAGAGCGATACAAGATTCCTCTGAAAGTCATTGAATGTTTCAGGTGACTTTCCGTTGATCTGCACGGAATATTTATCGCTATTTTCTTTTTTGAGGTCCTGGTCATAAATCGCTGCACTGCTAAACATAAAGGTTACATACTGCGTTCCGATCTCAAATCCGGCAATTCCGAGCTGTCCGTCTTTACTGTTTTTTTCGTTCAAATCGCATACTTCCTCAAAAGTAAGCGTATAGGTGCCCGCTTCCGTGATCTTCATGCCCAATGTTTGATAATTGCTCCCGGTCGTGAAATAATACGTTCCGACCGAAATCTCGCCCATGGTTCCCAAGTCAAAGACATCGCCACTTCCCGTGAAGCCCTTCGAATAGGTCACGTCCTGCGTATCGCCGCAGTCGGGGCAGACCTTTTGCAACGTGCCGCCGTCCGCTTCCACCGCGGGAAGTACCTCATAATCGAAGGCGTAGCCGTTGCTGTGCTCGCAAGAGACCGTCTCCACGGCGCCGCAGACGCATTCGTGCGTCTCGGGGTCATAGCTGTGCGTTCCCCTCGAACTCTCGTCGACCGTCTGATCTCTCGTCGAGCAAACCTTCCAATGCTGGTCTGCGTCGTACTTCCACACGTATGTATGCGCATGCACGGCAAAGGTGACGGTCTTGTCCGCGGGGTCAAAGGTGACCGTGTAGGTGTTTGCAGTCTCGACTTGAAGAGCATCCGTTAAATGTTCGCCGGGGTAACTTTTGAGCGTCGTGACATTCCCCACGGCGAATTGATCGTCCGGGGTAAGATAGACGTCTGCGGTGTAAGCGCCGTCATCGCCGAGCTCCATCTTCACCCATTTATCCTTCGTGTCTCGGACCTGCATCAGAGTAGGCCACTTGCCATTACCATATAAACTCGGCCCTATTCCATAGACATACATTGCAGGCTCTTTTGCCTCGCATTTGTCGCAAACACCCTCCACAAAGTGGTGAGGTTCGCGGGTGGTCTCGTCGATGTTGTTCTTGTCGGTGCCGTGCTCGTCGCAATACTTCCAGTGCTGCGTGTCGTTGTAGTCCCACGCGTCGTAGTTGTGCGTGTGTTCGGGCTTCTTTGCGCCGCATTCGCACTTGCCGTTGGTAAAGTCGTGGGCGGATTTGCCTGCGGGGTCGAGCGCATCGTCGGCAGGGCAAACCTTCCAGTGCTGGTCTGCGTCGTACTGCCACTTGGTGTACTCGTGAGTGTGGGTTTCTCCGCCGCAGGCGGAGATGCCCACGCCGATGCTTGCGGCCATTGCGAGCGATAATCCCACAATGAGCCAACTCTTTTT
>CANQOT010000005.1 GCA_947625555.1 uncultured Clostridia bacterium | reverse complement strand
ATAATTAATGTGGCGTTCAAATTTTTTGAAAAGTGTTTAGCTGACATTTACGTCTGATGATATTCGATTAAGACTGAATACCACTCACCACTCGAGACCCCAATAGAACCCGCAAAACGGTTCTATTGGGGTCTTTTTGCACTTTTTGGGTGCTCGCTTTAGTCAGGCATTCGCCCAAGTGCCATTGGTTTATTCGCCCTGTTCTGACTTGATTTTGTTTTTTGCGTATGATATGATTATTTTTGCAGATTTGAATGTTTTTTCCAACTCTACGGAGCGTGGGTTGTTTTAGAAAAACCAATGTGCTACTATGGAAGCATAAGGAGCATTGCTTTATGGAACAAATCAAAATCGGACAATTTTTGAAAGCTATCCGAATAGAGAAAAAGTTCACACAACGGCGGGTTGCGGAAAGTTTGGGGATCTCCGAAAAGACAGTTTCAAAGTGGGAGACGGGTAGCGGATTGCCCGAAGTCGGTTTGATGATGCCGCTTTGTAATCTGCTCGGTATCAGCGTAAATGAGCTGTTATCCGGGGAGAGACTCGATGAAACACGATATTATCAAAAGGCAGAGCAAAATCTCATAGTCGTTGGTGAAAAAAATAAGGGAGCCGAAGGGTTACTGGTAAGCGAATATATGGAAAAATGTGTACTGCGAAACTTCATTCCCAATTCAGAGGACATTGGAACATTACAAAAATTCTATTGTCCGAATATGTCCATACGAGCAATTGATAAAATGATAGGCGATTGGAACTCTCTCGACTATCACGGAAAGTACTTTGAAATGTTTGCAATCGTTCAGGGTAAAAAAGTGGTCGGTACGCTTTCGTTGTATGAACATTCAAAGAGCGTAGTTTCCATCGGTATAGAGTTGTTTTTGGGCTGTTGCAGAAAAGGGTACGGTACGATCGCCATGAATAGGGCGCTTGAAATTTGTAGAGAAAAGTGCTATAAAATTGTCTATCAACAGGTACGCGCTGACAATATCGCAAGCATAAAACTTCATCATAAAGTTGGGTTTGAAACGGATAATTATATATACAAAAATCAGAAAGGGGACGATGTAATTCTTTTTTTCAAGGCGTTGTAATGAATGTGCGTCTGCGCGGGAAAGATGCAGGGCGATATCGAAGGGGCAAAGAAACGGGAGCAGGCGTTCAAATCGAGGCAGTCGCGCGAGCGGTCGTTTGTAACGCGGCAGTGGCAGACCTCCCGCAACGGGAACAGCTATCTGCGCATCAAGGGGCACACGATCGTCCTCTTCGAGCTTTCCCGCGAGGATGGAACG
The DNA here is from genome assembly GCA_947625555.1 of uncultured Clostridia bacterium. GTDB lineage: Bacteria > Bacillota > Clostridia > Christensenellales > Borkfalkiaceae > Gallimonas. The sequence goes on along the minus strand of CANQOT010000005.1, from coordinate 97,218 downwards.
AAATACGGGTGGAAGTATGCCTTCGACAAGCACTTTTCCCGCTATCAGTACGCGACAAAGGAAGAGGCGATGCGGGACGCATTCGACGAATTGGAAGCGGAACTTGCAAACAATTGACCCCTTGCAATGTCATTTGATCTATGTTATACTGTCCTTGTCCCGTTTTCGGTACAAGGCTTTTGCTATCATAGAGCAAAAGGAGAACGAAATGGAAAGTTATGAACCCAAAAAACTGCTCATTCTGCGCATTCTCGAAATTCTGACGGAATATTCGGACGCCGAGCATAAACTTCATCAGGGCGATATCATAAGCCTGCTCAAAGTCGTTTACGGCATCGAGTGCGAGAGGAAGGCGGTCGCGCGGAATATCGAATATTTGCAGGACGCGGGCTATGAAATTCTCTCCGATAAATCGGGCGTATATCTCGCCGAGAAAAAGTTCGAAGTGGGGGAGTTGCGCCTTCTCGTCGATTCCGTGCTTGCAAGCCGCAATATCTGCAAGGCGCACACCAAACAGCTCATTGAAAAACTCGTAAAGGAGGGCGGGAAGTATTTCAAAAATTATGCCCGCCACGTCGTCAACCTCGACGATTATATCAAGTCGGACGGGCAGGAGTTCTTCCTCTCCGTCGAACTTCTCACCGAGGCGATCGCCGCAAAACGGCAGGTAAAATTCATCTATCAGGACTACGGCGCCGACAAAAAACTTCATCCGCGGCGGGAAACGCCGTACACAGCGAGCCCCTTTCAGCTCTTTTTGAAGAACGGCGGGTACTACCTCGCCTGTGCCTTCGCGGGGCACGACGACTTGGCGTTCGTGCGCGTTGACCGCATGACGGAGGTTTCCGCCTTGGAAGAACGTGCCCGTCCCGTCACCTCTATCAAGGGCTGCGAGAACGGGTTAAATTTGGGGAAACTGCAAAGCCGCCTCCCCAATCTCTACTACGATGAGCCGCAGAAGATCGTCTTTGAGACGCGCAACAGCCCCCAAAACATTCCCGACTATGTGTTTGACACCTTCGGGCGAGAGGCGGACATCGAGCTCCTCCCTTCGGGGGAATACCGTGTGAGCGTCACCGCTTCTCCCCGCGCTATGCGCTTCTGGATCCTGAGCTTCGGGAGATATGTGAAAGTTCTTTCGCCACAGTCACTTGCGGACATGGTATGCTCGGACATCGTCGAGATGCAAAAAAATTACGAAGAATAACCAAAGGAGAAAATCATGATCGACAGAAACGAAAGCTATGTCATCCTCGGATTTGCCTGCGCGGACGATATCCGCGGGCTGAAAGAGAAACCCGAAAAACCCTATCTTGTTGAAGTTGCAGCGGTTAAAATCGAGAAGAGGAAGATCGTCTCCCACTTCTCCTCGTTTATTGCAATCGACGGCTACGACGCGCACGACATCGAATTTGACCCGTGCAACCCCGAGGCTTACGGCGTTCAGGAGGATCACCTCATCGGCGCGCTCTCGTTTGAAGATGTCGCAAAACGGGTGTGTGCGTTTGCAGAGGGGGGCGTCCCCGTTGTGATTCCGAACTTTTTCGATACGGCAGGTATCTTCGCCGAGCACGCAAAAAAGTGCGGACTTTCTTTTGTCCATCCCGTGCGGCAGTTCGGGAAAACGTTTCCCATCCGAAGGGAATTTAAGGACGGGACGCCCACGACGGAGATATTCTCGGAATATGAGATTTTCCTCCTCGACAAGGACATCATGATGAACACGAGAGATGACCTTCTCACATGGACGCTTGCTTATGCACGCCTCGCGCTCGCCCTCATGGACGAGGAGGAGGGCGAAATTGAGGACCTCTACAACGTCCTCTTCTCGGAGTACGGCGTCACCTTCCTCGAAGGGCTCGAAACCGAGCGGGAGGACGAACTTGTGCTCGAATTTTGCCGCCTTGCACACGAGCCGCCGTGGGACGGCGTGAAGGTCTTTACCGACAAAGAGGATAGCGTTTATTCGGCATTTCCCACCGAAAAAATTTGCCTCACCGAGAAGTATGAGACGAAATCTTTGGACGGCAGAGTGTGCACGGATGAGCGGCTTTCACTCGCTGCTGCCGAAAAAATCGCCCCCCATATTGATAATTGCGGACTGATCGTGCTCGATCTCAAACTGTTTTCGGAAGGGGAAAGCCATGCTCGCTACCGCCGTCTTTCGGAGACGTTGAGGCTTAAAGAGCTTGCGGCGCGTATGGACGTCAGCATCCTTATTCCCGCCCACTTTGAAAAACCCTTCTCCGCATGGCGCAATTCCAAGCAGCTTGCGGGAAGGCATGTGCAGGTCGTTCAGCTCTTCGACGATAGGGGAAATTACGGCATGGAGATCTTCGGCGGAAAGAATTTCCCATGTGAGAAATATGTTCTCTTGGATGTCGAGACGAGCGGCTTAAACGAAGAGCATGACCGCGTGATCTCCGTTTCGGCAGACAAAATCACAGACGGGAAGCTGACGGAGCGCTTTTTCTCCCTTGTCGCCTTTGAGGGAAGCCTTCCGCCCGAGATCGCGGAACTCACGGGCATTCGGAATGAAATGCTCGCAAGGGCGCCCGACCTCGATACCGTTATGGAAAAGCTCGAAGCGTTCCGCGGCGACCTTCCTTTTTATGCCGACTGCGCGCCGTTCGTACGAAAATTCTTGAAAAAGTACGATCTCGAGATCGGCGAAAGGGAGAAAAAGCCCCTTTCGCCGCGCTTCTTCGACGCCCTGATCGACGGGGCGCAGCGTGAAAATGCCCTTGTCGCGCTCTGCAAGACGGACGTCAAGTACTTTCGGGATACGTATTCGGTCTGCGAAATGAAGATCGTCCGCGCGGGGGAAGAGGCGGAACTTACGTCAAAAATCGGCGAAATTGCCGCCGAGCCATACGACGCCTTCGTGATCCTGCTCCGCATTCCAAAATATGCGTTTGAAGAGACGATTCGGAATATCAAAACCGACGGAAAAACGGCGCTCATCGGCGCGGTTGAATCAAATATTTTCGACGCCGTCATCGGCTGTTGCAAAAGAAAGCCATAAACCCATTGCACCTGCAAAATCTTTGTTCTATACTACGGTAAAATATTATCAACAAAAGGAGAAAATTTATGGATTTGGAAGCCATCGTCAAAAACCTTCATAGTCTGAATTTCGGGAAAGACGGACTGATTGAATTTGCACCCGATGAAAAGGATTATAATTTCAAGCATTTCATCGAAGAGGAAAAGGGAACACACGACAATAAGAAAATCACTGTCTGCCGGAAATGCGACGGCTGCGAACTCGTTCAAGAGGATGGCACCAAATGCGTATTCACGCGCATTACGCACGGCACACATACCCTCGACTTTTTGGATGCACACGGGGTCGATCATGATACGGTTGCGGCTTGGTCGCAAAAGCCAGTCCTCTTCGTCATGGAAAACCCGGGCGCGGTCGACGGCGGTGATTTACCGCTTTATAAGGGAAAATACATCAGCAAGAGTTGGTATTGGGTCATGGGGCAGTGCGGAGAGCCGAACGAGAAATTTTTCTATCCGCAATATTTCGTCCAAAAGGAATACGGCTGGATGATTTATTCCGCTATCCGCACCTTCCATATGGCGAACGCCTATGTGACGAACATGGTCAAATGCGGCATGAAGAACGATCAGAAAAATTATCTGACAACGGACGAATATCCCAACGATGGCAACGGAAATGATTACATTGCAAAGGATTGTATAGAAAACTTCTTGAAGAGAGAACTCAACCTTCTGCGCGAAGGGAAGAGAGACGAAAAGGTCATCGTCTTTGCCTTCGGCGAGCGGACATATTATCGGTTGGCAAAGGAATTAGACGGTGAAAATATATCGCTGTATCTTTTGCCCCACCCCGCAAACCGTCTTGCCAACGACTATCGGAAGTATGTTCTCTTCGGCAAGATCTTGCGCGCCCTGCTTCAGAATTATTTCTATGAAGGCATCGAAAAACCCGACTTCGAGGCAATTTTAGCCGCCGATACTTACGAGGAACCGAAAGAGAGCCGCGAGGAGGCCTGCATAGCATTATTGAAAGGGATAGAGCGCAACATCGTTAAGAGCAAGGAGTATAACGAGGCTATAGGTTACGAAATTACCCATGTGAAGAGCGTGAACGGCGTTGCCTCGGATGAACTCGAAACTCTCGTACTTCGCCAAATGGTAAACGGAAAAAAAGTCTGGGTGCGATATTGGTTTCTTACAACCACTGATCAAATCGAGATTGCCTGCCGCACGACGGGGAGATGGAGCCGCCCCGAAGACAAAAATTTCCCCGCTTATCGGCTCATGGAGAAATTTGCGGAAAAATATCAAGAAAAGTATGGCAATGCAAATGCCTCCGATCAAGAATAAGAGGAACAAATCAAAATTGATAAGATCAAAAAAGGCTTGAATTGAGGGGCGGGGCGTGATATAATACGAAACGGAATATGATGCTTTCGAGGTATAACCATCATGGCGGAAAAGTTCGATATCTTTATTTCCTATTCCAATGCCAACAGGGATAAAATGGAGAAGATCGTCAACACGATCAAGTTTTACGGTATATCCTGTTGGTTTCAGCTCCGTGACAGTAAGCAGCATTTTATCGAAGAGATCAACCAGGCTATCAATAATTCCAACGATTTCGTGGTCTTTTTATCCAATGAGAGCGTCTCTTCTCTCATGGTGCGCAACGAAATCGCCCGCGCGATCTTTCAGCAGAAGAAGAATCCTTCCTACGACATTGTCCCCGTCGTACTCGAACCGTTGACAGAGGAAAACCAAGAAATCATCAATCTCTTTTTGGGTAGTTTGAATTGGCTTTACGCCGAAAAATATCAGGATACCGAAAGCCTCGTGCTTGCCATTTTCGAACAGGCGGGCATCACGTTCAAGACGGATGAACATCTGCAAAGCACTTATTCGACTGAAAAAGAAGTCGAGAAGATCCGTCTCAAAGAGCAGAACAGGTATCTCAACGAGTATGCCATCCGGCATCTTGAGCATATCTTCCCGAAGTATTCTTCTCCCGCAGTCCTCGATATCGGTTGCGATACGGGGGAGAACATTCTCGTGCGCTTTGAAAAGAGCAACTTCCGCTTTCTCATCGGCGTGGACAGCAATGCGGAAGCCATCGAAATCGCCAAAGCTAATGCTGCGGAGAACACCGAATTTTTCTGCTGCGACGTCACTTCCGATGGCTTTTTCCGCCAGATCTTTTCGCGTATGCAGCGGCACAACATTCTCGGATTCGACATCATCCATATCTCTGCCGTGCTGTTACACCTTGGTAATGCAGAAGGACTTCTTAAAAATCTCTATATGTTGCTCAGTCCCGACGGCACTCTCTTTATTCAGGATGAGGACGACGGCGCAAACATTGTCTATCCGCATTCGCAGTTCTTTGAAGACTGTTTCTACATCTGGGAGCATTCTAAGGAATCGGGAGACAGAAGCACGGCACGCAAACTTCCTGCGATGCTGCGGGATGCGGGATTTAGTAAGATCGACGTGCTTTCCTCGGCGATCACCTCCGTGGACTTTGGGGGGAAATACCGCGAAGAGCTCTGGGACCTCTACTTTAATCCCGATCTTTGGTCTGCAGACAGCGCCTCCTACTTTGATAACTTCGAGGCGTTCAATCTTCTTCCCAAAGTGAAAGAACGGCACGAACAGATGAAAGCCGACTATATGGAAGGCAAATATTTCATCATGTTGGGTATGTTTTTCCTCACCGCCACAAAGAACTGACGGCGTGCGCGGGGGCAAAAGGAGAAGGCGATGTTTTATTTCAGCAAGTCGAAGTACTGTGATTTCAAGCAATGTCCCAAGATCGCGTGGCTCAAAAAATACAAGCCCGAGGAATATCTCGTCGATGCCGAGACGCAGGCGCGCTATACGGCGGGCAACGAGGTGGGCGACCTTGCGATGGGGCTCTTCGGCGACTTCGTCGAGGTCACCTCGTATCGGGCGGACGGCACTCTCGATCTCAAAAAGATGAAGGCGCTCACGCGCATGTATCTCGCCGAGGGAAGGGAGAATATCTGCGAGGCCGCCTTCGACTATCAGGGGCTCTATTGCGCCGTGGATATCTTGCGAAAAACGCAACAGGGGTACGATATTTATGAAGTCAAGAGCAGCACTTCGCCCGAACACCACGTCTATATCGTGGATACGTCCTATCAAAAATACGTCCTTCAAAAGTGCGGGGTGAAGGTGAACCGCGTGTTTGTCGTCACACTCGACCCACTCTACGTCTTTAACGGCGTTCTCGACCTTCATAGGCTCTTCAAGATCACGGAGATCACCGCCCTCGTGGACGAGGAGCTCGGCACGGTGGAGGAGAGCCTGCAAGAGGCCGAAAAGGTCATGTCCTCCAAGGAAGAGCCTGCCATCGATCTTTCGGCATCGTGCAACGATCCCTATCCCTGTGCCTTCTTCGGCTATTGCACGCGGAATTTGCCCTCGCCCTCCGTGTTCTGCCTGTACCGTCTCGCCTACGAGAAGAAGCTCGCGCTCTACCGCGAGGGGATCCGCAGCTATAAGGATGTATTAGAGAGCGGCGGCCCCCTCAACGAGATGCGCCGCCGGCAGGTGGAGTTTGCCCTCGAGGACAGGGGGACGCACATCGACAGAGAGGGGATCGACGGCTTTTTGCAGACGCTCACCTTCCCGCTCTACTTTTTGGATTTCGAGACGGTCCAGCCCGCCATTCCGCGCTACATCAGCACGCGGCCCTATCAGCAGATCCCCGTGCAGTATTCTTTGCATATCTTGAAGGAACCGGGCGGTGAGCTCGAACACCGCGAGTTTTTGGGGCGGCCGGAAGAGGACCCGAGAAGGGCGCTTGCCGAAAGGCTCGTCGCGGATATCCCCCAAGACGTCTGCGTGCTCGCCTACAATAAGACGTTCGAATGCACGCGCATCAAGGAACTTGCCGCGGCCTTCCCCGACCTTCAAGCGCACCTCCTCAAAATCAAGGAAAACATCAAGGATCTCCTCGATCCGTTCCAGCGCGGATACTACTACAATCGCGACATGGGTGGCTCGTTTTCCATCAAGAGCGTCCTCCCCGCGATCTATCCCGACGACCCCGCCCTCAACTATCACAACCTGGAAGGGGTGCACAACGGGAGCGAGGCGATGGAGCTCTTCCCGCGCCTCAAAGAGATGCCCGAAGGCGAGCGCGCCGAGGCGGAGCGGAATTTGCTCAAATACTGCGAACTCGATACCTATGCTATGGTGAAGGTGTACGAGGAATTAAAGAGGGTCTCGTAAACGCAGAGAGACCGCAAAAAAGATCCCCGCCTATGTTCGGCGGGGATCATGATCTTCCGGTCTTATAAAGTTTTTTTGCCGCGGAGGGCTGCTTCGCGGTTTTTTTCGCGCCGCCGTATCAGCAGGACGAGCAGGACGAGGGCGACCGCTTCTACGAGACAGATCGCGCCCGGTGCGATGCACACATGACCGGCCGAAGCGGGAACGATGACGGCCCCGAGCAGGAAGGGCGCAAATGCCGCCGTGCGGTTCTTCATGAGGTATCCCGCCACATAGAGCAGGGCCGCCGTTTCGAGCCCGCACAAACAGCCGAGGAGCACGATGAGCCACGAAAGTTCGATCTTCTTCTGGGCGAAGATGATGAAGTCGGTATCCCCGTAAGTTCAGAACACGAGCATATTGCCTTCGAGCCGTGCGTCGCGGAGGCCGACTTCCGTCTGTGCGGTGGAAAGAAAAAAGACCCGACGAAGCGTCGGATCTTTTGGGAGCGATCGTGCATGGCCCGAAAGCCGTTATTTTCTCGCGCTGAACAGCATGAAGCCGAGCACAAAGAAGAAGTCGTCGCGCATAAATTCGCTTTCCAGACGGTCGTAGTGGTCCTGTATCCATTTATGGGCGGTCTTGTAGTGTTCCGAATCGGGATACTTTTGCGCCATCGATTGCAGGTCGCCCGCAATAAAACTGAAATAGGTATCGAAGAGCGCCTCCCGCTCGTCGTAGTCCATGCCCACGGTGGAAAGCCCGAGGTTTTCGAGCTTGATATCCTTAAAGCCCGTATCTTTGAGCATCGTATAGATCTCTCGCCCGCTGGTGCGATAACCCGAAAATTCGCTCTCCGCGCAGTAACGGATGGTCTGTTCGAAGAGCTTTTCCTTATCGGGGAAGGCCACATTGAAGCCGTCGTCGATATCTCGAATGATGAGGAGACCGTCGGGCTCCATGAAACGCCGTATGGTTTTCAACAGGGCGAAGGGCTTTTTGAGGTGGAGCAGGAGCATGGAAATATTCACCATATTAAATTTCTCGATGCCCTGTTCATCGCAGATCTGTTCCAAACGCTCCGCGAGATCGTCCGCTTCCACGTCGTAGCAATAAAAACAGAATTTATCCGCCCCGAATTTTTTATTGGCGTATTCCACGGCGCCCTTGTCATATTCGATCCCGATCGCCTTTTCCAGATTCGGCAGGGGAGAAAAGCGGTTGAAGAAATTATCCCCGCGGTTGCTTCCGAGGTCGAGGGCGGTCACCTTGGAGAAATTCTTCGCGCCGTCCGAATAGATCGTTCCGTCGAACGAGAGCACGGTCCGATCCTGGATACGCAGCCTGCGGATCTCTTTGGAATCTTCGGAAGTAAAGTAAGTATTCCGCGTTCTCTCGTGTCCGTCGCTCCCATCGGGCTCTTCGCGGATCCCGAGCAGACGCTTAACTTTTTTCTTCAAGTCGGTGATCGCCGCCTCCATGCCGCTGGTCGTTGCGTCGATCCAATGGATACGCTTGATGTAGTACTCCATCGCGCGCGAAAGTTCATCGTTGGACACCTTGAAGGGAACGATGGTGATCGTCTGGGATTGTTCGATATTCTTCTTGTAAGCCATCTCGACTTCGTTGAGCACATGCGGGGAGTTGGAGGATTCGCCGCTCAAAATGAGGATAAAGACGGAAGCATTTTCAATCGCCTCCACGATGCTCGTGGCATAGTCCCCGATCACGTCCCGCGGGGCATACCAGCATCTGATCTTATCCTGTTCGAAAGAGGAGACGATGGAGTCGGCAATGGATTTTGATTTGTGTTCATAGCTGATAAACACGTCGATCTTCATAAGTGGGCTCCTTGGTCATGCCGCGTGCATAGGGCGGCATACTTGACGTCATTATACCACGCCTGCACGCATAAATCAATGGGAATTTGAAAGTTGGCGAATCCGATCTGTAAGTGTCGGCTTTTCTCCGCGGGGGCGGAAATTGTTTGAAATCGGAAAAAAGTGTTGACAAATAAAGTGGGGAAAGTGATATAATAAACACGATCCCAATTCCAACAGGAGAGAAATATGAAAAAGTTAGGCATTTCCATCGGACTTGCGCTTACATTCGGTCTCTTTGCGTTTGCAGGCTGCGGCCCCTTCGCACCTTCGAAGTCGGGGGATCCTTCCGTCGATGAGGGGAATGTGCAGGGCGGCCCCCAACAGGAGGGTCCCGGAGAGGACGTCCGTCCGGGCGATCCCGAAGAGACGGGCCCCGTCGTTTCGCCCCTTGCCCTTCTCGATAACTTCGACGTCTCGACCGCCTTTGGCGACAGCGAGGCGGAGGGTTGGTCCTTTGCGCTCTGCGCGGCGGGCGATTTGGCGGCGTCCTACGGCTTCCACCTGACCTCGGAAGTGAGCGGCAACGAAAAACTGAATGCGGAACTGACCGCGGGCATCGGGCTGGAAGATATTATCGGGATCCGTTCGAGCGAACAGAATGCGCTCGGCATCGACCTGTTCGGCGGCGGGAAGGCGAGCCTCACGTTAAAGGCGCAGGGCCCGAAGGCAGATTCCGAGCCCCTCTCCAAGAGCTTCGACGTGGGCTTCCGTCACGACGGCGACCTCATCTGGTACGCGGGGGAGGGGGAAGAGGAGGCAAAGACTTCCCTTTCCGAACTCAAAGATAAGATCGAAAATGCGGCGATGACGGAGACCTTCAAGCGGATGGAGGACGCCTTTTCCACCATTCCCGAAGAGATAAGCAAGGGCCTCACGCTCCGTTTGGCCGTGGAAAAGCTCATCGGCCTCGGCTTTACGGTGAGCATCGACGATACAAACGGCATCGCGGTTTCGATCGTCGCGGACGCGGGGTTCTATACCGACCTCATCAACGACTTGATCGAAAGTTTTATCCCTTCCGAGTGGCTCCAATATCTCCCGCGCGTCGATCTCCGTTACGAAAAGACCGTCTTTGATATCGAACTTGCCTTCGACGAGAGCGGGCTCTTCAAGGAATATTCCATGTATAGCGACGTCTCCCTGACCGCCTCGCTGGAAGTGCGCAACCTGTTCCTGTGCGAAAGTTCCGTGAAGGTGGGCGGCGGACTCTCGTTTACCGCATACAGCGGCGAGGTCCTCGGCTTCGGCGGACCCGAAACGGGGGAATAAAACAGACAGATCAGGCAGCCTCTCCGCGCAGTGCGGAGGGGCTTTTTCGTGCAAAAAATGCGGGGAGGGGTGAGATTTTCGACGGAAACCCTTCCGATGCGACAAACATCGCTCGTATGTGCAAGGATACATATGCTATCATGAAGAAAAAACCAGACAGGGGGAAGCATATGGATACTTTGCTCTTGGACCGCCGCACGCAGGGGCTCATCGAGGGGTACGTTCCCGACGGCGAACTGCTCTTCTCGCTCGTGCGGTTCTTCTCCATCTTTGCGGACGGGACGCGGCTGCGCATCCTCTCCGCGCTCGCCATCTCGGAAATGTGCGTTACCGATATTTCGCGCGTGCTCGGCATCAATCAGACGACGGTCTCGCACCAGCTCCGATTCTTGAAGGACGCGGGCATGGTATGCACGGAGAGGCACGGGAAGATCATTTTCTATTCGCTCTACAACGAGATCGTCAACGATATCCTCTTGAAGGGCGTGGAATTTTTGGGGTACTGAAAGGGGATAGAAAGGGGCGTCCGCGCATGCGCGGACGCCCTTTGACTTTTTTGTTTGCAATTCCTTGAACGTTCCCCGGGATCAGTTTTCCACGATATTCTTTGTGGGGATCTCTACTTCCGTCGTGCCGAAGTTCGAGAACGTATAAGTCGAGATGGCTATTTGTCCCTCTATCTCAACAGAGGCGGTGTATTTCAGCGATACGAGCTTCCCGGTCGTAAAGTCCGCTTCGATCTCGGTGACGTGAGCGGTACTCCCGTTGATCGTAAGCTCAAGCTCTTTATCGCAGACATACTTCCCGTCTTTCAGGGTGAAGTCGCTGAAATGATCCGCAAGCACGGTGACAAGCGATTTCATCCCATCGAAAACTTCTTTGAGGCTGCCGGAGGTGTCCGTCGTCTTCACCCATTTACTGCCATCGCCATAGGGCGCGTAAGTAGTATAGACGTCGCCTTCTTTTACGATGAACACGGATATGTTCATGCCCGTGGCAGATTGGGTCTCCTCAACTTTGTCACCGGCTACCTTTATGGTCACATCCATACCCTGAAGCGACGTTTCCACGGTGAAATTTTCCGCGCTCGCGTTGATCGCCGTCTCCCATGCCTTTGCGTCGCCGACCGTCTGGCCGGGGGCGTCGGGGTTGGGCTTTGAGCCGCTGCCGCCCTCGTCGTCGTTATATTTCGTCGGGACCGTGATCTTGGTCGTGCCGATATGGTCGATGGTGACACGCTCGTCGCCGTCTCCTTCATATCCGCCGACAAGCGTGCAGACGACTTTCGCGATCTTGCCGTCGGACATAAGGACCTCTACGTCTTTGAGGGTGGCTTCCTCCCCGATCGAGAGCTCTGCCGCGGAGTAGACGCCCGTCTTGTCGTCGAAGGTGAACGAGGCGTAGGCGTCCGCTACGGCTCCCGCCGCGTATACGATCACATATTTCGGGCTTTCAATGCGGTCTTCGTAGTCGGATTGACTGGTCTCGTCCCTCTCCCATGATGCGGAAGCATCCGCCTTCGTGTAGTGGTAGTACGTTCCGTTTTCGAGGGTATAGACGCCTTCTTCATCGCCCCATGCCTCGTAGTAGACCGCACCGTCGAGCTTCATCATGCCGACGGATTTCCCCGTTTCGACGGAGACGCGGTCGAGCGTAAAGTTGGTCGCCTCCGCAAATGCGGCGGCTTGCGTCTTCCAGACTTCTTCGGTCACTTTCGTCGTGTCGGGAACGACGGCGTCGTTGTTGCCGCAGGCGGCGAGGGAAACCGTGAAGCACATCGCACATGCGAGAGCCAGACCCAACATAGCTTTCTTTTTCATTTCCATTCTCCTTTTTTCGGGACGATGGGGGCGGATCTGCCCCTTGGTCCCATTTTTTTGCATGATAGCAAACGAAGTGCTAAAAAAGTGCTAAAATAGAAGGAATAAGGATCATTTTATAATTTTTGATTTTTCAAGACCGTGCAGGCCCTCTTTTCGGCGGCAAAGCGGGAAGGGAAGGGCCGCAAATTTTGGGCGGCGGATAAATTTTCGGGCAAAATTCTTGAAAAAATCCCCACAGTCGGATATAATGATGATATGAGCGAGAGCGCCATCCGCGAAAAATTGAAGCTGCTGCCCGATACCCCCGGCGTCTACATCATGCTCGATAAGGACGGGACGGTCATCTATGTCGGCAAAGCGCGCATTCTCAAAAACCGCGTGCGGCAGTATTTCCATTCCTCCGAGAAGCCCGAGAAGGTGCAGGCGATGGTGAGAAGCATCGCCGATTTTTCCTATATCGTCGCGCCTTCCGAAGTGGACGCCCTCGCGCTCGAAAACACCCTCATCAAAAAGTACAAGCCCAAGTACAACATCCTCTTGAAGGACGATAAGACCTACCCCTACATCAAGGTGCACACGCGGGAGGATTTTCCGCACATCTCCGTGACCCGCAGGGTGAAAAAGGACGGCAAGTATTTCGGGCCCTTCATGGGGGGCGTGAGCTGTAAGGAGATCGTCGACGTCGCCGCGAAGATCTACAATATCCGCACCTGCTCGACGAAGATCGGCGAAAAGCCCAAAAAGCCCTGCCTCAACTACCACCTCGGGCGTTGTCTTTCCCCCTGCGCGCATTTTGTCACGAAGGAGGAATATGCGGAGCGCGTCGAAAAGACGCTTTCATTCCTCGGTGGCGACTACGAGGATGCGGAGAGGCTGCTTTCCGAGAAGATGCAGAAGTTCGCCGAGGCGGAGGAATACGAACTCGCCCTCGACTACCGCAACAAGATCCGCATGCTCTCCAAGCTCGGCGAGCGGCGTATCACCGCCATGCCGCGGGATGTAGATGCGGACATATGGGCATATGCGTCCAATGGGCTCTATGCGTGCATTTCCCTCCTCGTGACGCGTGCGGGCGTCATGCAGGGGAGTTTGAATTTCGCCCTCGACGAGGGCGCGGGGGAGCGGGGGGAGCTCTTGATGAGTTTCCTCACGCAATATTACGCCAACAAGCAGATCCCTCACGAGATAATTCTCGAGGAGCTCTTCGACGACGAACTCTTCTCCGCCTATGCGAAGGAGAAGGAGGGGCGGGGCGTGGAGATCACCCGCCCGAAGTACGGGATCAGAAGGGAGCTTTTGGACATGGCTACCCGCAATGCCGCCGAATATCTCGAAAAGTCGGTCTCCGCGATCGCCCATAAGGACGACATGACGAAGAACGCCTGCGCTCGCCTTCAAGAACTTTTGTCCCTTACGCGCTACCCCCGCCGCATGGAGTGTTACGATATCTCCGATATCTCGGGCGTCGATAAAGTGGGCAGCATGGTCGTCTTTACCGAGGGCGAGGCAGACAAGTACGAATACCGCCGCTTCCGCATCAAGACGGTGGAGGGGGCGAACGATTTCGCATCCTTGCAGGAAGTGTTGCGGCGGCGCCTTGCCAAGCTCGGCACCGACGAGGAGGAGCGCTTTGCGAAGCCCCAGCTCATCGTCATCGACGGCGGCAAGGGGCAGCTCTCGGCCGTCAAGGCCATTTTCGACGAGATGGGCGTCACCGATATCGACCTCATCGCCCTCGCCAAGCAGGAGGAGGAAGTTTTTACCCTGCAAAGCGACGGGAGCGTGAAGATCGACAGGCGCGACTACGCCCTCAAAATGCTCCAACGCATCCGTGACGAGGCGCACCGCTTCGCCATTACATATTTCCGCAACCTGCACTCCAAGAGGAGCCTTTCGTCCGTGCTCGAAGAGATCGAGGGCGTCGGGGGGAAGAAGCGGCAGGCCCTCATCGCCAAATTCGGCACCATCGACAAGATCATGCACGCCTCCGAGAAGGAACTCGCCGGGGCGGAGGGCGTGGGGAAGGAGCTGGCCGCGCGCATCAGGAAATATTTCGAGGAACTATGAAATATCGCATGTTTGTATCCGATTTCGACGGGACGCTCGTCCGCGCCGACGGGACCGTTTCGAAGCGCAACATCGACGCCATCGCGGCGTACAGAAGGGCGGGCGGGATCTTTGCCGTCTGCACGGGGAGGATGCTCTCCTCCATCCGTCTCCGCCTCAAAGAATTGGGGCTCGAAGAGGGGCTCGTCGTCGCCTTTCAGGGGGCGCAGATCGCCGATATCGCGACGGGGAAGCTTTTGAAAGACGACGCCTTTTCCGAGGAAGAGGCGCTCGAAGTCGTGCGCTTTTTGGAGGAGCGGGACGTGCATATCCACATCTACGCCGGGGAGGAGCTTTTTGCCAACAGGCGGGACGGGCTGCTCGACGCCTACGAGAAGATCTGCGGGGTGAAGGGGAGCGTTCCTGCTACCCCGCTTTCGGACATGGTGGCCTCAAAACACATGAAAGTGACCAAGGCGCTCGTCATGTGCATGCCCGAGGACCAGCAAAAGGTGAAGGCTATGCTCGAAGAAAAATTCGGGGAGAAGTACTTTGTCACGCTCTCCTCGGAATGGCTCGTCGAGATCATGCCGAAGGGGCAGACCAAGGCCGCGGCGATCGGATTTTTATCCCGCTATTATCATATCCCCCAAGGGGAGATCGCGGCGATCGGCGATCAGGAGAACGACGTGCCCATGCTGCAAGCGGCGGGCGGGAGGTTCGCCGTCGCAAGCGGGGTGGAAGCCCTTCGCCGCATCGCGACGGTGGTGCCCTCCTGCGAGGAGGACGGCGTCGCCTATGCCATCGAACACTATGCCATGTAGGCGGATATCATGCAAAGGATGAAGGCGGAAATTTTGGCCCCCGCCGGGGGAGAACGGGCGGCGTATGCAGCCCTTCTTTCGGGTGCGGACGCCATCTATTTGGGGCTCGGCCGCTTCTCCGCGCGCGCAAGTGCGGAGAATTTCGGCATGGAGCCGCTTGCAAAGATCTTACGGACGGCCCATATCCTCGGGGCGAAGGTCTATGTCGCGCTCAATACCCTCGTGAAGGACGATGAGCTCGACGATTTCTTTGCGACCGCTCTCGAAGTCTGGAATGCGGGCGCCGACGCCCTCCTGCTCCAAGATCTTTTTCTCGGGCGGGAACTCAAACGCCGCTATCCCCAAATGGTCTTGCACCTGTCCACACAGGCGGGGTGCTGCAACGTATATGGGGCCGAACTTGCGAAGGCATTCGGCTTTTCCCGCGTCGTACTCGCCCGCGAGACGCCCATCTCCGATATCGCGGCCGTCGCGAAGATCATCGAGACGGAAGTATTCGTACAGGGAGCGCTCTGCTCGTCCTTTTCGGGGCAATGTTATCTCTCGTCCTTCATCGGAAACAACAGCGGCAACCGCGGGCGGTGCAAACAGCCCTGCCGCAAACGCTATAAAATTGATAGGCAGGGGTTCGAAAACGTGGCCTATGCGCTCTCGCCCTCCGACCTCTGCCTCGGGAAAAGGGTGGACGAACTGCTTGCCGCGGAGGTCGCTTCCCTCAAAATCGAGGGGCGGATGCGGCGGCCCGAATATG
This sequence comes from uncultured Clostridia bacterium, assembly GCA_947625555.1. Lineage (GTDB taxonomy): Bacteria > Bacillota > Clostridia > Christensenellales > Borkfalkiaceae > Gallimonas. The sequence goes on along the minus strand of CANQOT010000005.1, from coordinate 81,377 downwards.
TTGCGGCGGCCGTGAAATACTACCGTGCCCTTCTCGGCGGCGAGCCCGCGGGCGAGGCGTTTTGCCGCCTCGTGCGCGCCTATAACCGCGGCGATTACACCGAAGGGCTCGCTTTCGGGCAGCGGGAAGGCTTTCTCTCGCGCCGCGTGCAGGGGCATATCGGGGAGGCCGTCGGCAGCCTTTCATTCAGACAGGGTAAGCCCTTCTGTTCCTCCGCATACGTTGCGGAGAGGGGGGACGCTTTCAAGATCCTGCGCGGGGGAAACGAGGTCGGCGGGGCCGTCTATTCCCAAAGCGGGGAGGGCGGGTTCTACCTCGCCTCCGCCCAAAAGCTGCGTGCGGGCGACGAGGTGCGCCTCACGACTTCCGTGCGCTCCAACGAAGAGGCGCTTCTGCCCGTTTGCGCGCGCCCCATATCTGTCGAATTGCGCTTTATGGCGGGGGAAAGACCGCGCGCCCGGTGCGAAGGGCTCGTCTTTGAGGGGGAGACATTGCTCCAACCCGCCCAAAGCGCGCCCCTCACGGAAGGGGAGCTTCGTGCATGTTTCCAGAGGACGGACGGCCTTCCGCTAAAAGTACATACCGTCGTCGAAACGGAGGGGGCGTTCATGCCAAAGTCCGCCCTCAACGCCTTCCGCAGGGACTTCTTTGCCGCCCTTCTCGCGCGGCTCGATCCCCCGCGGGAGCCCCTTAAACCCGTCGCGGGCGAGGCCCATGTCACGCCCGAGAGGGGTACCGTATCCGCGGTCATAGGGGAGAAAGGCGCGGATATCCTCATCTATAAGCCCGCCGACTATGCGAAGATCGCGCGGCCGGCGCATGCGGGCGAAGTCTTTTTGTATCTTCCGCCCCTCTTCACGGCGGAGGACGAGGCACTTCTTGCGGAGAAATTTTCCCTCTTCGACGGCATCTATGCGGAGGGCTATTACGGCATTTTGCTCGCGAAAAAGTACCGCATCCCCCTCTTTGCGGGCACGGGGCTCAACCTCTCCAACGCCTATGGGGTGGCGGGGATCGCCGAATATGCGAAGTATTTTGCCCTCTCCAAGGAACTCACCGTGCGGGAGCAAGACGCCCTTGCGGCGCGGGGAGCCTTTGCGCTCGCGGGCGGCGACATCAAGGTCATGGACCTTTGCTACTGCCCGTTCGGGGCGACTTGCGGGGAATGCGACAAGAAGGCGCACTACCGCCTCACCGACGATGAGGGGCGCGTTTTCCCCCTGCGGAGATACCGCATCTCGGGCATGGTATGCCGCTTTGAGCTCTATAACTGTGCGACGCTCGCCGAAACGCAGGGCATTGCGTCGCGTCTTTACGATCATTCCGCCCTTCCCCTTCGCACGGGAAAGACGACGAAGGGGCACGCGGAGAGGAGGCTTTTATGAAGGGGAGCAGGGAACTTTTAGAGCTCGATAAGATTTTGAACGCGGCTTCGCAGTATGCCGTGCTCGAAGAGAGCAAGGCGGCGCTTGCCGCCTTCGAACCCACCGAGGACCTTTCGGCCGCCAAGACCCTTCTCGACTACACCGAGGAGGCGACCCGCCTCCTCTTCACCCTCGGCGCGGGGCGGGTGGAATACTTTCCGCCGCGCGGGGATATGTTGGAGCGCGCGGAGAAGGGGGCGGCGCTCTCCTGCGGGGAGCTCCTTTCCTGCGCCCGCATGCTGCGTTCCGTCCGCGTCCTGTACGATTCCGTCAACGCGCTTGCGGACGAGAACATCGTCCTCTTCAAGGACCTTGTCTCGCAGCTCGATTTTGACGCCCGCCTCGAACGGGAGATCGGCGACAAGATCGTGAGCGAGGATAAAATTGCCGACGACGCGAGCGAAAAGCTCTTCGCCATCAGGCGGGAGATGCGTCTCCTCGGCGAGCGGATCCGCGCCCGCCTCATGCAGTACCTTGCGGGGGACGAAAAGAAATTTTTGCAGGACGGCCTCGTCACCGTCCGCGACGACCGTTTCGTCATTCCCGTCAAGGCGGAGTACAAGCGCGCCGTCCGCGGCTTCGTGCACGATCGCTCGCAGAGCGGGGCGACGGTGTTCATCGAACCCGAGGAAGTCCTCGAAATGAACAACGAGTTGAAGTCCCTCTCCGTCGACGAGAAGGAGGAAGAGGAGCGCATTCTCAAAGATCTTTCGGGACGTTTGGGGCGGCTGCGCGCCTCGTTGGAGCATTCGGTCGCCTTGACCGTCGAAGCGGATACCTTCTATGCCCGCGCCGAATACGGCTATGCGTTGAAGGCGGTAAAGCCCGCCCTGAATGCGAAGGGCGTCGTCGATATCAGGCGGGGCAGGCATCCCCTTCTCGATCAAAAGAAGGCCGTGCCCGTCTCCGTGTCGGTCGGCGAGGGCTACCGCTTTTTGCTCCTTTCGGGCGCGAACACGGGCGGCAAGACTGTCACCCTCAAAATGTGCGGCCTTTTCTGCCTCATGGCGGCGTGCGGGCTCTTCGTGCCCGCGGCAGAGGGCACCCGCCTCCCCGTGAGCCGTATCTTCTGCGACGTGGGCGACAGCCAATCCATCGAGGAGAACCTTTCGACCTTCTCCTCGCACATCGTCAGCCTGCGGGAAATTTTGAAAGAGGCGAGCGAAAATTCCTTCGTGCTCATCGACGAGCCGGGCGGGGGCACCGACCCCGAGGAGGGGCAGGCCCTCGCGAAGGCCGTCCTCTCCGCCCTCATGAAGAAGGGGTGCCGCGGCATCGTCACGACGCACTATTCCGCCCTCAAAGAGTTTGCCTACGAGACGGAGGGGATCAAAAACGGCAACATGGCGTTCGATGCGAGCAGCTTCCGCCCCCTGTACGAACTTAAAATGGGCGCGCCGGGCTCCTCCAACGCCCTCGCGATCTGTACGCGGCTGGGCTTTCCGCCCGAGACGGTGGAGGAGGCGCGGGGTTATCTTTCGGAGGGCGCACGCACCTTCGAGCGCACCGTCCGCGCGGCCGAGGAGAGCCGTATCAAGGCGGAAAAGGTCGCCGCGGAGGCGGAAGCGCTTCGCCGCGAATGGGAGGAGCGCATGAAGGCGCTCGGGCGCGAGGAGGAAAAGTTCGCAAGAGAGAAAGAAAAATTCCTCGCATCGTCCAAGGCGGAGGCGAGGAGGATCGTCTCGCAGCGCACCGCCGAGGCAGAGGAGATCCTTTCCGAGATCGAGGAGATCTTCAAAAAGGAGAGCATCTCGGAGAGCGACCTCATCCATGCGCGGACTTTGAAGAACACGTTAAAGAGGGGTACCATGTCCGAGGACGAGGCTCCGATCCGTGCGGAAAAGCTCGATGCGGCGACGGTCCGCGCGGGCATGCGGGTGCGCATCGGGAGCATGCAGACGGAGGGGACGGTGCTCTCTGTCGGCAAAGAAAAGGCCGAAGTGCGGGCGGGCGTCATCCGCATCAAAGTGCCCTTGGACGATCTATATACCGCCACCGATGTGCCGAAGCCCGAAGTCTCCGTGCAGTTGAAGCGCGACGTCACGGCCCGCGCAGATATCCGCCCCGAAGTCGACCTCATCGGCATGACGACGGCGGAAATGGAGTCCGAGCTGGAAAAATATTTGGACAGCGCGGTGCTCGCGGGGCTCGCCGAAGTGCGCATCGTCCACGGCATGGGTACGGGGAAGCTCCGCGCCGCCGTGCATGCCGTCCTCAAAAAACACCCCCATGTCGCCTCTTTCCGCCTCGGGAAGTACGGGGAGGGCGAGACGGGCGTGACGATCGCCACCCTCAAATAAGGCATAATCCTTTCACCCAAACAATAGAATGATGATAAATCGCTATCGTTTGAGGTAAACTGTTGAAAAAACAAGGTGTGATCGCCGCCGTCACCAATGCGGCGCTCGTTGCCGTCATCGCCATCGTCGCTGTCGTCTGTTTTCTCCCCGCGGGGAGTACGGCCGCCACCCTCGAAGAGCGGGTCATCCGCAGGGGCGGCAGCGAGGACGGCGTCTCGCTCATGATCAACGTCTATTGGGGCGAGGAAGAGGTGTATGACATGCTCGGCATTCTCGATGAATACGGCGCCGCCGCGACCTTCTTCATCGGCGGCTGTTGGGCGGACGACCATGTGGATTGCGTCAGGGAGATCGCGGCGAGGGGCCACGAGATCGGCTCGCACGGGTACTTTCATTTGAGCCACGATACCCTCGGCTTCGACGCCAACGTGCGCGAGATCGCGACGAGCGTCGAGCTCTTGTCCCTCGTCACCCACCGGCCCGTCACGCTGTTCGCCCCGCCTTCGGGCGCCTATTCGGAGGAGACGGTGCGGGCGGCGGAGAGCATGGGGCTCAAAACCGTTCTTTGGAGCCGCGATACCGTCGATTGGCGGGACAAGGATGCGGATATCTGCTTCGAACGGGCGACGAAGGGCGTCTCGGGCGGCGATCTCATCCTCATGCACCCCATGGCGCACACGGTGCGGGCGCTCCCCCGCATCCTAAGCTATCTGAAAGAGCACGGTCTCCGCGCCGTTACGGTGGGGGAGAACCTCGGCTGAAATACATATGGACAGAGGCATACAAATGGTAGAAACAAAGACACTTTCCAACGGCGTCCGCGTCATCGTGAAGCATATGGAGGGGCTTCTCTCCGTCACGATGGGCATTCTCGTCGGCACGGGCGCGGCCTACGAAACGGACGGGGAGGACGGCATCTCCCACTTCATCGAGCACATGCAGTTCAAGGGCACGCCCATGCGGACGGCCTTCGCGATCTCGGATGCCTTCGATGCGTTGGGCGCGCAGGTCAACGCCTTCACGGGGAAAGACATGACGTGCTACTATGCGAAGGCGACGACCGACCACGCGGCAGAGGCGTTCGCGCTTCTTGCCGACCTCTTCCTCAACGCGAACTTCCCCGAAGAGGAGATGAAGCGCGAAAAGGGCGTCGTCATCGAGGAGATCAACATGGACGAGGATTCGCCCGAAGATCTCTGCCTCGACCTTCTCTCCCGCGCCGCATTCGGGAATTGCAGTTACGGCAGGAACATTTTGGGCCCCGCGAAGAACGTGGAGGGCTTCACCCGCGAGGATATCTTTCGCTATAAGGCGGAGCGCTACTGCCCCGAAAACATCGTCGTCTCCTTTGCGGGGAACATCGAGACGGCCCGTGCAATGGACCTTGCCGAGGCATGGTTCGCGGACATGGTAGCCACGAAATTCGTCAACCGCAAAAAAAATATCCAGGAAAGGGGGGACAACCTCTTCCGCGAAAAGCCCATCGAACAGGCGCACTTCGCCTTTGGGTTCCCCACGGTCAAGCGGGACGGCGAGGGCTTCTTTGCGGTGCAGGTGATGAACGCCATCCTCGGCGGCGGCATGAGTTCCCGCCTCTTCAAGAAGGTGCGCGAGGAGTTGGGGCTCGCCTATTCCGTCTATTCCTACACCTCGCACTACGCCGAGACGGGCCTCTATACCGTCTATGCCGCGGTCAACCCCAAGAAGGCGGAGGAGGCCGCTGCTGCCGTTCTGGATGTCATCAAAAAGTTCAAGGAGGAGGGGACGACGGAGGAAGAGTTCCTGCGCGGCAGGGAACAGCTCAAATCGGGCAACATCTTCTCGCAGGAGAACACCTCCTCGCAGATGCTCCTCTATGGCAGAAATCTCCTCTACACGGGCGAGATCTACGACTTCGAAAAGCGCATGGCCGAGATCTCCGACCTCACGCTCGACGATATCCGCCGCGCCGTCGACGCCAACTTCGATCTCTCCCGCGCCGCCGTCGCCTCCGTCGGCAAGCTCAAAGGGCCCATTGCGCTATGAGCCGCTTCGAGGGATTTGCGCCCGTTTACGACGGGGAAAGCCGCCTCCTCATCCTCGGGAGTTTTCCCTCGGTGAAGAGCAGGCAGGAGGGCTTTTACTACGGCAATCCGCAGAACAGGTTCTGGCGGATGCTGTGCTCGTTCTTCGGCGAAAACGTCCCCGCAACGATCGCGGAAAAGAGAGAGTTTTTACTTCGAAATGGGGTCGCGCTTTGGGACATGGTGGCCTCGTGCGAGGTCAAGGGCTCGGCCGACGCCTCCATCAAAGAGGCCGAAGCGGTCGACCTTACCCTCCTTCTTGCCCGCGCCCCGGTGGAGGCCATGTTCTGCAACGGGACGACCGCCTACGGGCTGCTCGCGCAAAACTTCCCGTCCCTTCTTCCCGTCGCCCGCAAACTGCCCTCGACTTCGCCCGCCAATCCGCGCTATCGCGAGGAGATCTGGCATGCGGCCCTTGGCGAAGTTTTCGGCGCAGAGGGGGCAAAGGCGGAATTTCGTCAAAACCGTTGACATTTGCAAGGATTTGCGTTACAATACAAGAAAACCAATTCAAATTGCTCCGCGTGCGGGGCAGGAGGTAACTCTATGTTCGAGAAAGTTTGCAAGATGCTCGCCGATCAGCTCGGCATTGCCGCAGATACCATCAAGCCCGAATCCGAAGTCATCAAGGATCTCGGCGCCGATTCGCTCGACGTCGTCGAACTGATGATGGCCATCGAAGAGGAATACGGCATCACGCTGCCCGACGGCGAAGTGGAGAATGTCAAGACGGTGCAGGACATCGTCGATATGCTCAATAAAAACGTGCAATAAGTTTGCGATCGCGGCGGCTCCGAGGGGCCGCCGTTTTCGTACGGAGAAGGGATGAAGAACTTCTTGTTCGACCTGTACGGCACGCTCATCGATATCCGCACGGACGAGGAGAGCGACGGCTTTTGGGAGAAGGTCGCCCGCCTGCTCTGCGCCCCCGACGGGGCGGAAGTGAAGCGCGCCTATGCGTCTCTTTGCCGCAGTGCGGCGGAAAAATTGCCCGAGGGCGGCGAGATCGACCTTTTGGCCGTCTTTTCGGCGCTTCTCGGCCGTTTTGCGGGGCAGGGGTGCATTTTTTTGGGCGACGCCGCCACTTTTGCCCACGCCTTCCGCGATGCTTCCATGCACAAGCTCCGCCTCTTTGAGGGGGTCGAAGAGCTCATCCGCGGCATCCATGTCCGAGGGGGAAGGGCCTATTTGCTCTCCAATGCGCAGGCGTGCTTTACGCGCCGCGAGCTGGATATGACGGGCATCGCGCACGCGTTCGACGGCATCCTGCTCTCCTCGGAAGCGGGCTTCAAAAAGCCCTCGCCCGTCCTCTTTTCCATGGCGTTCGATGCCTTCTCGCTCTGCCCGGAGGAGAGCATCTACGTCGGCAACGATCTTCGCGACGACGTGGGCGGCGCCCATGCGGCGGGACTGAAATGCGTCTATATCGAGACCGAACAGTCTGGCCGCTACGAGGGGGCGCCCGCACCCGACTATTTCGCGCACGACCGCGCCTTGCTCGCCCGCATCCTCTTTGCCCTTGCGGAGGGCGGAACGCCGTGATCTTTTGTTATTTCTTATAAAAGGATAGGGCGCGCCCGCCGCATCGCGCGCGGAAAGCGTGTATTTTTCGAGGAATATTACGCATAAAAGTACAAATATTTTACATAATCACACTTTTTGTGAATTTTCAAAAAAAATTTGCCTAAATTTGTAAAATCTATTGCAATTTTATGAAAGCCGTGGTACAATAAACGAAGAATAAACGGGAGGCTATCACGCCGCGGGGAGGCATTTTCCCGGGCGAATAAAAAAACAGCTTTTCGGTAAAAAAAGGGGGAAAGAAAGTCAGGATGAAAAAGAGACTGATCACATTCATTTCCATGCTGATCGCTTCCGTCATGCTTGCGTCCGTATGTTTGATCGCGGGCTGCGGCGGGGGGCATACACATGCCGATACCAACGGCGACGGCTTCTGCGATGAGTGCGGCGATCCGTACGAAGAACCCGATGTCTTCGACGGCGAAAATATTACCGTCACGCTCTATTGGGACGGCGATATCGCGCACTCCGACCTTTGGCTCTGGACGGCGAGCGGCAGCGTCGGCTCCGAGACGCCTTGGCCCTGGAAGCCCTGCGAGTACGGCGGGTATTGCAAGGTAAAAGTTCCGCTTGCGGACGGCGAGCTCGGATTTATCGTCCGTACGGGTACGCCTTCGAGCGGCTATGCGCCGGGCGGTATCGTCTCGTGGGACGGCATCGGCAAGGACGGTTCGGGCGAGGACCGCTTCGTTCCTTTCTCGGATACGTATATCAAGGACGGCAAGCTCGACGTGTATTTGAAGAAGGGCAGCGGCACGCTCTATACGAGTAACGACGGAGGTAAGACGACGTCTCCCATGAAGATCCTGCAACTTGCCGATCTTACGGCGCTCAACACCATCAAATTCACGATGACGCCCGCGATGTTCGTCACGCAAAGCGACGTGAAGGTCACCGATGCCGAAGGCAACGAGGTCCAGATCGTCAACGTGAAGAGCCAGGGCACGACGGAAGCCACCCTCACCATGGGCGCCAACCTCGAGCTCTCCAAGCAGTACTCGGTCACGCTCCAAGGGTACGGTACTTCGTCCGTTGTCCCCATGACTTATTTCTCGAGCGCGAAATTCAACGATACCTATCGTTACAACGGCACGCTCGGCGTCGAACTTTCGGACACGAAGGCGACGTTCCGTCTTTGGGCTCCCACTTCGAGCAAAGTCACCCTCAACATCTACGATTCGGGCACGAAGGGCGAAGGCACGGCCAAGACGCACGAACTTACGCTCGGCTCGAAGGGCGTTTGGTCGGTCGAACTTACCAAGGCAGACGTACTCAATAAGTACTACACCTACACCGTCGTCAACGCGGCGGGCACCAACGAGGTCGTCGATCCCTATGCGGTCTCCGCAGGGCTCAACGGCGATCGCGGCATGGTGATCGATATCGCCAACACCAATCCCGAAGGCGGCTTCGATCATACGCCTTTCGTTCCCAAGACGGCGACGAACGGCAAGTTCAACTACACCGACGCGAACATTTGGGAGATCCACGTCCGCGACTTCTCCAACAACATCTCCGGCTCCAAGTACAAGGGCAAGTTCCTTGCCTTCACCGAGACGGGGCTTACCGAGAACGGCGTGCCCGTCGGCGTCGACTATTTGAAGGCACTCGGCATCACGCACGTGCACCTTCTTCCTTCCTTCGATATCGCCTCTGTCGACGAATCGAGGAACGACCAGTTCAACTGGGGCTACGATCCCTTGAACTACAACATTCCCGAAGGCAGCTACTCCACCGATCCGACCGACGGCGCATCCCGCGTCAAGGAATTCAAGGCGATGGTGCAGGCCCTTCATAAAGAGGGCATCGGCGTCATCATGGACGTTGTGTACAACCACACGAGCGGGCTCCAATCCAACTTCCAGAAGATCGTCCCTTACTACTACTATCGCTTCCAGCCCAACGGAACGGCTTGGAACGGCAGCGGTTGCGGTAACGAGACGGCTTCCGAACGCGAGATGTTCGGCAAGTTCATGATCGACTCCGTAAGGCATTGGCTGAACGATTACAACGTCGACGGCTTCCGTTTCGACCTTATGGGCCTTCACGATGCGATCACCATGCAGGATATCGAACTTGCAGTCCATGCGATCAACCCCAACGCGCTCATCTACGGCGAGGGCTGGACGGGCGGCACGAGCGGTCTTTCCGCCGGCGTTCCTTCGACGCTTACCAACATCAGGACCGTCAACTCCACGCAAAAGACCAACGGCATCGCCATGTTCAACGACGTCATCCGCAACGCGCTCAAAGGCGGCACGGATGATGCGACCAAGGGCTATGCGACGGGCGGCACCGTGAACGAGGACGCTATGGACAGGATCATGTTCGGCGTCAACGGCGGCGTCTCCAACACTGCCATCGGTTCGTCCGCACCCAACGGCTGGTGGACGGATAACCCCACGCAGGTCATCAACTATGCTTCCGCACACGATAACTACGCGCTTTGGGATAAACTTCAACTCGCTTACGGTAAGGGCATCAACGAGAAGAGCTTGAAGTACAACCGCCTCGTCGCGGCCATCGTGCAGACGTCGCTCGGCGTTCCCTTCATGCAGGCGGGCGAAGAGATGCTCCGCAGCAAGGAAAATGCCGACGGCACCTACAACCACAACAGCTACAACGCGTCCGACGCCGTGAACAACCTCAAATGGAACCTTCTCACAAAGGATTCCGAACAGTACAAGATGATGCAGTACTATGCGGGTCTCATCGCGTTCCGTGCGGCGCATCCCGCGCTCCGCAGTGCGGATGCCTCGGGCGTCATCAACGACTATACAAGGAGCGGCGGCGTGCTCTCCTTCTCGATGACGAGCGGCACGGATAAGGTGTTCATCGTCTATAATCCCAACGAGGCTGCGGCAAACGTCACCCTTCCGACGGGGAATTGGGACCTCTGCATCAACGGAACCCAGTCGGGTACGGCGGCGATCCAGTCCGGTCTTAACGGTTCGCAGTCCATCGCGGGCATCAGCTGCTACGTATTCGTCAAGAAGGCGTAAGCTACCGCGAAAATAATCAGGCACAAACGCACAGTGCGTGCGAAAATCAAAAAAATTTTTTTGGAGGAAATGTAACCATGAAGGCAAAGAAATTGTTTGGCATCCTGCTTGCAGGCGCCATGGCACTTTCGGCAGTCGCCGGCCTTGCGGCTTGCGGCGGGGACAAAGATCCCGATACACCCGTCGATCCGAACCCCCCGGCCGTTGATCCCACCGACGATCCTAACAAGGATTGGGAAGGCAAAGTCTATACCCTCGTCGGCGTCGGTTCCGGCGAAGCGCTCTGGACGTGCAACTGGGATCAGAAGGGCGAGTATCCCGGGCTCACGTTCAAGGGGAGCTATGCGGAAGACGGCGTGACCGAAGTCCACACCCTGACCATCGACCTCTATGAGGGCGACGAGTTCCAGATCATTCACGATCACGACTGGGCGGGCCAGATGGGCTTCAGCTCCGTTGCGGACGCAGGCATGCTCAACGGCGAATCCTATTTCGTCGCGGCTCCCAGCGTCGGCCAGATCCAGAACATCAACATCGCGACCGGCAAGTCCGGCAAGTACGAACTCACCCTCACGGTCGCTGCGAACGTCGGTACGATCACCTTTAAGCAGGTCGAGTCCTACACCGAGCTCGCACTCGTGAAGTTCGTCGATCAGGACAACAGCCCTGTCGGTCCCTCGAACGCCAACTTCCTCGCACGCGGCAGATACTACCAGAAGGGCGCCACCGTTCCCGCGATCCCCTTCGCTCCCGACGAAGCGCTCACGCCTCCCATGATGGCGTTTGTCGGCTTCGAGAAAGTCACGGGCGAAACCGCGACCAAGTGGGAAGAAGGCCCCATCACCGAGAATATGACCCTTCGTTACAAGTATGACGAGGATGCTAACCCCGATTTCGTCGCCGATAAGGCCGATGCGGCTTACTACCTCGTCGGTACCTCGAAGAATGGGGACAGCCTTCTCAAAGGCACCGATCAGAAGGTCGAAGGCCTCAAATTTGAAAAGCAGACCCAATACAAGACCCATAACGTCTATGTTTTGAACGAAGTCGCGCTCTATGCCCAAGACGAGATCATGTTCGCTTGGGGCGAGAACGGAACTTCCAAGTTCGAATGGATCACCAACGCAAGAAGCTTCACGCAGAAGGCAGAAAGCGAATTGGCGATCATCGCCGCGACGGGTTATTATTCCATCCGTCTCAACGTCATCCTTAATGCGGATCAGACCGTGAAAGAGATGGAGATCTCCATCACCAAGACGGGCGCCATTCTTGCAGATGGTTGGTACTTCGTCGGTACCTATAAGGGCCACACCGATTCTTGGTGGGACGATCCCGAAAATGCGATCTTCCTCACGCAGGATAAGGACAATCCGGACATCTGGACGGCTGACATCACCATCACCTCGGTCGACTTCGTGCCGAAGGGCTGGGACGATAACCCCGATGGTAGCCTCCAAAAGGCTGCGCTTAAGATCAAGTGGTATCAGCACGATGGCCAGGGTGACAAGTCGGATTACGGCACCGCGGAGGGCGGTAACATCCTTCTCGGCGAAGGCACCTGGACGGTCACCTTCAATGCCAAGACGCATACCGCCAGCTGGGTTGCGAAGCAGGCGTAACCGATCGACGCGGTGAAAACCGCAAAAAGCAAAAAAGAACGGATCCCTCACGGGGTCCGTTTCTTTTGTTCACAAATTTTGTTTTGCTTGGGACAACCTGTCATTCCGCCCCGACCGCGGCTTCTATTGATTATCCAAGGTCGGCACGAGGAGCGTAGCGACGAAGTAGACCCCAACGGGATCGAGAGAATCCCCTTATACGAAGTCCTTTTACCGCAAAACAAAATTTCGTGAGGGGTTAAGTCTCAACATCTCTCCGCCCCGGCCTTCGTTTTCTTCCAAATTATTTCGAAAAAAATTGTGGAATGTATATTGACACGTAACATTTTTTGTGATAGAATTAAGTCGATAGCCCGAAAAAAATGTAATATCCGAACAAGAACGCGTGCAAAAAACACATCACCGACGCGGAGAGCATCTCGACGCATAACAACGAATACAGTCGGCCAATGCGCGGCCGTTAATGTCCTCCCAAATATCCCCTCCCCGCCATAGGCGGGGGGGGACGAGGGTGAGGCTTCTGTCAATCATCATGCAGGGCTCATCGAAGGCTCACCGCAGTGCATTTGACAATGAAAATGGAAACAACGCAGCAAATGCGTTAAAAAATTTTTTGGAGGATAGTAACTATGAAAGCAAAAAAGTTCCTTGCAGTTGCCGTTTCTTTGGCGATTGCAGCGACGGCAGCCATTGGCATTGCAGCCTGCGGCAAAAAGGACAACGACGGTCACGTTCACGCCTACACTGAGTGGGACCACAACGAGACCCAGCACTGGAAGTATTGCAAAGACGACAATACCGTCAACGAAAAGTCGAAGGAAGATCATACCTTCGTCGGCAATACCTGCTCGGAATGCGGATACACGAAGGGCGGCAGCACCGTCGATCCCGCTGATCCCGATCTCGACACCCGCGACCTCTATGTCCTCGGCGCCGGCATCGGCACCCTCAAATCGGCGAATTGGACGAATGCTCTTTCATCCATCAAGCTCGATAAGGAACTCGATGAGAATAAGAACACCGTCTACACCGTAGAGCTCGAGCTCTACTTCGGGGACGAGTTCAAGATCCTCGAACCGAGCGCCATGAAGAAAGACGCCGATGGCAATGATGCTTGGGACGACACTCTCCAGTTCCTCTTTGCCGATCTCGATCTTTCCGCGGTCACCACAGTCACCGAGCCTTTCTCGGATGTTCAGACCAACATCCATGTCAATCAGGGTGCCGACGGCCTGTATAAGTTCACCATCACCACGCAGAAAGACGGCATTTTGAAGGCGAACAAGGTCAAGGTGGAACTCATCGATAAGAAGGATGCCATGGACGTGACCCAACAGTTCGATATGTATATCGTCGGCACCGTCGCGAGCAAGGCCACCTGCAACTGGCCGTCTCTGTGCGGCGTTGCGGCTGTTCCCACGAACTGCATCAAGATGACTTACGATGCTGCAACGCAGACGTTCAGCGTCGACGTGAAGCTCACGACCTCCGATAGGTTCAAGGTCTGGAACTACAAACAGGCCGACGTGAATGGCGGTTACTATCCTACGAGCACGGGCAACGACCTTAAGGTCGAGACAGCCGGCACGTACACCGTGGCTTGGAAGGTTGGCGCCGAAACCCCGACCCTCACGCTTGTTCCCGAAGCCTAACAAATAAGCCATTTGGCACAATCAAAGACCCCTGCTTCGGCAGGGGTCTTATTTTGTAAAAAGCTCCTCCCCGGGGAGGAGCTGTCACCTTCGGCAACGAATGAGGGTTAGCTGCCCCCTTTGAAGGGGGCGGCTCCGCCGTAGGCGGTGGTGGGGGTTGAATGTGAAAAAGCCCCCACCTGTCTCACTGCGTTCGCCACCCGCCCCCGTAAACGGGGGCAGGTACTCGTTCCCCCTCCCCAGGGAGGGGGTTTTGGAGTTCGCCTCAACCCTCTTTCTTGGGCTTTATCATGCGAAGGAGGGGAATGATGAGCGCGCCGATGGAGTTGCCGAGGACGATCATCATGAGGTATCCGAACGCCTCGATCGAGGCAATGCCCGACGCCGCGAAGTAGAACATGTCCGCAATGGAGTGTTCATAGCCGCTCAAAATGAAAGCGGGAATGCACATCAGAATGCCGAGGGGGGTCTTATTATTGGTATAAAGGTCGATGGCGAGGTAGACGAGAATGCCGCAGAGAATGGCGCGAAGGAGCGCAAATCCGTACCCCTGCCCGAGCTTTCCGCCCTCTCCGCAGAGGAGAGCGGCCGAATCTTTGAGGTGGGGGAAGATGAACCCGATGAGGTACCCGAAGGCGACCGTCCCGATGAGGTTGCCGAGGAGCGCCAAAAGGAGGACGGAGATATCCTCTTTGGAATGCTTTTGGGGAACAAGCCCGATCTTGCCCGTGTAGAGGGCGTAGCCGCGCATGCAGATGGCGAGCAGGGCCATCGAGAAGAGGAGCGCCCCGATGTATTGCCCGTAGAAGGGGACTTCCTGCCCGTCCGTGAGACCGTAGCGGCAGGCGAGGTAGACGGCGCCGCCGAGGGAGATCATCATGCCCCCGAGCACGCCCTCGCAGATCCTCTGTGCGATCGTCAGCGCACCGTTTTTCAGTTTTTGTTTATCCATATTTTCCTCCTTGGTATGGTATGGGTGGAAGTCTTCCCGAATAGGCCCCCTCCCGAGGAGGGGTAGCCCGAATAGGCCCCCTCCCGAGGAGGGGGGGTAGGGGGGTGGGTACGCATTCAGAATACGCCCCACCTCAGTCGCGCTCACGCGCGACAGCTCCTCCCACGGAGGAGCCATGCACCTGCCGTCATTGCTTGAAGTGATCCGTCAGGATATAGAGTTCTTTCTCGTAGTTCATGCCGTACTTCTTATCGGGCACCTCGCGCGCCGTGCGCAAAATGGAGCGGTGGCAAAATTCCACGGTGAGCTTCAAGGCCTCATCGAGGGGCATTCCGCGGCCGATACAGCCCGCAAATGCCGAGGCAAACACGTCGCCCGCGCCGTGGAAGGAACCCTCCACCTTGCAAAGCGGCATGCGCTTTTCGCCCCCGTCGAAGTAGTAGAGGGCGTAGCCGTCCTTATCGTCTGCGCCCGTGATGACGGGGTGGGGGCAGAGGGCGGCAAGTTTGGCGAGCGCTTTGGAAAAATCGCGTTCGCCCGTGAGGAGATAGGCCTCGGTATCGTTGGGCAGAATGTAGTCCGCGAGCGCGCAGAGGGTACCCATGTCCGCGGCGAACCCCTCATCAAAGCCGTGATAGAACTTGAAATTGTCGCCCAAAACGGGGTCGACGATAAAGATGCCGCCGCTTCTTAAAAAGCGGTTTTTAACTTCTTTCACGAACTCGATCTGGGCGCGGCTGCCGAGATAGCCGCTCAAAATGACGTCGTATTTGAGCCCCAGCGTCTCCCAATGGTCGCAGATCTTTTTCATTTCGTCGTCGAGGCCGAGGAAGGTGTACCCCGTAAACCCGCCCGTGTGGGTGGAGAGGAGGGCGGTGGGAAGGATATCCACCGTCGCCCCGCATGCCGAGAGGACGGGCAGGGCCACCGTCAGAGAACATTTCCCCACGCAGGAGATATCGTTGATCGCAAGCGCGCGCATGGAATCACCTCCGAAACTGAAACATATTATATCAATTTTCCGCGCAAAATGCAACGTTATTTGGCAAATGGGTTTCTTTTTTGAAAAATTCTTTGTTCACTTCGTGATTTTTCTTTACAAATCGAAATCGAGCCGCTATAATTTAATACACAAAGGAAACTATTTTGAGGCAAATATGAGAAAAAATCTTGTCGTGCAACTCATTTACCGCATTGTTTTATGCTGTGTCTCCTTCCTTGCCTGTCTGCTTTCTCTTCGCGTTTTCTACGCGGGGCAAGGCGGGCAGCCTATGAGCTGGGAGATCTTAAAGTACTATACCAATCTGTCTAACTATGTGGTGTTTGTCGTCTCGATCGCGGTGACCGTCGCAACGGCCGCCCGCGTCCTGAAAGGGGAACGCGAGGGATACAACAGGATCCTTCGGACCTTCAAATTTATGACGACCGTCATGATCCTCGTCACATTTCTCGTCGTGATCTTTCTCCTCAACAGCCCCGCGAAGGCAAGCTATTGGCTGGATATCGGGAATATGTCGTACCATTGTCTCGCGCCGCTGCTCTTCGTCCTTGATTACATATTGTTTGAGAAGAAGGGAACCATGTCGGTGTTTGCGCCCCTGTACAGCCTCATTTTACCCCTTATCTACGTCGCATATATCTTCATCCTGGGCGCGGCGATCGAGAATTTTGAATACCCGTACTTCTTCCTCAACGTGCATGAACTCGGCTATGGCAACACATGCCTGTGGGTCCTCGTGCTCGTTTTGATCTTCACCGTGCTCGGCTATCTTCTTTGGCTCTGGAACCGGTTCGGAAAGTTCGACGGCAAGTGGAAATTCGATTTTTCCAATATCCGTCATACTGTGCGGGAACGCAACGAAGCATAAAGGATATGCAAAACTTTTTTCTGCGGGCGGAAATAACTTTACACCGACCCGCTTTTTTGCTATAATTTGTTGGTATGAAGAAAGTCATCGAGATCGAAGATCTCTGTTGCAAGAGGTGCGCCGACCGCGTGGAGCGCAAACTTTTGCTTCTCGATAACGTTTTGAGCGCAAAGGCGAATTTCAAGAGGAGCATCGTCTATGTTGAGAGTTCGCTCGGCGACGAAGAGCTCGCCGCCTGCGTGACGGCTGCGGGCTTTGCCGTCAAGGCCATCCGCCCGCGCAAGGGGATCTTCGGCTGACACAGAGTGCCGACAAGGAGTTTTTTATGTACAGAAAGGTAGACACATCGCTCAACTTCGTGGAACGGGAAGAGGAGATCGCGGCTTTTTGGAGAGAGAACCACATCTTCGAAAAGTCCATCGAAAAGAACGAGGGCGGCAAGGAATTTTCCTTCTTCGACGGCCCTCCCACTGCCAACGGCAAGCCGCACATCGGGCATGTTTTGACGCGCTCTATCAAAGACGCCATTCCCCGCTACCGCACGATGAAGGGCTGCCATGTCCTGCGCAAGGCGGGCTGGGATACGCACGGCCTGCCCGTCGAACTCGAAGTGGAAAAGTCGCTCGGACTTGACGGAAAGAAGCAGATCGAGACGTACGGCATCGAGCCCTTCAACAAGAAGTGCAAGGAATCGGTTTGGAAGTACCAGAGCGAGTGGGAGAAGATGAGCGAGCGCGTCGGCTATTGGGTGGATATGGAGCACCCCTATGTCACCTATCACGACGATTATATCGAATCCGTTTGGTGGGCGCTCAAAGAGATACACAAGAAGGGGCTTTTATATAAAGGCCATAAGATCGTTCCCTACTGCCCCCGCTGCGGCACGGCGCTCTCCTCGCACGAGGTCGCACAGGGCTATAAGGACGTGAAGGAAACTTCCGCGATCGCCCGTTTTAAGGTACAGGGGGCGGAAAACACCTATATTCTCGCGTGGACGACGACCCCGTGGACCCTTCCTTCCAACGTTGCCCTCTGCATGAACCCCGACGAGGACTATATCGAACTCATCGCGGAGGACGGCACGCACTACATTCTCGCCGAAGCCCTCGCGCCCAAGTTCTTCGAAAATTTCGAAATCGTCGCCCGCCGCAAGGGGAGCGAGTACGAGGGTACCATGTACGAGCCCCTCTTCGATTGGGCGAAGGGGAGCTTCAAGGAGAAGGCCTATTTCGTCGTCTGCGACGGCTATGTCACGCTCACCGACGGCACGGGCGTCGTGCACATCGCGCCCGCTTTCGGCGAGGACGACTACCGCGTCGGGAAAAAGTATCACCTCCCCGTCGTGCAGCTCGTCAACGAGCGGGGGCGCTTCGATGAGCGTTGCCCCGAACTCGACGGGCTCTTCGCAAAGGATGCGGATAAGATCATTCTCGATATGCTCAAAGGGCGGGGGCTGCTCTTCAAGAAACTGCCCTACGAGCACAGCTATCCCCATTGCTGGCGGTGCGATACGCCCCTTCTCTATTATGCGCGGGCGAGCTGGTTTATCGAGGTCACCAAGGTCAAGGAGCGGCTCATCGCCGCCAACCGCTCGGTGAACTGGATGCCCGAGAGCATCAAAGAGGGCAGAATGGGGAACTTCCTCGAAAACGTCATCGACTGGGGCCTCTCCCGCGACCGCTATTGGGGGACGCCTCTCCCCGTTTGGGTATGCCCGGACTGCGGCGAGATCGAGGTCATCGGCTCCAAAAAGGAACTCTGCGAAAAGACGGGCGCGCCCGAGGATATCGAACTGCACCGCCCGTATGTCGATAGGCTGTTTTGCACCTGTAAAAAGTGCGGCGGCAAGATGAAACGCACGCCCGAGGTCATCGACTGCTGGTTCGATTCGGGCTCCATGCCCTTCGCGCAGTACCACTATCCCTTCGAGAACAAGGACCTCTTCGAAGAGACCTTCCCCGCCGACTTCATCTCGGAAGCCGTCGACCAGACGAGGGGCTGGTTCTATGTCCTGCTCGTCATCTCTACCATTCTCTTCGATCGGGCGCCCTTCAAAAACTGCATCAGTTTGGGGCTCGTCGCCGATAAAAACGGCATCAAAATGAGCAAGCACAAGGGCAACGTCGTCGATCCGTGGACGGTGCTTTTGAAACAGGGCGCAGACGCCGTGAGGTGGTACTTCTACACCAACAGTGCGCCGTGGCTACCCTCGCGCTTCGGCGAAGAGGCGGTCTCCGAGAGCCAAAGGAAGTTCCAGGGGACGCTTTGGAACACCTACGCCTTCTTCACCCTCTATGCCGAGATCGACGGATACGACCCCTCGAAATTTGATTTGAAGAAGTGCCGCCTCTCGCTCATGGACAGGTGGGCGCTCTCCAAACTCAACACCCTCGTGAAGGAAGTGGACGAATTGCTCGGGGTCTACAACATCACCGACAGCGCCCGCGCCATTCAGGACTATACCGACGCGCTCTCCAATTGGTATGTGCGCAGGGGCCGCGACCGCTATTGGGGACCCGAGATGACCGAGGACAAGGCGGCGGCCTATACGACGCTCTACACCGTTCTCGTGACGCTCTCCAAGCTCATCGCGCCCTATATGCCCTTCATGGCGGAGATGATGTACCAAAATCTGGTACCCGCATTTTTCCCGCAGGAGCCCATCTCCGTGCACCTTTGCGACTACCCCGTCGCGGACATGGTATGGGTGGACGCCGTCTTGGAGGCGGGCATGGACGACGTTTTGCACGTCGTCGAGCTCGGGCGGAGCGCGCGCAATGCGGGCAATATCAAGAACCGCCAGCCGCTCTCGGAGATGCTCATCGCATCCGATAGGAAACTTGCCATTTCGGGCGAACTCGAAGCCGTCACTCTCGACGAGCTCAATGTGAAGAAGCTCCGCTTCCTCGAAGGGGGGGAGGAGCTCGTCACCTACACCTTAAAGCCCCAACTTCGCACCCTCGGCCCCAAGTACGGCAAGAAACTTCGCCTCATCACCGAGTTCTTGCAGACGTGCAATGCGGCGGAAGTGGTCGCCTGCGTCAAGGCGGGCGGGCCCTATACCGTCGACCTCGACGGACCCGTCGAACTCTTTGAGGAAGATTTGCAGATCTTCACGTCGTCCGCGCACGGTTTTGCGACGGCGCAGGGGTACGGCATCACCGTCGCCCTCAATACCGAGCTCACCGAAGAGCTTTTGGATGAAGGTTGCGAACGCGAACTTGTCTCCAAGGTGCAATCTTTGCGCAAGGAAGCGGGCTTCGAGGTGACCGACCGCATCGAGCTCTACTACACCGCTTCGGGCCGCGCCGCCAAGGTGCTTGCGGACGGAGCCTTTGCCGCCGACGTTCTCGCCGTAAAAGTGCAGGAGGGGGCGGGAAAAGGCTATTCCAAGAAGCTCGATATCAACGGCGACGAGGCAACGATCACGATCGCAAAACTTTAAGTTCAAGCAAAAAACCGCCTCGGGAATTGCCTGAGGCGGTTTCGTATGCGCTCATTTTATTTTGTCAGCTCGCGGATGGCTTCGCGGTAGATCTCCAAAAGGAGTTTTACGCGCTCCACGGTGATGTATTCGTTGGGTTGATGGATGACGGCCTCGTCGTCCTCCATTTCGGGGCCGAAGGCGACGCCGTGGCGAAGCGCCCGCGCATAGGTGCCTCCGCCGATCGCGACGGGTTGGGCTTTTTCCCCCGTGCACTTCTCATAGACGTGCAAAAGGGTCTGTACAAGGGGGTCGTCCTTTTCCACGAGAAGGGGCTCCTGGTGGTGCACCGTCTCGTAGGGGACGCCGAACGCACGCAGTTTTTCGTGCACCCCATCCGCGGACATGGTGGCGGGATAACGGATATCGCACACCACCGCGATCTCGCCCTTGCCCGATTGGATGATATCGGGCGAGAGGGTGAGCGGGCCCGTCTCGTCGGAGAATTTTTTGAGGCCATAGACGTCGTCGAAGAGGTATTCGATGATGCGGCGGACGTCCTCGTTCTCCTCAAAATATTTCAGCAGGGGCAACATGGCGTTTCGGCCCTTTTCGGGGGTGGAGCCGTGCGCGCTCTTGCCGCGGGAGACGAGCTTTTCCCCCTCGAAAACGAGGCCGAGCGCCGTCGCCCTTTTCTCGTCTCGGACGTTGGGAAGGGCCTCGCACGCGTCGCACACCATGTTCGCGCTCGTGCCGCCTTGCAACAGCTTGAAGGGGACCTCCTTTGCGGGGAAGCGGAGCTTGACGTGCAGAATGCCCTTTTCGGCATAGATGACGGGGAAGTCCGCGTCGGGCGAGAAGCCCGTTTCGGGCATATGGGCGACCGCCTTGTAGTGCTCGATGCACGCCCAGCCGTCCTCCTCGTTGCACCCGACGATGAGCTTGATCTTCTTTTTGGGGAGGAAGCCCTCGTCCTTCAAAGCCTTCATCGCATAGAGGGCGCAGATCGCGGGGCCCTTATCGTCCATGGCGCCGCGGCCCCAGATCTTTCCGCCTTCCACGAGGCCGCCGAAGGGGTCT
The DNA here is from genome assembly GCA_947625555.1 of uncultured Clostridia bacterium. Lineage (GTDB taxonomy): Bacteria > Bacillota > Clostridia > Christensenellales > Borkfalkiaceae > Gallimonas. The sequence goes on along the minus strand of CANQOT010000005.1, from coordinate 60,412 downwards.
TTTTCCCACCCCGAGCCCGCGGGGACAACGTCGAGATGGCATAGAATGGCAAATTCTTCCCCTTCGCCGAAGAGCGCTTCCCCCGCATATCCGTCGTAGTTATGCGTCTCGAAGCCGAGGCGCTCCGCGAGGGCTAAAAAGTGATCGAGGCACTCCGCGGCGCCCTTGCCGAAGGGCGCGCCGGGGGCCTTCTTTTGCTGCGAGGAATCAAAGCGGATGCACTCCGCAATGCTTTTTACCGCTTCGTTCAAATAGTCCATAGTTGTCCTCCGCTTGGCCGAATTTGCAGAGATGATTTTATCAAAGCGGGCAAAAAAAGTCAAGAGTTTGCCGAAAAAGTTGCCCGCTGCCGCGGATCTGTAAGGTTTTCGAACAAAATATGGACCCACCCACTTGTTTTTTTATATGGAACCTGTTATAATACAAGAAATGAGACGGAGTGGAAGCGATGCACGAAGGACACAGACAACGGATGTTTGGGCATCTTATGAACGGCGCAGACGGACTGCAAGACCATGAACTGTTGGAGATCCTTCTCTTCTATGCCATTCCGCGCAAGAATACCAACCCGATCGCGCATTCGCTCATTTCCGCCTTCGGAAGTTTGGAAGGGGTGCTGAACGCCTCCTTCGAAAAGCTCCTCGAAGTGGACGGCATCGGCGAGGCGACGGCGACCTATCTCACGGCCCTTTCGACGCTGTGCGAACGCATGGTGAAACAGGAGAAAAAGGCGCCGAAGGTATTCAACGTACATACCTTTTCGGAATTTCTCGGCTCCCGTTTCGAGGGCTGCACGGAGGAAATGGTGGAGATCTACTGTCTCGACCGGTGCCACCATGTCCGCTTTACCAAGCAATTCACCTCGTTTTTGCCCGATAAAGTGACCATTCCGCCCGAGGAGGTGGGCCGCCTCGTCGCGACCCAGCGGCCGCACAGCATCGTCATCGCGCACAACCATCCCGGCGCGCCCTCTACGCCCTCTTCCGCAGACGACCGCTTCACCACGCAGATGCTGCTTTTGTGCATGGTGCACGGGGCCACGATCGACGATCACATCATCGTGGGGAAGGACGAGCCGTTCAGCTACTTTTTGAGCGGCAAGTTGGACGCCATCAAAAGAGCCTGTAAGGAGAATATCGTCGGAGAGGAGGAATCATGAAGAAATTCGGCCATCATGCACCCACGACGACGAAGGAAGCGCTCGACCACCTGAACGTCTTTCATAAATACGCGAAGTTCTTCATCTGGGGGGCGCTCCTGATCGCCTCCGTCTTTCTCATCGTCAACGACCGCGCTCCCAAATTCGGGATCCCCGCTTCATGGTATATCACGCTCCCCGTTTCGCTGCTCTTCCTCATCGAGAATGCCGTAAAACTTTGGTCGATGCACACCTTCAAGAGCAAGATCGCCTTCTATGTCATCGACGTTCTCTGTCTTCTCGTCCTCACCATCTTTGCGAGCAGCGTCCTCATCACGACGATGTACCTCATCATCCTCACCGAGTACTATCTGAGCCAGGACAGGTTGGGCGGTAGCATCTTTATGTGCGTCGTCTGCATCGTCATCCTCTTTACCACCTTCGCCTTTTCCGAATTTCTGCGCAGTCAGGACGACCACACCAAATTCAACTTCATCGCCGTCGCTTCGAGCATGGTGAGCGATCTCATGCTCATCGTCATCCACTTCCTCGTCATCAACTTCGCCATCTTCTTCTATAAGAAGAACCGCGAGCTCACCAAGGCGAACGACGAACTCAACGAGACCAATATCAAGCTCAATTCCGCCTACGTGGAATTGCAGGAGATGACCGCCCTCGAAGAGCGGCAGCGCATCGCAAAGGATATCCACGATACGGCGGGCCACTCCATCACGACGGTCATCATGCAGACGGAGGCGGCAAAACTCGTCATCGACAGCGACCCCGCAGATGCCAAGCGCAAGATCGCGGCGGCCAACCTGCAAGCCAAACACGCGCTCGAAGAGCTCCGCGAGAGCGTGCACCTTCTCTCGGGGCAGGAGGACGGGGTGACCCTCAAAAACCAGCTCCTCGAGATCATCCACGAATCGACGGACGGAACGGGCATCGCCGTACGCTATCAGATCGACGACATCGACCTGTGCGACGCCAAGCGCCGCTTCCTTCTCAACACCTTGAAGGAGGGCATCTCCAACGGGCTCCGTCACGGGAATGCAACGGCGTTCTGGTTCGAGCTAAAAAAGCAGGACGGGCGTGCGAATATGCTCCTCTCCGATAACGGGAAGGGGCTCGAGATCGACAAACTCAAAGAGGGCTTCGGGCTCTTGGGAATGCACAGGCGGGCGAAGTCGCTCGGGGGTACGGTATGGTTCGAGACCGAACCCGACGAGGGCTTCGAGATCCATCTTACCCTTCCCCTCGACGGCGAAGCCGCCAAAGAATGATAAAAGGAGATCACAAATGATCAAGGTCCTCATTGCAGACGATCAGGCCATCCTCGCCGACGGCATCGAGAGCGTGCTCTCATCCTGCCCCGATATCAAGGTCGTGGGCATCGCTTTGGACGGGGCGAAGGCCGTCGAGGCGGTGGACAAGCTGTTGCCCGACGTCGTCCTCATGGATATCCGCATGCCCAACATGAACGGCGTCATCGCCACGCAGGAGATCAAGGCGCGCCACCCCGATACCAAGGTGCTCGTCCTGACGACCTTCGACGACAGCGACTATATCCTCAACGCCATCAACAACGGCGCGAGCGGGTATCTCCTCAAAGACATCTCCGCCCCTGCCCTCATCGAGGCGGTGAAGAACGCCCATGCGGGGGACACCATTCTCCCCGCCAAGGTCGCAAGGCGCATTGCGAGTGTGGCGCGGCTCGTCGCGAGCGACAGGGAGATCAAACTCAAAAGGGAGTTCGGCTTTTCCGAGCGCGAGGTGGAGATCGCCCTCATGATCTACGAGGGATTCACCAACAAGCAGATCGCCTCCGCGCTTAAACTCACCGACGGCACCGCGCGCAACTATATCTCCTCCATCTACGAGAAGATCGGCACCTCCTCCCGCGCCGATGCGGTGCAGAAGATGCGCGAAGCGCTCGGAAGTTAAATGCAGAGCGAAACGGCAGGGCGTCCCGACGGGGCGCCTTGTTTTTTCGAGAATGCGGCCGAGGGGCTTCCAAAAAATTCTTCGGGACGATTTTGACGGAACACTTGCAAAAAACAAGTACTTTTTGCGAATTTGTGCTATAATACTCTCGATCCGAGCGGACTACGCGGCCGCGGCGTGCGAAAGCACGGTGAGGAAAGTCCGGGCATCGCAGGGCAGGACGCCTGATAACGTCAGGTGAAGGCGACTTCAAGGAAAGTGCAACAGAAATAGACAACCGCCCCGTCCTTATGGGCAGGTGCGGATAAGGTGGAAAGGCGAGGCAAGAGCTCACCGACGGGACGGTAACGCCCCGTGCCATGTAAACCCCGTCCGATGCAAGTTTGGGATCTCTCCACATAGGGTTGCCCGCCCGGGGAGATCCGCGAATAACGCTCGAGCCTATCGGTGACGGTAGGCCTAGATAAATGGCCGCGCCAGACAGAACCCGGCTTACAGGTCCGTCTCGGATCCCAATGCGCCCCCGCGTTTGCGGGGGCGCATTGGAGTATGTACGGGTTCTGTCTGGCAAGGGGTCCCCGAAAAAAGACGAAGTATTTTTTTGGGGAGAGGAGGAGCAATGGCGCGAAGGAGCCCTTGCCGCGAAGGCGGGAAGGGCGCAGAAGCGAAATTTGCTCCGACGAAGAACCCGGCTTACAGGTCCGTCTCGGATCCCAATGCGCCCCCGCGTTTGCGGGGGCGCATTGGAGTATAACAAGGTAACTAAAATAAAAACCCTTGAAAAATCCCACGATTTCTGGATTTTTCAAGGGTTTTTGCCTACATTTCGATAACCTTAAAAATAAAATTCACTCAAAATTGCTCAAAAAGCGTAATAATCGGGCTTTTCGGCCGCCTTTTCCGCCGCACAGCCGGCTCTATAAAAATTTTTATCTTATTTTTCCACAAAATCTTGACAAAATTTGACGAATCTGTTACTATTTAGATAATATTCAAAATACGGAGGATGAAGCGATGCGTAGGGATCCGTGGAAGGCGCTCGCGGATGAGACGAGAAGGGAGATCTTGATGCTCTTGAAGGGGCGCCCGCACACTGCGGGCGAGATCGCCGACCAGTTTTTGCTTTCGGCTGCGACCGTCTCGCACCACCTTTCCGTCCTCAAAGAGGCTCGGCTCGTCGAGGTGGACAGGCGCGCGCAGACCCTTATCTATTCTCTCAATGTCTCTGCCCTCCAACCTGTTCTGTCTGCCGCGCTCGAACTCACGGCGCCCGAACAGCGGGAGCGGAGAAGGAAGTAAAAAGCGCCCGAGGGCGCGGTTTCTGCAAGTAAATATCCTCTTGTGCGGTACGGAATGAAAAGCTACACGGCAAAAGAGCTCATGAAGCCCAAGAAGGATGCCGATAAGGCATGGTACCTCTCCCTCCTCGACGAGGGGGAGCAGTTTGTGTATGAAGAAGAGCACATCAAAGCCGTCCTTCTCTCGCTCAAAGTCTTTTACATTGCCCGCTTCAAGAGGCGCATCGAAGCCCTCAAAGCCGAGGCCGACGTCATCCGCAAGTCCTCCGACTATACCGCCGAGGACTACCGATTCCTCGTCGGCAAGAACGCCGAGATCGCCGCGGAGACGAAGAAGATGGGCGCCTACAAGTGCTTCTTCTCCGAGCCCTACTTCGCGCGGATGGACGTCATAGACGACAAGGAGGGGTACAACAGCTACTACATCGGCAAGAAGGGGGACGTCAACCTTGAAATCGTCGACTGGCGCGCCCCGATCGCCGTCCGCTACTACCAAAAGAGCCGCGTCCGCTTCACCATCAACGAATACGAATACCGCACGGTGCTCCGCCGCGCCCTCTCCGTGAAAAACGGCAAGGTCCTCGATTTCAAGAACGAATACCTCTCGGTGCGAGACGTCCTCACGCCCGAAGAGATCGCGGGGCGGGATGAGGAGATCCTCTTCGATCCCTACCTTCGCAAGATCCTCAAAGAGCGAAAAGAGGATACCCATGTCCGCGATATCATTCAGACGATCCAGGAAAAGCAGTTCGAGGCGATCACCCGTCCCGAGCGCGAGAGCTTCGTCTTGCAGGGGTGCGCGGGCAGCGGAAAGACCATGATCCTCCTCCACAGGTTGAGCTATCTCATGTACAACAACGAGAAGCTCCGCCCCGAGGGCGTGCTCGTCATCACCCCGTCGGATAGCTTCAATTCCTTCATCGACGAGCTCGCACAGGTGCTGGAACTCGAACGGGTCCGCACCATCACCCTGAAAAAATATTACGAACAGGTGCTCAAAAACGAGGGCATCGACCTCACCGCGCGCATGGGGCAGCGGCGGGAAGAACCCGATTATCTCGCCTATTTGTATTCCCGCCGCTTCATGCAGGACGTCAAGAAGAAGATCTCCAAGCTCTTTTGCGATATCCGCGGTCTCTTCACGGCCGAGGAGTGCCGCGAGATCTCCCTCCGCATCCTCGACGAATGTGTCGCGTTGCGCGAGAGCTATACCCGCATCAAGAACGCCTCCACGCGGGTGCGCCGCGCCGTGCTCGGCGAGATGAAGGAGTCCAAGGAGGGCGGGTTCTACTTCACGAAGCCTTTCAGGAGCCTCATGAGCGCCTGCGTGCAGGTCGAGGATTTCCTGAACTATGTCCTCGATGAAAAAGTGCACACCCCCGATCATTTCTTCCGCCAATTCACCGAATTTTACCGCTGCGCGCAGTTCGTCTCTTCGCACGGGGAACAAGTTTTTGCGGCGGCGCATGGCGACCTTGCGTCGCTCAAAGACCTCGTCGGCCGCGAGATCGCCGATCTCAAACGCTACCGCATCAAGAGGGGGGAAGGCGAGGTCTACACCTACCGCGACCGCATCGAGCGGCGGGAAGAACTCATTTCGGAAATCGATAAAATCGACGGCCTTATCGCGGACATGGGTGGGGGATGTGAGCTCTTCCGTGAGTTTTTCGGCGTATTCCGCCTCACGGGATACGCCTCCGATCTCGGCAAGTGCAAGGACAGCATAGACATCGCGCGCTGGCTGTATCGCGAGACCGTCAAACCCTATAAAAGGAAGTTCGGCATGCAGGGCGTTTATCCCTCGGACAGCTTTGCGATCGCCTACGTCCTCGCCGAGGCGGGCAGGAAACTTACCCCCCGCTACGGGCTCGTATTCATCGACGAGGGGCAGGATATTTCGGAGGGGGAGTACGCCCTTCTCAAAAAGATCAACGCGGATGCCGCCTTCAACGTTTTCGGCGATCTCAAACAAAACATCACCCCGTTCCGCGGAATGGGGAACTGGGAGGCCCTTGCCTGCCCCGTCTATTCCCTCGACAGGAACTACCGCAACACCAACGAGATCGTCGAGTTCGTCTCGGAGTTCCTCGACGTCGATATGCAGCCCGTTGGCATGCACGGGGAGGCGGTCAAACATATCCGTCAGCGCGGAATTTCCGCCTTTTTCCGCGGGAAACAGGGGCTCAAAGCCCTCATCGCCCGCGAAGAATATATCCCCCTGCTGCAAAAGCGGGGCTACCACCTCCTTTCGTCGGACGGCAAGCTCTCCAAGAGCAAGATCAACGTGATGAGCGTGTACGAGAGCAAGGGCCTCGAATTTTCCTGCGTGGCGGTGTACGATAGGGGCATGTCCGAGAATGAACGCTATATTGCCTACACGCGGGCGTTGAGCGAACTCGCGCTCATCGAGGATTGAGATGAAGGATATCTTTCTCCTCGATATGGACGATACCCTCTTCGATTTCGAACGGGCGGAGCGGGAGAATTTCCGCGGGACGTTGGCCTCCTTCGGCCTTCCCTGTAATGACGGCGTCTATGCCCGGTTCCATGCGATCAACGAGGGGCTTTGGCGGCTGTTGGAGCGGGGCGGCATCTCGCGCGAAGAATTGAAGGTCCGCCGTTTCCGCGACCTGTTCGAAGAATTTCGCATCGACGCGGACGCCTCCGCCGTTGCGGATGCCTATTGGCGGAATTTCCCCTTCGTATGCTTTCCGTTTGCGGGCGCAGGGGCATTTTTGGAAGCGCTCGCCGCGCGCGGCAAGATCTATATCGTCTCCAACGGCGGCGCCGCCATTCAGGAGCGGCACTTGCAGGATGCGGGCTTTTTGCCCTATATCACCGCCGCCTTCATCTCGGAGACCATCGGGGCGGAGAAGCCCTCGAAGGCCTTCTCGGACTATGTGATCTCGCACATCGAGGGGTTCGACCGAAGCCGCGCCGTATGGATCGGCGATAGCCTGACCTCGGACATGGTATGCGCAAAGAACGCGGGGATCGACTTCATCCTCTATCTTCCGCGCAGGGAGGGCGGCAACTTTGCCGGCCATACCGCAAGGAACTATCCCGAGGCGCTCTCCGTCATCCGTTCGCTATAAAAAAACCGTCCGCACGGGGCGGACGGCGAAGGTGGGGACCTATCAATAATTTTCTTTCTTCACTTCGAAGAAGGCCTGCGGATGGTTGCAGACGGGGCACACCTCGGGGGCAGTCGTCCCGACGACGATGTGGCCGCAGTTGCGGCATTCCCAGACGGTGACGCCGCTCTTTTCGAACACCTGCTTGGCTTCGATGTTGTGGAGGAGGGCGCGGTAGCGTTCCTCATGCGCCTTCTCGATGGCGGCGACCCCGCGGAACTGTGCGGCGAGCGCCGTGAAGCCTTCTTCCTCGGCCTCGCGCGCCATGCGTTCGTACATATCCGTCCATTCGGCGTTCTCGCCCTCGGCGGCGGCGAGGAGATTTTCTTCCGTCGTGCCGAGCTCGCCCAGCGCTTTGAACCAAAGTTTGGCGTGTTCCTTCTCGTTGTCGGCCGTTTTCAGGAAGAGTTCGGCGATCTGCTCGTAGCCGTTCTTCTTGGCGACGGAGGCAAAATAGGTGTACTTGTTGCGGGCCTGGCTCTCGCCCGCGAACGCCTCCCAAAGGTTCTTTTCCGTCTTTGTTCCGGCGTAAGGGTTGTTCTTATTCATCATGCGATCTCCTTTGTGAGACAATTCGTTGTCTCGTAGGGAAGCATATCATAAACGGAAGAAAAAGTCAATACGGAATTTTGCCGCCGCCTGCGGCATTCCCGAAAATATTTACATGAAGAGGTAACTATGGAAAACAGGCACTACGACGCGAGCGACATCACCATATTGGAGGGATTGGATGCCGTCCGCTTGCGCCCGGGTATGTACATCGGGTCGACGGGTCCCAAGGGTCTCCACCATATCCTTTGGGAGATCGTCGACAACGCCATCGACGAGGCCGCCAACGGCTATGCGGACAAGATCGACGTCCGCATCTACAAGGACGGCAGCGTCTCCGTCGAGGACAACGGCCGCGGGATCCCGACCGACATCCACCCCAAGACCAAGGTCTCGGGCGTGCAGGTCGTCTTTACCCAGCTCCATGCGGGCGGAAAGTTCGACGAGCACAACTATTCCTTCTCGGGCGGCCTCCACGGCGTGGGCGCATCCGTCACCAACGCCCTCTCGAAGTGGCTCAAAGTCCGCGTCATGCGCGAGGGAACGACGTGGGAGATGGAATTTCATTCCTACTACGACAGCGCGAAGAAAAAATACATCTCGGGCGTGCCGACGGGGCCGCTCGTCAACACCAAACAGCGTACCAAGCGCCACGGCACCTTCGTGCAGTTCATGCCCGACGACGCCGTTTTCTCCACGGTGGACTTCTCCCTCGAAACCGTCGAGCACCGCCTCGAAGAGCTCGCCTTTCTGAACCGCGGGCTCACCATCACGCTCACCGACGAGCGCATCACGCAGAACGAGTACGACGCCGCGAAGGGCGATAAGGCGGAGGAGGACGTCCAGCTCGACCTCTTGGGCGCGACGCAGCCTTACAGCACCACCTTCCGCTACGACGGCGGCATCTCCGACTTTGCAAACTTTTTGAACGACGGCAAGAACAAGCTCTATTCCAAACCCCTGTATTATAAAGGGGAGCGCGACGGCATCCTCGTCGAGTTCGCCATCCAGCACACTTCGGAGTTTACCGAGAGCCTCTTTTCCTTCGTCAACAACATCCCGACGCCCGAGGGCGGCTTCCACGAGATCGGCTTCCGCGGCGGGCTCACCCGCATGCTCAACGACTTCGCGCGGGACAATAAATTCCTCAAAGACAAGGATCCCAACTTCCTCGGCGACGACTTCCGCGAAGGGCTCACCGCCGTCCTCTCCATCAAGATGAAGAACGTACAGTTCGAGGGGCAGACCAAGACGAAGCTCGGCAACCCCGAGGCAAAATCCCCCGTCGAGAGCGTCACGGTGGAGGGGCTCAAAACGCTCGCCGCCGATCCCAAATTCAAGAGGGCGTTCGAAGAGATTATCAAGAAGGCACAGGGGGCGGCGCGCGTGCGCATTGCGGCGCGGCAGGCCAAGGATACCGCCCGCGCCAAAAACAGCATCGACGGGCTCATGCTCGTGGGCAAACTTGCGGCATGCTCGGGCAAGAAACCCGAACAGAACGAACTCTTCATCGTCGAGGGCGATTCGGCGGGCGGCACCGCCAAACAGGCCCGCGTGCGGCAGTTCCAATCCATCCTGCCCCTGCGCGGCAAGCCCCTGAACGTCGAAAAGAAGCGGCTCGACCAAGTCCTCGCCAACGAGGAGATCAGGACGATCATCTCGGCCCTCGGCGCGGGCATCGGGAGCGACTTCAACCTCGATAAACTCAACTACCACAAGGTCATCATCCTCTCCGATGCCGACCAAGACGGCTTCCATATCCGATGTATCCTGCTCACCTTCTTCTTCCGCTATATGCGCCCGCTCGTCTCGGCGGGGCACGTCTACATCGGCATGCCGCCGCTCTACAAGGTGTATAAACAAAACGGCAACATCGAGGAATACGCCTACGACGACAACGAATTGCAGGAAAAGATCGATAAAGTGGGGAGGGGGTACCTCATTCAGCGCTATAAGGGGCTCGGCGAGATGAGCGCCGAACAGCTCTGGACGACGACGCTGGACCCCGCGCGGCGCAATCTGACGCAGGTGACTTTGGAGGACGCCGTCGCCGCCGAGAACATGATCACGACGCTCATGGGCGACCGCGTCGAGGGCAGAAAGGAATTCCTCGCCCGCAACGCAAACTTCAACAAACAGGATACCTTTATGGAGCGCGTAAAGCTCAAGAAGGAGGGCGGCAATGAAGAAGCCTGAACAGAAAATCGAACCTACGGGCAACCTCTTTGTGACCCCGCTCGAAGAGGTGCTCCCCAAGTCCATGCTCCCCTATGCGGAGTTCGTCATTCTGGATAGGGCCCTTCCCCGCGTGGAGGACGGCTTGAAGCCCGTCCAGAGGCGTATCCTCTATACCATGTCCGAGATGGGGCTCACGCCCGACAAGCCGCACAAGAAGTCGGCGCGCATCGTCGGCGACTGCATGGGCAAGTATCATCCCCACGGGGACAGCTCGGTCTACGACGCCATGGTGCGCATGGCGCAGGACTTCAACATGGGCAAGACGCTCGTCAACGGGCACGGCAATTTCGGCTCGGTGGACGGCGACCCCGCGGCCGCGATGCGCTATACCGAGGCGCGCCTCGAACCCATCGCGCTCGAACTTCTGCGCGATATCGAGAAAAACACCGTTCCCTTCTCGCTCAACTTCGACGATTCCTTGAAGGAGCCCGATATGCTCCCCGGGCGCTTCCCCAATCTCCTCGTGAACGGGGCATCGGGCATCGCGGTGGGGCTTGCGACCAATATCCCGCCCCACAATTTGGGCGAAGCCATCGACGGCGTCGTCGCTTACATCGACAATCCCCGCATCACCCTCGAGGGGATGATGAAGCACATCCCCGCACCCGACTTCCCCACGGGCGGGTACATCATCGCCAACGAACTCACGCAGGCCTATAAGACGGGCAAGGGGCGCATAACTTTGCGCGCCAAGATCCGCGTGGAAGCGGGGGAGGCGGATAAAAAGCTCATCGTCATCACCGAGCTTCCCTATCAGGTGAACAAGTCCGCACTGCTTCGCAAGATCGCGGAACTGCGCGAGGAGAAAAAGACGGAGCTCGCGGGCGTCTTGCGCGTCACCGACGAGAGCGACCGCGTCGGCATGCGCGCCGTCGTCGAAGTGCGGGGGGATACCGATATCCCCAAGCTCATGAAAACGCTCTATAAATACACCGACCTCGAAGTGACCTTCGGCATCAATATGGTGGCGATCGCGGGCGGAAAACCCATGCTCATGGGGCTTTTGGATATCATTCGCCACTATGTCGATTTCCAGCGCGACGTCATTTTGCGCCGCACCCGCTTCGACCTCAACCAAGCCAAGGAGCGCTGCCATATTTTGGAGGGCCTCATCATCGCGGTGCGCAACATCGACGAGGTCATTAAGATCATCAAGGGGGCCGATTCCACGGCGGACGCCCGCGACAAACTGCGTGCCCGCTTCGACCTCTCCGAACGGCAGGCGCAGGCCATCCTCGACCTCCGTCTCGCCCGCCTCACCAAGCTCGAAGTGTTCAAGCTCGAAGAGGAACTCAAAGCCTTGATGGCGCTCATCGAAAAGCTCACCGCCATCGTCAACAGCAACAAATTGCAACTGCAAGTGGTGCGGGACGAGCTCTTGGAGATCAAAAAGAAATACCGTACCCCGCGGAAGTCCACCCTTGCCGAGAGCGAGACGGAGGCCGACGTCGAGCGCACGGATATCCGCGAGCCCGGCGTTGCGAGCATCTTCATGATCACGGCGGACGGCAAGGTGAAGTGCGTCACCGAGAAGAACTTCGCGGCGGCGAACAAGGCGGTGGGGCCCAATACCCGCAAGAATGCCGTCGCCGTCAAGAGCGCAAAGATGATGTCGGACGAACTCGCCGTCATCTTCTCCGACCGCGGCAACTGCTTCCGCATCTTCGGCATGGATTGCGCGAAGAAGTTCACGGAGACGGGCTATGCGCTCTCCGACCTCTTCGACGACGCCGAAAAGGGCGAAAAGCCCGTCGCCGTCCTCAAAGCCGCTTCCGAGGGGAATTTGCTCTTCATCACGCGGCAGGGCATGCTTAAAAAGACGGCGTGGAGCGAATACAACCTCTCGAAGAACTTCTTCCAGGCCATCCGCCTCAACGAGGGCGATGCCGTCGTAAATGTCGAGGACGATTCCGAGGAAGAGGGCGTCACCGTGTTCTTCGTCACGAAGGGCGGCATGTGCCTCAACGCCAAGAAGGACGATATCCCCATGCAGGGGCGCGTCGCGGGAGGCGTGAAGGGCATGAACCTCGGCGACGGCGACGAAGTCATCTTTGCCGCGCAGATCGACGGCGAGGGCGAGATCGTCGTGGCCGTCACGGGCGGCAGGTGGAAGCGCGTCATCGCGGCGCAGATCGATCCGCTCGCCCGTTACAGGAAGGGCGTCCAGATCGCCTCGCTCAAAGGGGAGAGCGTACTCTTTGCCGACTATGTGACGGTGCCCTATATGCTCGCCGTGACGACGGACGACGGTACCATGTCCGAGATCTGTACCGAAGATGTGCCCATCGACGCGACCAATACGCGGGGCAGGCCCTTGAAGGGCATCACGTGGCAGGCGAAGGAAGTTTTCGCCATGAAATACCGCACCGTCGACGACTGATAAAAGGGGACCCGAGGGGTGCGCCGCCTATGCGGCGCGCCCCTTATCTTTTCCTGCGGCGGCAAAATTTTCCCCAATGTGCGAAAAATGCGTGACAAAGGCCGCTTTTTCCTGTTATAATGTTCTTGTTTGCAATTTATAATGAGGATAGAGCGTTTTCCGCGCAAAGGATCGCAACATGGGAGCATGGGACATCGTTAAGATCGTCATGCAGATCTTGGGAGGCATGGGTACCTTCCTCGTCGGCATGAAGATCCTCTCCGAAAATATGACGAAGATCGCGCACGGCAGGCTCCGCAAGATGCTTTCAAGGACGGCGAAGAGCCGCTTTGCGGGCGTCGGGATCGGCGCCGCCGTCACCGTGCTCGGGCAGAGTTCGGCCTTCACTACCGTTATGGTCGTGGGCCTCGTCAACGCGGGCATCATGACGCTCTTTCAGGCGACTTCCATCATCATGGGCGCCAATATCGGGACGACGCTCAACGCATGGGTCATCGCCATCGGGGGCTCGGATATCACCGTCCTCTTTTTGGGGCTCGCCGCCGTCGGCATCCTCATGACGATGTTCTCGAAGAAGGAGAAGGTCGTCACGGCGGGGCTCGTTATCGCCTCCTTCGGGCTCATCTTCGTGGGCCTCAAATTTATGTCGGGCGCCCTCTCTTTCGAGAAGGGGACGGCCGAATACGCGGCCATCTCGGGCGTGCTCACCGCCATCAAAAATCCCGCGCTGCTGCTCCTTCTCGGCATCGCGATCACCGCGCTCGTGCAGTCCTCGACGGCCGTCAACGCCATCATCCTCACGATGGCGACCTCGGGCCTTACGATCGGCGGGGGCGGGAACGCGGCCCTCTACATCATCATCGGCTCGAACATCGGCACCTGCGTCACGGCGCTCATCTCCTCGCTCGGGGCCACGCCCAATGCGAAGCGGGCGGCGCTCGTCCACTTTATGTTCAACCTCTTCGGCGCGATCATCTTCATGATCGTCCTCGTCTGTTGGAAGGGCTTTGCCGATACCGTGCTCGCGGGCATCTTCCCCGCGGGGTCGATGACGCTCGGCGAGACGGATATGGCGGCGGGCATGCAGATCGCCTTCTTCCATACCCTCTTCAACGTCACGAGCACCCTCCTCTTCCTTCCCTTCGTGAAGGGCTTTGTCTGGCTCGCCGAACACATTGTGCGCGTCCGCAAAGAGGGGACGCAGCCGCCCGTGGCCGAACTCATCTCGGAGCCCGACGAAAGGCTTTTGCGCCAGCCCTCCGTCGCCCTCGACTATCTCTATCAGGAGACGGGCAAGATGCTCGCCTATGCCATGGATACCCTCGATATCTCCTTTACGGGCTTCATGGCGAAGGATACGGGCGCAGCCGAAAAGGTGCAGGAACACAACCGCGCGCTCGCGGCCGCCAACAAGGTCGGGAGCGCCTATCTCGTGAGACTTTCGGCATCCCCCCTCGTCATCGAGGAGGAAAAGACGGTCTCGACCCTGCACTATGTATTCAGCGATATCATGCGTATCGGCGAGCTCGCCGATAACCTCACCAAATATACCCGCCACTATGTGGACGACGGGCTCGTGTTCTCGGATGAATTTCTCGGCCTCATCCGCGTGATGTTCGAGAATGTGAGGAACCTCTATACGCTCTCCCTCGCCGCCTTCCTCTCGCGGGACAGGAATGCGCTCGGCGCGGTGGACCGCCTTGAAGACGAGATCGACAGGGAGCGGAAGGACCTCTTGGACAGGCACATCAAGCGCCTCAACGAGGGCAAGTGCCAGCCGCAAAATTCGAGCGTGTTCATCAGTCTCGTCGGGAATTTGGAGAGGGCGGCGGACCATATCACCTACATCGCGCATTCCATAGAGTAGCGAAACGCGTATAAGCTACGCAATACTTTGTCGAAGGTGCGCTTTCCTTGGTCACGTACGCAAAAGTACGCTCCCTGCGGAAATGCTCCTTCTCCTTGTCTTGCTTGCTTCTCCGCGTTTTACGGTAACGGGTAAACCTTCCGCCCCGATCGCGGCTTCTGGGCGGGAGAATCCTCCAATACGCAGCCCTCACCCCGAAAGGCGCCCTTGCTTCCAATGAGTTGCCTTAGGCGGAATTGATTTCCGCCGTGGGCGTCCCCATTTGCCAAGCCACCGCACGCTTGATGTCTTTGAGAACAGAGCAAAGCAGCGGCCGACGCGGCTTTGAGATGTCGGTACTTAACCCCTCGCAAATTTCTTTGCCCTTATTTTGCCCCGCAGGGGGCTTCTGATAAAAAGAAATTTGCGAAACAGGCAAAGGAGTTTTTATGAAAGTTTTCATCAGCGAAAACAGCATGATCCCCGCCAAGCAGAGCGGCTTCGGTATCTCGCTCGAGGACGTCAACTACGCCTTTGACGGCGGACTTTTTGCCGAGATGCTCGAAAACCGCAATTTCGAGGCGAAGGAAGTGAAGGCGGAAGGGGGAAGGATCTCCCTCTCCACGGGCGGCGCCTACGGCTGGGAGCCGTGGCCCGCGGGCGCGGACGTCGCCTTGAAGCTCAAAACCGACCGCCCCCTCTTCGCCGAAAATCCGCACTATATGCGCGTCGTCGCCGATGTGGACGGCGTCGGCATGAAGAACAGGGCCTTCGGCGGCATCAAGCTCTCCCGCGGGACGGAATACCGCGTCAGGTTCTTCGTCCGCTCCTACGATTATAAAGATCTCGCCTTCGTGGGCGTCTATAAGGACGGCGCGCCCGTGGCCGTCAAAAAGGTCAAGATCAAGCCCAACGGCAAGTGGACGCACTACGAAGTGAAGTTCAAGAGCCCGGCGGATGTGGAGGGGGGCGAATTTGTCTTTACCCTCCGCAAGGCGGGCATGGTACATGCGAACGACTTCTCCATGCTCCCCGAAAACGCCATTTTGGGGGTGTTCCGCCGCGACCTCGTGGAGCTCCTCAAAGAGATGAAGCCCAAGTTTTTGCGCTTTGCGGGCGGGCATGTCCCCGGCAGCAGCCTCAATCCCTATCCGTGGAAGGATTCGGTATGGCCCGGGGAACGCCGCCGCCAGACGTGGAACCCTTGGGCGGCGCAGGACGCTACGGAGGAAAACAACTTCACCTCGCCCTACGCGCACTACGGGCAGACGCTCGGCCTCGGCTATTTCGAGTGCTTCCGCCTTGCCGAATACCTCGGCGCACGGCCCGTTCCCACCGTCATGCTCCCCGATCTGCCCGCGGGCGATCCCGAATTTGAGGCATGCGTGCAGGATGCGCTCGACCTCATCGAGTTCGCAAACGGCGATAAGGATACGATGTGGGGGAGTTTGCGCGACGAGCTCGGCCACTCCGCCCCCTTCAACGTGACGTGCCTTGCCGTGGAGGACGGCGCACCGCCCGAGACCGTGGCGGCCTTTGCTGCCCGCATCCGCGCGGCGAGCGCCGTCAAACTCATCCTTTTCGGCAAAGAGGGGGATCTTGCGTGGGAACGCCTTTCCCTTCCCCCCGAAAAGCTCCCGTCCGCTTTGCAAATCCCCTCCGAAAAGACCTTCCTCGAACTTTCCGCCTCCTCGAAAATGGGAGACCGGACGCCCGCTTCGGGCACATGGGAGGGAGCGCTTGCGGAGGCAGCATGTCTGACGTCCTTGGAACGCCATGCGGACATGGTACCCTTCAAGAGCTTCGCGCCGCTCTTTGCACGCATCGGCTATGCGCAGCGCACGCCCGCCCTCATCTGGTTCGACGGGAGCGCCTCATTCGGTTCGCCGAGCTACTATGTGCAGAAGCTGTTCAGCCTCTATACGGGCGAGCTAATCGTGCAGATCCAAACGGAGAACGAAGAGGTCGTTGCCGCCGCATCCGAGCGCGAAGGCTTCACCTTCGTCAAACTCGTCAACACCTCGGCGGAGAGCGTACAGGCCGAGATCGAGGGGGATTTTGAGTTCGGCATGCTCACCCGTATCATCCGCATGGAGGGGGAGACGGGTGCCTTCAACTGCGAAGGGGAGCCCGAGAGGGTGTGTGCCCGCGATATCGCCCCCGCCGCCCCCCGTTCCGCGCTCCTCCCGCCGCACAGTTTCAGCGTGCTCGTATTCCGCAAATAAACGTACACATAGGCTTGTTCCGCCCGCCGCATTGCGGCGGGCGTTTTCTATCCTACGGGAAAATTTTTCCGTCGGGCGCGCGTTTTGCTTTACAAAGCGCGCGCGTTCTATTATAATAGAACACATGATGAAACTTGCGGATGGATGGAAGGACTTCGCCGTGCTCGCGACGGGCGACGGTTACAAGCTCGAGCGGTGGGGGGAATTTCTTCTTCTCCGCCCCGATCCGCAGGTCATCTGGAAGGCGCAGCGCGATCTCGAAGGCTATCCGGGGCTCTCCGCCGTCTATCACAGGAGCGAAAAGGGCGGGGGAAGCTGGGAATACAAAAAGCCCCTTCCCGAAAGTTGGAACATCTCCTATCGCGATCTCACCTTCAAAATAAGGCCCATGGGGTTCAAACATACGGGGCTCTTCCCCGAGCAGGCCGTAAATTGGGAGAAAACCGTCTCCCTCGTCAAGGGGGCGGGCCGCCCCGTGAAGGTGCTCAACCTCTTCGCCTATACGGGCGGGGCGACGGTCGCCCTCGCCAAGGCGGGCGCGGAGGTCGTGCATGTCGACGCCGCCAAGGGCATGGTGGAGCGCGCGGGCGAAAATGCGCGCCTTTCGGGCATCGCGGGCGGCATCCGCTATATCGTGGACGACTGCAAGAAGTTCGTCCTCCGCGAACTTCGGCGGGGCAACCGCTACGATGCCATCGTGATGGATCCGCCCTCCTACGGCCGCGGGCCCGGCGGGGAGATGTGGAAGATCGAGACCGAGCTCTTTCCCTTCGTCTCGCTCTGCGCGGAGCTCCTCTCCGACGATCCGCTCTTCTTTCTCATCAACAGCTACACGACGGGTCTGCAACCCACCGTGCTGTCCAATATCCTCTCGCTGTGCCTCAAAGGGCGGCGGGGCAAGATCGAGGCGTACGAGGTCGGCCTTCCGACGGAGGAGGGCATTCCGCTCCCGTGCGGCGCAGGAGGGATCTTTATCCATGAATGAACTTACCGTCCTCTACGAGGACAACCATGTCATCGTCGTGCTCAAACCGCAGAACGTCGCTTCCTGTCCCGATGAGAGCGGCGACGGGAACATGCTCGACTTTATCAAGGAATATCTGCGCGAGAAGTACCAAAAGAAGGGGAACGTCTTTTTGGGGCTCGTCCATCGTCTCGACCGTCCCACGGGCGGCGTGATGGTCTTTGCCAAGACGAGCAAGGCGGCCTCCCGCCTCTCTTCGCAGATGCGGACGGGGGACTTCGAAAAGAAGTACCTCGCCGTCCTCGTCGGCGCGCCCGCCGAGGAGAGCGGCAGGCTCGTCAACTATCTCAAAAAGAATACCGTCAACAACACGGTGTATCTCTCGACGCAGGGCACCGACGGGGCCAAGCTCGCCGTGCTCGACTACCGCATCCTCGCCGCGAAGGGGGAACTCGCCCTCGCCGATATCGAACTGCACACGGGCAGGAGCCACCAGATCCGCGTGCAGATGGCGGGCATTTCCCATCCCGTCTATGGGGATGTGCGCTACGGCGGGGAGAAGGCGCAAAAGGGCAAGCTCGCCCTTTGGGCATATTCTCTCACCTTCACCCACCCCGTGCGGGGGGAGCGCATGCGCTTTATCGCGCCGCCGCCCGCGGGCGAAGCCCCTTGGAGCAGATTCGACGTAGACGCCGCCGTCCGCCCCATTTGAAGCAGAAAAAAGTGGACCGAATTTGAAAAATCTCGCGAAAAAGGGCGATTGCGCTTGACGCGCCCCGAAAATTCGTGTAGAATAGAAAAAGATATTTGAATATGTACGCGGGCGCACGCCCGCTCGGAGTAAGTTTATGAGTAAGGCAAAACTTCGGTTGTTTACAATCTTTGCGCTCGCCGTGCTGTGTGTCTTTACGCTCGGTCTTGCGCTCTCCTTCCTTCCCCGCGGGCACGCAGCCTATGCGGCGACCTATACGCCGTCCCAGATCTTCGAGCCGCTCAACGGCGCCAAGGTGGAGGCGGCGGAGGTGGGCGAGGAGGAGACCTCCTATGTGCAGTTCACGCTCGCGAAGGGGAGCAGCGTCGAATACCGCCGCGACCTCGCCCTCAAATGGTTTGTCGAGGACAAAGAGAACGTTCAGACGGGCGTCGTCGAGTCGGGGCTCGTCGATCCCGGCGTAGCCCGCCACTTCACGATGACCTTTGCCTTCGGCACGGTCGCATTCGAGAGTTTCGATATCACCTTCCAGAGCGACGAAGAGAACGTCACCAAGGACGGTCAGACGACCAACGCTTTGCACTTCGCCTACGACAGCGAGCAGGACAAGCTCACCGTTGCCGTGCGCGACGCCGAATTTGAAGAGGACGACGAGGATGCCCCCGAGGCCATCCATACCATTGCGAACGCGGCCGACGACCTCGCTTTCGAGTTCGTCGAAGATCCCGAAGTCCCCGGCAACTTCGACGTTTTGCTCAACGAAGAGAAGATCGGCGCCTTCACCAACATCGGCGGCTACTACCTCGAATACCGTTCTACGGCCGCGAGCTCTCCCCAGCTTCCCATGCTGTTCGAGGCGACGCTTCCCGAGACGGCCGAAGAGGACGCCGCGCAGACGTTACTCATGAAGGAGCTCAACGGGCAGACCTTCAAAGTCAACGCCGACGGTACCGTCGAGGACAATGCGCCCGCCGTGCTCGTCATCAACGAGAAGATCTATTCCTTCCGTCTCGGCCAGCGGTTCAGCCTTACCTACGAGGCGATCGACGTCTGCGATAGATCGGTCTCCGTCACCCGTCAATACTACATGTTGAAGCGCGAGAAGCCTGCCGAAGGCGACGAGGCCGCAACGCAGTACTATCTCAAACCGACGGATTCCGAATATTCCACTTTGAGCGCAAGTTCCACCTTCTTTATGCCGACGGAAGATAACGTCGAAGGCGGCGCCGAAGAGGGGGAGAAGGCCTACGTCTCCATCCGCTTCAAGCTCGACGACGGCACCGACGATAACGATACCTTCGTCTACCTCACATGGTATGCCGCGCAGGAAGATGTCGTCGAGGTCAAGGGCGACAAGGAAGCGGACGGTACCGCGCACCAGCAGGTCGTAGGGTACAACTGTTCCGATCCCAATTGCAGCCACTATAAAGAGGACGGCGCTTACTACACCGTAGCCGATTACGAAAAGCTCTCGCAGGATGCGACGTGCACGGGCACCGTCACCACCGAGAACGAGGACGGCACCGAAAAGAGGGAAGCGTGCACCAAGAAGGTCTCCGAATATACCGCCGTGGAAGAGGGGAACTACTTCGATTACATCGTGGTCGACCGCGAAGTCAAGGGACCGCACTTTGTCGGACTTACTCCCGACGATTCAAGCAAGACGAACACCTCCGATTGGTCGGGCACGAAAAACGATCAGGACCTCGACGCTCTCGACGTCTATCAGGATCGCGTAGCCGAGGCCGCCGAGAACGTGAGCGCGGGCGACGGGTCGTATTTCTACCTTCCCTCCCTCCGCACGCTCATCGAAAGCGACTATGCCGACTACCGCAACCTTCGCTTCAACATCTACTACCTCAAACCGCGCGCTGCGGCGGGCTCCACGCCTTCGTCGGCGACCTCGCTGCGCTACAACAATCTCCGCTTCGAAGTGGACCAAGTTGGCCCCTATACCTTCCGCGTGATCGCGCAGGATGCCGCAGGCAATGCGATGAAGTACTACAATGAGGACGGGGAACTCGTCACCGTGACGGCTTCCAACATCTTCGAGATCGGCGGCATTCCCGAATTTACCTTCGATATCGGCTATACGGGCCCCGAGATCAAGGAACCCGGCAGCCAGACCACGGCTTACAACAAGCAGAACTATTCCATTTCGAGCTTCGACATCATCGCCCTCGAGGGCTACGATGCGGAATACAAGCTCTATTCCTTCGCCCCCGCGGAGGCCGAGCAGAAGGAGTACGGCGTCGAGGAACTCGTCGACCTCTTCGACGAGCTCACCGCGAAGAAGGACGGCAACGACCTCTTCGACGAGGCTAACAAGGATAATACCGTCGGCGAAGTGAAGTTCAGCGACCTCACGAGCCGCATGGAAGAGATCAGGGTCTACGACCCGAGCGTCAAGGAAAAGGATGCCAAGTGGGACGATACCGATAACGCCTACGAATGGGATCCCGAATCCTCGTTGAGCTTCACGCCGCAGGCGACGGGCCTCTATGTCGTCGAGATCGAAGTCATCGACGGCACCTATCCCGGTCTCACCGCCCATGCCTACAAGGTCATCGAGGTCACGAACGAATCGGATATCCTCTACGGTTCGTCCAACTGGATCAAGAACAACACGACGGCGATCATCCTCTTCGCGATCTCGGCCGTCCTGCTCATCGCGATCATCCTTCTCCTCGTCATCAAGCCCAACGAGAAGAACCTCAAAGAAGTTGACCTCGCCTCGCTCAAAGGTGCGAAAAAGAGGTCGGATAAGAAGGAAAGCAGATAATTCGGTCATTAAACCTCCTGATAAAATATCGAAGGCGGCGCCGCATTTGCGGCGCCGTCTTTGCATGCGGTGCATAACATTTTCGCGCTTGCACAAGATGAAGGCAGGAGGAAAAACAATGGTCATTGCCAATCTTATCGCCTACATCCTCGTGCTCCTCGGGGCGCTCAACTGGGGAATGTTCGGCATCTTCAACTTCAACCTTGTCTCGGCGATCTTCATGGGCCCGCGCGCGGTCGGTTCGATCATCATCTACTCGCTCATCGCGCTCGCGGCGATCTGGCTCATCATCTCGCCCATCATCACGAACGGCGCTTTGAAGCTCCGCGGCAACCGTACCGTTCGCGAGACGAAGTAAGGTTCGGCGTTCTATCCGTGCGGATCCGCGCATAATTTGCGGCGGGTCCGCATTTTTTATGGATATGAACATTTCCGATCTGAAAAAGGGCGAGCGCGCCGTCGTCCTGAAAGTGGAGATCGAAGGCGACCTACGCGACCGCCTCATCGCTCTCGGGATCTATAACGGGGCAAAACTCGTCCTTTTGAAGAGGTCGCTCCTCGGGCATACCTACCTCGTACAGGCGGGAAGCAGCCGCATCGCCATGGAAAAGGAGCTCGCTTTGGGGGTGCGCGTATGGCGGATATGATGCTCCTTGTCGGCAATCCCAATGCGGGCAAGAGCACCCTTTTCAACCGCCTCGCGCGCGCACATGCGCATGTGGGGAACTATCACGGCGTCACGGTGGACGCCCTCGAAAAGGAGACCGTCCTCGGCGGAAATAAGGTCGTCCTCGTCGATCTCCCGGGCATTTATACGGCGGCGGGCAACAGCCTCGAAGAGAAATTCGCCCTGCGCTATATCGAAGAACATAGGAGCGCCGCCCTCGTCTTTGTCGCCGAATGCGGCCGCATTGAGCGCACCCTGCCCCTCATTTCCGCGCTCTCCCGCGGGGGAAGGCGCTGCGCCCTCGTCCTCACGAAGAACGAGCGGTTCGAACGCGAGGGGGGGAAGGCCGATGCGCCCGCCCTCGCCGCAGCCCTCGGGATCCCCGTCCTGTTCGCCGGGGAAAAGACGATCGCGCAGAGCCTTTCGGGCGTTCTCGGCCAGAGGCCCGTTGAGGTGCCGGCCGTCGATATTTCCGCCCTCATCCGTCCTGCGCGGGAGGGTCTTTTGCGCGCGGATAGGTTTCTTTTGAACGGCTTTATCGGCATTCCGCTCTTTATGGGCCTCCTCCTTCTCGCCTTCTTTCTGACCTTCGCCAAGGGGCTTATAGGCGATCAAATGAAGGAGGGCATCGAATGGCTCTTCAACGATTATCTGGGGGGCATGTCCGAGGGTATCCCCTCCGGGATCGTGCGAAGCCTTGTAAAGGACGGCATTTTGAAAAGCCTCGGGAGCGTCCTCTGCTTTCTGCCGCAGATCGCCCTTTTGCACCTCTTTTTGATCCTGTTGGAGGAGAGCGGTCTCCTCTCGCGCCTCGCCATCCTCACCGACGGCGCCTTCTCCAAGATCGGCCTTTCGGGAAGGGCAGTATTTTCGCTGCTCATGGGCTTCGGGTGCACGGCGGCGGCCGTCACCACGACGCGCGGCCTCGACGATAAGGCCATGCAGAGGCGGGTCATTCTGTGCCTTCCCTACATCGCATGCAGTGCGAAATTACCCGTCTTTTTGGCGCTCTCCGCCTCCTTTTTCGCAAACCCGTTCGCCGCAGTCGTCGTCTTGTACGTCCTCGGCGTCGCCATCTCCTGCCTCGTCGCCCTCTTCTTCAAAAAAAAGTCGCCGCCCTTTGTGGCCGAGCTCGCCCCGCTCCAACTCCCGCGGCCGCTTTTCGTCATAAAATCCTTGCTCTTTCAGATCAAACAGTTTATAATGAAGGTGGCGACGGTCATCCTCGCCTTCTTCCTTCTCTCGTGGTTCCTTTCCTCCTTCGACTTCTCTTTCAGGCTGTGCGGTGCGGAGGAGAGCATGCTCGCTACCGTCTGCGGGGGCCTCAAATGGCTGTTCGCACCCGTGGGGATGGGGGATTGGCGCATCGCCTATGCCGCCCTTTCGGGGCTCATCGCGAAGGAGAACGTCGCGGGCGCCATCGCCATGCTCTACGGCACGTTCCCCTATTCGGGCGCGAGCGCGTTTGCGTTCGCCGTGTTCATCCTCACCTGTTCGCCCTGCGTCTCGGCGATCGCCGCAACGGCGCGGGAAGTGGGGAAGGGCCGCGCTCTCCTCTATGCCGCCGTACAGACGGTCTCCGCCCTGCTCCTCTGCTATGCCGTCTACTTCTGCCTCGTCGGCGGAGCGGTCTACGTCGCCCTCGTCATGGCCCCGCTCCTCGGCATCTTCCTCCTCGGAAAGAATCGTGAAAAAGTATCTCGTACAGGAAAAAAGCTCGCTCAAAGATTTCACCGACGCGGTGTGCGCACAGGCGTCGATGCACCTGCGCGCCCTCTTAAAGCGCAAGGACGTGCGCGTCAACGGCAAAAAGGTGGGCGAAAACGTCGCGCTGTCCTCGGGCGATGAGGTCTGCTACTACCTAACCCCCGCCGAGGAGGCCACGCGCGCGTTTACAATTCTATATGAGGATGAAAACGTCATCGTCGCCGACAAGGAGAGCGGGGTAAATTCCGAGGCCGTCTTTCACACCCTTGCGGAGCGCGGCGAGACCTACTTCATCCACCGCCTCGACCGCAACACGGAGGGACTTTTGATCTTCGCCAAAAACAGGACTGCGGAGGAGGCGCTTCTTTCCGCCTTCCGCGATCGCCGCGTCGAGAAACGCTATCTCGCCCTCGTGTTCGGAAGGATGCCCAAGCGCCGCGATGTGCTCGAAGCCGTCCTCGAAAAGGACGAAGAGAAGGCGACCGTCCGCGTGAAGCGCGCGGGCAGAGGGGAGAAGATCGTCACCGAGTACGAAGTTTTAGAGGAGCGCGGCGATACGAGCCTCCTCAAAATCACCCTGCATACGGGCAGGACGCACCAGATCCGCGCGCACCTCGCCTTTCTCGGCCGCCCCGTCGTCGGCGACGAAAAGTACGGCGACCACGGGAAGAATGCCGCAGTGCACGCGACGCGGCAGCGGCTCGTCGCAAAGGAGTTGGAGCTTTTTTGCGGCGGCGCTCTCGCCTATCTGGACGGCACGGTGTTTGTCTCTCAAAAAAATTTATAAGAAATTTTCGGAAAACGCTTGACAAAGCGTTTTTTCTTGTGTTACTATATGAACAGTTATTCATATATTGATATAGGAGAGCGCTATGGAATGTCAACACAAGGCCGAACATGAGGGCGCCGCACGCCGCGCCATCGAGAACATGCCCCCCGAGGGCGAAGTGGAGCGCGTCGCCGCCATCTTCAAGACGATCTCCGAGCCCTCGCGCCTTAAAATCCTCTTTGCCCTGCGCCACGGCGAGATGTGCGTCTTTCACATCGTCGAGGCGGTGGGGGGCGCGCAGAGCGCCGTGAGCCACCAGCTGCGGCTGCTCAAAGCGAACGGGATCGTCAAATCGAGGCGGGACGGGCAGAATATCGTCTATTCCCTTGCCGACGAGCATGTCGTCGCCGTCCTCGAACTTGCCTGCACGCATTTGCACTGTAAATTGTAAAATTTTCGGCAAAAAACAATAAAAAACGATTATTTCGATAAATATCTAAATAAAGGATCCAACATGCACAAAGTCATCCGAATCAAAAATCTCGACTGCGCGGCCTGTGCGGCCGAGCTCTCCGAGGAGCTCATGGGCCTCGAAGGCGTCACCCTCGCGGCCGCCGATTTCATCAATCAAAGGGTGGTGCTCGACTACGAGGGCGACGAGACGCTCAAAAAGTGCATTTCGCTCATCGCGGGCTTCGAGGAGGTGGAGATCATCGACGGAAACGCCCCGCAAAAAAAGGAGCGTCACCTCACCGAGATAATATCCATTACCGTCGGCGCGGCCCTGTTTATTCCCGCGCTCGTTTTGCGCCTTCTCGGCATCGCGCGGTGGGTGAGTTTTTCGCTCTTTTTCGCCTCCGCCCTCGCCGCCGGGTGGGGCGTTCTTTGGAAGGTCGCACGCAACCTTCCCCGCATGTTCAAGGGCGGCTTCCATCCCGCAGTCCTTCTCGACGAGAACCTTCTCATGACGATCGCCGCGATCGGCGCGTTTGCCATCGGCGAGAATATGGAGGGCGCCGCCGTCATGCTCCTCTACGAGATCGGCGAACTCTTGCAGAGCATCGCCGTCGGCTCCTCGCGCTCGGCCATCACCCGCCTTATGAGCCTCAAAAGCGACACCGCCATAAGGCTTCGCGGAGAGGGGCAGGAGGAAGTTTCGCCCGAAGAGCTTGCCGTGGGCGATACCATTCTCATCCGCAGGGGCGATAGGGTGCCCGTGGACTGCAAGGTGATCGAGGGAGCGACTTCGCTCGACACCAAGTCCTTGACGGGGGAGGCCTATTTGCGCGAAGTGGGCGTCGGCGACGAGGTCCTTTCGGGCTGCGTCAACGAGGGCGGCGTCATCACGGCCGAAGTGCTCCGGCCCTCGTCCGAGAGCGCCGTCTCGAAGATCTTGGAACTCGTCGAAAATTCGTCGGCGAAAAAGGCGAAACCAGAAAAATTCATCACGAAGTTTGCCCGCATCTATACGCCCGTCGTCGTGCTCTGCGCCCTGCTCCTCGCCGTCCTGCCTCCCCTTTGGCAGGGGTACAACTTCCCCGTTTGGATCGCCCGTGCGCTCAACTTCCTCGTCATCTCCTGCCCGTGCGCACTCATTATTTCCGTCCCCCTCACCTATTTTGCGGGCGTGGGAACGCTGGCACGGTGCGGCGTCCTCGCGAAGGGTGCGGTGGGGCTCGATCTCTTGGCGAAGGCAAAGGTCGCGGCCTTCGATAAGACGGGGACGCTCACCGAGGGCAAATTCTCCATTGCGAATGTCGTCGGGGGAGAGCGCGTCCTCATGCTCGCCGCCGCGGCCGAAAAGAACTCCTCGCACCCCCTCGCCGAAGCATTCGCCGCGGTCGACGTTCAAAAGGCCGATTCCTGCGAGGAGATCGCAGGCATGGGTATCGCGTCCGTCGTCGAGGGCAAGAAAATCCTCGTGGGAAGCGCGCGCCTCATGCGCGGACATGGTATGCCCGTAGAGGATGTAGAGAGCCCCAACCTCATCGTCTATGTCGCCGAAGAGGGGATCCTTCTCGGCTACGTCGAGATCGCCGACCGCCTCCGCGCAGAGGCAAAAGAGGCGCTCGAAGAGCTGAAAGGGGAGGGCATCAAAAAGATCGCCGTCCTCACGGGGGATACCGAGGCCCGTGCCCGGGAAACGCTCAAAGGCATCCCCGTCGATCGGATCTGCGCCCGCCTTCTACCCGAAGAAAAGCCCCTTCGCGCGGAGGAGCTCAAAGCGGACGGCCCCGTTCTCTATGTGGGGGACGGCATCAACGACACCCCCGTCATGGCGGCGAGCGACGTCGCCGTGGCAATGGGCGGACTTTCGAGCGACGCGGCCATCGAGGCGAGCGACTTCGTCCTCGCGGGCGGCGACCTCAAATCGCTGCCGAAAGCGGTGGGGGGTGCGAAAAAGACGCGTCGCATCGTCTTTGAAAACATTGTTTTTTCCATTGCCGTCAAGGTTGCGCTCATGGCGCTCTCGCTCTTTGGGTTCATTCCGCTTTGGGCGGCAGTTTTCGGCGACGTCGGCGTCATGCTCCTCGCCGTCCTCAACGCCCTCCGCATGCGGGGGAAGCTGTGAACTTCAAAAAACGTTTTCTCTTATAAAATTATTGGCCTAAACAATGTTCCATTAAAATTTTCGGGGTCGCTTGCTTGCAGGCGGCCCTTGTGCTATAATGAAACTATGAAGCATCTCATCGATTGCGCGATGAAGCGCGAAAAATGCGACCTCGTCATCAAAAACGCCCGCATCTTCAACGTCTTTACGGGGGAGACGGAGGAGGGCGATGTCGCCGTCAAAGAGGGGACGATCGTCGGAATCGGCAGGGGCTACGAGGCTCTGGAAACGTACGACGCCGCGGGGAAGATCCTCCTGCCCGGGCTTATCGATTCCCATATCCATGTCGAGAGTTCGATGCTCTCCCCCGAGGCATGGGCGGGGCTTGCATCGCCGCACGGGACGACGGCCATCGTCGCCGATCCGCACGAGATCGTCAACGTCTGCGGCGTGGAGGGGGCCGAATACATCAAGGAGGCCTTTTCCCGTCTCAAAGCGGGAAATATTTGCCCAATCGACGTCTTTTTACAGCTTCCCTCCTGCGTCCCCGCGACGCCCTTCGAGACGAGCGGCGCCTCTCTCGACGGAAGGGAGACGGAGCGCGAACTCTCCCGCGAGCTCTTCTTCGGCCTCGGGGAGATGATGAACTTTCCCGCCGTCCTTTGCGGCGACGAGGACGTTCTCGTCAAATTGGAAGCGGCCGCGCGCCTCAAAAAGCCCGTCGACGGCCATGCGCCCAATGTCGTGGGGGACGGGCTTAACGCCTACCGCTGTGCGGGCGTTCTCACCGATCACGAATCGCTTACCCCCGAAGAATGCCGCGAAAAGATCGCGCGGGGGATGTATGTGCAGGTGCGGTGCGGTTCCTCGGCCAACAACCTTGCCGATGCCGCAAAGGCGGTGGACGGCTATAATTTCCGCCGCTTCGTGCTCTGTTCGGACGATAAGAACGCCAAAGATCTCTCCGCGCAGGGGCATATCGACGACGCCCTGCGCCGTCTCGTCGAGGCGGGCGTCCCCGCAAAGTATGCCATTCCGATGGCGACCGTCAACATTGCAGATTGCTATAAAATGAGCGGTGTCGGCGCCATTGCCCCGGGGTATGTTGCGGACATGGTAGCCGTCGATGACGTCGAGAGCTTCCATGTTTGTGCCACATTTAAGCGCGGCGTGCTCGTGGCGGAAGGGGGGAAGGCCCTCTTCGAAACGGACGCCCGCTACCTTCCCGCCGCCGTCAAAGGCACGGTGCACATCAAGCCCGTCACGGCGGAAAGTTTCCGCATCGTCTCGCACGGGGGGAGGCTGCGCGCCATGGAGATCGTGCCCCATACCCTCGTTACGCGGGAGAGTTTCTTCACCCCTCCCGCGGGGGAAGTGAGCGTGAAGGGAACCGACTTTTGCAAGCTCGCCGTGATCGAGCGGCACCATGCGACGGGCAACATCGGGCTGGGGCTCGTAAAGGGCTACGGCCTTCACGGCGGCGCGATCGGCATCTCGGTCGCGCATGACAGCCACAATCTCGTCATTTTGGGGGACGACGACGGGGCTATGTCGCGCGTCGTTGCGCTCTTGGAGAGGGCGGGCGGAGGCATGGCGGCCGTTTGGAAGGACGGGGAAGAGGTCTTTCCCCTCGACATCGCGGGCCTCATGAGCAGTGCACCCGCGGGGGAAGTCGTCGCCCGCACTTCCGCCATTCAAAATCGGGCGCGCGCGATGGGGGTGAAGGAGGGCTATTCGCCCTTTATGACCCTTGTTTTCCTATCCCTGCCCCTCATTCCCAAACTGAAACTCACCGATCGGGGCCTCTTTGACCTCGAAAAATTTTCCTTTGCTACGTTGGAGGAGCTATGAAGCTGGTCGCGGCAACGGGCAATGCCCATAAACTGCACGAAATGCGGCAAATTTTACAGGGGTTCGAGATCGTCTCGGCTGCGGAAGCGGGCTTTGCGGGCGAGATCGCGGAGATGGGGAAAAGTTTCCTCGAAAACGCCCTCATCAAGGCGCGGGCCGTTGCGGCCGCCACCCGTCTTCCCGCCCTCGCCGACGACAGCGGCCTGTGCGTCGATGCCCTCGGCGGCGCTCCCGGCATTTTCAGCGCACGCTATTCGGGCGGGGGGGATCGCGAAAACCGCGCCCTCCTTCTCAAAAATCTTGCGGGGAAGGCCGACCGACGCGCCCACTTTTGTTGCGCCGTCGCCCTCGTCTTTCCCGACGGGCGAACCGTCACGGCCGAGGGCAGGACGGAGGGGGTCATTCTCGAAAAGGAACGCGGCGAAGGGGGCTTCGGCTACGACCCGCTCTTCCTTTCCGACGACCTTAAAATGAGCTTTGCCGAGGCGTCGGAGGAACAAAAAAACGCCGTCTCCCACAGGGGCAGGGCGCTCGTTGCATTGAGGGAATTATTATGAAAACTTTCGTGATCCTCTCCGATTCTCACGGCAGGCGGGCGGCCCTTGCAAGAATCGCGCCCCTCTTTGGCGAGAACGACTACATCGTCCACCTCGGCGACGGTTCCGCGGACATGCGCGAGACCTTCTCTGCCTATCCCGAAAAGACGTACATTTGCCGCGGCAACTGCGACGGCGCCTACGGGGAAGAGGAGTTCGTCATCGAGGAAGAGGGCGTGCGCATCTTTTGCTGTCACGGCCATAGATACGGTGTGAAGGGTGCGCTCTCCCGTCTCGCGGCGCGGGCGAAGGAGCTCGGCTGCGACGTCGCCCTCTACGGGCACACCCACCGCGCGGAGATCCGCGAGGAAGAGGGCGTTCTCTGTATCAATCCCGGGGCCTTGGGCTCTTACAGCGCGCCGAGCTATTGCTACCTCGCCGTGCACAGGGGGAAGGTGACGCCGACCATCGTCCCGCTCGTATAGAGAAAAAATCGCCTCCCGCCGCAACTTGCGGCGGGAGGCTTTTCCAATGATGAAGTTAAATTCCTTGCTTTTTGGCGCGGCGGTTGCGCACCGCACTGCGGATGATCTCAAAGACATTGATCCCGATCCCCGTCAGGATATACACATAGTAGGTGAGGAAGCGCCAGACGATGATGATCCACGCGCTCACGGGAGCCGAGAGCGAGAGCAGGATGGAGGCGAACACCAACATCGAGGTGGCCTCGATCCCGCCCGAATTGCCGGGGGTGGGAAGGAGGGAGGCGGAGTAGTACGCGAGGAGCCCACCGCAGAACATCTGCGCCCAAAGGTGCCATGTAGGCGTGGTATTGGCGAGCGCCGTCACCGTAAAGAAAGGGATGGAGAAGTTGATGAGCGCCGTCGCGATGGCGAAAATGAGCAGGGGGATGATGATCCACCACCGCTTCAAGATTTCTTTGAGGGAGCGGCGGTATTCGCTCATCTCGTTCACATACTTCTTCGTCACCTTGTATTTGCGCTTGACGATGTGCATCTTCGTAAGCAGCGCGATGATACGGATGATGAGCTTCTTGCCCGCCTTGGGGAAGAGGGACCCGAAGATCATGATGACGGGGATGACCATGTTGACGACCATGGAGACCCAAGCGAGCACATAGATCGCCGTGAAGCCGGGGTTATGGACGACATCGTACGGCAAAATGACGTAGGCAATGGCGAAGAAGATGACAGACAAGATCCCCTTTGCAAAGGTCGAGAAGGTGTATTTCACGAGGGGAACGGCCGTCGCTATGCCCTTTGGAATGTCCTTCTTGTGAAGATAGTAGATTTGGAAAGGTTGTCCGCCCGTGCCGAGGGGGGTCACCGCGTCGTAATATTTCCCGAGGAGGGCGACCTTTACGGAGCTTTTGAAGCGGAACTTGCCCGTCGACGTTTTCAAAATATAGGAATATTGGAAACTGTCGGAGAGGATATAGAGCACGATGACGAGGAGCAGAACGAGGAAGAAGGGAAGGTTCGCACCCTTCACCATATCGACGAAACCGACCGCGTTCTCGCCCGTGATCCCCTTCGTGATGGGGAAGAGGGTATAGATGGAAAGGCCGATGAGGGCAATCAAAAGGGCGGTCTTGATCCACCACATCCGCTTTTTGCGCTTCTCTTCCTGCTTTTTCTTTTGCGCCGCATTCTCTGCAAGGTCGGCAAAACCGGGATCCTTCGGCGCAGCGGCAGGGGCGTTTTCCGACGCCTCGCCCTCTGCGGTCTCCCTTCCTTCTTGCTCCGCGGCAGAGGCGTTTTCCGACGCCTCATTTTCGGACATGGGTGCCTCGTTTTCCGTCTCGGGAAGTTCCCCTGCGGGCATGGCGGGCTCCTTTTCCTCTTCGGCGGGAAGTTCCTCCGTATGCAGTTTTTCGTGTTTTTCGTAACTCATAAGGATAGGTTCCAAAATTTATATTAACACATTTTTCGGAAAATAGCAACAGGAAATGCGCCTTTTGCGCAAATTCGCATTTCACGGTCGTTTTTTATGAAAAATGCCCGCCTCGGATCGGGCGGGCCAAATTTTTTATCAGAGGGTGCGGATGCTCTCTGCGGGCTTCTTCTTTGCCGCGAAGTACACAGGCAGGAAGGTCGCGAGCAGTCCGACGCCGAGTGCGAGCGCGGCCATGGCGAGAACGGAATAGATGCCGAATACGAAGGGGCTCGCGAGCGATCCCGTCGTCGCAACGAGCAAGTTGTCGAGCGCGACGGTGGCGACGGCGCTCCCAATCACGGCGAGGACGGTGCATATCCCCGTAATGATCCCCGTCTCCGTAAAGAAGATTTTGAATATGTCGCTCCCGCGTGCGCCCAATGCGCGCAAGATCCCGATCTCCTTCTTTTTCGCGGAGATACTGACCGAGAGGAAGTTGAAGAGCAGCAGCGCGGAGAAGGCGGCCAGCCCCAGCCCGACGCCGAGCAAGATGGGCGAAAATTCCTTTATGAGAGAATTTGCATTCGAGACGTCGTCTGCGGCCATGCTGATGAGCACGTAGCGGATATCGGTGGACGGGTCCGTTCTTTCGAACATCTTGCAGGCGAAGCGGAGCGCGCGTTCGTCGGCAGGGGAGAAGAACACGCGGTCGAAGGCGGCGTCCTCTTCGGGAACGTATTTCGTCTCTTCGCGGGAAGGGGCGGCGTTCATCGTACTTTGATAGAGGCTCTGCGTGCAGAAAAATCCGTTGTAGGGCGGCTCATCGACGGCGTTGAAATATACGCCCGCGATTTCGAGTTCGCCGTAGGGGACCTGCGTCTCGCTCTCCTCCTTCCTCGTCTCCACGCGCAGCGTCAGGGGATGCGACCGCATGTACGCGAGCCAAAGGGGAAGGCGGTCGTTGAACGTCTGCGCACTGCCGGGGGTATCCGATTCGCGGTCGACAAAGCGCCATTCGCCCGTTTCGCTCTGCTCCATGTGGGCATAGAAGGGGATATCGGCCTCCCGGAAAGCGGTGTAGGCGTCGTCGGGGTCGTCGCCGTAGCAGTCGCGGTAGACGCTCGCGAGAAAATCGAAATTCACGATGATCTGGCCCTCGGAAAGCCGCTCCGTTCCCTCCTTCATATAGAAGATGGGAAGGCGCTGTTCATACTTTTTCTCGTAGACGGCGACTTCGGCCGCGACGGCCATATTGCCCTCCTGCGTTTCGGAGGGGAAGCAGAAGCGGTAGCCGCCCTTTTGGAAGATGGGCTCGTCCGACTCTTCGGCGGAAAGATGGGCCTCCAAAAATTCACGCGAGACATAGGCGACGTGGCTCAAACTGTCGGAAAGATAGGAATGGAGCTCTTCGAGCAGGGCGGGGTCGCGGCTCATATCGAGGTCTTTGAGCTCCTCGAATTTTGCCGGGATCTCGCCGCTGTCAAAGACGCCGCACACTTTGAGGGGACCCATGTCCGTGGACAGGTAGTCCGAAAAGAGGTCTTTCGCCGTTGAGATCTTCCGCTCGGGGAGGGGAGAGCCTTCCCCGTCACAGGGCGTATAGACGGAGGCCTTTGCACATTCGAGGAAATAGGAACTCACCGCGATCTCGTCGGCGCCCGTCGGGAGACGCCCCGCGATGAGGCCTCCTTCGAGCGGGTGTCCGGCGGGAAGCTCGGCGACAAAGCCGATGGTGGGCAGAAAGTAGTTGGACTGTGCGCGGTCGATCTTCATGCCGTCGGGCTCTATCCGCGTAGCATAGGCGCCGATGGACTCTTCCCCGAACAGAACGACCTCTTCGGGCGTGAAGCGCGCTTCCCCCGTGTCGGTCTCCGTGCCGCCCGCGCGGCGGATACGGTATTCATATTGTTTTTCGAGGGCGACGCGCGGGATATCCGAACGCAGGATGGACCTGCGCAAAACGTCCCTGCCGTCGTAGATCATCAGCGTGGAGAACAGCCCGAAAACGGCGAAGGAGATGACGGAGAGGAGCACGGTGAGGGCGAGGCGGAAGGGCTTGATCCGCAGGCCCGATGCGCCCATGCGGAGCGCCTTTCCCGCGGAGAGGCGGGAGCGGATGAGCGTGGCTCCTTCGCCTCGGTAGGGTTCGGGCGGCGGCGCTTCGGCAAAGCCTTCGGCCGAGCGCGTTACATCGGAGACGACCTCGCCGTCTTTGAGCTCGACGATGCGGTCGCCGTACTTTTCGGCCGATTCCCTGTCGTGGGAGACGACGATAACGAGACGGTCTGCCGAAAAGCGTTTGAGCAAAGAAAAAATTTGTTCCCCCGTCTCCGAATCGAGGGCGCCCGTGGGCTCGTCGGCAAGGACGATCTTGGGATCCTTGACGAGGGCGCGGGCGATGGCGACTCGCTGCTTTTGTCCGCCCGAAAGGGTGCCCGGTCTGCGCTTTGCAAAGTCCGCGAGGTCCACTTCGCGCAAGACCTCTTTCGCTCTTTCGCGGCCGCCCTTCTGATGTTGCAGTTCGAGCGCGAGGGCGATATTTTCTTCGACGGAAAATTCATCGAGCAGGTTGTAATCCTGAAAGACGAAGCCGATGAAGGTGTTGCGATAGGAATCGAGATCCCCGCCCGAGAAGGTGTTCGAGCTCCTGCCCATGACGACGATCTCCCCCTCCGTGGGCGCGTCGAGCCCGCCGATGAGGTTGAGAAGGGTGCTCTTGCCCGAGCCCGACTTTCCGAGCAGAAAGACGAGGCCTCTTTCGGGGAAGATGATGTTGACGTCGCGGAGCGCCGCGGTCTCCGCCCCGCCCTTCTTTTCGCGATAGATCTTTGTAAGATGACGAACTTCCAGCATATTGATCCTCACGGGAAAGTATAGCCCTTTCGCGGGAAACCGTCAAGCAAATTCTCGGCTTCGCGCGGGCCCTATATAAAATATAGGACAAAAAAGACGCCGTCCCAAGCGGGACGGCGCACCTGTCGTTTCTCTTAAATTCTCGGGTTGGGTTTGTAGCTCGTATGCAAGACTTCGTGCGCCTTATGGCTGTTGGGGGCGCCGAAGTAGTCGCTATACAAAACTTCTATGACGGGGGACTCGTAGGAGCGGCGGAGCTTGTTTTCCTTGTCGCTCGTATAGAGTGCCTTCGCCCGCTCGTCGCGAAGTTCCACGCTGTTGCGGATACTGTCGGGAAGGGAAGGCTGACCGCCGCCGTTGACGCACCCGCCCGGGCAGGCCATGATCTCGACGAAGTCGTACTGCTTCTCGCCCGATTTGATGGACCGGATGACGGTCTCGGCATTTTCGAGGCCGCTCGCAACGGCCACGCGCACCGTCTTTCCGCCGACGTTGTAGGTCGCCTCCTTGATGGGGGAGGTGCCGCGCACTTCGGGGAAGTCGATCACTTCGAACTTGCCGTCGAGGGCCTTTGCCGCCACGCGGAGGGCCGCTTCCATGACGCCGCCCGTCGCGCCGAAGATGGTGCCGCCGCCCGAGCATGCCGCAAACGGATCATCGAACGCCTCGTCGGGGAGATCGGTAAATTTAATCGCCGCCGTCTTGATCATATGGGCGAGCTCGCGGGTGGTGAGCGCCGCGTTGACCTCGCCGCCCATCTCGGGACGGGCGCATTCGTACTTCTTCGCCGTGCAAGGGATGACGGAGACGACGAAGAGGTCCTTCGGGTCGATGCCGTTCTTCTCGCAATAGTAGGTTTTCAGCACGCCGCCGAACATCTCCTGCGGGGATTTGCAGGTGGAAAGGTGGGGGATCATGTCGGGATGGTGCTGTTCGACGAAGCGCACCCAACCGGGGCAGCAGGAGGTGAACATGGGGAGCGTGCCGCCCGTCTGGATACGGTTCAAAAGCTCGGTCGCCTCTTCCATGATGGTGAGGTCGGCGGTGACGTCCATGTTGAACACTTCGCAGTTGCCGAGGCGGCGGATGGCCGCGACCATCTTGCCCTCGACGTTGGTGCCGACGGGAAGGCCGAACGCCTCGCCGAGCGTCGCGCGGACGGAGGGCGCGGTGAAGAAAACGACCTTCTTTGCGGGATCGTCGAGCGCGGCCTGTACCTTCGCCACGTCCGATTTGATGGTGAGCGCGCCCACGGGGCAAGCCACGATGCACTGGCCGCAGCCCACGCAGGAGCTCTCGGCGAGCGTCAAGCCGCCCGCGCTCCCGACGTGCACGTTGAAGCCCCTGCCGATGGGCCCGATCGCGCCGACGTGCTGCTTCTTGCACGCCGCCACACAGCGCATGCAGTTGATGCACTTCTCGTTATCGCGCACGACGGAGGGATTGCAGTCGTCGATGGGGAAGGCGGGATTGGCGCCCTCGAAGCGGTCCTCCTCGGCGTTGTATTCGATGGAGAGCCGTTGGAGTTCGCAATTACCCGCGCGCTCGCAGGAGAGGCACTTTTTCTTATGCTTGGAGAGAAGGAGTTCCAAAGTCACCTTTCTGCTCTTTCTGCACTTGGGGGTGTTGGTCTGCACTTCCATGCCCTCGGAGACGGGATAGACGCAGGCAGCGACGAGGCCGCGCGCGCCCGTCGCTTCGACGAGGCACATACGGCAGGAGCCGACGCACGCCACGTTCTTCAAGAAGCAGAGGGTGGGGATCTCGATATGCGCGAGACGCGCGGCTTCCAGAATGGTGGAGCCTTCGGGGCAGGTTACGGGAATATTATTGATTTTCAGATTTACCATGTTGTTTCACCTCACTTTCTCTCGACGGCCTTGAACTTGCAGTTCTGGAGGCAGACGCCGCACTTGATGCACTTTGCGGGGTCGATCGCAAACGACGCGAGCTTGTGCCCGGGAGCAGTGTAATCCGTCCGCGTGATGGCGGAAGCGGGGCAGTTGCGCGCGCACATGCCGCAGCCGATGCACTTCTCCTTATCGATCTGATAGGTGAGAAGGGCCTTGCAGACGCCCGCCGTGCAGTGGTGGTTGTAGATGTGATCCTCGTACTCGTTCCTGAACTTCGCGAGGGTGGAAAGAACGGGGTTGGGCGCGGACTGGCCGAGCGCGCAGAGGGAAGAGGACTTCATATGTTCGGAGATCTCCTGGATCTTGACGAGGTCCTCCTCGGTGCCCTTGCCCTCGGTGATCTTGGTGAGAAGTTCCAAGAGCCGCTTGGTGCCGATGCGGCAGGGGGTGCACTTCCCGCAGCTCTCGTCCGCGGTAAATTCGAGGTAGAACTTGGAGATATCCACCATGCAGGTATCCTCGTCGAGGACGATGAGCCCGCCCGAGCCCATCATGGAGCCGATGGCGACGAGGTTATCGAAGTCGATGGGGGTATCGATGAAGTCCGCGGGGATGCAACCGCCCGAGGGGCCGCCCGTCTGCGCGGCCTTGAACTTCTTCCCGTTCGGAATGCCGCCGCCGATCTCTTCGACGATCTCGCGGAGCGTCGTGCCCATGGGCACTTCCACGAGGCCGACGTTGGTGATCTTGCCGCCGAGCGCGAACACCTTGGTGCCCTTGGACTTCTCGGTGCCGATGGAGGAGAACCACTTCGCGCCCCTGACGATGATGGGGTTGATGTTCGCCCACGTTTCGACGTTATTCAGAATGGTGGGTTTGCCGAAGAGGCCCTTCACGGCAGGGAAGGGGGGACGGGGACGGGGCTCGCCGCGGTGGCCCTCGATGGAGGTCATGAGCGCCGTCTCCTCGCCGCAGACGAATGCGCCCGCGCCGAGACGGAGATCGATATCGAAGTCGAACCCGAGCCCCAAAATGTTCTTGCCGAGGAGGCCGTATTTGCGCGCCTGCCCGATGGCGATTTTAAGGCGTTCGACGGCGACGGGGTATTCCGCACGCACATAGATATAGCCTTGGTGTGCGCCGATGGCATAGCCCGCGATGGTCATCGCTTCCAGAACGCAGTGGGGATCGCCCTCCAAAACGGAGCGGTCCATGAACGCGCCGGGGTCGCCCTCGTCGGCGTTGCAGCATACATATTTGATATCCCCTTCCGAGGCCTTGGCGAACATCCACTTTCTGCCCGTGGGGAAGCCCGCGCCGCCGCGGCCGCGAAGGCCGGAGTCGAGCACTTCCTTCACGACGTCGTCGGGCGTCATGGAGGTGAGCACCTTTTCGAGCGCCTGATAGTCGCCCGCGGCGATGGCCTCGTCGATATCTTCGGCCGCGATCACGCCGCAGTTTCTGAGTGCGATACGCATTTGCTTCTTATAGAAGGGGGTCTCCGCGAAGGGGATGATGGAGCCGTCCTCGTGCACGGTGCCCTTGTAGAGGAGCTCTTTGACGACGGAGCCGCCCTTTACGAGGTGCTTTTCGGCCACCGTCTTGGCGTGCTCGGGGGTCATCTGCGCATAGAACGCACCCTCGGGGTAGACGATCATGATGGGGCCGAGGGCGCAGAGGCCGAAGCAACCCGTCTTGACGAGGAGCACGTCGTCGATGCCCAGCTCTTTCAAGGAGGTTTCGAGCTGCTCGATGACTTTGAGGGAGTGCGACGAAGTGCAGCCCGTGCCGCCGCAGACGAGCACCTGATGGCGGTAGCCCGTATTGGGGGCGAGCTTTTCCGCCTGTTCCTTTACGAGGCGGCGCACGTCGATGAGTTCTTTTTTGCTTGCGCGGATCTTATCGAGTTCTTGGATCGTCATTGGATTTCTTCCTCCTTCTTGTAGGAATCGAGGATCTCTTTCACCTTGTCGGGGGTGAGCCGGCCGTACACCTCTTCGCCGATCATCATGACGGGTGCAAGGCCGCAGGCGCCGACGCAGCGGCAGGTATCGATGGAGAAGAGGCCGTCCGCCGTGCATTCGCCGCTCTTGATGCCGAGCTCTTTCTCGATCTCGGCGAGGATCTTATCCGATCCCTTCACATAGCACGCCGTGCCGAGGCAGACGCTGATGCGGTGCTTGCCCTTCGGGTTTAAGGAAAACTGCGAGTAGAACGTCACGACGCCGTAAACCTCGGAAAGGGAGATGCCGAGCTCTTCGGCAATGACCTTTTGCACGGACATCGGCAGATACCCATAGATGGCCTGCGCTTCCTGCAAGATGTGCATGAGGCAACCGGGCGTATCTTTCGATGCGTCGATCACTTCATGGAGTTTGGCTTGCTGTTCGGGCGTCCCCAAGGTGGCGCAACCCGAGCAGTTCGCTTCGCTTTGTTTCATATTGATCCAACCTCCGTTGCTTGATTACATTTTCGAGCAAAGGGTCTTTTGCAGCGAGGGCGTTTTTGCCCCATATCCCTTCGCACCAAAGCGTATTATATCATAAACAATTCTATTTATCAACAGGATTTTGCAAAATGGCGAAAATTGGCGAAAAAAAATTTTTATTCCCTTGATATCCATTTGAAGGAAGCGGTCAAAAATTTTTCCAAAGGTCATTGACAAACCCCCGCCTCCGTGGTAAAATGGATTGCAGTTTTTTTCAAAAGAGGGGGTTTCCCCCATTGGACCCGCAAGAAAAAATGGAGAAT
Source organism: uncultured Clostridia bacterium (assembly GCA_947625555.1). Taxonomy (GTDB): domain Bacteria; phylum Bacillota; class Clostridia; order Christensenellales; family Borkfalkiaceae; genus Gallimonas. The sequence goes on along the minus strand of CANQOT010000005.1, from coordinate 21,768 downwards.
ATACGATGAAATTCAACAAAAAAGAGTTCTTACAGGATGTCGAGCGCATTTTGCGCGCCGACGATATGTGCGACCTCAAAACTGCCGGCAAAAAGGAGCTCTATAACGCTGTCTCCAAGGCGGTCATGCTCGAAGCCTATCCCGATTGGGCGGCGACGAAGGCCGAGGATAAGAAGCGCTGCGGCTATTTTTCCGCGGAGTTTCTGATGGGCCGCGCCATCTACAACAACCTCATGAACCTCGGCATTTTGGAAGAGGTGAAGGGTGCGCTCGCCTCCGTGGGCGAAGATCTCGGGCAGTTCGAGGAAGTGGAGGACGCCGCACTCGGCAACGGCGGTTTGGGCCGTCTCGCCGCGTGCTATCTCGAATCGGCCGCGAGCTGCGGTCTGCCCCTCGACGGCTACGGAATCCGCTACCGCTACGGCCTCTTCCGACAGGTGTTCGAGGACGGCTACCAGAAGGAAGAGGGGGACGATTGGCTGCGCTGGGGCGACCCGTGGTCGGTGCGCGTCGAGCGCGATGCCTGCATCGTCCGCTTCTCGGACATGGATATCCTCGCCGTGCCCTACGACATGCCCATCTTCGGCTATAAGAACGGCGTCGTCAACACGCTTCGCCTTTGGTCGAGCGAGCCCGTGCGCCCCTTCGACTTCGAGCTCTTCGATACGATGAAGGGGGACAGCAAGGCCGTCGATAACTTCAACGCGACCAAGATCTGCGACGTTTTGTATCCCAACGACAACACGATGGTGGGCAAACTTCTCCGCCTCCGCCAGCAGTACTTCATGGTATCCGCCTCTTTGCAGGATATCGTGAAGAAGTTCAAGGCGGCGGGAAGAGACCTTCACACCCTTCCCGAAAAGTATTGCTTCCAGCTCAACGACACCCACCCCGTGCTCGCCATTCCCGAACTCATCCGCATTTTGCGCTGCGAGGGGCTCTCCTTCGACGATGCCTTCGACGTCGCGCGCGGGTGCTTCAACTTCACCAACCACACCATCATGGCGGAAGCCCTCGAACGGTGGGACGTTTTGGCCCTCTCCGATCTTCTGCCCTCCGTCTACGAACAGATCCTCGGCTGCCAGGAGAGGTTGGAGCACGAGGGGCTCGATCCCGACCGCTTCTTCATCGTGCGCGACGGCACCGTCCACATGGCCAACCTCGCGATCTACGTCTCGTCGAAGGTCAACGGCGTCGCCGAGATCCACACGAACATCTTAAAGACGGAGACCTTCAAAAATTGGTACGAAAAATTCCCCGAGAAGTTCGTCAACATCACGAACGGCATCACGCCCCGCCGCTGGCTCCTCCTCAACAATCCCGAGCTCGCAAAGGTCATCGACGGGAAGATCGGCGAGGGTTGGCACACCGACCTCAAACAGCTCGCCGCCCTCCGCCCCTATGTCGACGAGATCTTGCCCGATTTCAAGCGCATCAAGGGGGAGAACAAGCAAAAGCTCGCCGCCTATATCAAGGAACGCGAGGGGGTGGAGATCCCGCCGCACTTCATCTTCGATATCCAGATCAAGCGTCTGCACGAGTATAAGCGGCAGCTCCTCAACGCCTTCTCCATTCTGCACTTCTACTTCGGCGTGAAGGACGGCACCATCACAAACTTCCCGCCCACCGCCTTCATCTTCGGCGCGAAGGCCGCCCCGGGCTACTATATGGCGAAGGCCGTCATCAAGTTCATCAACGAGATCGCAAAACTCGTCAACGGCGACGGGGAAGTCTCCAAGGTGATGCGCGTCGTCTTTGTGCAGGATTACGACGTCTCCTATGCCGAAAAGCTCGTCTGCGCGGCCGACGCCAGCGAACAGATCTCCACCGCAGGCATGGAGGCGAGCGGCACGGGCAACATGAAGTTCATGCTCAACGGTACGGTCACCCTCGGCACCATGGACGGGGCCAACGTCGAGATCTGCGAGGAAGTGGGCAGGGAGAACAACTACATCTTCGGCGCGACGGTGGACGAAGTCAACGCCGTCAAGCACAGCTACAACCCTTGGGATATCATCAACCGCACGCCCGAACTTCGCCGCATCCTCGATACCCTCGTGAACGGAACGTTCTCCGACGAGCGGGGCGTCCTCAAACGCCTCTACGAGAGCATCACGGGCGGATACGAGCCCGACAGATACCTCGTCTGCTACGACTTCGCCGACTATATCCGCGTGAAGGAGGGGCTGCTGCGCGACTACGGGACCGACGAATTTTTCAAAAAGAGCCTTCTCAACCTCTGCGCCGCGGGCAAGTTCTCCGCCGACCGCTCGGTCCGCGACTACGCTGCCCTCATCTGGCACATCGGCTGATAAAATTCACATCGAAGGGGACTGCTTCGGCAGTCCCTTTTTGTATAGCTTTCTCAAAGCCGCGCATACTGCGGAAAAGGAGAAATGTATGAAAAGGTTTATAAATATCGTACCCGTCCTCGCGGCGTGCGCCCTCCTTGCGGCGTGCGGGGGAGAGGGCGGCGTGACCGCAAAGACCGACCCCGTCGCGCTTCGGTCGGAAAAACTTTCCGAAGAGGCATGGACGTCCGCCTTCGAATCCGCGGATAACTTCTGCATGAAGATGGTGATAAAGAGCGCGCAGACGGAAAAGGAGGCCACCATGTCCGAGGTCACCACCGTCGATTTCTGCAATGACGGCGACAGGGTCAGGGCCGAGATCACGGTGCGCTCGGGCGAAGAGACGACCTTCGAGGCGCAGTCCTACGCCGACCTTACGGGCGAGCATGCCATCTGGTCGCGCACCAAGGAGGACGGCGAATGGTCGGAGTGGGATTCGGAGACGTACACTTCGGAGCAATTCGCCCAATTCTTCGGCGGATTTTCCGCCCCGTCGTTTGCGCGGGACAACTTCTCGGCCTTTGCGTACAGCGACGGCGAGAGGGGATACGAGGCGACCCAAGAGGGGCTTTCTTCCATCGGGAGCGCGGTGAACGACTATCTTTCGGCCGCTCTTTCGCAGACGCCCGTCGACGTCGGCGGCGTCTCGGCGGAAAAGTGCGTGTTGAAGTTCACGGACGGCAAGCCGAGCGCCTGCCTCTTCGAAGCGGGCGTGAACGATGGGGCCGAGGCCCGTTCGAAGGAGCCCCGCCACGAGCATATCCCGCCCCTGCCGCGCCCCCTTCCCTTGCCCCATATCTGCTTTACCCGCCACGGCAGGCTCCCGCGCATCCTCATCCGCATCACGCCCCGCCCGCGCACGGCGGAGCCGACGGAGCCCGACGTTCCCGAGACGCCCGTTTCCCGCATCGCCGTATCCCAGCTCTTCTATAATTACGGAAAGACGCGCGTGACCTTCCCCGAAGATCTCCCGCCCTTGAATGAGCAATAAAGACCCTTCCCGCTTCCGCAAAGAGGCGGGAATTTTTTGTCGGCAGGGCGCGCCGAATCGTTGCATTTTTTGCGGCGGTGTGTTAAGATATGGAAGATCGCGGGCATAGCCCGTTCAAAAGAGAGAAGCGACCTTCATGGAAAAGAGTACTTTCCGCAAGAAATTTCTGCACGTCCTGCTCGGCAGTGTGATCCCCGTCCTCTATACGGGCATCGTCAGGGCGCTCGCCATCCATATCTTTGTCACACCCAATAAATTCGCCCCCGGCGGCATCAACGGCCTCTCCGTCCTTTTGGAATATCTCACCAAGCTCAATTCGGGGTACTTCCTCATCATCTTCAACGTGCCGCTCTTCTTCCTCGCCTTCTTCTTTCTCGGGAAGCGCGAGGCCATCGTCTCGACGGCTTCCATGCTCGTCTCCTCGGGGCTCCTCATCCTCTTTCCCATGATCAAGGGCTTCCCCGTCTTTGCTCCGCCCGTCGAAGCGGGCGGCGGACTTGCGGAACCCCTCGCCTACGGCCTCATGGCGGCGGTGGCGAGCGGCATTTTGCTCGGCATTCCGCTTGCGGGCATGATCCGCAACTGCGGCACGGCGGGGGGAACGGGCGTCCTCGCCTCCCTCGTCAACAAGAAGTACCGCTATTTGAGCGTGGGCTGGATGACTTCGGGCTTCGATGCCGTCGTCGTCATCGCCTCCTTCTTCATCTATTACGAATGGGGGGAGCCGTTTGCCGATAATTTTGCCGTCAACCTCATGCCCGTGCTCCTCGCCCTCGTCTCCCTGTATGTGACGAGCAAGACGTGCGACGTCATCATGCACGGCTTCCAGACGGCCTATAAGTTCGAGATCATCACGACGCACCCCGAAGAGGTCGCCGAGGAGATCATGCAGCGCACCCACCACGGCGTCACCTTGGTCCATGCGACGGGCATGTATTCGCATTCGGATAGGAGCATGCTCGTCTGCCTCATAAGAAAGCGCCAGATCGCCGAGCTCCAACGCATCATCAAAAAGTATCCGGATACGTTTGCTTACTTTGCCTCCGCCTCCGAAGTTTATGGGAAGTTTTTGAAATAGGCGAATCGCGTATAGGCGTCGAAATACTGCGTCGTGCTTACGTTTTTCTTGCCCACGTACATCCAAGTACGCGGGCGGCGAAAAGCCTCACACTCCTTGTCTTTCTCGCCTCTCCGCGATTTAACGGTACCTATGTTCGCATTCCCCATGCCATGCCCCCTCCGTGGGAGGGGGGTAGGGGGGTGGGGCGTGCTTCCAAATACATCATTATACATCATCATTCACCGTCCTTCGGGGCGGTTTTTTCGTCGTCTGTTTTGTTTAGCGTCGGGAAAATCATGGTATAATATGTTTGAAAAAAACCAAAGGGGGAAGCAAGCTATGGACGCACAGAAATTTACGCAAAAATCTTTGCAGGCTTTACAAGACGCGCAAAACGCGGCGATCGAACGCGGCAATGCGGAGCTTTCCGCCCTTCATCTCGCCGTGGCGCTTCTCGATGCGGACGGCCTTTGTCCCCGCATTCTCCGCCGCGCGGGCGTGGATGCGGAGGGGCTTCTTTGCGCCGCCAAAGAGGAACTCGACCGCCTTCCCCGCGTCTCCAATGTCGCGGCGGGCAATCTCTATCCCACCGCCGCCCTTACCCGCATTTTGAGCGAAGCCGAACGGCTCGCGCAGGGCATGAAGGACGATTATATCTCCGTCGAGCACCTCTTTTTGTGCCTCTTCGACAACGCGGAGGGGAGCCTCGGCGCCCTGTTCAAGCGTTTCGGCGTGACGAAGGAGGGATTTTTGAAGGGGCTCAAAGAGGTCCGCGGCAACCAGAACGTAAAGAGCGATAACCCCGAATCGACCTACGAGGCCCTTGAAAAATACGGCATCGACCTCACGAAGCGGGCCCGCGAGCACAAGCTCGAACCCGTCATCGGGCGGGACGAGGAGATCAGGAACGTCATCCGCATCCTCTCGCGCAAGACGAAGAACAACCCCGTGCTCATCGGCGAGCCCGGCGTCGGCAAGACGGCCATTGCGGAGGGGCTTGCCCAGCGCATCTCCCGCGGCGACGTGCCCGAAGGCTTGAAGGGAAAGACGCTCTTTTCCCTCGACATGGGCGCCCTCATCGCGGGGGCGAAGTACCGCGGCGAGTTTGAGGAACGCTTGAAGGCCGTGCTCAAAGAGGTCGCCGATTCCGAGGGGGGGATTCTCCTCTTTATCGACGAGCTGCACACCGTCGTGGGGGCGGGCAAGAGCGAGGGCGCGATGGACGCGGGCAACCTCTTAAAGCCCATGCTCGCCCGCGGCGAATTGCACTGCATCGGCGCGACCACCCTCGACGAATACCGCAAATATATCGAAAAGGACGCCGCCCTCGAACGCCGCTTCCAGCCCGTGCTCGTCGGCGAGCCGACGGTGGAGGATACCGTCTCCATTCTGCGCGGCCTCAAAGAGCGCTTCGAGATCTTCCACGGCGTGCGCATCCACGACGACGCCCTCGTCGCCGCGGCGACCCTTTCCGACCGCTACATCACCGACCGTTTCCTGCCCGATAAGGCCATCGACCTTGTGGACGAAGCGGCGGCCATGATCCGCACCGAGATCGACTCCATGCCCTCGGACATGGATGCCTTGAACCGCAAGATCATCCAGCTCGAAGTGGAGGAGAAAGCTCTCTCCAAGGAGCAGGACGAACTCTCTTGCGCCCGCCTCGAAGCCCTCAAAAAGGAGCTTTCCGAGTGCAAGGAGACCTTCACCGCGATGAAGGCGAAGTGGGAGGAGGAAAAGCGCGCCATCCGCGCCGAGAAGGACCTCAAAGAGGAGATCGACCGCATGAGCGGGGAGATCGAATCGGCGATGGTCCGCGGCGAACTCGAGAAGGCCTCGCGCCTGCGCTACGGGGAGCTTCCCGCCCTGCAAAAGAAGCTCGAAGAGGCCCAAAAGAACGCCCCTGCCCGCGAAAACGCCCTTCTTCAAAACGAAGTCACCGAGGAGGAGATCGAGCGCATCGTCTCCCGCTGGACGGGCATTCCCGTCGCCCGCCTCAAAGAGGGGGAGCGTGCGAAACTTCTCCGCCTCGAAGAGGATCTGCACCGCCGCGTGGTGGGGCAGGACGAGGCAGTCAAGAAGGTCTCCGAGGCGATCTTGCGCGCCCGCGCGGGCATTGCGGATCCCAACCGTCCCATCGGGTCCTTCCTCTTTCTGGGCCCCACGGGCGTGGGCAAGACGGAACTCGCCAAGTCGCTTGCGCAAAATCTCTTCGACGACGAAAAGAACCTCGTACGTATCGACATGAGCGAATATATGGAGAAGTTCTCCGTCTCCCGCCTCATCGGCGCGCCGCCCGGATACGTCGGCTACGAGGAGGGGGGCGCTCTCACCGAGGCCGTCCGCCGCCGTCCCTATTCCATCGTCCTCTTCGACGAAGTGGAAAAGGCCCATCCCGACGTGTTCAACATCCTTTTGCAGATCCTCGACGACGGCCGCATCACCGATTCGCAGGGGCGGACGGTGGACTTCAAGAACACCGTCATCATCCTCACCTCCAATTTGGGCGCCGAGATCATCCGCGATGGCATCGAGGACGGCGAGATCACGCAGGAAGCGCAGGAGGGCGTGAGCGAGATCTTGCGCCGCTCCTTCCGGCCCGAATTTTTGAACAGGCTGGACGAGATCATCCTCTTTAAGCCGTTGCGGCATGAAGAGATCGACCGCATCGTCGATCTGCTCCTCGAAAAGCTCACCGCGCGCATCCTTCCGCTCAGGCTCACCGTCACGGCCCGTGCGCGGGCGTACATCTCGGATAACGGCTACGATCCCGCCTACGGGGCCCGCCCCTTGAAGCGGTTCATTCAGACGCACGTCGAAAATCTTGTCGCCCGCTATATCCTTGAAAACAACCCCGAAGCGGGCAAAAACATCGTGCTCGACGCGGACATGGGTGGCCTCAATTTGGCCGAAGGGGAAAAACCGTGAGCGAAAAGGTGTACGTCTTTGTCGCCCGCACGCCCTTCCGCTACGGGCAGGAAGCGATCGCCCCCCCGCAGCGCGCCGCGGAGATCGCCTCTTGCGCAAACGCCTCCGTCCGCGAGGAGAAATATTCCGTGTGGAAACTCCTCGAATACGGCTTGAAGGCGACCTTCGGGCGCAACATCGCCGATCTTGTTTTCACGCGCGGCGAAAACGGCAAATGGGGTGCGGACGGGGTGGAATTTTCCCTCTCGCACAGCCGCGGGCTGGTCGCCGCCGCGCTCTCCCGCATTCCCGTGGGCGTGGATATCGAACGCTTCGACGGGGAGCGGTTTTCCCGCCCCTTCGCAGAAAATCTCTTCACGGAGGGGGAGAGAGCCCGTCTCGGCAAAGAGGGGGATCCCGCCCGTTTGCGTGCCGCGATCTGGACGAAGAAGGAGGCCATCTTCAAGTGCGCGGGCGGCAGCGTTTTCCGTCCCGGGCGCATCGGGAGCGACGCCCTTCCCACCGAGACGCTGAGCGTACGTGCGGGGGAGGAAGAATTTTTCCTCACCGTGGCCGCGGACGCGCCCTTCGGCCTGTCCTTCCTTTCTCCCGACGGGAGCGCCTTGCTCCACAGCGCTCTTTGAAGGGCCTTATCGCGAATTTTTGCCCCGTCCGCAAGGCTGCGGACGGGGCTTTTCGCACGGCGATTTCGCCCGCGCGCATGACAAAAAGAAAAGAGTTTATAAATTCATCGAAAAATTGTTTGGAATATCGTTGAAATTTGCGCGGGAAAATGTTATACTATAAGCTGAATTTATATGTTTATCATCCCGAAAGCGGGTATGGAGGTCTATCGTGAACGGATTCGGCCGCGGCGACGACAAAAAGACAAAAGAGAAGGGGATCCTGACGAAAGAGACGATCGGCATGACGCTGATGCTGTTCAGCGGCATTCTGTTTTTTATTGCCGTGACGGGGAAACTCGTCTTTGGCGAGATCGGCCTTGCCATCTCGGCCTTCCTCATCGGGCTCGTCGGATATTTCATCTATCCGCTCCTCGTGCTCGTCTTTTATCTCTCCCTGCGCCTCGTCGTGGGGAAGAAGCTCCTGCCCCGCGCTTGGGTCATCCGCTCCGTCCTTCTCGTCGCCGCGGTGTTCTTCATCGTGCACACCGCAACGGCGGAGAAGTTCTTCGGCGGCTCCTACGGGGCATATCTTTCGGGCTGCTGGTCGGCGGCCTCCGCGAGCCTCTTGCAGGGGACGGGCGGCGGCGCGGTGTTCGGCCTCATCGCCTTCCCCGTGCGCTACCTGCTCTCCGCGGCGGGGGCGTATATCCTCTTTTCGCTCCTCACCCTTCTTTGCGCCTTCTGGCTGCTCATGCTCACCCCCCTTGGCCGCATCGTGAAGCGTGCGCCCCGTGCCCGTAAGCCCGAAAAAGAGCCGCAGACGGGGGGCGGCGAGGGCCTTTCCTTCGACGATCTCGAACCTCCCGCACGCACGCCCATGCGCGCCGAACCCCCGCAGACGCAACCCTATGCTCCGCCCGCTCCTGCGCCCGTTGCGCAGGCGCCCGTGCGGCCCGCTCCCGCGGCAGCCGACGACAGGCGGACGAGCCGCGAGATCCTCTTCCGCGGCGACCCCGCGGCGGACTATCGCAACAACCTCATCTACGACCGCAATTCCGCATTCAACCGCGGGGAGAGGCACAGCACCGTCGTCCCTTCGGACGGCCCCTCGCAACCCGTTTCCGGCCCCGTTTCTCCCACCTATTCGGGGGATTTCTCGCGCACGGCGGAGGAGCCTCGCCCTCCCATGCCGCGCCGCGTCGTCGAGCCCGCAACGGACGGGGACGACTTCAACTATCCCGCCGTGACGCCCTCCTTCCGCGCCCCTTCGGAGGAGCCGCCCGCGGCCCACGATTACTATTCGCACGACGTGGAGACGGAATTTTCCTCCGCGCCCAACGTGTTCGACGAACCCGAGCCCGAGCTTCCCGAAGAACAGGAACCCGTTCGTCCCTCCTTCCGCGCGCCCGACCCGCCGCGCACCTTCCTCGATCCCTACGGGGGAAGGGAGGCGCCCGCAGAGCCGCCCGCGCGCACCGAAGAGCCTCCTTTGGGCCGCTCCCGCGAAAGTTTTCCTCTCCGCGGCGACAGCGAGAGGGGGAACCTCTTCTCCGAACCCGACCGCAGCAGGGACCGCGGCGACGACCTCTTCTCCGAATCCGACCGCAGCAGAGACCGCGGCGACGACCTGTTCTCCGGATCCGATCGCGGCAGGGACCGCGGCGACGACCTCTTCTCCGAACCCGACCGCAGCGCGGGGCCCTCGGACGACGGTCTTTCCGACCTTTCGCGCGGCAGGGAGCGCGGAGGCGATCCCTTCTCCGCGCCCGACCGCGGCCGTTCGCAGGCCGACCTCTTCGACGACGACAGCGTCCCCGAGGCCGAGCAGGAGACGCCGCCCGAACCCGAACTTCCCGCAAGGTCTGTCCGCGGGCTGGGTTCGTCGGCCAAGCCCGAACCTCCCGCACCCAAGAAGAAGCACGTCTATAAGAAATACAAAAAGCCCGATATCGAGCTCCTCAACACCTACGACGACAAGGTGGAGCTCTCCAACGAGATCATCGGCAAGACCTCGGGCATCATCCTCGACACCCTGCGCAACTATAAGATCGACACGCAGATCATCGGCGTGAAGGCGGGGCCTTCGGTCACCCGCTACGACCTCGCGATGCCGCAGAGCGGCACCATCAACATGATGACGCGCTATGCCGACGAGATCGCGCTCTACCTCGAAGTTTCGGGCGTCAACATGTACGCCAATCCCGAAGTGCGCGGTATCTCTATCGAGGTGCCCATTCCCAAGGACCGCCGCGCGACGGTGGGCCTCAAATCTATCATCGAATCGGAGGAGTTCAACAAACAGAAGTCGGACGCCCTCACCTTCGCCCTCGGGAAAGACATCGAGGGCCGCAGCGTGTGCGGCAACGTCACCGAGATGACGCACATTCTCGTTGCGGGCATGACGGGCTCGGGCAAATCGGTCACGATGCACGCGATGCTCATCAGCATGCTCTATAAATATTCGCCCGAGGAGCTCCGCCTCATCCTCATCGACCCCAAGCAGACGGAGTTCACCATCTACGAGGGCCTGCCCCACCTCATGATCAACGAGATCATCACCCAGCCGCAGCGGGCGGTCACCGCGCTCAACTGGGCGATCAAGGAGATGGAGCGCCGCTATACCCTCTTCAACGAGAAAACGCGTTCGGGCCTCGCCGTCAGCAAGCTCGACGAATACAACGCCAATTTGGTCGAGGGGGAAGAACGTCTCCCCAAGATCGTCATCGTCGTCGACGAGTTCGGCGATCTGATGCTCGTCGCCAAGAAGGAGATCGAAGAGCGCATCCAGCGGCTCGCCCAAAAGGCGAGGGCGGCGGGCATCCACCTCGTCCTTGCGACCCAGCGCCCCGACGCGACGGTCATCACGGGCGTCATCAAGTCCAACCTGCCCACCCGCATCTCGCTCAGCGTCGATTCCGAACTCAACTCCCGCATCATGCTCGACGAGGGCGGGGCGGAGCACCTTCTCGGCAACGGCGATATGCTCATCAAGATGAGCGGCAAGGCCCGCCGTGCGCAGGGCGCGTTCATCAGCCCCGTGGAACGCCTCCGCGTCGTCAACTTCGTCAAGGAGAACAACGAGGCCTACTTCGACGACAGCGTCGCCGAATACATCGATAAGAGCGGCGACAGCGCGGGCGGCGTCGGAGGGGGCTCCTTCGACGGCGACGGCGCAAACGTCAGCGAACAGTATATCCGCGCCCTTGCCACCGTCATCAAGGTGGGACAGGCTTCCATCTCCCTCATCCAGAGGAAGTGCGGCGTCGGCTACAACCACGCGGGCAAGATCATCGAGTGGATGGAAGCGATGGGCTACATCTCCGCATTCGAGGGCGCAAAGTCGCGCTCGGTGCTCCTCACCAAGGAAGAATTCGAAGAGAAGTACGGGAGCCTCGATTGATGGAGAAAGTTTTCGGCATGATCTCCTTGGGGTGCGATAAGAACCGCGTGGACGGCGAGCGCCTTCTCGGCGAGATCGAACGGCACGGCTGCCGCATTACGGACGACATTGCCGAGGCGCAGGTCCTCATCGTCAACACGTGCGCCTTTTTGAACGCCGCGCGCGAGGAATCCATCGCCGCCATCCTCGAGGGGAACGGCTACCGCGCGGGTGGCAAGCTCGAAAAGATCGTCGTCACGGGCTGCCTTCCCGAAAAGTTCATCGGCGAACTCTTCCCCGCCCTCACGGAGGGGGACGTCTTTCTCGGCGTCAAGGATGCCTCCGCCCTCTTCCCCGCCCTCGAACGCTCCTATCGGGAGGGGAGGGTGAACGCCGTCGGCACGGGGGACGGAAAGCTCTATGGCCGCCTCGTCTCGACCATGCCCCACCTCAAATACCTCAAAATTGCCGACGGGTGCTTCAACCGGTGCACCTATTGCCTCATTCCCAAGATCAGGGGGAAGTACGTCTCCTACCCCATGGAGGAGCTCGTCGAAGAGGCGAGGGGGCTCGGCGAGACGGAAGAGCTCGTCCTCGTCGCGCAGGATACGACGCGCTACGGCGAGGATCTCGGCCAAAATCAATTTGTAAAACTCATCAAAAAACTTTCCGAACTTGACAATATCTGTCATATTCGCCTGCTATACTGTTATCCGGAAGTCATCACGGACGACCTCATCCGCGAGGTGAGGGAAAATCCCAAGGTCATAAAGTACCTCGATATTCCCCTCCAACATTGCGAGGACCGCATCTTGAAGCTCATGGGCAGGCGGAGCAGGAAGGAGGAGATCCGCGCCCTGCTTACCAAACTCCGCCGCGAGATCCCCGCGCTCGCCATCAGGACGACGTTCATCGCGGGCTTTCCTTCCGAAACGGAGGAAGAGCACGAAGCCCTGCTCGCCTTTCTCGACGAGGCGCAGTTCGATAATTGCGGCTTCTTCGCCTACTCGCGCGAGGAAGATACCCGCGCCTACAAGCTCCCCGGGCAGATCCCTGCGGCCGTCAAAAAGCGGCGGGTGAAGGCGCTCTATCGCAGGCAGGCGGAAATTTCCGCAAAAAAGCTCGCAAACTATGTGGGAAAGGAGCTGGATATCGTCTGCGACGGCATCGACTACGAAAAGAGCTGTTTCGTGGGGAGGGCGTACTTTCAGGCGTACGAGATAGACGGCAATACCTATTTCACTTCCCCCGAGGCGGAGGAGGGGAAAACTTACAGGGTGCATATCGACCGCGCCCAAACCTACGATCTGTTCGGCCATACCGTGGAGGAATAAATGAATTTACCCAATAAGATCACGCTCACAAGAATTTTCATGATCCCGCTCTTTATCCTCTTTTTCTATTTGGAGGTCGCCGCGCTCGACGGCTATAACTACCTCATTGCGGCGATCATCTTTGTGCTCGCGGCTTCCACCGACGCCTTGGACGGGCACATCGCGCGCAGCCGGGGCCTCGTCACCAATTTGGGGAAGTTTTTGGACCCCATTGCCGATAAAGTGCTCGTTTCGACGGCGCTCATTCTGCTCCTTACGCGCGGGCAGATCTTCGAAGTCTCCTTCTTTGCGGGCTGGGGGCTCATCGTCGCGGGCATCTGCGTCGCCGTCATTTTGGCGCGCGAGCTCATCGTGAGCGGCTTCCGCATGATCGCGGCGGAGCGCAAGCTCGTGCTCGCCGCCGACAAGCTGGGCAAGATCAAGACGGTCTTGCAGGATGCGGCGATCGCGCTCATCCTCGCGAGCATGCCCTTCGTCGGGTACAAGGGCGGGGAGATCGTCGCCGCGATCGGCGTCGTCCTGTTCCTCGCGGCGACCGTCATGACCGTCGCCTCGGGCGCCAACTATATCGTGCGCAACAGGCAAGTTTTGCGGGACGGAGAGGAAGCATAAGTGAAATACGCGGCAGTCGTTCTCTACAATAAATTGAGCCCCGTCGGGGTGGTGGACTTCGCCCCCGTGACGGATGCGCTCCTTGCGGGAGGGGTCTTTCTGGACGAGATCGTCATCCTTCCCTACGACGCGCCCTCCGATATCGGGACGACGCTCGCGCGCCTTTCCTTGGACATGGATGGGGTCTTTCTCGTCTGCGACCCGCCCCTTCTTTCGGCCGCGCGCCGCTATGCGGAGACGGCTGCGGAGAGATCCTTCGAGGAGGAATACATCGTCGAGGGCGAACGCTGCCTGTTCGCCGTCCTTCCCGCAGGGGAGAGGGGGGCGGAGGAAGTGCGCCTCGAAATCGTCCCCCGCATCGACGCGCGCAGGAAGAACAGCTTTCGCCGCGTGATCCTGCGCACCGTGGCGGCGCCGCAGGAAAAACTTCGCGCGGCGGTCGCGGCGGCCCGCGCCCTCGCGGAGGACAAGCTCATCGTCCATGCGACCGAACGCTTCGGCGTCGCCGCCGTCGAGCTCATCTACGACCGTTCGACGCCCAAGATGACGGCGGACGAGGCGACGCGCATCCTTGCGACGGAACTTGCCGACTACACCTATGCCGTCGAGGACGTCACCGTAGCCGAACGGCTCGTGGAGGCGTTGAAGCTCCGCCGCATGAAGATCTCCGTCGCCGAAAGTTTCACGGGCGGGGGCGTGGGGCGCGCCATCGTGCGCGTTCCCGGGGCGAGCGCCGTCTACTACGAGGGGCTCAACACCTACAACGCGCAGTCCAAGATCGAGCGCCTCGGCGTGAGGGAGGGGTCGGTCAAACAGAAGGGCACCGTCTCCGACGAGACGGCATACGAGATGGCGGCGGGCCTCCTTGCGGGGGGGCATTGCGATCTCGCCGTCGCGACGACGGGCGTCGCGGGCCCCGATCCCGACGAAAAGGGCAACCCCGCGGGGCTTTTCTATGTCGCCGTCGGCACCCATGAGCGCGTCAACGTCTACCGCTATCAGCTCAAAGGCAGCCGCGAGAGCATCACCGAGACGGCCATCAACTACGCCCTCTTTCTCGCCTACCGCGAGATAAAATAGGTAAATAACGGAAAAAATCAAAGGAGCGAACGATAATATGAACCAAGAAAAACTCAAAGCGCTCGACGCCGTACTCGCCCAGATCGAGAAGCAATACGGCAAGGGTTCCATCATGAAGCTGGGCGAAAACGCGGGCAACACCGATATCGAGGTCATTCCCTCGGGCTGCCTCGCCCTCGATTTAGCCCTCGGCATCGGGGGTTTCCCCCGCGGCAGGATGATCGAGATCTACGGCCCCGAATCGAGCGGTAAGACGACGGTCGCCCTCCACGCCGTCGCCGAAGCGCAGAAGATGGGCGGCATCGCGGCCTTCGTCGACGCAGAACACGCGCTCGACCCCGTCTATGCGAAGAAGCTCGGCGTAGACCTCGGCGAGCTCTACGTCTCCCAGCCCGATACGGGCGAACAGGCGCTCGACATCGTGGATGCGCTCGTCCGCTCCTCGGCGGTGGATATCATCGTCATCGACTCGGTGGCCGCGCTCACGCCCAAGGCGGAGATCGAAGGGGACATGGGGGATAACCACGTCGGCCTCCAAGCCCGCCTCATGAGCCAGGCCCTCCGCAAGCTCACCGCCATCGTCAACAAGTCCAAGACGTGCGTCATCTTCATCAACCAGCTGCGCGAGAAGGTGGGCGTCATGTTCGGCAATCCCGAAGTGACCCCCGGCGGCAAGGCCCTCAAATTCTACGCCTCCATCCGCATCGACGTCCGCAAGACGGATATCTTGAAGGATACCGAGGGCGCGGCTGGCAACCGCACGCGGGCGAAGGTCGTCAAGAACAAGCTCGCGCCGCCCTTCCGTCAGGCCGAGTTCGATATCATGTACGGCGAGGGCGTCTCGCAGGAAGGGTGCGTCATCGACCTCGGCGTGCAGTACGACATCATCAAGAAGAGCGGGGCGTGGTTCAGCTATAACGACAATAAACTTGCCAACGGCCGCGACAAGATGCGCCAATTCCTCAAAGATAATCCCGAGCTCATGGCCGAGATGATCGCGAAGATAAGGGCGGCGGCCAAGGGCGCCCCCGTCGACGAAGTGGCAGGGAGCGAGGAATAAGCGAATCTCATATCTGCTGCGCAATACTTTGTCGAAGGTGCGCTTCCCTTGGTCACGTACGCAAAAGTACGCTCCCTGCGGGAATGCTCCTTCTCCTCGTCTTGCTTGCAGCTATGAGATTTAACGGTAAACGGGGGTTCCCTCAGATTTAACGGTAAAAAGAGTTCCCTCATTCCGAGGGGCAACGCCCCGAGTGAATCTTGCCCCCTTGTCTCGCGCTGTCATACCGAGCCCGCGTAGCGGGCGAGTGTATCCCCTGATACGAAGTCCGAAAGGACACCGCGTCATCCTGAGGAGCGAAGCGACCGAAGGATCCCCTGATACGAAGTCCGAAAATATACCATCATGAAACATCAATTTTTGAAAGCGGCGGCGGCAAGCCCCGAATTGAAGGTCGCCGATCCCGCCTACAACGCGCAAAAGATCGTCGAGGCGATCGCGGCAGGGGCCGAAAAGGGGACCGAGCTTTTGGTCTTTCCCGAGCTCTCCCTCTCGGGCTATACCTGCGGCGATCTCTTCCTGCAAAAGACGCTCCTCAAAGGCTGTCTCGACGGGCTGAAAACCATTGCCGAGAGCACGCAGGGGCATACCATGCTCGTGTTCGTGGGGCTTCCCATCGCCTACGAGGATAAGCTCTACAACTGCGCCGCGGCGATTTCGGACGGCAAGGTCCTCGCCCTTGTCGCAAAGACCTACTTCCCCAACCACAACGAGTTCTACGAGCTCCGCCACTTTTCGAGCGGGAAGGCGCTCGGCTGCATCGGCGCAGTCCGCCTGTGGGAAGGGGCTTGGGCGTCCATCTCCCCGAACGTGCTTATCTATGACGAAAAGCACCCCGAGGTCAAGATCGGCTGTGAGATCTGCGAGGACCTTTGGGTCCCCGCTTCGCCCTCCATCGCGCACTGCAAGCACGGGGCGAGCGTCATCGTCAACCTCTCCGCTTCCAACGAACTCGTGGGAAAACGCGACTACCGCCATACCCTCATCGCAGCCCATTCGGGCAAGAACCTCTGCGGCTATGTCTATTGCGGCGCAGGGGTGGGGGAGAGTGTCTCCGATATGGTCTTTTCGGGCAACAGCATGATCTACGAAAACGGCGCCTGTCTCGCCGAGGCCGCTCCCTTCTCGGGGGAGGTGTGCGAGGCCGAGATCGACGTCGGTTTCCTTTTGAACGAACGCCGCCGCAAGACTTCCTACCGCGACTGCGACGGACCGCTCGCGAACGCGCAGGAGGAGTATGTCCAATGCCCCGCTAATTTTCTCTCGGACGCAGAAATCACCCTCCGCAAAGTGGATCCGACGCCCTTCGTCCCGCACGAGAGGGGGGAACTTTTCGACCGCGCCCAAAGCATTCTCGATATGCAGGCGCACGCCCTCGCCCGCCGCATTGCCCATACCCATGTCCGCCATGCAGTGCTCGGAATTTCGGGCGGGCTCGATTCTACGCTTGCCCTTTTGGTCTCCTGCCGTGCCTTCGATCTCTTGGGAAAGGGGCGCGAGGAGATCATCGCCGTCTCGATGCCCGGCTTCGGCACGAGCCTGAAAACCAAGAACAACGCGACCGCGCTCATGCAGGCTCTCGGCGTCACTTCCCGCAATATCCCCATTTCGCAGACCGTTCTGCGCCACTTCAAGGATATCGGGCACGATCCCGAGGACGTGGGCGGCGCCTACGAGAACGCGCAGGCCCGCTACCGCACGATGGTCCTCATGGACATTTGCAACGAGGAAAACGGCCTCGTCGTCGGCACGGGGGACCTGAGCGAACTTGCCCTCGGCTGGTGCACCTATAACGGCGACCATATGAGCATGTACGCCGTGAATAGCTCCGTTCCCAAGACGCTCGTGCGCCACCTCGTCCTCGCCGAAGCAAAGCGGCTGGGCGGCAGGGCAGAGATCGTCTTGAAAAGCGTCCTTTCCACCGAGATCTCTCCCGAGCTCCTTCCTCCCGACGAGGGGGGCAACATCGCCCAAAAGACGGAAGACCTCATCGGGCCCTACGAGCTCAACGACTTCTACCTCTACGAATTTTTGCGCCGCGGCGACGGGCCCGCCAAGACGCTCTACCTCGCCGAGCGCGCCTTCGGGGAAAAATATCCCCGCGAGGTCTTGAAGAAGTGGCTCGTCGCGTTCTACAAGCGGTTCTTTGCCCAGCAATTCAAGCGCAACTGCGTGCCCGACGGCGTGAAGGTGGGCTCCGTTTCGCTCTCGCCCCGCTCGGACCTTCGCATGCCGTCCGATGCCTCCGCCGCGCTCTATGTCGAGGAAGCGGAAAAACTTTAACCTATTATAATATGGAAAAAGGGGTGGAGAATTGACGCTCTCGCCCCTTTATTTTTTTGCAAAAAAATTTGGAAAATTTGCCGAAAAACAGTTGACAGTCCGCCTCTTCCATGATAAAATCTAACATGTAGTTCGCAAATGCGAACTCATTTTCCGAAAGTGAGTTAGCAATAGCGAACAAATTTTATCGAGATAAGTTCGCCATTGCGAACTCCGAAGGGGAGCGGGCGGACGAAGGAGCAAAACATGCCGCTTATCCTTGCGCCCTTGGGGCAGGAAGTCAAGATCGTCAAGATCGTCCTCGACGAAAAGACGAAAAAGCATCTCTCCAATTTAGGCGTGCTCGAAGGGGGGACGGTCACCGTCCTTTCCGCGAGCGGGGGGAGCACCGTCTGCCGCGTAAAGGAGGGCCGTTTGGCTCTCGATCGGAACGTCGCCGCACACATCTACGTGGCGTAGTTTTCGCGCGGGAGTGCGGGGGAACAGTGCCCCCGCATCCATTGACGCAGGTCATCACATTCATCAT
Source organism: uncultured Clostridia bacterium (assembly GCA_947625555.1). Lineage (GTDB taxonomy): Bacteria > Bacillota > Clostridia > Christensenellales > Borkfalkiaceae > Gallimonas. Next base: position 3,559 of record CANQOT010000005.1, on the reverse strand, counting down.
CACATCATAAAAGTATTTCGGAGGTATACAAAAATCACATGGTAAAGCAAAAGCTGCTTTCCGAGTTCTCCATCGGCGAGAAGGGGGTCGTCAAGACCGTCTCGGGCGAGGGGAGACTGCGCAGGAGGCTCTTCGATATGGGCGTCACGCCCGGTGCGGAAATTCTTCTCCGCAAGAAGGCCCCCCTCGGCGACCCGCTGGAAGTCACCATCCGCGGCTATGAGCTCACCCTTCGCAAGACGGAGGCCGAGCTCGTCACAATGGAGGTGAAAAAATGATGAAATTCGCTTTGGCGGGCAACCCCAACTGCGGCAAAACGACGCTTTTCAACCTTCTCACGGGGTCCACGGCGTACGTCGGCAACTGGCCGGGCGTCACGGTGGATAAGCGCGAGGGGACGTACAAGCGCGGCGAAGAGCCCGTAAAGATCGTCGATCTTCCCGGCATCTATTCGCTCTCGCCCTACACGCCCGAAGAGGTCATCTCCCGCAACTTTATTCTCGACGAAAAGCCCGCGTGCGTTATCAACATCGTCGATGCGACCAATTTGGAGCGCAACCTCTATCTCACGACCCAGCTCATGGAGATCGACGTCCCCATCGTCATCGCGCTCAACATGATGGACACCGTCGAGAGAAGCGGCGACGAGCTCGACGCGAAGGAACTCGAAAAGAAGATCGGCGTGCCCGTCGTCGCCATCTCCGCCCTGCGCGGAACGGGCATCAAGGAGCTCATGGATAGGGCCATTTCCACGGCGAAAGAGCCCCGCGGCGGGGTGAGCATTCTGCACGATTCCCCCCTTGCCCACCTCGTGCGCGACGTGACGATCGCCTTGAAGGGCGCAAAGGTGGATGCCCCGCTCTTCCACGCCGTCAAGCTCGCCGAGATGGACGAGATCGAAGTGAAGATGCACCCCGAACTCGTCAAAATGGTGGACGAATTTAAGGCGACGTTCGAGGACGATACCTTCGGGAGCGACCTCGAAGCCGTCGTCGCCGACGCAAGATACAAATACATCGCGGCAAATTATTCCTCGGCATATAAAAAGGGGAACGAATCGGGCGAAAAGCTCTCGCGCTCGGATAGGGCGGATAAAATTCTGACGCACAAGGTATGGGGCATTCCCATCTTCATCGTCATCCTCTTCGCCATCTTCCATTTGACGTTTGCCGAAGATCTCTTCTACATCGGCGGCTTTGCGAAGCTCGCGGGCACGCCCCTTCCCACCCTCAAAGAGCTCGGGCTCAATACCGAGAACGTCGGGGTACAGCTCCTCGCCTGCTTCTACGACGGCGCGGTATTCTCCCCGGGCGTCATCTTGCAGAATATCATGGGCTGGCTCACGGGGCTCGTCGGCATGGGGCTCGACGCCGCCTGTGCGGGCGCACCCGCTTGGGTGGGCGGCCTCATCGTGAGCGGTGTTTGGGAAGGGCTCGCCGCAGTGATGAGCTTTATCCCGCAGATCCTCGTTCTCTTCATGTTCTTCTCCATCTTGGAGGATTCGGGCTACATGGCGCGAATCGCCTTCATCATGGATAGGATCTTCCGCCGCTTCGGCCTCTCGGGCAGGGCGTTCATGCCCATGATCATGGGCTTCGGGTGCTCCATTCCCGCTATGATCAACACGCGGACGCTCGCCGACGACAACGAGCGAACGAGTACGGTGCGCGTCATTCCCTTCTTCTCCTGCGGGGCGAAACTGCCCATTCTGACGGCCATCGCAGGGGGAATTTTGGGGGCGGCGGACGCACCCTTGGTTGAACTCATCGTGCTCGCCATGTACCTTTTGGGCATCATCGTCGCGCTCTCGACCGTCATCCTGATGCGCGCAACGACGATGCGCGGCGAAGTGCCGCCCTTCATCATGGAGCTCCCGCCCTATCATCGGCCACTCTTCAAGGGGCTCATGATCCACCTCTGGGATAAGCTCAAACACTTCGTGAAGAAGGCGTTCACCATCATCCTCGCATCGACCATCGTCATCTGGTTCCTCTCGCACTTCTCGTGGGATTGGCGCTATCTTGCCGACGAACAGATGGATATCAGCATTCTCGCGAGCATCGGCAAGCTCATCCAGCCCATCTTCACCCCGCTCGGCTTCGGCTCGCAGCTCGGAAGAGCGGCAGGTTGGGTGTTCGCCGTCGCCGCCATCACGGGGCTCATCGCGAAGGAAAACGTCATCGCGACCTTCTCCACCCTCGCCGCCTGCCTTGTGGCGGGATTTGAGGCGACCGAAGAGGGCGTCAGCGAAGTCATCACCCTGATGGGGCAGACGGGCATCACCATTCCCGCCCTCCTCGCCTTCATCGCCTTCAATATGCTCACCATTCCCTGCTTCGCGGCTTGCGCCACGGCGCGGGCGGAACTCCCCAAGGGCAAGTTCAAATGGACCCTGCTCTTCTGGGTGGCGACCTCGTATTTTGTCTCCGCGGCGATCTATCTCATCGGCAGTTGGTGGTGGACGCTGTTCCCCATCCTCGCCGTCGTCGCGGCAGGGATCACGGGCATCGTGTTCTGGAATAAAAAGCACCCCGTGAAGAAGAACGAGGTACCCATGTCCGAAGGCGCCCCCCTCGAAGAGGCGGCGATCTCCTCGGACGATAAGGAGAACAAACTATGACTTGGTGGGAGATCCTCATCATCATTGCCGCGGCGGGCTTCGTCGTCGCCGTCGCGGCCTTTTCCATACGGCGCAAGCTGCAAGGAAAGAGCTCGTGCGACGGTTGCAACGGCTGTTGTGCAGGTTGCCACCTGTGCCATTCCAAACACGAAAAGAAGGACCCTCCCGCGTCATCCTGAGCGAAGCGAAGGATCCCGAAGTACGCAGTCCGCAAGGCTTCCCCCGTCTACGGGGGAAGCCTTTCCTCATTCCGCCCCGCGCGCACTATTGTCTACTAAGCGCGGCACGAGGAGCGTAGCGACGAAGTAGGGGCAGCGCCCCGAGTGAATCTTTGCCCCCTCCATGGGAGGGGGGTAAGGGGGGTGGGGTGACATTCTAATTACGTCATTCCGAGCGTAGTCGAGGAAAGACCTTAATATAATAAGGATATGTTTCGACACGCGCGTACCGCGCGGCTCAACATGACGGAATTATAGCTCGCCCCGCCCTCATTCCGCCCCGCGCAGGGTAACCGCGTCATCCCGAGGCTCGCAGAGCCGAGTGGATCCCCTAATACGAAGTCCGAAGAGCTGCCCCCTTTGAAGGGGGCGGCTCCCGCGTAGCGGGTGGTGGGGGTTGATCTTGTCCCGCGCTGTCATACCGAGCCCCTGAAAGGGGCGAGTGTATCCCCTAAAACGCAGTCCGAAAAAAGCTCCTCCTTGGGGAGGAGCTGTCGAGGCGAAGCCGAGGCTGAGGTGGGGGTTACTCACCATACAATATAATAATGTCGGCATTCCGAACACCCCACACCCTTCGATCCCTCTCCCCAAGGAGAGGGTTTCTATTTCCCATAATTTTTTCCCCCTAACAGCCCCCCCACCCCCGCCCCCCAAAAAAATTTTTATAAAAATCCAAAAAATTTTCGCAAAAACTCTTGACAGGGGGGGGGGGGGGGGGGGG